>JAJDVY010000040.1 GCA_022825885.1 Nitrospirales bacterium | reverse complement strand
AGAAAAACCGAAGGTTGTCATTCTGAACGCAGTGAAGAATCTGTTTTTTGTAGGGAGTCGGTCGCTGATTGAGAGTTCCTTCGCTACGCTTCCTTCGGCTACGCTTCCTTCGGCTTCGCTCAGGACAAGCAGGACAGGCAGGACAAGCGCTGCGCTCAGACAGTCCTCGCCCTTAAAATGGAAGGGACGGGACCGGGGCACAGCCCCGCCCGGAGGCGCCAGGACAACGGCAAAGGAAAACGACGCTGGATCCTCGCATGCGCAAGGATGACAGAGAAAAACGCAAGGACGACCGCCTTTTCCTGTCATCCCCGACCCCGATCGGGGATCCAGTGTCTTTGGTGTTGTCTTTCCCTCATTTCGTCAACGAATACGTGACCATAGACAAGAATACTCATTACAGGATCAGGCATTCCAAATTGGAACAAAATTTGCTAAATTTAGTATTAATTGCTAAGGTCCCCGTAACGGCCCGGTAAGCATCGGCCAATCTGAGAGCAAGTGCATGCGAAAACACGAGGACAACACGTCCCACGCGAAGCACACGCCTGTGAAGCGACAAGGGTTCGTCAGCATTGCCACCATCGTTTTTTTTACACTGTTGTGCGGACAGTTTGCCACGGCCGTTTCATCCTCTATTCATTCTCCGGCAACCGCTGATTACGAAACCCCGTCCGTCCTCGATGCCAGAGCCATCCTCCCGCCTGACGTTCGCAAAGGTCAGTACCATACCGTTTTGGATGAGGTCTTTCCCTTTCGTCTGACGCACCGTTACAGAATCACCTCGCCATATGGCCAGTTCGAAGCCTACGGGGGAGAGATGCTGAAGATCCGCATTCAGGAGATTCAGGCAATCGCGGCCATGGACAAGAAAATGATTCACGTCCAAAGTGTGGCGGCTGGGGCACAACATGCCATCCTGAGCCCCTTTAAATTCATGTTGGGCCTGGTCAACGAACCCAAGGAAACCCTGTTGGCCATCCCCAAGGGCATGTGGCACATCGCGACACAAATCGGCGAAATGGTGGTCGGTGAACGGGGCAACCTCGAAGACTCCGAGAACTCAGAGCTGCTGGGTTTTTCAACGGTGAAACGACAGGTGGCCGACCACTTTGGCGTGGACGTCTATTCCTCCAACCGGGTCTTGCGAAAAAAACTGAATAGCTTGAGTTGGGCAGGATACGCCGGGGACGCAGCCATTCGACTCGCAACGCTACCCATTGGAGGCCCGGCCGGAGCCGTGCTCACCGGAACGTCATTCAGCACAACCATCGGCGAACTTTTGCGAGATCATACGCCTGAGGAACTTCGACACCTGAACCGCGACAAACTGGAAATCATGAAGCTTGACGACTCGCTCATCGAAGCCTTTCTCAAACACCCCTGGTACTCTCCTCGCCATGAAACGGCCTTGGTCCAGGCGTTGGTTGAAATGAATATCGTCAAGAATCGGGAAGTGTTTATTACAGTCGCCATGTCGGCCCGGTTCGAAGAGGAGGCCTTGTTTTTCCAACGAATAGCTGAAATGCTGCTCTCGTACCATCAAAACGTGAAACCACTCGATCAATTGGTGGCAATTGACGACAGGCTGTTGATGGGATTGACACGCGACCGGACGTTGCTCTGCATGATTCCCGTCGAGTACCTTTCCTGGAGAGCCGAACTCGCCGAGGCCGCAGAAACCGTCGCAACATGGATGTCCGCCCAACAGGTCAAGAAGGCGGAGTTGTGGATGACGGGCAACGCCACGCCTCGCGCTCGCAACGAACTCCTGGCCAAAGGGATCACTATGCGCCAGGGAGCCATGGACTACCTGACGTTTCACCGGCTGGCAAACGCATCCGGCCTCTAACAATGACAACGGCAAGTTCTCAAGACTGGATTTCTCAATTCCGCGAGATATATGAACAAGCCGTGCAACGGTTTGAACAAGGCCGACGCGGTCCCGAACAGGTTGTTGGCCGCGAGGCTCTCGCGTTTCTCGATTCAATCGGCACCTCCGCCCAGGAACTGTACGATTTCGTGGAAGATTGGGTCGAAGACGGCGAGCCCGACTTCGAGGCCGTGGCAGCCATGACCGACGTGCGCCGCACGTATTTTCTGACCGTGCAAGAAGGGAAACGCTCGGATACGATGATCCCGTCAGCGGCCCTTCCATCCGGCTATGCCAAGATGGGCGGGTACCGATGGCTGCCCCGCATTATCGCCAAGGCCCGCGCCAAACTACGCGGGGAACTCGCACCGGATATCATGTTCGGCTGCGGCGCCGACCGGCCGTTCTTGCGAAGCGTGAACATGGAACCGGCCGAATTCCTGCGCACCGTGTGGCACGCCGGCATGGATGATCGCCTAATCCTAGACGCCGTGCAGAAAAAAGTCGCAACGTCCTCAACCTCTGCCACTCCTGCCGGATGAGAACTTGTCCCGGATTTGATCCGGGAGTGATCCTGAGGAAGCATGACCGATAAAATTCACAAGTCCGAGGATGAATGGAAACAACAACTCACCCCGGAACAATATGAGGTCACCCGCCGGGCCGGAACCGAACCGGCGTTCAGCGGCGCTTACGACCGGCACAAAGCCGACGGGACGTATCACTGCATCTGTTGTGAGAATCCCCTGTTCCGGTCAGACCACAAGTTTGAATCCGGCACGGGGTGGCCAAGTTTCACGCAACCCGCAACGCAAGAGACCCTAACGACCAAAACCGACCACAGCTACGGAATGACGCGCGTGGAAGTCACGTGCAGTCGTTGCGGTGCCCACCTGGGACACGTTTTCGACGACGGCCCAGCACCCACGGGCCAACGGTTCTGCATCAATTCTCTTTCCCTGCGTTTCGAGGGCTCACCCAAGGACTAAGCAGGCGTCACCCTCTAGAACTTCCAGACACACAACGCTTGGACCACGCTTTCATCCGTGTCTCCGTCACCAAGCTTGTTCATCCAAAACTGATATTCGATGCCCAGGGAAAACCGTTCGTGGGCATTCCATCGCAATTGGGGTTGCGCCAAAATCCATGGTTCGACAGTGCCGCCGAACTCGTTCTTCCGTCCGCCAATATATTCTGCGTGACCTTCGATGCTGAAGGTCTCCTCGCCAATCTTGAAGGGCCGCATAAAATTGAAGTCAAGCATGAATGAGTCGCCCTCGCCCGGCGCTCCACCGGAGGAGGCACCTTCGCTGTCGTCAAGATACGCCGTGAAATCCAGGTTGGCGAAGGCAAATCCGCCAAGGTCCAAGGACAGCCGCAGGCCGGGAAGATACTTTTTGACACCGGGCTTGCGAGCCCAGTTGAAGCCGAGAATCACGCCGACGTCTGAAACAAGCCCGGCGCCAACCTTCCGGCCTGTGATCTTGCCAAGACTCAGGTTTGCGTACCACTCGCCATAGACGTCGAAATCCTGAAAATCAGAATTCTGGGCATCAAGCGTATCGACGAAAAAATAGTTGTCCCCGTATTTCCACCCACTGGCATGTTGCAGCGTATAGATCAGATGGTAGGCATTCCCTCCGCCGGCAAAGGCCGGCACGGCCAGGTTACCGTATTGCAGGTGCAATTCGGTCCGGCTCCAATCGAGAGCGTAGGCCGGTTGCAGCAATACGCATGACAACAGCACCAACCCTGACACGTAACAGCAAGCGGGGATCGTACCCATAGCAAGGCATAGCTTTCATAAAAGTCTTCTCGTGTCAATATTTCGCTGCAACCATCATTTGCTTTCCCGGTCGAACGCCGGTTGTGCGCAAGGATTGGTCTGATGGGTCACTACCAGGAACGGTCGATTTGCAAGAACAGGCCATGTTCGGGCGGCACTCCCTGGCGGTCCCGGCGTATGCCCTGCACGGACAGGTCCAGCCCGGAAGCCAGGGTGAGCTGACTGCCCACCCGCAAGGTCCGGGTCGCATCCCCCGGCAGCGCCACCCC
>JAJDVY010000004.1 GCA_022825885.1 Nitrospirales bacterium | reverse complement strand
TGCGGGCTGCCGAGAGGCCGAGCCGAACGCACCAGGCTTACAACCGGGCTTGGGAACCCGTAGGGGAGTCGGGCTATTCGGCTCGAAAGATGAATAAAGTAGCATGCAATATACACCCTTTTTCAGATACAAGGGGAGGTTAGGTGGGGTAGAGTGGACTGCTCATGGAGTACGCGTTGTCGTCGTTCTGGCCGTCGGTTCTACCTCCCCTTCGCCCCTCCTTACAAAGGAGGGGAAAGACTTGTAACCCTCAAAGGACCTTGCCTTTCCCATGCCCATGAATGCCAATGAGCTTCGACGGTCGTTTCTGGATTTTTTCCGGGCCGTCGACCATGCCGTGGTTCCCAGCGCGTCGTTGCTGCCCCAGGCCGATCCCACGCTCCTGTTCACCAACGCGGGCATGAACCAGTTCAAGCGCGTGTTCCTGGGAGAAGAACAGCGTTCTTATTCCCGGGCCGTGTCCGTTCAGCGGTGCATGCGAGCCGGAGGCAAACATAATGACCTGGAAAACGTCGGGTATACCCGTCGTCATCATACGTTCTTTGAAATGCTCGGCAATTTTTCGTTCGGCGACTATTTCAAAAAGGACGCGGTCCATTATGGCTGGGATTATTTGACGAAGACGCTGGGCCTGCCCGCGGACCAGTTGTGGGTCACGATCTTTCAGGACGATGATGAAGCGTTTGCTTTGTGGGAGAACAGCGTGGGCGTGCCCGCGGCGCGGATCATGCGGCTTGGAGACAAGGACAACTTTTGGCAAATGGGGGAGACCGGACCCTGCGGGCCCTGCTCTGAAATTCACATCGACCAGGGTGCTTCCCTCGGGTGCGGGCGAGCTTCGTGTGCCGTGGGATGCGATTGCGACCGGTATCTGGAAATCTGGAACCTCGTGTTCATGCAGTTCGACCGCGACGCTGAAGGCAACCTGCATCCGTTGCCGAAACCCAGTATCGACACCGGTATGGGGCTTGAGCGGCTCGCGGCCGTGGTCCAGGGAGTCGACAGCAATTACGCGACCGACCTGTTCATGCCGTTACTTGCGGCGATTGCCGTCCGGGCAGGTTGCGCATACGGCAAGGTCGAAGCTTCCGATCGTTCCCTGCGCGTCATTGCGGATCACTTGCGGGCCATCACGTTCATGATTATAGACGGGATTCTTCCGTCAAACGAAGGCCGGGGATACGTGTTGCGACGTATTTTGCGCCGGGCCTCACGGCATGGCCGCCTGTTGGGCGTCACCGAACCGTTTCTCCACGAGTTGACCGGCACGGTGGCCACTCAAATGCAAGGCGCGTACCCCGAACTGGCCGGGGCTGGCGAGACGTGTCGCACAATCGTCGAAGGTGAAGAGGAACGCTTTATCGGAACATTGGATCAAGGCTTGCCCATCCTGAATCGCATGGTCGGCGAAGCCCGGGCCGGGTCGCTGGACGGCGAGAGCGTCTTCAAATTGTACGATACGTACGGCTTTCCCTTGGACTTGATCGAAGAGGCCGCCCGTGAACACGGCTTGGTCACCGATCTTGAAGGGTTTCAACGCGCGTTGGAGGCGCAACGTGATCGGGCGCGTAAGTCGGCCGTCTTCGTTGCGGAACAGGAGAAGTCGTGTATTGCCGAATTGGCGCAACACCTTCCTCCTACGGAGTTTCTCGGGTATCAGGCGCTTCAATCCGAGAGCGTGGTCCAGGCCATGCTCAAAGGAGAGGTCTTGGCGGAAGAGGTCGTGGAAGGGGATGACGTGGAACTGGTCCTGGATTCCACCCCCTTCTATCCCGAAGGTGGCGGGCAAGTTGGAGACCAAGGCACGTTGATGGGCTCGGAAGGCCGGATTCAGGTCCGGGAAACTACCAGGGCCGGCGGCAAACTCCTGCTTCACAAGGGAACGGTTGTGGCCGGGCGGGTTCGCAAGGGCGAGCCATTGGCTGCGACCGTGGATTCGACGAGCCGGCGCGGCGCGGCCAGGAATCATACCGCCACCCATCTCCTCCACGCGGCGCTTCGGGAAGTGCTGGGTCCTCACGTGAAGCAATATGGGTCGCTGGTCGCTCCGAACCGGTTGCGTTTTGATTTTTCCTATTTCAAGCCGCTCCGCACCCGGGACCTCGAGGAAATCGAAGCCATGGTCAACGTTCAGGTGTTGGGCAACACGCTCGTCCAAACCGACGTCATGGGTATCCAGGAAGCCATTCACGCCGGTGCACTGGCGTTTTTCGGTGACAAGTACGGAGAACGCGTCCGGGTCGTGGGGATTGGCGAGTTCAGTAAGGAATTGTGTGGAGGCACGCATTGCCACCATACGGGAGAGATCGGTTCGTTCCGTATTACCTCCGAAGGCGGGGTCGCGTCGGGGGTGCGGCGCATCGAAGCCCTGACCGGGACAGGGGCGTTGGATCACGGGAAAAAACTGGAATCCGACATCAGGGCATTGGCGGAATTGTTGAAAAGCAGCCCATCGGACCTTGTCCCGAAAACACGGAAACTCGTTGCCCTGTTGAAGGAAAAGGAGCGGGAACTCGAACAACTCAAGTTGAAGTTGATGGACCGGAGCGCCGGCGGTGACGAGGCTCAAATTCGGGAGATTCGAGGTATTCCCGTCCACGTTCAGGAGACTCAGGGTTTGTCCATGCAGGAACTTCGACTGTTTTCCGACAAGATCCGGAACAAAGTGCCCAAGGGCGTGATCGCATTGGGCTCGGTCGCGGACGGCAAGGTCTCCTTATTGGTGATCGTGTCTCCGGACTTGACCCACACGTTGCAGGCCGGGAAATTGATCAAGGAAATGGCACGCGACGTTGGCGGATCAGGCGGGGGGCGACCCGAAATGGCTCAAGCCGGCGGGAAGCATCCCGACAAATTGGGTCAGGCCCTTGAAAAAGTGTTTCACCTGGTCGAAACGCAGGTCTCAGAATCGTAGGGACCAACGATCGTTGGTCCCTACGTCTGTTGTTCCTGCGGAAGCAGGAATTCAGTGTTTCGTTTTTTGCTTTGATCCGTCATCCCCGACTTGATCGGGGATCCAGCGTCTTTTTTCGTCACAAACGAAGGAAAAGCAAAGACACTGGATCCTCGATTAAAAATGTCGAGGATGACAGATTGGAGAGATTTGCATCCTTTGAGATGCAGGCGGCGAGCCTGCCATTGAATCATTGATGTCTCCAAAATTTTTCCTCATCATTGCCGGCCTTCTTTTATTCGGTGCCGGCTTCGTGATGTTGAACCAACTTCAGCCTATTGGCAATTTCTCACGGGTGGTTATTGTGGATATTGCCGAAGGCGCCTCGTTGTCCGACGTGGCTGAACGACTCCACCGGCAGAATCTGATCAAGAGCGATTGGGCGTTTGTGTGGATGGGTCGTCTCGAAGGGCTGGATCGGAGAATTATTTCGGGGGAATATGAATTTCATGGAGGCATGTCCCCTTCGATTATTCTGGAGAAGATCATCAAGGGCGAAGTGCTCCAGCATACGGTCACGATTCCTGAAGGCTTCTCCATGAGCCAGATTGCCGATTTGTTGCACGAACAGCGTTTGACGGATCGTGACGCCTTTCTCCGGTATGCCAGGGATCCGGCCTTTATTCAAACCTTATCACTGTCAGCCGGCACCCTGGAGGGCTACCTGTTTCCCGATACGTATCGGTTTGCCCGTCACGTGAAGCCGAAACGATTAATCGAGGCGATGGTGGCCCGGTTCAAGCAGGCCGTGAGCGAGGAAGACCGGGAACGGGCCATGGAATTGGGCCTGTCCTTGCATCAGGTCATGACCTTGGCGTCAGTGATCGAAAAAGAAACGGCCCGGCCCGCTGAACGTTCCTTGATTTCTGGCGTGTTTCACAACCGGCTGCGAAAAGATATTCCGCTGCAAAGCGACCCGACCGTCATCTATGCCGTGCATGAGTTTGACGGCAATCTCCGCAAAAAGGATTTGTCGATCGACAGTCCGTACAATACCTACCAGGTCGTGGGGTTGCCGCCGGGGCCGATTGCCAATCCGGGGCGTGCCGCGATCCACGCGGCCCTCTATCCTGAAGCGACCGACTATCTGTATTTCGTTTCTCGCAATGACGGGAGCCACGAGTTTTCAACAACGCTTGCCGAACATAACCAGGCTGTCAGGAAATATCAGTTGCGCCAACGCCGCCGTTCCTCGTAAGCTTTCCCCGCCATGTCTTTTGAGCAACGCGTCGCATCTCTGGGCCTGACCCTTCCAGTGCCTCCACAACCCGTGGCCACCTACGTGCCCTCCGTTCGAGTCGGCGACCTGCTCTTCATCAGTGGTGTGGTGCCCAGTCGCGATGGGAAAATTGTGTATCAGGGGAAAGTGGGTGGTGAGCTTTCCAAGGAAGAAGGCTATGAAGCGGCCAAGGTGTCGTTGCTCAATGCCCTGGCCAATATTCGTCAGGCCGTGGGTTCGCTCGACCGGGTCCAACGTATCGTGAAAATGACGGGATACGTGGCCTCTTTCGAGGGGTTCAGTGAGCAGCCTTCCGTGATCAATGGCGCGTCCGACTTGCTGGTGGAGATTTTCGGCGAGGCCGGACGGCACGCGCGGGCGGCCGTGGGGGTGGCTGAATTGCCCATGGGCGTTCCCGTGGAGCTTGAATTGACCGTCCAACTGTTACCCGGTGAATCGTAACCCTCGCTTTCCGCGATACGCATGAAAAGACAGACCCGTTGGCTTTTCCCTGCCTTCATGCTTGTCATGGCATACGGGTTTGCTCCGGACCGTGTTCTGGCGAACGTCACGTATTTAACCGGACCCGCAGTCTTCTCCACGTTACGAACGGCCAATACGATTTACGTGGACGTGCAGGCCTCGACCTGGAAGACCCGCGGCAGGCTGTTGTGGGACGCCGAAGCGGACATTAGAGCCAAATTGATTGCGGTGGGTTTCGAGATCGTGCGGGAGAAGAATCAACCGCACGCATTGACCTTGACGGGTTCGTATGACGAAACCAGGGGCAGACAGTTTGGTATCAATCGATACGGCACGGTGCTGACGGGAACGTTCAGGATCGAACATCACGAGAAAGGCCCGTTGTTTGAGATTACGATTCAGGAAAAAGCCACGCTCACGCCTTCGGGAACCTTGCCCTACCTGGACTCCCTGCATAATTTCCTGACCAATCCCTATTATCATTTTCTGGGCGAAATCGTGGACGGGCAGATTCATCGAAACCAGGACGCCCATCGAGTCTTCCTGAAAGAGTTGCGCGCCAAAGTTGCTCGTGAGGCCGTTCCAACAACATCAGAAGACTTTGACTGGCTTCCCGAAGGTATCCACAGCATGCAACAAGCTCATACGCTGTACGAACCGGTGGCCACCAGGCGGACGATCGAGGAGTTTGTGCAGACACAGGACGACAGAATTGTCGGTATTCTTCCGGATCTACTGAACCATCCCGACGTGTACGTGAAGGTACGCAGTGTCGAGGCCTTCGGCGATTTCCGCGTCATGGATGCGCTTTCCCTGTTGCGGGACCTCGAAAAAAACGCGAAAGAAGTCGAAGTCAGAAATGCCGTGTCCGCAACGATTTCGCGTTTGACTGGAACCTTGCCATAACTATTTTCAGGTAGTCCCGTTGTTGGTATAAAATAGCCCCAATTGGTCATTCCGAGCGAAGCGAGGAATCTATTGTCCCGGCATTCGAGTGCAGGCCACAACGCCGTTTTCTCTGTGATTGTTGATCAAGTAGTCTTATATGTACTGCATGAATTCTACTTATTTCATTGATTCCAAAAACAGCTTTGTTATATAGTTCGTTACGCTGTTTAAGTTGTAACTAAAGCCTGTAGCTATGATTTGAGAAGAAAGAGAGGTGAAATCGTGAGAAAATTCTCATTTCTGCTTGTGGTGATAGGGTTGGCGTTCTCCTCAGGTCAGGTATGGGCCAAGGATGGGTTGTACCTGGGAATGGATTTAGGCGTGGCCGTGGCCCCGGACATGGACGTTCAAACTGGAGGATTCGATGATTGGACCACGGACTCGGCGCCGGATGGTTTCCCGGGCGTTCTATGCGACCAGACTATCTACGGTGACGTTCAGACTCCTCAGGGCGCCTGTGGAGAAGATCCTGCGTCTTGGGGGCCCGCGAATGAGTCCTTTGATGGTGGCTCGGGGATTCTGGCGGGATTGGCCGTGGGGTATCGCTTGGGCAGTTTTAGGGTCGAGGGTGAATATTTCTATCGCGGCACACGGTATGGCAGCACGGATGAACCTTACTTTCCCGACGACGACTGGCGCCCCAGTGATTCGAAGCAATACGGAGGCGACGGGGCAACCGGAGGCGGCGGTGCCGAGGATGCCGTCGATAATCTGATGTCGCACAACTTCTTTGCCAACCTGTATTACGACTACCGTACGGACTCGAAGTTTACCCCGTATGCGGGATTTGGCATTGGGTTCGCCCAGGTGTCCGCCCAATATCGAACGCGGTGGCATCGCAACCCGAATGGCGATGAGATCAACGCCATCCGGCCACCACATGGTGCTGTGGAGTTGAATCAACGATTAGCGGGTTTGTTGACAAATGACGAGACCACCATGTCGGATACGCTGTTCGGGTATCAGGCGTTGGCCGGCGTGGATTATCAGGTGAGCGAGCCCCTCACGATCGGGCTCAAGTTCCGGTACGCGATGTTCGGTGAATTCGAAGACGAGTCGGCATATACGCGACTCCGTGGGCATGCGTCCGTAGCCGGGAATTCACTAAAGCCTGTGACCTACTATATCAGAACGGATGACATTGAATTTTGGGGCGTGAGCCTCAACATGAAGTACCAGTTCTGACCGGCTTCGATACGGCGGCCGGAAACGCCGTGCTATCAACGTTTTTTGGTTTTTGTCTTAATCATCGCCGTTGGTTGACGGCAAAAAGTGCCTCGTTATAAAGTAGAGAGTGGCCGCGTCATTGAGTCATTTACTGTGGCGCGGCCACTTTTTGTTTTAGTCCTTGTGACGCGTTGATGCGTCTGGATTTGAGGTATTCGTTCTGAGCATGGAAAGGGTTATTGCGGTATGAGACACGTGTTTCTTGCATTATTGGTTGTTTGTGGAACGGTTTCGTTTGCCCATGCTGAATTGTTTCCGGATTCGGGGCCTCCGGGGGCTACGGTGACGATCGGCGGGTCCGCGTTCGGGGAGTTTGTGTCAACGGCGGAGAATCGGGTGGACTTCAATGGTATGCCCGCGTTGATTCAGTTGTGGGAGCCGGACTTGGTGATGGTGAAGGTCCCGCTCGGAGCCAAGAGCGGCGACGTCACGGTGTCGGGCCCACAAGGAACCACGGTGGCGGGCCGGTTTGAAATTCAACAGGTGAAGATTGCCAAGCTGGTGCCGCCGGAAGCGGAGCCCGGCTCGGTGCTCACGATCGAGGGTGAACATTTCGGGAATACGGCAGGGTCACGTGACCCCAATACCATGTTCGGCGTGAACCGGGTGTTGATCAACGGTATTCTGTCGGAAATCCTGAAATGGCGGCCCGAGAAGATCGATGTCAAGATTCCGGCCAATGCCAAGTCCGGTGACGTGGTCGTGCAACTGGCTTCCTCTGACCCGTTGCCTGATGGGTCCTGCTGCGCGCCCGTTGCCTATGCCGAGAGTAATCCTGTGCCGGTTTCCCTGATTCCCAGTATTTCATTTTCCCCGAATCGAGGACCTGTCGGGACCAAGGTCGTGCTGAGCGGGCAACAGTTCGGCGATGCCAAGGGGCCGGAGGATGCGATTACCATCGGCGGCAAGCCGGTCACGATTGCCAAGTGGTCTCCGCGTACCATCGTGGTCCACGTGCCGCTCAATGCCGTCAGTGGGCCCGTGACGTTTCAACAGGACGGACGTACGAGGACCTTGGGCCAATTCGAGTTGGTCGAACCCGGATCCGATGGATTGTTCCCGGCTCAAGGACCCATCGGTACCCTGGTCTATATCAAGGGGAAAAATTTCGGGGTGTTTTCCGAAGCGGGGAGTACGGCGTATGCATTCGATTTCGACCCTGGCCAGAATCGGGTGGAAATCGGGGGCGTGCCCGCCATTATTCACCGGTGGCAGGATGATGAAATCAATGTGTGGGTGCCCTATAGCGCCAAGTCCGGTCCGGTTGTCGTGAAGCGGGGCGCTACGATTCCCAAGCCCGATGGGACCTGTTGTGCCAAACAGGGCGTGGTGGAATTGGACGTGGGCTCATTTACCGTGCAGACACCGAAGGTTACGTCCTATTCTCCGAAGGAAGCCGGGATTGATGAGATCGTGACGCTGAAAGGCGAAGGGTTCGGCGAGTTTCTGAAAATCGCGGAAGCGACGCGCTTGGAATTGAATACCGATGCCCACGATTGGAAGAACTATCGACTGGGGCCTGACGTCTCACGGACGGAAGTGCTGGTGAACGGGGTCGCGGCCGTGGTGGTCTCCTGGAAGAATACTGAAATCAAGATTCAAGTGCCCAGGCGTCACGTGTTTGGATTCGGGCATCCCGAAGGGTTCTACGTTGATCCCACCAAAGGGGAAATCGTCGTGCGTCGAGGTTCCTGGGATTTACTCAAGAACGGCCGGTGTTGTTCGCGAAAGCAGTGGCAGAGTGCCGTGGCTGGTGAATTCAAGATTCTCCCGCGTGGATTGCCTCACAAGGAATTTTTCTACGATTACACGCAAGAACCCTGGAGAACCGATCAGGCGCCATGAACCTTGTTTTTTCCTCTTGCCATGCTCTCCTTCGGTTGCTGGTTGTGGGACTGGTTTGTCTCCCGTATTTGGCCGGGCAGGTCGAAGCCGGTGAGAACGTGGTCTCGACTATCCAGAGCAGCGGCACCAAATCCACGCTTCTCGGGACGTTTTTTGTCAGTGCGCAACACGGCTGGGCCGTAGGCGCAGGGGGAACCGTCTTGAAAACGGAAGACGCGGGGGAGACGTGGCAGGCAATGCCCCGTCGCACAGCAGCCCTGCTGACGAGCGTCTATTTTACGAATCCTCAACACGGATGGATCGTCGGACAGAACGGGACCATCCTGCATACGAACGATCACGGGAAACAGTGGCGCCGCCAGGCTGCCGGGGTGGGTGCTGCGCTCTATGACGTGTATTTTCTGGATCTTTTGCAGGGCTGGATCGTGGGAGGCCGGGGCACCATCCTGCGGACCACAGACGGCGGCGTGACGTGGGAAGATCAAAGCAGTACCACGGCCGTGGATTTGTTCGGGGTGCAGTTCATCGATGCGCAACGCGGGTGGGCGGTTGGTGCGATCGGGACGATTCTCGTCACACGGGACGGCGGGCAAAACTGGATCCAGCAGACTACCGACAGTGCTACGACGTTTTTCGATCTGTACTTCACGGATCCCGAAGGCGGGTGGGTCGTGGGATCCCAGGGGGCCATCTTTCAAACGATCACCAGCGGAGAAAAATGGGTTGATCGCACCCTGCCCTGCGGGTCTCCCTGTATCAGGCCGCCGGACTTTTTAAAAGTCCAGTTTACCGGGTTCCGTGCCGGGTGGATTATCGGCGAGCGAGGCGCATTCCTGACCACCACTGATGCCGGTTTCACGTGGATGGAACCGGAACTCTCCGAGCCGTTCAGCCTCTATGGGTTATCCTTTCCCGACGCCCAAGTCGGTTGGGCCGTAGGCGAGGGCGGCACCATCCTCAAGATCGCCCCCACTTCCTCCTGATAGTTTCCGATCTGGTTCCCATTCATTCCTCAAGGCCCTTTTCCCGTCATCCCTGTATGTGTTCAGTCATTCGTTGACAAGATTCGTTGTCTCTTTCTGTCATCCCCGACAAAAAGAACTGGATCCCCGATTAACAACGTCGGGGACGGATCCAGTGTCTTTGGTCTTGTCGTTGGCGCAGCGCGATTTTATCGCGTTTTCTTTCTAACGGTCTCTCTCTTTTGTTCGTGGCTCAGATATGTCCCAGTTTATGTTGCAGGATACTCAGCGCAACCAGTGGTGCAGTTTCGCTCCGAAGGATGTGTTTGCCCAGTGATACGGGTTGAAAGCGTTGGGCGAGGAGTTCCCGCATCTCGTCCTGTGTCCATCCCCCCTCGGGGCCGACGGCCAGCGCGATGGTGCCATGAAACGTGTGATCGATAGATAGGGAACCAAGGCTGTGTTCGCCGCTTCGTTCGAATAGCGCGCACTGGAGTGACGGGTGGGGAACATGCTTGACCAACTCGGACAACGTCAGGGGGTGAGTGAGGTTGGGGGACGCCCATTGCTCCGATTGTTGCGCGGCGTCGACGGCGACCCGCTGCCATCGTTCCCGTGCGGTTCGGACGCGATCTGCCGGTGGACGGACGATGACCCTCGACGTGAGCAATGGAATAATCTCGGTGACTCCAAGCTCAGTGGCCTTTTGAATCACCCAGTTCATGCGATCCCCTTTCAGAATAGCCTGAATCAGGACAATGGGAGCCGATGGCGCGGGTGGTCCTTCGATTGTTTCAAGGATGGAGGCTTGGAGTGATTTCGAATCCAGGCGGTCGACCCGAGCCCGGTAGCGAACCCGGTGCTCGTCTCCGACCCAAATCTCCTCGCCTTCGCGAATGCGGAGGCTTTTTGAAAGGTGGGAAAAGAGGGAATTGTCGATCGTGACGGTGTGGTTGAAAATCCGGTTTGATTGAATGAAAAAGACCGGCATGTGACGAATGAGCGTGGAGCGGATGGGTGGACCGAAAACGGTGGTGTTACTCGAACATATTTTTGACTTTGCCGAACAGGCTGTCTTCCTGGTCTTTTGACGCGGTGGCGCTCTCTTTGGCAAAGGCGGCCAGGAGTTCCCGTTGTTTCGCCGACAGTTTCGTGGGAATACTGATGTTGACCCGAACGAGTTGGTCGCCGGCGGTGCGACCTTTCAGCGCGGGTGCTCCTTGGCCCTTCAGTCTCAGGACCTGGTCGTGTTGGGTGCCTTCGGGAATTTTGACGCTGGTTTTTCCTTTGAGGGTCGGCACGTCCACTTTGCCGCCCAAGGCGGCCGTGACCATATCGAGCGGCAACTCGACGAGAATGTCGTTTCCTTTTCGGGTAAAGATCCTGTGCGGTTTGACTGTGATCGCGACGTAGAGATCGCCGGGCGGACCGCCGTTTGCGCCGTGTTCGCCTTCGCGAGCCAAGCGAAAGCGCATGCCGGTATCGATTCCCGCGGGAATGGTGACCGATAAGGTTCGTTCCCGGTAGACCCGTTTTTGCCCCCGACAAGCGGGACAGGGGTCCGTAATGATCTGCCCTGCACCCTGGCATTGCCCGCAGGCCCGGTTGATCGAGAAGAACCCTTGCTGCAATCGAATTTGCCCGGTGCCCTGGCAGCCGCGGCATGGTTGGACGGCCTCGGACGACTTGGCTCCCGTCCCTTTGCAGGAATCGCAGACTTCCCATCTCGGGATTTTGAGTTTAGCCTCTTTGCCGTCGATGGCTTCTTCAAAGGAGAGTTCCAGGTTGTATTGCAGGTCATTGCCCTGCTCCGGTCGACCTCGACCGCCCCTCGCTCCGCCAAAGAAGTCCTCAAAAATGTCTCCGAATACGTCCCCGAATCCTCGACCGAAATCAAACCCCTCGGCTCCGCCGAATCCCTGCTGGCCGGCCGAATGCCCGAACATGTCGTACCGTTTGCGCGACTCTTCATTGCTCAGGATTTCATACGCTTCATTGGCTTCCTTGAATTTTTCTTCGGCTTTTTTCTTGAGTTGCGGGTCGCTCTGCAAGTCGGGGTGGTGCTGGCGTGCGAGCTTCCGGAATGCCTTCTTGATCTCGTCATCAGAGGCGGCCCGATCAACTCCCAGCACTTCATAATAATCCCGTTTGGTCACGCTAGCCATCTTTTCCGTTATGGAGGTCTCTCAGGAGTTTCCCTTGTGGGTTGACGTTATCCATGAAAACTGATCTTCAGGCAACGTTATTTTTCCTTATCGACCTCTTCAAATTCGGCATCGACCACTGTTTCGTCTTGTTCCGTTCCATTGGTCGCTCCACCGTTGGAGCTTGACCCCTCTTCGGCGTTGCCGGTCTCGGCTGACGTTTTTTTATACATTTCTTCCGCGAGTTTGTGCGAAGCGGTCGTGAGGGTCTGCATGGCCGATTTCATGGCTTCCACGTCGTCCCCCTCCATGGCCTTTTTCATGCCGTCGATGGCTTCTTGGATTTTGGTTTTCTCGTCCTCGGGAATTTTGTCTCCGTGCTCCTGGAGATTTTTTTCCGTCCCATAGACCAGGGAATCGGCCTGGTTTCGGATCTCCACGGTTTCACGGCGCTTTTTATCCTCGTCGGAATGCGCCTCGGCGTCTTTGACCAATTGCTCGACTTCTTCCTTGCTCAGGCCGCTCGAAGCGGTGATCTTGATGGACTGTTCTTTTTGCGTGGCCATGTCTTTGGCCGAAACGTGGACGATGCCGTTCGCGTCGATGTCGAACGTGACTTCGATTTGCGGCATTCCTCGGGGGGCCGGAGGAATCCCCACGAGATCGAACTGGCCGAGCAGTTTATTGTCATTGGCCATTTCCCGTTCGCCCTGAAAAACACGAATGGTGACGGCGGTCTGACTGTCCGCGGCGGTTGAGAAAATTTGGCTCTTCTTGGTCGGAATCGTGGTATTGCGGTCGATCAAGCGCGTGAACACGCCGCCCAGCGTTTCAATGCCCAGGGACAGGGGAGTCACGTCCAGCAGCAGCACGTCCTTGACGTCGCCCTTGAGGACGCCGCCCTGGATGGCGGCTCCGACCGCCACGACTTCGTCCGGGTTCACGCCTTTATGGGGTTCCCTGCCGAAGAAGGCTTTCACCCGTTCAATGACTTTGGGCATCCGCGTCATGCCTCCGACAAGGACCACTTCATTGATGTCGCCTGCGGAGATGCCGGCATCGGCCAATGCTTTCTTGCAGGGTTCGATGGAGCGGGTCACCAGGTCGTCAACGAGTTGTTCCAGTTTGGACCGGGAGAGTTTGAGCACCAAGTGCTTGGGCCCGCTGGCGTCGGCGGTAATAAAGGGAAGGTTGATTTCCGTCTCCTGCGCGGAGGACAGTTCGATCTTGGCCCGTTCAGCGGCTTCTTTCAGACGTTGAAGCGCCATGCGGTCGTTTTTCAAATCGATCCCTTGATCTTTCTTGAACTCGTCCACCAGCCAATCGATGATGCGAAGGTCGAAGTCGTCACCGCCCAGGAAGGTATCGCCGTTGGTGGCCTTCACCTCGAAGACGCCGTCCCCGATTTCGAGGATCGAAATGTCGAAGGTTCCGCCGCCGAGATCGTACACGGCAATGCGTTCTTCTTTCTTTTTCTCCAGGCCGTATGCCAAGGAGGCCGCCGTGGGTTCGTTGATGATCCGGAGGACGTTGAGCCCCGCGATCTGCCCCGCGTCTTTTGTGGCTTGGCGCTGGCTGTCGTCAAAGTACGCGGGGACGGTAATGACCGCCTCCGTCACTTTTTCCCCTAAAAAGTCTTCCGCCGTCTGTTTGATCTTTTGAAGGATCATTGCAGATACTTCCGGAGGGCTGTATTGTTTGCCGCGTATTTCCACGTGTGCATCTCCGTTCGAGGCGTCCAGAATCCTATAGGGCAACCGCTCCGTGGCCGCTTTGGCTTCCTTGGAATTGAACTTTCTTCCCATCAGGCGTTTCACGGAAAAGATCGTGTTTTCGGGATTCGTGATAGCTTGACGTTTGGCAATTTGTCCGACCAGCCTCTCGTCCTTATCCGTTACCGCTACCACGGACGGCGTGGTGCGGCCACCCTCCGAGTTGGCGATCACCTCCGGGTCGGCACCGCTCATGACGGCGATACACGAGTTCGTCGTTCCAAGGTCAATTCCAATTATCTTACTCATGCTTCGGCTCCTTCCTTCGATTGCTTTGTCTCTCCATCGCCTGGCTCCGTTTTGGCCTTGGCCACGGTTACCATGGCCGGCCGCAATATCCGGTCGTGGAGAAAATACCCTTTCTGATATTCATCGACGACGACGTTTTCGGGTACGGTCGTCGATTCAACCTGTCCCACGGCTTGATGCTTGGCCGGATCAAACTCTTCTCCCACGCTCGAAACTTGTTGGATGCCCATTTTTTTGAGGGTATCGAGAAAATGTTTGTGCGTGAGGCCAACCCCTTCCAGCAGCCCCTCGACCTGGCCTTGCTCGCGTCCTGATTGCAGTGCCCGTTCCAGGTTGTCCAAGGTTGGAAGCAAGTCCTTGCATAATTTTTCGTTCGCAAACCGGACTGTGTCCTGTTGGTCGCGTTGCACCCGACGCTTGTAATTGTCGAATTCCGCAGCGAGACGCAAATATTTGTCGTTCAGGGCATGCAGTTCCTCGTCTTTTTCAAGAAGTTGGTCGGTTGGATTGGAAACACCGGCCTCTTCCTGCAGATTTTCAGGAGCCTCTGCTGCATCCATGCCGGCTGGCTTGGTATCGGGATGATCGGAAAGTGGCGCGGATACTTCGCCTTCTCCACAAACTTCATCTGATTGTTGAATATTGTCGTTCATTTCGCGGCTCGGGTGTCTTGCTCAGATAGTCATCAAGGCCGGGTAAGTCAACCCAGGAAAGTGAAAAAACAGTGGAAAAAGCAAGAGAAAGGCGAAGTTCCGGTTTATGCCGGAATCCTGTCCGGAAGGTGCCTATTGCCCTGTCTGTCGGCGATAGAGCAATTCCAGGCCTTCCAGTGTGAGCGACGGCCGGATTTCTTGAATGGTTCGGGATATGGGCGCAAGAATCGGGGCAAGCCCACCGGTGGCGACAACCTTGGTCGAGTGACCGATTTCCTGTTCGATTCGGGCGACCATTTCATCGACCAGCCCCGTATACCCGAAGATCAAGCCCGATTGGATACTACTCGTCGTATCGGTCCCGATCACGCTTTTTGGCCGGGCGAGCTCGACGTTGGGCAATTTGGCGGTATGGTGGTGAAGCGCTTCGGCGGCGCTTTTGATCCCCGGGGCAATCGCCCCGCCCAAATATCGTCCGTCTTTGGTGACGGTGCAAAACGTTGTGGCGGTGCCGAAATCCACGATGATGAGATGGGTCCGGTAGCAGGCAAATGCCGCTGCCGCGTTTACCAAACGATCGGTTCCAATTTCCTGGGGGTTGGCATATTCCAAGGTCAGTCCAAAGGGAAAGTCGCACGAGACGACGAGCGGGGAATGATGAAAAAAGGTTTCGACCATGGATTCAATTGCCGGGGTCAGGGGAGGAACCACGCTGGAAATAATGGTCCCGTGGATATCCCGCGCCGAAATCCCGGATTCCCGTGTGAGTGACGAGAAGACGATGCCGTATTCGTCAGCCGTCTTCGTATGGTCCGTGGACAGGCGCCAGGAGCTTCGCAGGGTTTGCCCGTCGAACACACCCGAGACGATTTGGGTGTTGCCGATGTCAATTGTCAGGAGCATGGGTTATCGTAGGTGGTGAACGTCCCCGGACCGAATTTCCAAGGTGCGGCGCTTGCCTCCTCGCATGGTGGACACCACTAATGCGCCGTCTTGCCCGATGGCGGTTGCCGTTCCGCGAATGTTTTGTCCTGCCGTGCAGGCAATTTCCACTTCCCGGCCAAGCGTGACACACGACGCCTCATACGATGTTCGCACGCGTTCGAATTGTTCCAATGCCACGCAATCATACCAGTTTTCCAATTGGTTGAATATATCGGCGATCAGGCCGTTTCGATCATGGAATTGGCTGGTGGCCTGGCGACATGAGGTGGCAAGCGGATGAAGCTCTTCGGGAAAATCCGTCTCCCGGCAATTCACGTTCAGGCCGAACCCCACGACACACGTCTCGATTCGAGAACCGTGACTCGCGCTTTCACATAAAATGCCTCCGATTTTTTTCTCGATATACAACAAATCATTGGGCCATTTTAACGAGATGCCAATGCCGCAGGCACGTTGGGTGGCTTCAGCGAGGGCGAGTCCCGTCACGAGTGGGGTCCAGGAACCGTGACGAGAAAATTTCGGATCTTTGAGGATCAGGGAGCAATAGATATTGAGATGAGGCGGGGAGACCCATTGCCGATCCAGTCGTCCTTTTCCGGCTGTTTGGGCTTCGGCGAGAACCGCTGTGCCATGGGGTGCTCCGGAATTGGCCAGCGTCAAGGCCGTGGCGTTGGTGGAGGCGAGTTCCGCAAACAGATGCAGCGGGCGACCCAGACTGCGCGTCGTCAACCGCTGCTGAATGCTCGCGGCGTTCAGCGGCGTGGAGTGCTTGGGATTCGCCATGCGCAGGCCGGTTATTGAGAGGAGGCGGGAAGCACGTCCAGGCTGATATCGACCGCGGGCGCGGAATGGGTCAATGCTCCAACGGATATGAAATCCACGCCCGTGGCGGCATATTCGCGGACGTTTTCGAGCGTAATGCCTCCGGAGACTTCGGTGCGTGCCCGTCCTTTGATGATCTCCACGGCTTCCCGGACGAGCGCCGGCGGCATGTTGTCCAGGAGTAGCACGTCAGCGCCGCCGTCCAGGGCTTGGTCAATTTGCTCAAGGGTTTCGACTTCCACGGAGATTCGGAAATGACGGGAGAGTCGTTCCTTGCCTTTGCGGCAGGCTTCGCGCAGGGTTGTGCCTTGGGCTTCCAACAGCACCAAGTGATTGTCCTTGATAAGGACTCCATCGCTCAGTGTCATGCGATGGTTGGTCCCGCCTCCGAGAACAACCGCCCATTTTTCAAGCCGTCGAAGGCCGGGAGTGGTTTTTCTGGTATCGACCAGAACGGTGGAATACTGCCGGATTTCGGCACGGAACCGTGCGGTTAGGGTGGCAATACCGGATAGACGTTGCAAAAAGTTCAGCGATACCCGTTCCCCGCCCAGGATTGAATGAGCCGGTCCTTGAAGGGTGGCGAACGTCTGTCCGGCTTCCAGGATTGCTCCGTCTTCGAACGCGGTCGTTACCACCACGGCAGGGTCCAGGGCCCGGTACACGGCATGGAGAACCGCAAGGCCGGCAAGGGTCAGGTCCTGCTTGGCCACGACGTTGGCTTGCGCATGAAGGGATGGTTCAAGGAGCGCGCGCGTGGTGACGTCGCCATGGGGCGCGTCTTCTTTCAAGGCCGCGGTGACCAGCGCTTCGAGTTCAAACAGAGACGGCGGATGAATGACGTGGGAGTTCATGACGCCATTTTCCGGAGTTGTTGTTCGCTGCTGGCAAAAAGCGAGAGCTCGGCCGTGAGCAGATCCAGACGATCCTTTGATTCTTGAACGACCTCAGGAGAGGCCTTGGCTGCAAAGTCCGGGGACGCCAAGCGTCCTTGGAGGCGCGAAGCTTCTTTCTGTTTGGCTTGCGATTGTTTGTTGATACGCGTCAAGGCTTTATTGAGGTCCACTTCGCCCTCGATCGTCAGGCCGATCATGAAGCTTCCCACTGCGAGATGCAGGATGCGGCCGGCCGGCCACGTGTCCTGATCGGCGATGGTGACCGTTCCGCGACAGAGATGCGCGACGTGGTCTTGGGCTTCGTTCAAACGCGCAAGCTCGACCGGATCTTTGGCCGTGGCCAGGATCGTCAGGGATTTTGATGGGGCGTAATCCAGGAGGGCTCGCCCGGTTCGGACCGTGGTGACGACGTGTTCGATGACGGCGAACGTCTGTTCCGCTTCGGCGTTCTCCCATTCCCGGTTGGCAACCGGAAACGGTTGTCGGACGAGGCTTTCGCCCCGGTGGGGGATCGTTTGCCAGATTTCTTCTGTCAAAAACGGCATAAAGGGATGGAGCAGGCGTTGCAGGTGTTCGAACGTTTGCAGCATTGTCGCGCGCGTCGACCGGGTATCGGGTGAGTCTCCGTTCTGCAGCGCGGGCTTGATGAGTTCCAGATACCAATCACAATATTCGTGCCAGATGTGTTGATAGAGTTGCCCGGCGGCCTGGTCGAACCGGTATTCTTCGAGGCGAGCCGTCATGGTCGCGGTGAGGTGATTCAGGCGGCTCAGGATCCATTGATCCGCGAACGGCCTGTCGGCAATTGGCCGCGATTCGGACGGCCCGTCCGCGTGCATCAGGATGAACCTGGCGGCGTTCCAGATCTTGTTGGCAAAGTTGCGGTAGCCTTCGATCCGGTTTTCCGAGAGTTTGATGTCGCGGCCGGGTGACGCCATCGAGGCCAAGGTAAAGCGGAGCGCGTCGGTCCCGTATTGCGACATCTTGGTCAGAGGGTCGATGACGTTCCCCTTGGATTTGCTCATTTTTTCGCCTTCGGCGTCGCGCACCAGGGCGTGAATGTAGACGTCACGGAACGGGGGCTTGCCGGTAAACTTGAGGCCCATCATGATCATGCGCGCCACCCAGAAGAATAAGATGTCCAATCCCGTGACCAACGTGGAGGTCGGATAATAGGTCTCGAGCTCTTTGGTGTGTGCGGGCCAGCCCAGGGTGGAAAAGGGCCAGAGTGCCGATGAAAACCACGTGTCGAGCACGTCGGGGTCTTGAATGAATTGAGCCTGCTCGCAGGTGCCGCACGTAGCCGGAGCCGTTTCGGAGACCGTGGGGGCGGCATGTGAAGGAATCAGGTGACTGCCACCACCCTCGAGAATCAGGCGAGCCTCAGGATGGCACGTGGCGCAATACCAGGCCGGGATGCGGTGCCCCCACCAGATTTGCCGGGAAATGCACCAGTCCTTGATCCCGCGCATCCAGCCGAGATAATTGTTCGACCACTCCTCCGGAATGATGCGGATATGCCCCTGTTCCACCGCGGCAATTGCCGGGTCGGCCAGCGGTTGTATTCTGACGAACCATTGAGGTGAGAGGAACGGTTCCACCACGGTTTTACAGCGATAACATTTCCCCAGGGCCATGTGATGGTCTTCGGTTGTGACCAGAAACTCGCGGTCTTTCAAGGCATCAACGACAATGGGGCGGGCCTTGATGGCCGGGAGGTTGACAATGGTTTCCAGAATATCCGGCTCGACTCCGGCGTCCCGAAGCGCATCGGGATTCAGGAGAGCCTGATGGGTCAGCAGGGCAATGCGGGGGAGTTGGTGCCGTTCGCCCGCCTCGAAATCATTGAAGTCGTGGGCGGGTGTAATCTTGACGGCGCCGGTTCCGAATTCTCTGTCCACCAGGACCGGATCGCCCACGACCGGAACGGTCCGGTTGGTGAGCGGCAGCTTGATATGTTTGCCGATATGCCCATTGTATCGGGCATCTTCGGGATGCACGGCCACCGCGGTGTCGCCGAGTAACGTCTCCGGTCTCGTGGTGGCGATGATGAGGGACGTGCCGGGATCATCGGCCAACGGATAAGCAATGTGGTACATGGTGCCTTGAACCGGCTCGTGTTCGACCTCAACGTCGGAAAGGGCGGTGAGACAGCGGGGGCACCAATTGATCAAGCGATGCCCGCGGTAGATGAGTCCTTCCCGGTGCAGGCGAACGAAGACGGCTCGAACGGCTTCGGAGAGCCCCTCATCCATGGTAAAACGCAGGCGGGACCAATCGCAGGATGCTCCGAGTCGTTTCAGTTGATCGAGGATCGTATTGCCGGATTGCTGTTTCCACGCCCAGACCCGTTGGATGAATGCGTCCCGCCCGAGTTCGTCCCGCCGGGTGCCTTCTTCGAGAAGCTGCCGTTCAACCACGTTTTGTGTGGCGATGCCGGCATGGTCGGTTCCAGGCAGCCACAACGTGTTCCGTCCCTGCATGCGGCGCCAGCGGATCAGAATGTCCTGCAGCGTATTGTTCAGCGCGTGGCCGATATGCAGCGAGCCCGTCACGTTGGGGGGCGGGATGACAATCGTATAGGGCTGACCCGTCGCATCAGGCTTGGCGCCGAAGTAGCCCTGGTTGATCCAATACGGGCCCCACCGGGCTTCAACGGCTTGTGGTTCGTAGGTTTTATTGAGTTGCTGGGACGCCATGGGGATGAAACTCGTGCTGACGAAGACAAAAATCTTAGCATGGAGGGTAGACCCTCGCAAGCAAAGCGCCGGTTGTGTTCACGAGAACGAATATGATAGAACCCCACGACGCTTTTACCGGAGATTTTACTGAGCTATCGGCAATGACGCCTAGCAGGACCAGGGAGAATTTGATGCCCAGAGGACGAGAAAAAGATCGAGAGCTTCGTCGCAAACACCGAAAGAATCAACGACGGATGAAAGCTCTTGAGCAAGCCCAACGCAAAGACGGCACCAAAAAATAAGCACCTGCCTTTCTACCTCTTGTAGCGGCCCATTCCCGCCTTATAGAACCTTCTCCCCTGGAGGGAGCGGGCAGGATGAGGAGGCAGAGGCCTGCCTGCCCTTCCTCGATTGACCAGTTTTTTCGCCATGCCGGCATCGCACATCAAGGTCGTGTTTTTCGATGCGGCCGGAACGTTGTTCCACGTCAGGGGATCCGTCGGAGACGCGTATCTTCAGTATGCCGCAAAGTATGGCGTCCCGCGTTCGTCCGACATGGTGACCAAGGTGAACCAGGCGTTCAAGGACGCTTTTCGTCAAGCTCCCCCGCCGATATTTGTCGTGGAGCAACCGGAAAAATTGAAGCAATGCGAACGGCTCTGGTGGTTTGACATCGTGCATGCGGTGTTTTATCGCGTCGGCATGTTCGAAGGGTTCGATGACTACTTCGATGAAGTGTACGAAGCCTTTGGCAGGGCAGAGGCATGGGAAATGTATCCCGAAGTGCCTGAGGTTCTGCGGCAGTTGGGATCGCAAGGCTATGAGCTTGGAGTCATTTCCAATTTCGATACGCGGTTTTTTGATATTGTCCGGGCGTTGGGGTTAGAACACTTTTTTGATTCCATCACGATTTCCAGCCTTGCCGGGTCGGTCAAACCGTCTCCTCAGATTTTCCGGCATGCCCTGGATCAGCACGTGGTCGAGCCGGAAGAGGCCATGCACGTAGGGGATGATCCCAAGGAAGATTTTGAGGGAGCGACCAAGGCCGGGTTGGCGGGAGTTCTTCTCGACCGGGACAAAACGGGTATAGATGACACGATGCCTTGCATCGCCGGTCTGCAAGGCTTGCACCACCTTCTTCGATAAACAGAATGTCCCGGCCCTTCCTTGACTTCGGAAAGAACGGACTGCTAGACTTTTTCCCAACTACTTGGTTTTATTTGGAAAATATTGAGTCGTCGAGAATAGAATTACGTAAATTCAAATGTGTGCGAGAAAAACTTTTAGTATGGCTTGAATATTATGAGGGGTGTTATGAAGGATTTCTTTGAGTTGGATCGTGATTGGATTCCGCAACGGCTGGTTTTACGGGTTGAAGGCTTTGAAGAGGACTGGGGCGCAGGCGAAGATGCTGATCAGGACAAGCTCCCCGACCCGCCGACCGGCGTCAAGGCCGTCGCGGGCAACGGGTTTATTACCCTGAGTTGGGATGCCGTGCCTGACGCGATGTATTACAACGTCTACTATCAGACGTCTCAAGGGGTCAGTATCAAGCCCAATGAATTGACCCGTCCGATAGCGAGCCAGGATGATTTCAACCCCGTGATCGGAGTGACCAAGGAAAAAGGGAACTGTATTGAAGGTCCCTCCTGTCCCTATACGCATAATGATCTGGCCAACGGGTTGTGTTACCACTACGTGGTCACCGTCGTGACCGCCGATGGGGAAAGTCGTGAATCGGAAGAAGTCATGTCGATTCCTTCGCCGTACTTGCCCGTGCTGCAGTTCGGGCAGGAAGGCGTCGATGACGGGGAGTTTCGTTCACCGACCGGCATTGCCCTCGACGGTGACGGCAACATTTACGTAGCGGATACCGATAATCATGCCATTCAACGGTTCGATAAGGACGGGAACTGTTTGGCTCGCTGGGGGGGGGAAGCGGACTCGGAAGACGGCACGTTTTATTATCCCCGAGGGTTGGCGACCGCTCCCGAAGGGCACGTGTACGTCGCGGACAGCGGCAACAACCGCGTCCAGAAGTTCGACCCGGACGGGAACTTTTTGAATGCCTGGGGCAAGTTCGGCTTTGCCTGGCGAGGGGCCGAGGCCGGGAAGTTCGACGTGCCATGGGGTGTCGCTACGGACCAGCAGGGAAATCTCTACGTATCGGATACGAGTAACTCTCGCATTCAAAAATTCCAGTCGGACGGCGCGCCCTTGATCAAATGGGGGAAAGACGGGAGTTTTGACGGCGCCTTCTACTTCCCGCGGGGGCTGACGGTGGATTTTGCCGGGCATATATACGTGGCCGATGAAGGCAACCATCGCATTCAGAAATTCGATTCCCGTGGCAATTTTCTGGCGAAGTGGGGAAGAGAAGGGAATGGGCTCGGACAATTCAAGTCTCCCTGGGGCGTGGCGTGCGATGCCCTGGGCAACGTGTACGTCGTGGACAGCGGGAACCACCGGATCCAAAAGTTCGATTCGAACGGAACCTACCTGTGTTCATGGGGGAATCGCGGACTCACGGAAGCCCAGGTGAATTTTCCTTCCGGTATTGCGGTGGACAAGGAGGGGTACGTTTACGTGGTGGACAGTGGGAATTATCGGATCCTGAAGTTCGCCCCCACGGAAGAGGAACTCGCCAGGGGCCGGGAAAAAGCCGACAAGGTCGCAGCGGCGGAAGGTGCCCCGCTTGCCGTGCCGTTGGTGGGGAAACCCGGTGATACGGAGGCGATGTTGAGTTGGCTGGAGGTGCCCGGCGCCGTGTCCTACAATCTCTACTTCAGTACCGATCCCGGTGTGTCCAAAGAGACGGCGACGCTCATTGAAGGGGTGACGAGTCCTTATACCCATACCGGCTTGACGAACAATACGGCCTATTACTATGCGCTCACGAGCGTTGATGAAAATGACGTCGAGAGCTCCCCGTCGGAAGAGCAGGAAGTCATACCCGTGTTGATCGACGTCGCCGCACCACAGAATCCGGATATCGTTCTGAATCACGGAGCGTACATGACGAATTCGTTGGACGTCGTGGCAACCATTTCAGCCAGGGACGTGGATACCGGGGTGGCGGGCTATTTCATTTCTGAAAATCCCATGACTCCCGGTGCGACGTTGCCGGGATGGATCGAAGTTGAACCGGAACATCGTTTTGGGGCAACGATTCCCCTGACGTTATCGCCCGGTGACGGGCCCAAAACGGTTTACGCGTGGTTTAAAGACGTCGGCAATAACATTTCGATTCCGGCTAGTGCGAATATTCTGCTGAATACCTCGGGGTACGTGTGTACGGGGAAATGGGGGAAACCCGGTCGCGGCGCTTCGTTGTTGCACGGCGGTGAATTCATGGCGCCGCTCTATGGATTAGCCATTGACAATCAAGGGTCCCTGTTCGTCATCGACAACGGCAACACGCGCGTTCAAAAATTCGACCGCAATGGGAACTTCATCCTGCTGTGGGGGAATTTCGGTACGGCCAATGGGAATTTCAACAGTCCCACGGGAATTGCGTGCGATGGAAAAGGTGACGTGTACGTGTGTGATACCAATAATCATCGTGTGCAGAAATTTGATGGAAAACTGGGTCAATACCTCATGAAAATCGGTGGTCGCGGGAACGGGGAAGGTCAGTTCAATGCTCCCTGGGCCATTGCGGTCGACCGCGTCCGCGGCTACCTGTACGTTGTCGACAGTGCCAATTTCCGCGTCCAGAAATTCGATGAAGACGGTGAGTTTGTGATGCAGTGGGGCAGTTTCGGGAATAACGACGGCCAATTCTATTTTGCCCGGGGCATTGCGGTCGATCAGAATGACGGGATGGTCTACGTCGTGGATATGGGGAATCACCGCATCCAGAAATTCGATACCAGTACGAACGTTCTCCCGCAACTCGTGGCCAAATGGGGCGGGGGGATCGGCCCGGGCCACGCGAGCAGCGCCCAGGCGCAGGAACCAGGCCAATTCCGTTCGCCATGGGGAATTGCGGTGGATGGTGCGGGTGACGTGTACGTCTCGGACACGGGGAACCAGCGGCTGCAAAAATTTGATCGGGACGGGAATTTCATCACCCAATGGGGCGGATTCGGTAATGCCGAAGGGCAATTCAACTTCCCCTACGGGCTCGTGGTCGATCATCGAGGGCACGTTTTCGTGGTGGATAGCGGCAACATGCGCGTGCAACACTTCATGCCGGCCGAAGACGCCGAAGAGTTCCTGCAGGAGGAAGCGGAAACAGTGGCGGCCCTTCCGGAAAGCGAAGCGCCATAATCCCCCTGTCTTAAGCAACTAGCGGCGAGGCATTTCGAGAGGCGAGGCGTGCAGATGAGGAAGGACGCTCTATAACAGCTTGACCAGAGCGACGATCAGCCCGCCCTGAGCAATCAGGGCGCCAAATATCCATTTCAGCAGGTCGACTTTGAGGGCTTCCATATTGGCCTTGGTTTCTTGCCGGAGAGCTTCCATATTGGCCTTGGTTTCTTGCCGGAGAGTTTCTATGTTGCCCTTGGTTTCTTGTCGCAGAGTTTCTATATTGCCCTTGGTTTCTTGCCGCAAGGCTTCAGTTTCTTGCCGCAGGGTTTCAATATCCCGCTGAACAATTACTATGTCGGCCTTGGTGGCCAGATTGCTATTGAGCAGGTTGACCTGCTCATCTGCCAGGGCCTCAGCCTGCTCCTCGGTAAAGCCTTTTTCTGTCAAGTGTTTGACGAATTTATAGGTGTCGAATGCGATGGCGTCACTCATGGGGGAATTCTAAAGCGGTCGTGTTACCTAATGCAACTTGAGGACGCAGTGGGAACCAATGATGGCATTGCAGATTGGTATCAAACGAATTCCTCCACTCGACTTTTGCCGTTTTATTTTCCGTCGATTTTTTTGAAAAATCTTGGTAAGCTGGTCCCGTATTTTTTCTCACCGGTTTTTGTTCATCGACAATTGTCTGCTTTCTCCCATGATGACGCGTTCATAGGGGTATCTGTTTTCTGAGGAGCGAAGGATGGCTCTCTGGGACAAAACGAGAATCGGTTTGACGTTTGACGACGTGGTCTTGGTGCCGGCCAAATCTGAGGTCATGCCCACCGACGTGGATTGTGCCACGCACGTCTCTCGCCATATTACGATCAATATCCCGATTTTGAGTGCCGCCATGGATACCGTGACGGAAGGCCGTTTGGCCATCGCGTTGGCGCGGGAGGGCGGCATCGGTGTGCTCCATCGGGCCATGCCGCCGGAGAACCAAGCCATTGAAGTGGACAAGGTGAAAAAATCCGAGAGCGGCATGATTCTGGATCCCATTACGATTGCGCCGGATCAAACCATTCGTGATGCTCATGCGATTATGGCGACCTATCGGATTTCCGGTATTCCGGTCACGAGAGAAAAAAAGTTGGTGGGGATTCTGACCAATCGTGATCTGCGATTCGAGTCCCGGTTGGATCTGCCGGTCTCGCAGGTGATGACGCAGGAACGGTTGGTGACGGTACCCGAGGGCACGAGTCTCACCAAAGCCCGTGAAATTCTGCACGAACATCGGATTGAAAAGTTGCCGGTGGTCAACGATGAATTCGAGCTCAAAGGGCTCATCACGATCAAGGACATTCAAAAACAGATTAAATATCCGAACGCCTGCAAGGATGCCCATGGCCGGTTACGGGTTGCCGCGGCCGTTGGCGTGGGAGAGGACGTGCCGGAACGCGTCGAACGGCTGGTCAAGGCCGGCGTGGATATGCTCGTGGTCGATACGGCGCACGGGCATTCCCAGAGCGTCATTGATACCGTGAAAATGATCAAACAACACTATGCGTTCATGGAGGTCATGGCCGGGAACATTGCGACGGCGGAAGGCGCCAAAGAACTCGTGGGCGTGGGCGCGGACGCCGTGAAGGTGGGCGTGGGGCCTGGCTCGATTTGCACGACGCGGATTGTCTCGGGAGCCGGGGTTCCGCAACTGACCGCCATCGCCGATTGTGCCGAGGCCCTCAGTGGAAGCGGCGTGCCGGTGCTGGCCGATGGAGGCATCAAATATTCCGGCGATATCTCCAAAGCGTTGGCCGCGGGGGCCTCCGCCGTGATGATCGGGTCCCTGTTTGCCGGAACCGAAGAATCCCCCGGGGAAACCGTCCTGTATCAGGGCCGGACCTATAAGGAATATCGTGGCATGGGGTCGCTCGGAGCCCTGGAACGATGGGGCCGCGACCGTTACCGGCAGGAAGGACAGGCCGTGGCCAAGCTGGTGCCGGAAGGTATCGAAGGCCGTGTGCCCTATAAAGGCTTGCTCTCCAATGTGGTGTATCAACTGGTCGGCGGCCTGAAGGCCGGAATGGGCTATTGCGGTTGCCGGTCCATTCCCGAGTTACAACAGAACGCCCGGTTTATTCGTCTCACCAACGCCGGATTGCGCGAGGGCCACGTGCATGACGTGGTTATAACCAAGGAGGCGCCCAACTATAGGGCTGACGTCGAATAAGTGAGGCAGGACCCGATTTTGACAACATCATCCATGGCGTCCTGTCACGACACAATCGTCGTTCTTGATTTCGGGTCACAATATACCCAACTGATTGCTCGCCGGATTCGAGAGTCCCACGTTCACTCCGTTATCCTTCCTGCTTCCGCTTCTCTGGAAACGATTCAAGCGAATCGACCCAAAGGCATCATTCTGTCCGGGGGGCCCGCCAGCGTGACGAACGTCGGGCGGCCCGAATGGTCGAAGGCGATTATGAAGGAAGAGGTCCCGGTCCTCGGCATTTGCTATGGTATGCAATTGATGGCGCAATCCATGGGCGGGCGAGTCGGCAGGGCGAAGCACAGGGAATTCGGTCGCGCCGAGTTGCTGGTCCGGGATGGCTTGGATTTATTCAAGGGATTGGCCGGGGAAAATCCCTTTTCAGTCTGGATGTCGCATGGAGACCGGATTGAAACGTTGCCACCCGGATTCAAGTCCATTGCACGGACGGCGAATTCTCCCATTGCCGCGATGAAATCGGTCAGCAGGCAAGGGCGTTTCTACGGTCTCCAGTTTCACCCCGAAGTCGCCCATACGACGAATGGCTCACGCATCCTCAAAAACTTCGTCCGTCATATTTGCGGGGCGAGACCGACTTGGACCATGGGGTCGTTTTTGCACGATTCCATCAATCACATCCGTGAACAAGTGGGCAAGGAAAAAGTACTTTGTGCCCTGAGCGGAGGGGTCGATAGTACGGTGGCAGCGGCCATGACCCATCGGGCCATCGGGAAGCAGTTGACCTGTGTATTTATCGATAACGGCGTGATGCGAAAACAGGAAGCCAGACAGCTCAAGCAGGTGTTCAGGGCATTTCATTTCAATTGCCGCATGGTCGATGCCTCAGAGCATTTTTTGCGGGCATTGGGTCGAACGACCGATCCCGAAAAGAAACGTAAGATCATCGGGCGTCAATTCATCAAGGCGTTCGAGCGCGAAGCGCGAAACATCGGCAACGTGCGTTACCTGGTTCAGGGCACACTCTACCCCGACGTGATTGAAAGCGTGAGCCACAAGGGGCCGTCCGCCACGATCAAGTCGCACCACAACGTCGGAGGCCTTCCAGCCAGGATGAAGCTGCAATTGGTCGAACCGCTCCGGGAATTATTCAAGGATGAAGTCCGACTGCTGGGCAAGGAACTGGGTTTGCCGGACGACGTGGTGTATCGTCATCCTTTCCCCGGACCGGGATTGGCCATTCGCGTACTTGGCGCGGTGACGTCGGCTCGCCTGGACATGCTCCGTGAAGCGGATGCCGTGTTTATCGATGAATTAAGGGCGCAAAGGTTGTATGGAAAGACGTGGCAGGCGTTTGCCGTGTTGCTGCCGGTTCGCACCGTGGGCGTGATGGGTGATCAGCGGACTTATGAGCACGTAATCGGGTTGCGAGCCGTGACCAGCGTGGACGGCATGACTGCGGATTGGGCGCCATTACCGCAATCCTTTCTGGCACACGTCGCGAACCGGATCATCAACGAAGTGCCGGGCGTGAACCGCGTCGTGTACGATATCAGTTCCAAACCGCCGAGTACGATCGAATGGGAGTAGCCGGTGCCATCCCGGCTTGGCAGTAACCTTTCACGGACGTAGAAGTTTTTGACATCCATGATGGTTCGATTGCAAAAAGTCATTGCCGCCAGTGGAATAGCTTCCCGGCGCGCGGCTGAAACCATGATCCGGGACGGGCACGTCACGGTGAACGGGAACGTCGTGCGCGTGCTCGGCACGTGCGTTGATCCGTCGAAAGATCACGTGAAAATTGATGGACGTCGCGTGCAACCGGCTGAACCTGAAGTGTTTGTGCTCTTGCATAAGCCGGCCGGATACGTCACGACGATGGACGATCCGCAAGGCCGGCCCACGGTCGCGGATCTGGTCCCGAAAGTGAAAGTGCGGGTGTTCCCGGTCGGCCGGCTGGACTATGACACCGAAGGCCTGTTGCTGTTGACGAACAACGGCAAGGTGGCGCAAGCGTGCGTTCATCCCCGATTTCACGTTCCCAAAACCTATTTGGTCAAAGTGTCGGGTGTGTGTACGGACGAGGAAATCCGAAACCTTGAGGACGGGATTGTCTTGGATGATGGGATGACGGCTCCGGCGACGATCAGAAAATCCGGAAAGGCCAAGGCTAATTCCTGGCTGGAACTGACGATTCACGAAGGCAGAACGCATCAGGTCAAGCGTATGCTCGAAGCCTTGGGTCATCGCGTCATGCGTATCAAGCGCGTTCGTTTCGGCCCGCTTGAATTGGGAGATCTGTCCGTGGGCGTTTCCCGGTTTGCCACCGATGCCGAAGCCAATGCCCTGCGTGCAGTCGTGCATCGGACAGCCAGAACCCGGAGCGTCCGTGAACCGGTCGGGTCGTCAGACTTGCAAAGTTCGAAACCGGCTGGAGATACTGTGCCGCCGCGCATGCGTCAGACAAAGGCTCCGGCAAACAGGATTGTGCGCGATACTGGCCGCAACGCGCGTCTGGCTTCCGGCAATCCCCGGCAGCCCGGACAAGTGGTAAAAGGTCAACGTCGCGCACGGACGAGAAACGGGTGAGCAATACAGTGAAGCGGACACATCATTGTGGAGAATTAACGCGTGACCAGGATGGCCAAACCGTCACGTTGATGGGATGGGTGCATGGCCGGCGTGATCACGGGGGCGTGTTGTTCATCGACGTGCGTGACCGGTTCGGGGTGACGCAACTCGTGTTTGACGTGGAGAGCGATCAGGCCATTCATGCGCAGGCCAATGAACTTCGCAACGAGTTTGTGATCGCCGCCACGGGGCAAGTGCGGTTCAGACCCGAGGAATCGGTCAATCCGCTCATTACCACCGGAGAAATCGAAATCCGGGTGGATGTATTGGACGTGTTGAATCGAGCCAATACCCCGCCGTTTTTGATTGAAGACGACAGTCAGGCGACGGAAGCTCTTCGGCTCAAACATCGCTATCTGGACTTGCGCCGGCCGCCCATGCAGCGGTTACTCGCGTTACGACACGACGTGACTTACCTGACCAGGCAATTTCTCCATGAACGGCGGTTTCTGGAAATCGAAACCCCGATCCTCACCAAAAGCACGCCCGAAGGGGCCAGGGACTATCTGGTGCCGAGCCGCGTCAATCAGGGAGCTTTCTTTGCCTTACCGCAATCGCCGCAATTGTTCAAACAGATCCTGATGGTCGGCGGCGCCGACCGGTATTTTCAGATTGCCCGCTGCTTCCGCGACGAAGATTTGCGGCTTGACCGGCAACCGGAGTTTACACAGATCGACCTCGAAATGTCGTTCGTGGAACGTGACGACGTCATGAACCTGACCGAAGAGTTGCTGAGACTCGCGTGCAAGGACGCCGCGGGAGTTTCGTTGCCGTCTCCATTCCCGCGTCTGACCTATCAGGAGGCCCTGTCGCGGTATGGGACCGATAAACCCGATCGTCGGTTCGGTCTGGAACTCCATGATTTGAATGAGGTCGCCAAACACGTGGAGTTCAAGGTGTTCCGGGACACGGTTGAACAAGGCGGGCAGGTTTCCGGACTCGTGGTCACAGGCGGCGCGGATATTGCACGCAACCAGATTGACCGGCTCATTGACGTCGCCAAAGGGTTTGGGGCCAAAGGCTTGGCCTGGGTCAAAGTCACCGAAGGGTGGGGGCTTGAATCGGCCATTGCCAAATTCCTCAATGCGGAATTGCTTCAACGGGCGCTGCCGGATGCCGGTCCCGGCGACCTCCTGCTGTTTGTCGCGGACAAGCCTGTCGTCACGTATGACGTGTTGGGCCGGCTTCGCTCATACCTTGGCGTCGAATTGGAGTTGATCGATCACGACAAATGGGAGCCGGTCTGGGTGACGGATTTTCCCATGTTCGAATACGACGTAGCGGAACAACGGCACGTGGCCCTGCATCATCCCTTTACGTCCCCTCGTACGGACGATCTTGCCGGTCTGGATTCTGATCCGTTGCGCGTGCATGCACAAGCCTATGACGTGGTTCTCAACGGATTTGAGGTCGGCGGGGGGAGCATTCGTATCCACCGCAGTGACCTGCAACACAAGGTGTTCAACCTGTTGGGGATCTCCAAAGAAGCTGCTCAGGAAAAGTTCGGGTTTTTGCTCGACGCGCTGGAGTACGGCGCGCCGCCCCACGGTGGCATTGCCTTGGGGCTCGACCGCTTGGTCATGCTGTTGGGCAAAGCCGAATCCATTCGAGAAGTCATTCCCTTCCCCAAGACGCAAAAAGTCCAATGCCTGATGACCGAAGCGCCCTCAGACGTTGGACCGACGCAACTCAAAGAACTGGGCGTCAAACTGGACGTTGAGATTTAAGGTCTCGCGGCGGTGTGGACCCATTTGGGTTGAGTAGATTGCTCGTGAGAGAGACCTTTCAGGTGTTGGAGGCAGGAACGAATAACAAATTATTCGGTCACAAATTTAACGCATTAGACGGCGAGATCGAACGGCAGGTCACTGATGTCACGTAATCGATTCCCTTGAATCATGGTTTCCAGCATCTCTAATTGATCTTCTCCCCTTGGGATGGTCTTGGCGGGAAATCCAATAGCCCTGACGATGCCATTTGCGATAAGAACGCTCGATTGACTGTTGCCGTCAGCAAAATTCGGATAGGGTTGCCCATGTTTCTTGGAAATTCGAATAATCTGTGAGCCGATTTTGTCGTGGTAGTTTCGCCGCAATTTTGCAAGTGTTTTCATTTCACAAATCAAGAAAGAATGGGCGCTTGCTAGATGGGAAGGACCTGTTGTGCAGCGTTATCAAGCCGTGTTTTTGAATTCGCCACGTATTCTTCATTTAGTTCGATAAGAACTGCCTTGCGATTCAGTTCGGCGGCTACCAAGCCCGTCGTTCCGGAACCGGAAAACGGGTCAAGGACCAAATCTCCGGGACGACTGCCCAGAAGGATGCAACGCCTAGCCAATTCTTTCGGAAAAACAGCAGGATGAGGCGTGCCACTGGAATCAGGGCCCAATAGCCAATAATTTTTGAGATTTGCGCCGGTTTCTTCGCGGACGGCCTGATTGTCATAGTAGTAATTTGGAGTTTTAGAGAACAGAAAAACCTCCTCTGTCGCATTTGAGGGACGATTTTTGACGCTCTCCGGCATAGGGGCTTTCTTTACCCAAGTAATCTTCGAACGCAGCAACCACCCATCCGTTTGCAGGGCAAATGCCACTCGCCACGGCAACCCCATCAGATCACGGTCTTTCAGTCCCCAACAATCGGGTACCGTACAGTTGCGTCGTTGAATCAGTTTTTTTGTGTTGCCGACCTGGGCATTAGGACCACAATTCCCTGTTCCACCGTTCCTGGCGTACCCGTCACCGACGTTCAGCCAAAACGTGCCATCATCAGTCAGCACTCTTCGAACATTCCGGAAAATCTCCACGAGGTGTTCGACATATTCCTCAGGAGAGGATTCAGTCCCTATCTGAGATGAATGATCGTAGTCTCGCAATCCCCAATATGGTGGCGAAGTCACGCAACATTGAATTGATTGGACTTCAAGTTGAGGGAGAACGTCTCGACTGTCGCCAAGCAGTACTTGCACGTCGCCGTATTCTGGATCCTTTTGTGTCATGCGACATTCAGTCATGAAATACGTTCTAGATTAGTTCCAGATTGGCCATACGATGGCGCTTCGCGTCAGGCGTTCTGCACGTTGACGACGATGCTGTGCAGGCCCGTGGCGCCGTTGGGTTGGGGACGCGTGATTTCTGAGGTTTGCACGGTGCCGGTGGTATCGACGGCGCGCACGGAGACCATGCTCTTCCCGTCCGGCATGTCTGGCCGCTGATAATTCCAGACCACCCAGGACCATGGGGATTGAGGCGGTTCGATCGTGGCATCGATCCACGTTTTTTCCTGGTCGAAACTCAGTTGTACCCGCGCAATGGAATTGGGCCCGCCGAAGGCAACGCCGCGGAACTGCACGTTGGGCCCGCGGATGTCCTGGTAATGTCCCGGACTGTCGATTCGGGAAAAAATATGGATCGTGCCCTCGTCGGTCCAGCCCTTTCGTTGCCAATATCCCTGATAATCCCCGTTGTACACTTCAATTTCCGTAATCCATTTGACGTTCTTGATCCCGTAGAGCCCCGGAACGATCAGACGAACCGGAAAGCCATGGGCCTTCGGGAGTTTTTCCCCGTTCATGAGATAGGCCAGCATCACTTCATCGTGCATGGCCCGCTCAAAAGGAATGCTGTCGTGATAGGCGTCGGCTCCGCGAACAATGACGTCCCGCGCCGTGTCCGAGTCGGCTCCGGCTTCAATCAGCAGTTCCTTGAGAGAAATGCCCCGCCAGATGGCATTGCCGAGGCTCGTTCCTCCCGGCAGGGTATCGATGCACATGAGCGTGGACACTTGGTCGAACGGTCTGCGGTTCAGGATGTCCCGCCATTTGAGGACCAGGGGCTTTTCGACGGCGCCTTTGACTACCATTTGCCATTGCTCCTGGTCGAGGTCGCGCGTGAAGTTGTACGGAGAGTCCATGTAGTTGACGGTATAAAATTTTTCATTGGGTGTGAAATACCGGGTTTCGCGGGCAGGCACGGCAAACATGCTGCCGAGGTCGCACCCGCCGGTGAGGCTGCTGAGCCCCGCCAAGGTGCCCAAGCTGCCAAGTTGAAATAATTTTCGACGGGTGATGTCCATGGGCGAGAAGGGGGACGCTTTCGAGAATGTTCAGCTCCTTGAAATTACTATAGTACAGTGCCCGACCCTCTGCAAGAGGAGGGGGTGGTTGTCTCCACGCCATCCCCCTGCGTAGGCAGGGACAGGCCTCATGGCGCCTTCTGTTTATGCAGGTTGCTGTGCGAGGACCAACGGAACGGGTTCCCATGCCTGGCCTCCGTTGTGCGAACGGAAAAGGCCGGCGCGATTCGTTCCGGCGTACAAGGTCGAAGAATCAAGCGGACTGATGACCAAAGCCCGAATGTTGAGATTGGTCAGCCCTTTATTGATGGCTTCCCATGTTTGGCCGCCGTTCCGGCTGGTATGAACGCCGGCTCGACTGGCGACATAGACGACGCCCGGGGTTATCGGATCGAGAATGAGATCGCTGAAAAATTGGTCGGGCAAGGCTTCACCGATACGTTGCCAGGATTCCCCACTGTTGGTGGTTTTAAAGAGGCCCTTCAACGTGGCCGTGTACACGGTGTGGGATGCATGCGGGTCGATCTTGATTTTGACCACTCCAAGAGCGCGAGAGGATTTTAAGACGTCGGGGGGCACCAAGCCGTTGTTGACCTTTGTCCAGTTCTTGGCTCCGTCGAGCGAGCGATAGACGCCCCCGCTGGTGCCGGCATAAAGGGTCTGCGGCTGGTTGGGGTCCACGTCGACCGTGATGACCATCAGGACTTCGATCATGCCGTCCATGCGTTTGCCCCAAGTGGCTCCGGCATTTTCCGTTTCAAAGACACCCATCGACGTGGCCGCAAAAATATGTTGGCTCGACCCCGGTACAAATTTGATTTCATGCACCACCGAGGTAATGGTCACGCCTTCCAGCCCCTTGCGTTGTGAGATCCACTGCTGGCCGCCGTTAAAACTCTTAAAGATCGCATCGCCCTTGGTGCCGGCGTACACGTTGGCCGGGAGGAGGGGATCGACGGCCAGCGAAATCACGCGTGAATGGGTCATGCCCCTGGACACGTTCGCCCAGGTTTTACCGGCATCGCGGGTCTTGAAGATGTAATCGTTTGTGGCCACGTAGAGCAGATCGGGCTTGGCCGGGTGTAGCGCGATTTCGACGACTGCTTCGCCGCTTCCCCAGCAAGCCGAGAGAGACAGACAAAAAATAAGAATTGCTGGCTTCACATGTCGAAAAAGTATTTGAAATTCAACGAAATGCCCCAGAAGCCCAAGTCATCGGCCTGAATCGCATAGCGAATAGGGAGATTCGCCCCTGTTCCCGGGTCCGGCCCGACCGTTGAAGCGTGGCCTCTCAATGGCTTCCACGCGTTGTCGCCGTCCTCGAAATCGCCAAAGGCATCGCCGTAGCGGAACTTCAATCCTACGGAAAACCGTTCGCTCCACGCGTAATCCAGTCCGGCTATCCACTGATACCCGAACAGCGTGTCGGACAGGACCTCGTCGGCTAATGAGGCCAGTCCCGCTGCGTGACGGTTGCGTCCCAATGCGTGGAGCGTGTCTCTGTCGTTTGTTCGGATGGACGTTCCCGAGTAATCCATTTGCACGTGCATCACCCCTAATCCAACTCCCAGGTAGGGAGTCAACGTGGCCGAGAACGTATTCCGGAAATCATAGTAGACGTTTGCGAAGAAATTGTCGGCGCGGAAATCGCTGACTTTTTCACTTCGTTCGACAAATTCCGCCTGTTTGGGATCGCCGGGCACGTTGAGTGCCGAACGTTCACCGCTTTGCTCGCGTCGAAAGTACTCGGCTTCAAGACGAAAGCCGCGCAGGGCATAGCCGAGGTTGACTCCGGCCAGAAACCCCGTGCCAAGATCAAAGCTGGTCGTTTTTTTCGGCAGAGCCCTGGGCGAACACTGTTCCAAGGGAAGCGGGACCGTCGTGCCGTCGTTCAACGTGTCTCCTGCCAGCCATTGATCACAGTTTGTCCCAATGCCGTTATTCGTACGAGTGGATTCGAGATCGTTCGGGATGGAGACCCCGATGTCCGCGCCGAAGTAGAATCCCTGGCGCTCTGAAGCCCTCGCATCCGTGACCGGGAGCAGGGCAACCATCATGAAAACCGTTGTCAGCGAACGTTGTGCCATCATCGCCATCAACCTCCTCCCGTCGCGTCGCGATGTTATGGGGCTTTTTCTTGGCTGTTCCAGGAATGGCCTCGTGTGAGGTGGTCTGACCACTACCACATGAAAGGTTGGTGTGTGAAGCTGCGCGAGAAAAGCAGCCGCAGCATTTGGAACAAGAATACATCTCCTTGGCAGTCGATGCAATCGACTGGCTACCAGGATTGCTGCCAGTTGCGGAACTCCGTTGGACGAATATGATAACGGGCGACGTTGCCTTCGGACAAACTCAGCAATTCGGTTTCGACGATCTCGATAAAACGCTGTTGGTCATTGACCGGAACCCAGCCAAGAGCAAACGCCTTGATCCTGGCAGTGGCGCGAGGCTTGCTCATGTGTGCGTGTACCACGTTCGAGACCAGTTTTCTTATCGGTTCGCGGTATTGCATGCCAAAGAGATCCCGTTCTCCCGGCAATTGCTGTGCGGTGGAGTAGCGTCTGCACGAACGTTCATAAGCCCACACGAAAAGGTCGCGCAACAGGTCGGGACGGTTCAGTTCGGAAATACGCAGTAAGCCGTTGGCGTAGAGATTCTCCGGTACGTCCACGAAAGACAACGGAACCAAGCCCATCCGAATAAATGGGATGTTGGCCGCCAGTCGCGACACGCGTTGGTTGATGGGCTCGAAGGCGTGCAGGTGGGGCACGTGCACCAGGGCAAAAACTGCCTGCTCGAAGGGGTCTGCAATCGCATGAGCTTTGAGGAGCAGGGGCGCAACGCCTTGGATCTGAATCCGTTCAGAAAATCGTGAATCGGCCCATGGCTTTCCCGAAAGCAATACCTGGAGCTTGCAGATGGTCTCGTGGTTGAAGGCGATTTCATTCACCGAATCTCCGGACAGCAGCAGGTCGATGGCCGCCTTGTGATTCATGATCATCTGAATTTCATGGTCACCCTTGCTCCCGGCCGGTTGACCGGTGTGCAGGAATTGACAGGTTTCCAGCAGCGAGTAGGTATTCCCTTCCAGACGACTGGAATTCCATATCAGGTCGATCATCCAACGGGGATGCGCATGGGTTCTGGCCGGTTGAGGCCCATCCAGAGACTGTCCCAATTCCCGCAGACGGCATCGAGTGGACTCGTCCAGGTAAAACGTGCGGTTCGGTTGATAGGCTGCCAGAAGATCAAGGCTGCAAATGGGCCGTGTCTGAATCGGTTGTTCAGCCTCGACTTGAGTATCCCTCCTGCCTGCGGACGGAGGAACCACAACATCGTCGTCGGTTTCCGTGGTGGCCGGAGGGCTGGCTTCATCCGGCAGGGGACTCACGCGATAGCGTTGGGCGCGACCTTCGCCAAATGTTTCCAGCCGACCGGCCTTCACCAGTCGCGCCAGCCGTCGTTGCAGCGTCCGGCGAGAAAGCTCGATATCCAGCGCACCGCGCACCTCAGATACCGCCGCTCCCTCAGGAAATTGCCCGATCGCTTCGACGATGGCATCCAACTCCGTTTCAGGAATCTGTTTTGGCATACTTATATGGCGCAATTAATATTTAACTGTGCCATATAAGCAGTTTAATTCGGTAAAATCAAGTGCATTGCGCCATATTAATTATTTTAATTGGCGCATTTTTATCAATTGAGATAGAAAGAAGAAATAAAAACCGTTCCATGCGAGTGAATGGAAACAACATGGATTTCCGTTTAGACGATGATTTCGTCTGTGTCCTAGACCGCCGTTCATCGCACTATGTTCAGTGTTTCAAATTCTCCAATTTGTTTATCCATTCGTTGAAAAGGGGACATGCTTTGCGCATTGTATCGATACCGATTTCTCGAGCGATATTGATACCCGTCGTGGTTTTTTTGAATCGGCTGGATAAGATTTCCAGTCGCTTGGATGGGGCAGTCTGAGCCTTGTCGTTAATCTGCTCCGGTTCGCCACATCGAGAAAGAATTTGTTTTACTTCTTTCATCCGCACATTCAGCTTTCGCGCTAGGATGTCGGCATCACTGAAGAGCAAAGCCTCAAACTCAAACATCGAAACGTATGGTATGAATCGCCGCTCTGCATCTAGCTTTCCGAAGAGTTCGTTGACCTGCTTCCGGGTCGCTTCATTCATCACTCGGGCTTTCGACGAATGTTGTATTTCACGTTTTGACTCCCGGTACCCGGGCCAGTCACTCTTGATGCCGTAGTAATCGACAAGTAGTGTCAACCATGTTTCTCTTCTTTGCTTGAGATGACGCTCGATGTCGTTTTTGGCGCGTGCAAAACGAACGTCACCGCCATTCTGACCTGGTTTCGTCAGGATAGTCGAAGTTATGTGTACCCCAGCTTGTGCCAGGTAAGGAGATAAAAGATCTCTGACAAAGATCTGCTCAGTTGAACCCTCTGCGAGCACTACTACGATAGGCTTACTCATAAACAGGTCCGCCGGAAATGACGTTTTTGCTCCAAAGTTCGCCCACGGAGTAGCTTTCAAGCCATGCTCGATAATCTTTTTCGTTCAGACGTTCAAACGTGGATGCGCCATCTTTCCTGCTGACCACAATGACGTCTTCGACCGAAAAGTTGTCGATCAACGCCGGTGATTGCGTCGCCACGATGAGTTGAGTGTGCTTGGAGGCGTTTTGAATGAGCTCTGCCAAAATGCTGATTGCTGCAGGATGGAGTCCCAATTCCGGTTCGTCGATTATCAAGGAAGAGGGTGGCTCTGGTTGCAATAAAGCCGTTGCCAGGCAGATAAACCTGATGCTTCCGTCAGAAAAATGATACGGTTGCATCGGGTAATCCGACCCCTTGCCCCTCCATGAAAGCGCCACTTTCGCTTTCTGCCCGAAGTGTTCCACGTCGAGAAGGAAATCATCCAGATAGGGAATCACCAATTTGCAAGACTGGAGGATTTCTTCGTAGGTTCCTTCGTCTTCGTTTCTTAGTCTCAACAGGAACGGCGCAATATTCGAGGCATTGAAGCGTAGAGCCTTGTTGTCCTGGACGATCTCTTTATGCCGCATCGCAGCCGTTTCACTGGTGTCATGAAAATGATAGATTTTCCATGAAGATATGGAATCATAGACAAGCTCACTATATTGGGCGTCGCGGGACTTTCCTGTCGCCTCTTTCACAAGTAAGGATTGCCCATCCGGGCTGTCTCCAAGGGTACACCACTTCGATCTTCCATGTTCATAATAGCGCTCTTCGTCTGTTAGCGCACAGTCCTCCGATGGTCCGGGCTTAATCGTGAAACGGTATCCGCGGGGACCGAAGCGCGTTTCAAACTTAAGTCCTCGCGTGGTCTTTCGTCCGTTAAAGAGCAGGTCGCTGATCCCTCCGCTATCTCGAACGTATTCATTCAGGTTCCCCTTGATGATGGCTTGCAGCAGGCGGAAAAAGGAAATGAGGTTACTCTTACCCGCGCCATTGGCGCCAATCAACACGTTCAGATCCTTGAATTCGAAATCTTCCAGTTCACGGATAGATTTGAATCCTCGTATCGTCAGCTTGTCTAAAGAATCTCCCATGTTGCCGCTCTTCGTTTTCGGGGAATTGCTGTGCTAGCCGGTTGATGTGCCCATGACGTTGTGAGAACTATCCGGACGACGTTGCTGATTTGTAGATTATAGCCTAATTGTCCTCAAAATTACCCGTGATACCTTGTTTGTTTCTCGGGCCTGGGCCTTAATGGCGTCGAGTTTGGCGACGATTGCTGTGCGGGGACGCTAGGTTTTGGTTTCACTGTATGAAACTTGGCTGTACTCTGTTTAATCTGAATGGAGTAGCTCCCGCTTCACCTGATTCCAATCCAGTACAGGGTCGGCGGGCTCGCGCAGCCGTTCCAAGGCTATGGCAAGGTCGTCAAAATCTTCAAGGTATCGTTCGATGGCCTGACTGCCCGCAAAGGGATACTCCACATACAACGCATCCAGCCGGCGCATCAACGCCAGCTCGACGGCCGAGGGAGGGCGACGCTGGGAGTCGACACTGCCCCGACTGATGCCAAGCAGCCGGGCTTGACGGCTGATACTCACGCGGTGCGTGCGGGCCATCAGCGTCTTGCGCTCGGCAACAGACCGGTCTTGCTGAGCGCACCCGCTAAAAAATCATTCTCCAGGGTCCAGTGCCCGATTTTCGCATGCAGCGCGGTGACATCGGACTCGGGGAGCGCCGCCTTCTTCACCCCGCCCTCGAAGACATCCGTCATGCCCGTCAGGAGTTGATCCTTCCCCTGCTTGAGCTGGTTCGGATGTACGTCAAACGGCTGGGCGAGTTCCGCCAGCGTCTGGTCCCCGCGGATGGCGGCAAGCGCCACCTTGGCCGTAAACGTCGGGCTATGGTTTCGGCGTGGTCGTCTCGTCATGATTCCTCCTCATGGACAGCAATAATGCCGCTCGTGAGCAGAAATGTCACTTATCCCCCTTGTTCAGATTTCCCAAACCACCTCTTGATATCTGCACGGCTTCGACGAGTGAATTGGGGAGATGAGCAGTTATCTGATTCATATACAACTTTCAGTGTCTACCTCCCCATCGCCCTTCCTTACAAGGGAATTATATATTTAACGGCGGGAATCGCCATGAAATAAAAAAAGATAGTGTGCCCTCAGTTGGACTCGAACCAACAACCATCCACTTAGTAGGTGGGTGCTCTTTTCCATTGAGCTATGAGGGCACCTATCCTTACTTTCGTGTTGAGAGATTTTAATATACACACATACTAAAATGCAGCCATAACATCCTTTTCTCTCGTTCTTGATTCCCTCTTCACAATTTGCTACGTTTTCCTCTGCTGTATCTCTCAGGTGGCCCTTCGTCGGGTCTCCTGCCAATACAAGAACCTGATCTGTGATTGCGGGTAGCTCCCGTGCTCGGCAGATTGTCCCAACAACGGTAAATACGCAGGGTCTTCCATTACCTGGGGGATACAGCAAGGCCCGACTCTGTCCAGTCAGGCCGCTCCTAAACCTGTACTCTCAAGGGGAGCCTGCCGTGCAAGTCATTTATGGCGTGAATGCCGCCTACGTGCTACCCGCCTTGGTCTCCATTTATTCTCTCTGGAAGAATGCCAGCCAACCTGTTGATGTTACGATGTATGTTGATGGGATCACGGAACAGAACCAGTACGCGATTCAGGGCGTCAACGAAACGTGCGGAATGTCCATTCAGGTGAAGAACTTTGAGGCAACGGGATTGGAGGCATACGTCAATCCACGGTTTCCGACAGTCAGTCTGCTCCCACTTCTTCTGCCCGGCCTAGAGAAGGAACGGTGCCTGTTCATTGACGCCGATACCTTGGTCAAGGGTGACGTATGGGAACTCCTATCAACCGACCTCAGGGGGATGCCGATTGGTGCGTGTACGGATATGGGCCAAGTGACGTTCTTGGAACGACGGATTCTCAACACACGAGTCTCAGACGTGTTTCGACCTGCCCGGACTCGACGCAAACGAATGAACTATATTGACCGGATAGCCGGGTTGGGCTTTGTCCCAAAAGAGAACTACTTCAATTCAGGCGTGTTGGTGATGGAGTGTGACACCATTCGAGGCGAGCATCCTCATTATGCCGACCTTGCCAGCTTCGACAAACTCCGGCCTTTTCGAGAGTTTCCCGATCAGGACCGACTCAATGAGTTTTTTGCAGAACGATGGTACAAATTGCCGCTTAAATGGAATTTGCGCCCTGGAATTGTTCGGGATGTAGAACAGCGCAAAGCCAAGTTTCGGGATATTTCAGACGAGTTGCGTGAGCAGATGCGAGACGCCACGGCTGACCCCAAGCTCTGGCACTTCATGGGTGGGCGAAAGCCTTGGATCAAACGATGGTCGAATGTGCTGAGGGCGCGACAAGCCTTTAAGGATTATGCCAACACCTGTTGGGAGTTTCGGAATCAGACGGGCATTCAGTTTGGCCTGTAAACCACAACCGTTACCCAACATCTTGTTTTGATGGAATGCAAAACGTCTCTTTGAGTTCTTCTCGCGTCGAATCGTAGTCTTATGATACTGCATCAGGATCAAGCTTCTTCAACTGCAAGCGTCTAGCTGGCAGGCTTCACGAATTCGCTGTTTTCTATAAAAGAAAGGATTGCTCCTTATGAACGACCAAGATGCAAAACGAGAGCCTACTGTTGGAGACCTCCTTGCCACGTGTCGGCTCTTCAAGTTCTTATAGCCCATCTTCTCAATGTTCTTGAAAGACGTGAACTTCTTCGTGTGGAACCGTTTCTAAATGAAATTGTCAATCCTGCTGAAGAAAGAATGGCCCTCGATGCTGCAACAAAAACTCAAAAGGCTGACAGCTTCAATAGTCTGAGGAAATGCCTTGAACAGATGAAAGACCTTACTAAACAGCCTTCGAGCTTTCATAGAGAGCCATGATCCTATGCTTAAACCGATACTTGTATAGTTCTTCCTCTGCCTCTGTTAATTCTCCTTGTGCCAAACGGATTGCTCTAGCTCCTGCAAGTCCATTATATACATATCTCTTCTTCAGTGAGCTGTGCCATCTTCCCCTCCTTTCAAGACTTCAAGACTTCAAGACTTCAAGACCATGGCACGCCTTTAAATGCATAGTTCCCCTTGAAAGAGAAGAGAAGGAAAAGTATCACTTAAGGAGTGAACGACCACATCTTGGTCGAAATTCTGCTCACACGGAAGCGTTACTTGATAGCCGGAAGGGTAGAGACGGATGCTTTTTCGGCACGTTCGTAACGTGCCATGGCCTCGGGCATCCATTGTCGAAGGTTTTCAATGCGTGTCTTGTGGGCAGGGTGCGTTGACAGAAATTCCGGAGGGGAATCTTTGGACGATTCCGCCATGCGTTCCCACAGGTGTATAGCTTCTCTCGGGTCGTATCCGGCCTCGGCGGCCAGGAGTAACCCGATGTAGTCCGCTTCCGATTCATGGCTGCGACCGAAGGGCAGTAGGACACCGATTCCCAACGCTTGCAGGGCCAATGTCTGCGTGACGGGTTTCAGGTCCAGGGCTGCCGAGGCGATCTGCATCCCCACATTGGCTATCGAGTGCTGGCTGACTCGTTCGGCGCCATGACGGGCCAGGGCATGAACGACTTCATGCCCCATGATTGCCGCCAGCCCGTTTTCGTTCTTTGCCTCGGGGAAGATGCCCGTGTAGAAGGCGATTTTCCCGCCGGGAAGGGCCCAGGCATTCTTGGTCTTATCGTCTTTGATCACGGTGACTTCCCATTGGAACGATTTCGCGCGTTCGGCGTATTTGGAACGTTGGGCCGCGGCAATAATCCGTTCGGCCACGCGTCGCACGGGTTGTACTTCCTCCGGGTTGTTGGAGATGACGACCTTTGGATCATTGAGCGTTTGGGCATAGGCCTGGTTGCCCATGTGAACTTCCTGGCTTTCCGGGATCAGGAGAAACTGCGACCGGTTCGTGTACGGATTGGTGGCGCACCCCGCAACGTTGATGAGGACAACAAGCAGGGTCAGTGCCGGGACCGTGCGGTTGATGATTGCTTGGAAGTCCATCAGCCTCTCTTGGCCCCGGCGTCATGGTTCTCTTCGTGAAGACGTCTCGTCGTATTACGATTCGGGGATGGAGATGTCGAGTTCTTCGACGGTTTCATATCGCGCCAAGGCCGGAGCCGTTTCCTGTCGCGGACCGATAATCAGGGTGACAAATTGGTCCGGTTTGATGTGCGTGCGTGCCGCTTTTTGGACTTGGGGCACGGTTGCTTGTTCAATGCCCGTTCTGAACCGGCTCAGCCAATCAGCCGGATATCCGAAATATTCATACGTGAGAAGTTTCCCGAGAAGTTTTCCTGGAGAATCGACTGAGAAAACGAAAGAATTCAGCAGGCTGGCCTTGGCTTTGCGGACTTCTTCTTCAGTCGGAGGTTCCGTATCCATGATTTTCCGGGCTTCCTCCAGCAATGCGTCAATGCCCGCTTGTGTGGTGTCGGTCTTGGTGGACATGGAAAAACTGGCTGTGGCCGGATAGTCCCACCCGAATCCGATTCCGCCGTTCACGTCATAGGCCAATCCTTTTTGCGAACGGATATTGGAAAAGAGCCGGGCTCCGAATGAACCGGAGATAATTTGGTTGATGATCACCACCGGATGATAGTCCGGGTGTTTTCGTATGAGTCCCAAATGTCCGATGATGATCTTGGCCTGGGTCATGTCGTTTTTTTCAACGTAATAGACTTTTTTTGCGGTAGAGGTCTGGTACGGGACGGTCGGGTCGTCGAAGGATTTCCCTTTTGGCCAGTTTCCGAGTGTGCGTTTGACCAGGTCCAAGGCCTCCTTCGTCTGGAAATCGCCGACCAAGCCCAGGATGATGCGATTCGGGACAAAATATTTGGCATGCCAATCAACAAGATCCTGCCGGGAGATAGCGTTGATTGTGGCGTAGGTCTCGACCCTGGCGTAAGGTGAATCCTTGCCGTATATCAACTTTGCAAATTCCCGGGACAGGATTCCGCCGGGGTTGTCGTTTTGTCTGGCGATCCCGGCCATGGCCTTGTTTTTGGCGAGGGCCAGTTTTTCCTGGCCGAAACGCGGGTGTTGCAGGACGTTGCCAAAGACCGCAAAGATCTCGGCAAAATCTTCGATCAAACACGTCATCGAGGCTGAGCCTGAGGTGATGCCGATGCCGGTTTCAATAGAGGCGGCTTTCCGTTCCAGGTAGGTATCGAGTTGGTCGCCGGTCCACGTCGTGGTGCCTCCGCTTCGCATGACGGTTCCCGTGAGCGCGGCCAAGCCCACCTTGCCGGCAGGTTCCAGGCGGGAACCGGTCCGGATACGTGCCGAAACCTGGACGATCGGGAGTTCATGATCTTCCAGGAGAAACACCACCATGCCGTTGTCCAGGACCACTCGGGTCGGTTGGGGAATATGCAGGTCCGGCAAAGGGGGGTACGTCAGTTGCCCAACGGTGTCCACCTGACCGGGTGCCTGCGTGGCAAGCGACAACACCATGACGGCGCACGCAAATACGCGTGGCAGAAGAAGCCGTGGGGCCTGCCGGAGGTATCGGAACGCGGCTTCTCTCACGTCATGATTCTTTCCGGCGTGTCTTTGATGGAGGAGCGGCTTGCGTGATGGTTTCGATTTGCGCCACGACTCGATTGGAGGCCTTGAACGTTTGTTGGGCGATACGCCGGATGTCCGCTTTTGTCACGCGGTCAAAGCGTTGAATGTAGCGAAACAGTTCGCGCCAATCGCCGAAGAGGGTCTGATAGTCTGCCAAGCTCATGGCCAACCCGAGATTGCTTTTGAGGGAGTAGATCAGGCTGGCTTTGGCCCTTGTCCTGAACTTGGCCAATTCCTCGTCCGTGACGTCTTCAGTCTTCAGACGATCCAATTCTTCGCGGATAGCTTGTTGGACCGTTTCGTTGGTAACCCCGCGCGCAGGCACCGCATACGCCACCCACAGGTGTGGATATTTTTCACCCGGGTACGATCCATAGGCACCGGCATCGACGGCGATTTGTTTGTCCTGGACCAATGAGCGATAGAACCGGGAGGTCCGTCCGTTCGTTAAAATGTCGTCGATGGCGTCGTATATGGGTTGATCGGGATGCGTGGCTGCGGGTTTATGGTAGCCTTCCATGTAAAAGGGTTGAGCCGGATCTTTGATGGTCACCACTTTCTCCGCAATCGAGGGCGGCTCCACGGTTCGCAGGGGCGGCGGTGTCGGCCTGCCGGGGATACGGCCGAAATAGGTTTCGAGCAGGGGGATCAGGGTCTTCGGGTCAATGTCTCCGACGATCGCCGTCACCATATTGGACGGGATGTAATAGGTTTCAAAAAATTTCTTGGCATCGGTCATGGTGTAGGATTGAATGTCACTGGCATAGCCAATCACCGGATGATGATAGGGATGAGCCGTGAAGGCCGTGACCACGAATTGTTCAAACAGCCGGCCGACGGGCCGGCTTTCCGTGCGCATTCGGCGCTCTTCCATGACCACGTCCCGTTCTTCGTAGAATTCGCGAAACACCGGGTGAAGGAATCGTTCTGATTCCAAATAACAAAAGAGTTCGATCTTGTTCGCTGGGAGTGCATAGAAATAGCCGGTGACGTCGGCACCGGTAAAGGCATTGACGGCCACGCCGCCCTCTCGCTCAACGACGTCGGAGAATTCATTCTTCTTCACGAATTTCGCGGCGGCCCGTTGCTTGCTTTTGAAGACGCGAGACAGGTCTTCGATGCGTCGGGTGTCAGGCGCGGGATTCAACTTGGCTTCCTGAAAAGCCAGATACGCCTGTTCCAATTCCTCCAAGGCTTTTTTTTCTTCTTCGTAGTTGTTCGTGCCGAGGCGAGGCGTGCCTTTAAAGGCCATGTGTTCGAACATGTGTGCGAGCCCGGTCCGTCCCGTTTCTTCTTGGGCCGACCCCACGTTCACGGCTGTCATAAAGGCAAAAACCGGGGCGACGGGGCGTTCGACGAGAATAAAGGTCCACCCGTTCTTGACGGTGTATTCCGTGACGTTCTGCTCAAACGACGCAAGCTCGATTCCTTGGGAAGCGGAGGGAAAACAGAAAATGCAAAACAGGAGCAGGACGAAAAGGCGTCGCGGCGTATGTCGTGCGGGGATTGGAAGCATAGGCAGGTTTGCGCAAGAGTTCCTTCCCATATCCTAACCAGTTCAACAAAGCCTTGCAAGTTCAGGGCAATGATTGGAAGAATCGAACGATGAAACGGGATAGGATGCGATAGAAAGAACGCGAAAGGCCCTGTCGTTACCGCAGGGTCTCACGTAACCGGCTTTCTTGTTGTCAGGCTACATGAGTGACGGTGGGAGGCGACATGCTGCGACGCCGACTCCTGCAGGGTCTGGAGACGGGGGGCGGAAGCACGGCATGATCACCTGGCGGCAACAGCGCCTCTACTTGGAGCTTGACTGAGTTCAGGACCGCCTTTTCAGGATGGTTGCGGGAAAGCACTCGCAATCCGATCAACACGTTGAGCAGGGCTCGCGAAGTCGTGCTTGGGTCCACTGATTTGGAAATCTCTCCAGAGGCCTGGCCCCGTTTGACCATTTTGCGGAAAAAATTTTTTTCGACATAGGAGAAGGTTTGCTTGACAATGTCCGAAATTTTTTCATCATGCGGCGATAACTCCAAGGCCGTATTGATGATAAAACATCCGTTTCGTTCCTCACCCTTTTCTAGCCCGTCACAGATTTCTTTGAATAAACCGGTGATGGCTTGGCGGGGTGTATATTGCTTGCTTCGTTCTTCCATCAAGGGCTTGACGAAGGTGCGATTGTAGGTGTGCAGGGTTTCAATAAAGAGAGCGTACTTATCGCCGAACGTGTCATACAGGCTGGCTCGGTTGATGCCCATGCATTCCACGAGATCCTGAAGAGACGTTCCCCTGTAGCCATGATCCCAGAAGGCTATCATCGCCTTCTCCATAACCACGTCAGTATCAAATCGTTTTTTTCTCGGCATGGCTTACCTTTCTTTTTTACACATGTCTTGCACAACTTCTACACAACGATATCTTCCTTGGATTTGCCATTCAAGCGGGGCATGCGAGAAAGTTGGTGCCGGACTTTCCCGCTGTGGTTTTTGGAGGGGCGCGAGGTCGGGTGGAGAAGGGCGACGTTATCGCCAAGGGGTAAAAGCGACTTCACCTGGGACACGATCGCCTGCATCACCGGCTTATTTGCATTGCTACGGGAAAGGACACACAACCCGATAAGCAGGCTCAGCAAGGCGCGTGCGGTCGTAATCGGAATCACTGACTTGGCGATTTCTCCGGTGACTTGACCCCGCTCGATCATTCTGCGGAAGAAATTTCTTTCTATGTAATGGAAGCTTTGATCGACAATTTTCGCCACTTTCTCGTCATGCGGGGATAATTCCAAAGCCGTATTGACCATCAAACACCCGTTTCGTTCGTCTGCCTTCAGGATCATATCTCCAAAGTAGTGAATGATGGCTTCCCGTGGAGTATACTTTTTCGTTTGCTTCGCCAGGTAGGACTTGATGTAGATCACTTTGTAGATGGATAAACTATCGAGGAAGAGGGAATATTTATCGTTGAACGTCTCGTAGAGGCTCGCACGGTTGATCCCCATGGTTCCCACGAGATCCTGTAAGGACGTCGCATTATAGCCACGGCTCCAGAAGGTCACCATCGCTTTCTGCCTGACATCCTCAACGGCAAATTGTTTTTTTCTCGGCATGGGTTGCCTTTCTTTTTTATCCAAGAAAATTTGATACGAATTATACCTGAGTTGACTTTGTTATACAAGTGGATGGACACCAGATGATCGGCGCCGGATTCTCCCTTTTCCCGGTGATCGCTGAGCTGCAGCACAGTCGTGAAAGGATCACCGGCGAGGGACGTTTTACAGTCGGTCAGACGTGGCAGCCTGAAATGAAGGGATGTCGAAGTCCAGTCCGGGACCGTGCCATGGTAGAAGCAGGGGACCTTCGTACGCATACCCGCCGGTAACCGGATCGGTTTCCAACAACAATGGCGTGTCGAGGTCCAGGACTGAACATCCGCCAATGCCCAGCGCGAGACCGTAAGAGCACCCCATGGCGACCCGGGTTTCGACCATGCCTCCGAGCATCACTTGAAGACCGGCGGCTTTTGCCGCGGTTGCCATGAGAGCCCCGTCCAGCAACCCGCTTTTGGTAATTTTAATATTGACGTAGTCCGCCGCCCGGTGGCGGATGACGGCTTGAAGATCGCGCAGCGATTGTGCCGATTCGTCCGCGGCTATGGGGACATGACAATCGCGTTTGAGTCCGGCGTGGCCTTCAAGGTCATGCTTGGCCAATGGTTGCTCAAGCAGGAGAAGGTTTCCGCCAAACCGGTTGACGCCTTGAATAAAGGCCGCGGCCTCCTCACGCGTGTATCCTTGATTGGCGTCGATCACGAATGCCACGCCGGCGCAATGACGGTGCAGCGTGTCTATCCGGCGAAGATCCTCGTCTACGTCATGGCCGACTTTCATTTTGAAGAGACGAAATCCCCGCTTATACCATTGTCGGGCGAGTTCCAGGGTTCGCTCCGGGGAGGCGATGGGAATGGTAATGTCCGTTTCACGCGCACGTACGTCCGCGCCACCCCATAAGGCCCACAGGGGGACGCAAAGCGTGCGTGTCAGGGCATCGAGGAGCGCGGTCTCCAAACCACACCGGGCCGCGGGAGCATCGGGGGCACGTTCGGTCAGTTCATGGCCGAGCCGTTGATACTGAAGCGCCGATTGTCCGAGAAGGTGTTCCCTCAAGGACCGGGCGTTCTTTAGGCTATTCTCGCGATCTTCCCCGGTGATGGCGGGAAATGGAGCAATCTCGCCGTATCCGGTCGTCCCATCATGCAGTGTCAGCCGTACAAAGACATTTTTCGCCACCTGAAGTTGGCCCGTGGCCACGACAAAGGGATCGGTGATGGGAAGATCCAGTGGGCAAAATTCAATGTTTGCGACGGTGAAGGAGGAGGCGCTCATTCCGGAACGTGAATCGGAAGAAGAAAAAGGGTGGGGCTAGGGGGAAACGATCACGACGAATCGATCACCCATACCGGTCATTTTCCCACGGCAAGGCGGTGTTGGAATATCCACGCACCTCCCAGAATCCTTTTTGATCTTTTTCCATGAAGGTGATGGTCCTGATCCACTTGGCTCCCTTCCATGCATACCGTTTGGGGATAATCATGCGAACGGGTCCCCCGTGATCCCTGGATAGCGGTCTGTGATTCCAGGAATGAACCAGAAAGACGTCATCGTCGTCGCAGACTGAAAGAGGCAAGTTGGTCGTATAGTCGTCATATGATTCAAAGAGCACGTACCTGGCCTCCGGTTTGGGTTGCACCAGGCTGAGGAGATGCCGAAAGCTTACCCCGACCCATTCCATCTGAAGCTGACTCCAGGAGGTCACACAATGGAAATCCGATACAAACGATTGCTGTGGCTGAGCCTGATACTCTTCCCACGTCCACGTGATGGGATGCTCAATCAACCCGTTCACCGAGAGCTTCCATTCTTCAAGTGAAATGTGAGGTTTGTATCCGGTGTCCAGTACCGGCCAGTTGTTCACGAGATGTTGCCCAGGCGGAAGGCGATCATCCTGGTGTTCCTCTTCGACCTCACGCCCGGAGATCTCGCGGCGGTGCAACGCCATTTTCTGTTTGGCTTGAATGGTTTTTTCGTTAAATTCCATATGACGTTTTTCGTTTTCCGTTCATCATGTGATGTATCAGGGCTGCACAGGTTTCAGCTCCATCATTACTCCTTCCACGTGAAACCGGCTGCGCCGGCAAGTGTCCGGGGAGTCTGTAACCCGGTGTAGCGTTTGTCGTCGATGATCCAGGTTGGATAACTGCGAATGTCGTTTGTCACGCACGGCGGGGTGAGAGGACTGCCCCGACCCCCGGAACTGCATTCCACGTATGGCAGCCGTTTCGCAGACGCTTTGAACAGGGCTTTTTGCTCCTGGCAGCGTGGGCACCAATAGGCTCCGTAAAACTTGGCTCCCGTTTTGGTCAGGTGGATGGTCAGCGCCTGAAGCTGCGGGTCCTCGGGGCCGGCCGCCTCGTCGAACACCCCGCTGTAGTGGAGGTGGAGCCCTCCGATGAGAAGGACGGCGATGACGCTCGCCTCTTTCAACGCCGTCGTCCAACCGGGAGGGCGTTGCAGGAGGGTCAGAATCATGATGGCCGTGATGATGCCGAATGAGGCAAGGCAGTAGGCGCACGTCGCTTCAATTTCCAGGATGGAGATGGCGGTCAGGTAGGCGCTGATGCTGAAGCCGCAGATGGCGACGAATATCAAGGGAGTCCGGCTTTGGGGTTTCGTCCTGGCCCGCCACGCCAGTGCGGCCATGACCAGGTAGGTGAAAAGGCCCCACGTAGCCATGGGCATTCCCAGAAACGTTGCCCAACGACTGCTTTGAACAAGGTCGCATCCCGACCCCTCGCTGCAGAAAGCCGGATGTGCTTCAAATAAGGCGGTGTAACTGAGGTACGTCGTCAGCACGATGCCGCAAGCCGCCAGCACAAGGACGACGAGGGTGAGCGAATGGCTCGGATTTGACGCACGAGCCGCCGGCTCACGTGAGAGATCCCGTTCGCTTTTTTGGGCTTTTCGCCCTTTACGTTGCTTGGCCATCGTTGCGTCCGTTGCAACCGGAAATTTGCCGTCAAGCGTTCATTCTGGTCGGACCGAAGAGTGATTCATGATACTCGTTGCCGCGCGGAGGACGCAAAGGTTTCTCTCACTTCAGCGTAGAAGGCAAAGCCTTTCCCAGAATCACTCGCAGCACTTTTTCTTTGTGTTGCCGCAGAATGCGGATACTGACCGGCTGCAAGGGGCGCGTGTGTTCGATGACGTACGTTTTAAGCTGACTGGCCGAGTGAATCGGCTGGTCGTCGATCGACAGCAGGACGTCGCCTTTTTTGAATCCGGCCCGTCGTGCCGGTCCCGTGGCCTGCGCCACGGCCATGTGCCACCGGTTTGCAAATTTGACGGAGGTGAGTTGCAGCCCGAGTTTTGAAAAGTGAAACGACTTTCCCTGCTTGAGGGCCGTCACGATCTTGTGGACCAATGGTCCCGGCACGGCAAAGGCAAACCGGCTGCAACGACGTTCCTCTCGAGAGGTTTCGGTTTGAATGATCGCGTGGACAAGGCCGACGATTTCTCCCCGTGCATTGAACAGTCCTCCGCCGGAATTGCCGCTGCACGCTGAAAGATCAACTTGCAGGAGACGGGATTGGACCGTTTGCAGAAACGTATTCGGGTTGCCGATGTATCCATAGCTGATTGCCGGTCCCCAACCCAGAGGGTAGCCCACGGTGAAGACTTGTTCGCCCGGCAAGGATTCGGCTTGGCTGAAGGTCCGGGCCGACAGCCCGTGAGGCACCTTCTCTTGAGAGATACGATACAGGGCAACGTCCAAAAATTGATTCACCCCGACTAACGTGGCAGGGGCTTCCTCCAACGTGCTCGAGATCACGGAAACGTGTGGAGGGTCCGTCGCCGTTCCGCCGCCCTGGCGCTTCGTGGCGTGTCGGGCAGTGAGGATATATCCCTCTCCCAGGTAAATGCCTGACCCTCTCACGGAGAAAGCCTTCCCGTCCGGCTGAGTCGATTGCGTGAGAATACCCACGGTCCCGCGCTTGGCTTGCTCGACAACTTCGGCAAAGCCTGCCCTGAGCCTGTCCTGAGCTTTGTCGAAGGGCGTCGTCGAAGGGTCGGACGTGTTGGCCGAAAGCAGCGACGGGATGAGCAGGTATCCGCTCCAGGCCACACACATGGTGATTCTTCTCAGCATGGCGTGCCTCTTGCGGATGGTTGACCGATTGCCCAATGCTTGAGTCAGGAACATGTCATGTCCTCGCAGAATCGTCTGCCCCGCCCGCTGGTTGTGTCGTTGTATCGTTCCTGGTTGATTGCGTTTCAATGCTATCCTTGAACCATCCATTACTCAAGTTCCCACGTGCGTTGAATGGGATTCCGGTGTACCATAGGGGAAGTTCAGGAGAAAGGGAGGCACGGTCTTCTGCTGCGGAGTAGAATCAACAGAATCCCTCGCCACGATTTTTGTCCCGTATGTGGAGAAGGACCCGGTGAAGGAAAGGAGCCGCCGTCATGAAAATTGATAAAGTTTTTCTTGTGTGCGTGCTGGGGGGAGGGCTGCTCCTCAGTATGAACGACACGTCGGTTAGTGAAACGGCCAAGGGCGATTATGCAATCGCCACGTTTGCCGGAGGGTGTTTCTGGTGCATGGAAGGCCCGTTTGATGAACTCGATGGCGTGATTGCCACGACGTCGGGGTATACCGGTGGGCAGACGGTCGATCCAACCTACGAAGACGTCTCCGCCGGGGGAACCGGACACGCCGAGGCCGTTCAGATAACGTACGATCCTCAAAAAATCAGTTATCGGGAGTTATTGGCCGTCTACTGGCCCAATACGGATCCCACGACGCCGGATGCCCAGTTCTGCGATCACGGGGACCAGTATCGTCCTGCGATCTTTTATCACGATGAAGAGCAGCGTGCTGTGGCGGAAGCCTCGAAAGAGGAAATCAAGCGGACCAGGACTTTCAATGTCCCTATCGTGACGGAAATTACCCAAGCCACGGCGTTTTATCCGGCAGAAGAATACCACCAGGATTTTTATCGGAAGAATCCGATCCGGTATAAATTTTACCGCTTAACCTGTGGCCGCGATTCCCGGTTGGCTACCTTGTGGGGAGACGACGGCAAGACGTGAAGCCAGGCAATCGCGCATGCATGCGCTTTGAGTCACGGGAGCGGGTCAGGGCCACTCGGCGACTCGTGGTGCGGCACTGGTCACTTCCGGCGCTTGCCGATGATGAGAAGTTGAGATAAGGTAAACCGGCTTTGTACTGTCGGAGGGCTCTGGGGATTGGCCTGGGAATGACCATGCGGCTTTCAGGACGACAAATCGGACTCTTGAAAGAGTATATGTATGATTTGGTGGAACAGGCCAAACAGGAAGAAGCCACCACGGAGGCGTTCGGGTATTCTTCCAAGCCGTACCGGGCCGATCAGGCGATTTCAGACCTGTTGGCTATCCTGGATGACCGTATTGAATCGGAAGGCGTGCAAGTTGGATTATCGGTAGAATTTCTGCATCACATGTGGACGTTGTGTAACGCGGCCAACGCCCAGGTTCAGGACACGGTCTGGCTGAGACGCAGTCTGGATGACGCGCCGGCGACGAAAGCCATGGTCCGCGAACTGACGTATCGAGCCTTGCTGGAGTATTTGGAAAGCCTGCCTGACAATCTGCGGTTGTCTTCCGAGTAACGCCCTTCTTGACCCTTGCGCTTCACCGCTCGCAACCGGCTTGCACGGGGATGCAAGTCTTTTTCGGACCGCCAATCGTCAACATGATGGATCAGAAACGGCATACCCGCGAACGCATGATCGCTCGCGGCCGTGACCGAGGAGCACGGCTTCTTCGGAAAGGCCGTCGCGTCAGTTTGATCTTGAGCCGATGCCGTATGGGAGTGGTGCTGACGGGGATTCTGGTGTGTGTCGCGTCGTATGAACTTGGATGGTTCGTCACGGGGAATTGGGCGCTGCTGGGATTTTTTCTCTGCTTCCTGTGCGTGGCAAACGTTCATAACCGGTTGGAACGACGGTTGCGCCGGCTTGGAACGTGGATCGACATTCAGGAAAGTAACCTGGCGCGTCTGCGCGTGGATTGGGAAGGCATTCCGGAAACCACGTTGCGCCTGTCTTCCGAGCATCCGTATGCCATGGATCTCGATCTCTTCGGGAAACATTCCCTATTCCGTTTGTTGGATACGACGGTGTCGCGGGACGGGCAGATGTTATTGGTTGCCTGGATGACTCGTCAACATCCGGTTGCGTTCAACCAATGGGAGATCAGGCAGGAACTCGTCCGGGCTTTGACCCCATTGCGGGGGTTGCGGGACCGGAGTCAACTTGTGGCGAAAAGCCTGAGTCCCAATCCGATCAATACCGATCGTCTGGAGAGTCTGTTGGAATCCTCCGAGTCCATGGCTCACTTGGGTCCGCTGCTGCTGGCGGCGAGTGCTCTGGCCGGTCTCAATGCGGCTCTTTTTGTGTTCTGGTTGCTTGGCGGGACCGGGTATTGGATCGTTTCTTTTCTGCTGTATGCCTTGTTGTTGCTGTTCACGGGGAGGCGGGTGAGTCGCGTGTTTGGACGGGCTCTCGACCTGCATCTGGAATTGGACGCAGTCGCCGCGGTGCTTGGCATTTTCGAGAAGCGGTCGTTTCGACGGTTTCCCATTCTTCAGGCGATGACCGTCTTATGGCGAAACGAGGACAGTCGTCCCTCAGTGGCCATCAGACAACTTGCAAGAGTGTGCAGCGGGCTCAGCCTGAAAGCGCACCCTCTCTTGCACATTGGCCTACACGTCCTCGTCCCCTGGGATTTGGCGTGGACGTGGTATCTGCGGAACGTCTGCAACCGGCTGCGGTCCGTTCTGCCTGCTTGGATCATGCAATTGGCGATCATTGACGCGGCCATGGCACTGGCGACGTTTGCCTACTTGAATCCATCCTACGCGTGGCCTCACAGGAGAACGGACGGGCTCGTGTCCGGGACCGGCATTGCCGGAACCGCAATCGGTCATCCGTTGATTGTCCATCAACAACGGATCAACAATGATTTGACATTGGACGGCTTGGGCCGGGTCTTCCTGGTGACCGGCTCCAACATGTCCGGGAAGAGCACGTTCCTGCGAACGATCGGGATCAACGTGTGTCTGGCGCAGGCCGGGGGACCGGTGTGCGCCGAATCCTGGGAATGGTCGTGGCTGCGGATCCATACCTGCATCAGGGTCGGCGACGTCCTCGAAGAAGGGTTGTCGTACTTTTACGTTGAAGTCAAACGCCTCAAGAACCTCTTGGTGGCGATGGAAGATCACCGTGAAGCTCCGGTGCTGTTTCTCATCGACGAAATTTTCAAGGGAACGAATAATCGGGAACGGTTATTGGGAAGCGAAGCCTTCATCCGCGAACTGACTGCCGGGCGCGGATTGGGCCTCGTCACCACGCACGACCTGGAGTTAGCCAATCTGGAACAGGAATTGACAACTCTCACCAACATTCATTTTCAGGAAACGCTCGGTGACAAGGCATTGCAGTTCGACTATCAACTCCGTCCCGGCCCCTGTCCCACCACCAACGCATTACGCATCATGGCCATGGAAGGCCTGCCGGTGCCTGAAACACATTCAGGACCGTGAGCCGTATTTCAAACAAGTCAGGGAATAAAAAGCGTGGGGTTCTGCAGGTCCTGGTCGATTTTTTCACCGGTTGATGTCCCGCAGTAGGAACACACGTATTCGTATTTGTTGCCGGACGGCAGGACGAGTAGGAGGCGTTCCCGGGCCGGGGTTGCCTCCCGGCAATTCGGACAGAACAGGAGGGTGGCATTCAGCGAACGAAACTGGGCGTTGGGATCTGCTTGAGGCGGGGCGGGTTGAGGGTGCATGCCCGGCCGCTTGGACCCGAAAGTGCGCGGATCAAACGGAATACGTGCCATGGCCGGATCTTATCGTGGAAGGAGGCCATGGTCAAGAGAAGGTCCGGACGGTCTTTGAAGGCCCCTTCTCCTGTCATGAATGGGACCGGTCCTCCAAAGTCGGGTGCCGTCAGAATTGCTCGCCCGTCATGCCCGAAACGAAGTGCCCGCCTCGAATTCCTCCGCGCAACTCCAGCCGTCCCCACGTGATGAGGCCGTGCAAACACAGATAGTCCAACGTATCAGGTGTGCCGTTCCGATGGGGTGCGTCGTGAATCCATCGTGCAGGTCCGCCGTGAATGGGCTCCGAGTTTACTCGGGAGGGGAGGGGCGTTGATTGGCGTCTCGAATGGCCTCCATCCGGCGATCGACGGCCAGTGCGTCTTCGTTCCGGCCGGCTTGACGCAGGAATGATGCATATCGTTCATAGAGGGGGATCAGACTGGGATGGTCGGCGCCCAGTGACCGTTCGCCGATTGCAATGGCGCGCAGGTAGTAGGCGCCCGCGCGATCAAACTTCTTTTGCGCCTGCGTGACGAGTCCCAGGGTGAGAAGGGTTTGGATGAGGTGGGGGTGCGTGTCTCCCAGGAACTGTTCACTGATGGAGAGCGCCCTATGCCAAAGCGGTTCGGCCTTCTCGAACACCCGTTGCGAAAAATATAACGAGGCCAGATTGTTCAGTCCGACCACGACGTCCGGATGCTCGGGTCCCTGGATCGTTTCGATCTGCGTGAGCGCATGACGATAACGGAGTTCGGCTTGTTCATACTCACCCAAGGCTTCGTGAGTTGCGCCGAGATTGTTCAGGGTCGTGGCGGCTCGTGAATCGGGGCCGGTTGATTCTTCCAGGACGTTCAGGGCCCGGTGAAACATCTCTTTTGCCAGGACAAAATCGTCTTCCTTGTAGGCGAGCATGCCGGCGGTGTTCAATGTCTTCCAGGATTCCGTTTCCGCTTGCACGGGGGAGGATGCCATGACCATTCCCAAAACCAGTATCAACGCTGACATCGGTACATTCCTGATTGTCTGACACAAGACCTGTCCTGAGCCTGTCGAAGGAAGGCTGAGCGATTTTTACCATATCACCATGAAGAAGTTAAGCAACATGCACAGAAGGATTGATCCGTGGTATTCTGGCGCGGATTGCGTCGCGAACCGTTAACCGGAGGAGGGTGTGATGACCGTGCCGGAGCCGTTTCGAACGATTCACCTAAGTCTTCTGGTGTTGCTGGTCGGATGGTGCCTGACGGGAACCGACTCGTCAGTCGCGGAACACTCGATGCCCAACGTCCGGCCTCCGTTGGCGCGAGCCAAAGTGTACCTGGCAGCCGGGGATTACCGGCGTGCGATCGAAGCCTGTCAAATGAACATCGACCACGCGCCATCCGTGACAAGTTACGTGTACCTCATTTACGTGTATCATGCGCTGGATGGCTACCTGGAGTCGTTGGCCAAACGCGATGAATGGGTCAAGGTGGGGCAGTTGTCGCTCTCCATGGTCAACCGCGGAACCATGGACCTTGTCGATCCTCCGGATTTACTGGCCAGGATGGCCAAGGAACTGCTGCATGAGGGAATCCGTCAGCAGTATGACGTGGTCGCCGGTATGGCCAACCGGCTTGATAAAGCTCGTGCCGACGAATTATGGTTGGAGGTTCGAGCCTGGGAAAAAGCCCGCCCGGATAATTGGTGGGCCGGCGTGCCTGAGCCATGGCAATGGGAGGAGAACGCCGGGCGATGAGGCCGGGCCGAAGTTGACACGTTTTCAGTGGCACGTTTAGGATTCTCCCCACCACGTGGGGAAGAACGTCGTTTCGTCACTTTTGGAAGAAGGAGGATGCCGTGTCCGAACTCGTTGTGCAAGCAACGGCTGCCAATTGGGAAGCTGAAGTCGGTCAGGTCGATGGATTGGTCATGGTTGATTTTTGGGCGGTCTGGTGTGGACCGTGTCAGATGGTTGCCCCGATTGTCGAAGAACTGGCCAAAGATTATGAAGGCAAAGTAAAGGTCATGAAACTCAATACCGATGAAGTTCCCGAGGTCGCCGGCAAGTTTCAAATCATGAGCATCCCCACGATTCTCTTTTTCAAGAACGGCCAACCTGTCGAAAAAATAGTGGGTGCGCGGCCCAAGACCCAATTCAAACAAGTCATCGATTCGCTGCTCGCACAACATTCCGCTCCTGCCTAGGGTGGTGAGCATGCGCCGTCGTTATGCTCACTGAACTGCGCATTTCCCATTTCGCCCTCATCGAATCCCTCGAACTTGAATTTTCGCCGGGTTTTCAGGTCTTTACGGGAGAGACCGGCGCCGGCAAATCTCTTCTGGTTGACGCCCTGATCCTGTTGCTGGGCGGACGCGCGTCAGCCGAGCATATCCGAACCGGGGCCAAGGAAGCCACGTTGGAAGCGGTGTTCTCCGTATCAGGGTGTCCGCCGATTCTCGAAAAATTGCAAGAATGGGACCTGCTGCCGGAAGGCACGCAGGATCTTCTGCTCCGCCGGACCCTCTCTCGCGAAGGGCGGAGCCGGATGTACGTGAACGGAAGGCTGGTTCCCTTGCACCAGATGGTGGAATTGGGCGGCTGGTTGGTCGATATTCACGGGCAGCATGAACAGCAATCGTTGCTTTCGTCAAAAGTGCAATTGAACGTCCTTGATGCCTTTGGAGGGCTGCTGGCGTTACGCGATGAATACGGCACGTACTATCGTCGCTGGCAGGACCTTGTTCGTGCCGGCGACGATGCCATGCAACGGTCGAAAGAGCGGCAGGAACGGGAAGAGTTCTTGCGTTTTCAATGCGAGGAATTGGGTAAAGCCCAATTGGTTCCCGGAGAAGATGAAGCCCTCATGCGGGAACACCGAAGATTGCAGAACAGCAACCGGTTGTTGGAAATCGTCAATCAGGCTTATGATCTGTTGTATGACAACCAGACATCGGTTTTGTCCCAACTAACGGAACTCAGGAAACTGGTGCATGAACTGGGGACGATCGACGACAACGTTCGGAATTGGAATGAGTCGGTCGAGGGCGGCATCGCCCAGGTTGAGGAACTGGTTTGGGCCACCCGTCATTACAAGGATGGGTTCGATCATGATCCGGCAAGGCTCGCGCAGATCGACGAACGGCTGGCCTTGTTGCAACGGTTGAAAAAGAAATACCGCGAGTCGCTGGAAGAATTGCTGGCTCGTCAAACCCGGATTCAATCCGAATTGGAAGAATTGGCGAACATCGAAGAACGCACGCAGGATCTTCAGCGACAGGTTTCACAAGCCCGTCAGGACACGTGGGCTTTGGGACAGAAGCTGTCCGAAGCTCGTCAGGCCGTGACCAAAAAACTTGAAGAGCGCATCATCGCCGAATTGGGGCATTTGATGATGGACAAGTCACGATTCCACGTTGGGCTCACGGCGGCCTCTGAAATGGAACAGGCCGGGCCACACGGCCTCGATCAGATCGAGTTCACGTTTTGTGCGAATCCCGGGGAGAGCCTGCACCCTTTGACGCGGGTGGCATCGGGCGGGGAACTCTCCCGGCTGATGTTGGCGATGAAAACGGTGTTGGCGAGCGTGGACCAGGTGCCCGTGTTGATTTTCGATGAAGTGGACGCGGGAATCGGAGGCAACGTGGCCTCAACCATGGGACAACGTCTCAAAGCGTTGGGGCAAACGCACCAGGTGATGTGCATCACGCATCTTCCGCAAATTGCCGCCCAGGCACATCATCATTATCTGGTGCAAAAAGAGAGCGCGGAGAAGCGAACCATGGCGTCGGTCACCCGTCTCCCTGCCGAGGAGCGGGAAGAAGAGATTGCGCGGATGCTGGGAGGCGCGACGGTTACGCAAACGGTGAGGAAGGCGGCCGGAGAATTGCTGAAGGCGACCAACTGACCCCCGCATCACTCCCTCCTGGAGGGGGAGTCGAAGAGCCAAGGGCGAAGCCCGCCGGCAAACCGGTGGGGGGCTCGGCCATTATTCCTTCCTTACCCGACCTTCCAGAAAAACACCACGGCCATACGTTTTGAAGCGAGTTCCGTCCCCCACCCGAAATACGAAGTGGCCGAATGAATCAGGTCGGATTTGTAGGCCAACAGTCGATTGAACACGTAAGGCACCTCCAGAATCTCTTCAAAGAGTGTCGGGTCCATTTCCTGGGGCATCCCGGGAACGTCCCGTAAACTCTCATATTCCCGTGGGCAGACGTTGCCTCCGGGTCCTGCTCCCGGCATATGAAGCCGGTAAAAGGACGTTCCCGCGTGAGGGGTCGGGGGATTGGGGTGAAGGTACAGGACTGCCGCATAATCGCAGATGCTTGCGGAATCCACGTGGGGACGGGCCACGCCTTCGGCCCCGCCGCACAATTGGATGTGATTATGGCCCGAAATGCCCATGTCCGAATCGTTTTGCGGTTGCAGGCCCGGAATGCCGAGACGTTGTGTCACGCATGCTTCAACGCGACGCAATTCCTCGGGGAACAGGGCATGGGGGGCCCTCATGCCGGGCCAGGGTTCAGGGCGCCATGGTGAGCCCAGCGTCCACGTGCCGTTGGCAATACACCGTTGGGCCACTTCGAGGGCGTTTGGAAGCACGTTGTCTTCGATCCAATAATCCTGTCCCAATCGTGGTTCTCGAAAGGGAAGAGCAACGGTCATAGGCCGCTCCGTGCGGTTCGCATCCTGGCTGCGTCGTTAATAGGAAAGTTGAAAACAGGGCAAAGGAGCATAGTGACAGAATGGGTCAACGGTCAAGAGAGCCTGGCACGTGGCTGGCGGGAAGACGGCATCCGTCGAGTCGAAATTGACATTTCCATGCAGTTGTGCTAATCGCAATCTACTTGCAATAAGTGAGTCAAGGCCGCCGTTATGGTCCGTGTGAGGATGGTTCGTGAAAACCAGCGTGAAAGATGAGATTCGGGCGTCGGGTAAACGAATGACGAGGACGAGACAAGCTGTGTTAGGCGTGCTCGAATCAACGAAATATCCGTTGAGTCCGTTAGAATTGTATGCCTGTTTGCAAAAACAGAACGTCGCTATCGATCCGGTCACAGTGTATCGTAACCTGAATGCATTGAAGACCATCGGGTTGGTCAGGCGGATTAAGCTGCACCATGATGACCAGTTTCGATATGAGATGAAAGAGGGGCGTGCGCATCACCACCATATTCGTTGCAGAATCTGCGGAAAAATCGAAGATTTGCTGTTATGTCCGCTGAAAAAACTGACGTCAATGATTGAGAGGGAAACCCGGTTCCTGGTGGGCGATCATTCGTTGGAATTCAGTGGCTGGTGTCCCAAATGTCAATAGCTTCAACGACGGGGTCGACATGATGCAGTTGGGCGTGAGACTCTCCCGGGCCGGTTCGATTCTCTCGTTGGTGTGCGTGGTGCATTGCGCCTTAACGCCATTGGCGTTATTGGTGGTTCCCTTGTTGGCTGCGCAATACGGTGGAGCATTTGAGGACGTTGTGAGTTCAGTGTTTTCGGATTCGACGGAATGGGTGCTTTTGGGCGTGATCCTGGTGATCGCCGGTGGCGGGGTACTTGTGACGTATCCCGTGCATCGGGATCGTCGCCCGGCGATATTGACGATGACCGGCTTCCTGCTGTTGCTTTCAATGCGTTTGGTGGCAGGAGAGGGGTCGAGTCTGGAACTCACCGGAAATTTGATCGGGGCTTCTCTGATCGCGTGGGGTAGCTTTATGAACCGGTCTTTGTGCCGGTGTCATTCTTGTCATGCACGCGACGAGAAGACCAAAGCCCCCGAGCCACTTGCTGCTTCAACGGGTTCCTGATCTCCCGTTATTCTACCGTCACCAAGCCATGATCGTCGCAGTGCGTGTCATGGACAAAGTGCAGATGTCCGTTCACAAGGAAATCCGTGTGGTCGCCATGCGGCACGGCTTCGTGGCCGCAATCGGGGCCATGGCTATGCGTGGGCTCGTGGCCCTCACAGGTGTGTGATGGTGTGCAGGCTTCCGGATTTTGCGCGGAAACCGGAAGCACGTGTTCGTCGACATGGTCATCATGAAGATGGTGCATGTGCCCGTCGTGCAGAAAGTCGATGTGGCCGTCATGTTGAATTTTCGTATGCCCGCAGGTGTCATGGTGCACATGGACGTGGGGAGTATGCGTGGGGTGATTCATAGAGACCTCCTTTAAGGGGTGCCGACAGGCAAAGGCATTTGCTTCGCCAGCGTGTCCGCCAATTCATACAACAGGGTTTCCGTATCCTCCCACCCGATGCACGCATCGGTGATCGAGACGCCGTATTCCAACGTTTTGCCGGTTCCCCAGGATTGCTTGCCCGGCTTGAGATTGCTTTCCATCAAGAGTCCCAAGATGTATCGCTGTCCCTCGCAATATTGTTGGACGACGGAATGGGCAACCGGAATCTGGCGCGTGTGATCCTTGTCGGAATTCCCGTGGGAGCAGTCGACCATAATGGGTCTGGCAATGTCTTCATCCGCCAACCCATCCCTGGCTGCCAGAATGTGTTCCCGGCTGTAATTGGTTTTTCCGCCGCCGCCGCGTAAGACGATGTGCCGGTCAGGGTTTCCATTGGTCTTAATAATGGACGTGGCCCCGTCGAGATTAATCCCGACAAAACTGTGAGGTTGCCGTGCTGCCACCATGGCATTGAGCGCCACTTGCAGACTGCCGTCCGTTCCGTTCTTGAAGCCGACCGGCATGGACAGTCCGCTCGCCATTTCCCGATGAGTTTGGCTTTCCGTGGTGCGTGCCCCGATGGCTGACCAACTGATGAGGTCGGAAAGATATTGGGGCGTGACCGGATCGAGTAATTCGGTGGCGCAGGGGACGCCGAGCGCATTCAAGTCCAAGAGAACGGTTCGGGCTTGCCGTAATCCTTCGGCAATGTCACAGCTTCCGTCAAGATAAGGGTCATTGATCAGTCCTTTCCACCCGACCGTTGTTCGCGGTTTTTCAAAGTAGGTCCGCATGACGATCAACAGATGGTCCTGGGTTGCCTCACTGACCTTCTTGAGGGCGGCCCCGTAGGTCATGGCCGCTTCCGGGTCATGAATGGAACAGGGGCCGATGACGACGAGGAGCCGATGCTGGTCTCGTCCATAAAGAATATCCCGGATGGCCTGACGGGTTTGCAGTACCGTGGCTTCCGTTGCCTCATTTGCAGGCAGTTGTTCCTTGATCCGTCGGGGGGGGACCAGTTCCTTGATTTCGATGACGTATCGGTTATTGAGCGGTTCGTTCATAATGCTAACTTCCCTGAGAAACGTGAAAGCCTCCGTAAGAAATGAATGACGTTCGTACAATTGCCTACAGAGCTTAGCGAAAATGATGATTTCTCGCAAGCAGTTGTATGGGGCCACCACCTCTGGCGCTCGGGTTGTTTACATGAGGAATGGTCCCGGAAATTGGCGGTCGAGGCTATGATAGGGTAAATGGGAACGAGGTCTTGGTTGACGCCGGTTGGCGAACCTTATCGGGGCGTCTATCGTATTGTAAAATAAGAGGAGAAGAAACCCTCGCAAGAGTGGAGAAACCCGGAAGGGAAAGGAGTGCTTGATGACCAGACCGCGCGAACTTTTTGTGCCTGCCAGGATTATCCATGTGGAAACATACGATCCGGGTGAAATGAGAAAGGTGACGTTGGCGTTGCCGGAGACGTATGAGGTCGATGGACGGCCCCTTCCCATTCGTGATTGCATGCATCCTGGGTCGGCGTTTTTGGCTAAACCGTTTGGTGTCCGGACACGGAAATATCGCCGCCGCATGTATACACGTTCCAATTGTGCGGATGAAAACCCGCGTGTCTTGGAAACGATCATCAACGATACGCACAAGGAAAAAGCCGATACCTCTCCCTGGTGGCAGACCGATGATCTTGTGCAGCGTTGCCGCACGGGCGGCTCAATCGACGTGTGCGTGAGTTACGACGAAACCCGTTCGGAACTGGTGGTGTACCAAAACAGCCGGACGGTGGATCCGACGACCCTGGTTTTGGAAGAGGATCACGAATGGTGCTCGATGCGGATTGTGGCCGTGGCCCTTTCGACGGGCATCACGCCGTTTTTGGCGTATGTACGATATATGCAATCCAGAGCGTTCGGAGGAACGGCAGAGGGGCATTTCAGCCTGATCGTGAGCGTCAAAACGCCTCGTCAGTTGATGGAGCATCAGGCCCTGCTGGATCTGTCGCGGGAATTTCCACAACACTTTTCATACCATCCGGTATTAACCCGGGAGTGGCCGGAGAATTGGGCTCATGGGAAAGGAAGAATCGTGCAGGTCCTGACGGACGACGGGCGGGACACTCGCGTGAATCTGGCGCCGCTCGTTGAACTGGAGCCGAATCTGTCGCAGTGTCACGTGCGGTTCTGTGGTAATGCGCCGGCAAAAGATCAACTCGTCTTAGGGCTGGAGCAAGCACAGTTGGTTCCGCTCAGTTTCCGGTCCGAAACGTGGTGAGAAGGTTGCGTCAAAGACTTGTCAGGAGGGGAGAAGGGCGGGCCGCTTGATCCGGGGTGAGCGGAGGATAAAACGTGACCCGTCGGGCTTCGACGTTGTTGAATAACCGGTGGCCATTGGCCTCTCGTTCCTTCCAAAAGATGCCCTCAACTTCAACGGTTCGACCGATGGTCATTTGGATGTCTCCTCGAGTTCGATCATGCCGCCCGAAGACCAGTACGCGGTCCGCCCCTGTCTTGAGGTAAAATACAAAATTGATGAAATGTTTCGAGTCGTCGAGATGAAGTTCCAGCCGCGTAACGGTTCCCCGGATTCGAATGGGTTTTTGATGGTATTGGCTGGGGGTCTGAAGAAGTTTCGGTATGGTGACAATTTCCGCAAATCTTTTATTTTCAACGGGTTGAAAAAACCATGGAGAGGGGGAATCGCCAGCGAGCAATTGGCCTGACAGGCTTGATGCGATGAGTCCCAACCAGAAGATATACATCATTGACCTCTCTTCACGGGTTCGACCTATGGTCTCATGTCTGCTTCCCCGTGGCAAAACGTGGCTACCTTGAAGGAATCAAGTTTGCATTATAGACTCAATAGAGAGTTCTGCCTGACCAGCATGTTTTGCAACCAGTCGAAGGCTTTCTGATAGATACCGGGGCAGATGCTTTCTCGGGGCCCTGCTACGTTCAGGATGGCGATGTCCATGTGGGAAATCCACGAGACAACGTTGCGAGTGGCCTCGGGCGCCGTCAAATCGATGACGTAATAAGGCTTGTGCATGCTTTGAGAGGTATGGATCGTCAGTGCCGTGCCGCCCGTGGGTTCGTTGTACGTTAAAACGAGCGTTCCGTCCGCGTCGCGGACGTTCCAACGTGTTCGTTGGGCATAATGCGGCGATGGCGTTTCCTTTAACCGGTAGATCATCGGGATTTTCCCGTCTTCGGCCAGACGCCCTTTGGGGCACCACCCGCCGGTTGGCAATCCGCGTTCCAAGGCAACGTCGAGGGCTGCCCGGTCCACGCCTGTTTGACCTCCTGAAATCAGCTTGGCAAGAAGCATGGGTGACATGGCGGCCAATCTCTTAACGCCTGGGAATACATTGGACGGATTGTCAATGTTCACCCATTCGTGGACAGAATGACGGACAGATAACACCAAAGACGCTGGATCCCCGATCGGGTCGGGGATGACAGAAGGAGACGGAAAGAAGCAAAGACGTTGAATCACCTCAGGCTGTCATTCCTGCTCCTTTTCTGTCATTCCCGACATCTTTCATCGGGAATCCAGTGTCTTTTTGTTAGGGATGACGGAAGGAGACGGCCAAAAGTATCAACGGATGACGGATGTCCTTGATATTCTAGCATAGAGCGCAAAGTGAGCACAGGCGCTGCTTGTTCTGCAAGACTCGCCCCCGTTATGATCGAAGCAGCCGGTGAGAGCTGATGGCACGATACCACTTAGACTATTATGCCACCCTGGAAGTGACGCCGCAGGCCTCGGACGAAGAGATTAAACGAGCCTATCGGAAACTTGCGCTCAAATATCATCCTGACCGTAATCAGGGAAACAAGCAAGCTGAAGAAAAAATTCGGGAAATCAATGCCGCGTATGAAGTGCTTGGCGATCCGGAAACCCGGAAATCCTACGAACGGTTGCGGTTCGGGGGCCATGGCCGGAAATCGGATTTTGCCGAGGAACCGGCTGAAACGGTCAACCCGGGGATCGTCCTCGATGCGATGGAGAAAAAGTTGTGGGAGGAAGGCCGCCTGGAGATTTTCCGGAAATTAATGCAGGATCTTCCCTTGGTGAAACGGGAATTGGCCAACATTCGCAAAACCACGGTGGCCAAATTAGGCTATGACAAATTTCATGAAGAGACCGTGAAGGTCCATGCCACGCATGCGATCAATGAAATCGTAACCCTTGAGATGGAAGAACGGAAAGAACAGCTCTTGGACGTGGCCTTACACATGATGCTGTCGCAAGGCGTGGATGGTCGCGGCGGGCAGGAAGGCGCGGAGTGGGTCAAACGGCAATTGGCCTCGGCCTTCCGGCGGGGCCGGATGGACGGCTATTGCGAAGCCTGTGAGTTGCTTTACGTGCGCAGGTAGGAGTAACGGCCGTGTGTCCCGCGTCCTCCCGGAAGTTTGACGTTTTGGATTTTGGTTTGCATGAGGGGTCCCGGCAAATTCAATAAGAGGCTTGACGGAGCAGCCGGGCTTTTACTAAGAGAAAGGATCCGGTCCATGGATTTTGATCTCGCCGGTTTTGGCAGGCAGGCTGATTAGACACGTGTTCTTATTGACGATTAACGGAGGCATCCTCATGAACGTTCGACACAACATCATGCCGTTCTTCTTGGCTCTCATCCTATCCGTCTGTACCACTACGCCGGGCGCGCTGGCGGAAATGGCCACCTGGCATCTGGATAAGGATCACACCACCATCGGGTTTGCGGTCAAACATATGGTGGTGTCAAGAACCCAAGGGGAGTTTTTGGACTACAGCGGTGTCGTCGAAATGGATGCTGAAGCCCAAGAGTTTAAAACGATTCAAGCCACCATCCAAACCCAGTCGATTTTTACCGATCATCAGAAACGGGATGATCATCTCCGAAGCCCGGATTTTTTCGATGCCGGCACGTTTCCCGCCATGACCTATACCATGACGAGTTACAAGAAGACCGGCGAGACGTATACGGCGGTTGGAAATCTGACGATCAAAGGCATCACGAAAGAAATCACCTTGGCGGGGACGTTCAATGGGGTGGTACAAGGCCCGTGGGGCAATACGCGAGCCGGATTTACTGCGGAAGGGACCATCAACCGGCAAGACTTCGGCGTACAATTCAACAAATTGTTGGATAACGGGGGACTCATCGTCGGCAATGACGTGCAGATTAAATTGGAAGTCGAAGTGATTAAGGACAAAGGCTAAACAGAGGCTGCAAGGCTATGGGCGTTGGAGTGAGGTCAGGGTAAAGTCAGGGCGGCCTGCCTGCCGGTATTTCCATAGATCCATCAATGTGATCGCCCGATTCTGGAAGCGAGGGCATAGTGGTGGAAATACCGGTCAAGGTCGCCCAGGTTGGTCCCGTAGAGGTTGTCTCCCAACATCGCATCACAGAGGAACTCTCGTGCACGGGTCAGTTCCTTCCGGCGACCCTTCCAGCGTGGATCTTGTATGGTTAAATCAAGCAGTTCCAGCGCCCGGCAGAAAGCCTTTTCACAGTTCTGTGGGTTTTTTTCTTTCCAACGGAGAATGCGTCCGACTTCGCTGCCGACATGGGCCAACTGCTCCACCAAGGGCATGGTGAACCATCTGCCTCCCGCCAGGCTTGCATGCTGATAGGACATGCGGGTCAATTCTCCACTAACCGTTGAACGATCCTGGTGATTGCTTTCCGGATTTCGCCGCTTTCCACCATACGGGAGCGGTTTCCTCCGGATGGCCGCACGTTAATCATCGAATCAAACTCGATCCATTCTTCTGATGGCTTGTCCGGATACAGGTTGATGCCCCAGAGATTTGATTGTCGTGAACCTTCATCAAGAAGCACGGCTTCCTCATCTGAATGAAGTTCACCGCCAATTGCCATCATGTCTGCTTCGACATCCACAACGGCTTTGACCATATCCCCGAATTGTATGCTGGCCATGTCTTGCAACATGGCCTTGCTTATGGGATCTCGAATAATGATGATTTCCAAAGTAGACACCAACTCGCCCAAGATAGTCTTGAAAACACGATTGCGAATTCCTGGAATCGCTGTCAACTGCATGGCTTCACGCTACGTTTGCTGAAGGACCAAATCAATGCCGCCATTTTCTCACTTTCGACGTACACCTCAATTGGGGGGAAGGTACATAGGCTGCCTTCGACGTGGCAGTTGTGAGTGGTCTGTTTGTCAGGCAATATAAACTTGTCCGCCAATTGGAACCGCAGTTTTATTGACCGCACAATCTGATTTTCATATATATTCGTGTTATGGAACCTCTGATTTCTTGTGATAGCGGGATGCAGGGCAAGGTCACCAAGGGCGGCGTGATGGAGCGGCTCAAGGCCATCCGGTATGAGAGGGAAAGCGACGAAGAACACGACGCCCTCAAGCATTGTCGGACCCTTGAGACCGAGGCCGAGGCAGCCAGGGTCGTCAAGGAGGCCCAAGCCCGCTTGGATGAGCAGGTGCTGGCCCGCTATGGCGCACTCACCGAAACCGAGATCAAGACGCTGGCGGTCGAGGACAAGTGGTTTGCGAGTATCCGGGTCGCTGTCGAAAGTGAGGTGCAACGGCTGACCCAGCAACTCGCCGGGCGCGTGAAGGAACTGGAAGAACGCTACGCCCGGCCCCTGCCGGATCTGGAGCAGGACGTGGAGGCGTTCGGCGCGAAGGTCGAGGGGCACTTGAAACGGATGGGGCTCTCGCTATGAGTCAGGAATTCAATTTCGAGCATCTCGTGGAGTTGTGTCGACAAACTCACGAGGAAACACGACGCTCGGCGGCACATGCTGTTGACCGCTCACTTGTGGTGCGAAACTACCTGTTCGGGTGGTATATCGTCGAGTATGAACAGCATGGCGCGGATAGGGCAGAATATGGCAGAGGGTTGATAGCCAGTCTGTCTTGCAAGTTGAAAACCAGGGAAGTCAAAGGCTGCTCGCCTACAAACCTGCGAAAATTCCGCGAGTTTTACTTGGCGCACCACGAGATTCAACAGACACCGTCTGTTAAATTTACCGAGCCGACCGGGGATCGACAAGAAATTTCCGAGACAGCGTCGCGGAAATTGGCTACCTCACTGAGCGGATCGTTATCCACCGCACAGATTCGACAGACACTGTCTGTTACATTGGCGGGACAATTCACTCTCGGCTGGTCCCACTACGTCACCCTACTGACCATCGACAACGCCGAAGAACGCCGTTTTTACGAGCTTGAAGCAGTGGACAACGGTTGGAGTGTGCGCGAGCTGGAGCGGCAGATAGCCAGTTCCCTGTACGAGCGGCTCGCACTCAGCCGTGACAAGAAGGAAATTCGTCGACTGGCCAGCGAGGGGCAGGTGATCGAAAAAGCATCAGACCTGATCAAGAATCCTTTGGTGCTGGAGTTTCTCGGGTTGGGAAAAGCCCGTCTATTCCGAGAGCGAGCTGGAAACGGCAATCATCGACCGGCTTCAGCATTTCCTGCTGGAGTTGGGCAAGGGATTCCTGTTCGAGGCGCGGCAGAAGCGGTTTACTTTCGACAATAGTCACTTCCGCGTGGACCTCGTTTTCTACAACCGGCTGCTGCGCTGCTATGTGCTGATTGACCTCAAACGCGGCGAACTGACCCATCAGGACTTGGGCCAGATGCAGATGTACGTCAACTACTTCGACCGCTACGTAAAGACTGAAGACGAACTTCCGAGCGTCGGTATCGTACTCTGTGGCCGCAAGAACGACGCCGTGGTCGAGCTGACGCTACCGGAGGAAGCCAATATCTACGCGCCGAAATACCAACTCTATCTGCCGTCGAAACAGGAGCTTGCAGCCCAACTGGAGATCATCCGGAGAGAGTTGAACTATCTGGAAAGCGAAGACGGTGAATAGAGAGCAAGGGACAATGAGCAAGGCCCTTGGAGCCGGACGCCGTGCGCTAGCGGAAGAGGTGCCAGTGGGGCACAAGCGGACTGAGGTGGGGGTGATTCCGAAGGAATGGGAGAGTTCGCGTGTTCGCGACATTTCCTCGTCGTCACGCAATGCGATCGTTGGTGGCCCATTTGGTTCAGATCTCGTGTCCAAGGATTACGTGGCTCATGGCGTTCCAGTTATTCGTGGCCAAAATATGAGCGACCGGTGGGTTTCGGGTAGCTTCGTTTTCGTTACGCCAGTGAAAGCAAAGTCACTTGAAGCGAATCTAGCGTATCCCGGGGATATTATCTTTACGCAACGAGGAACGCTGGACCAAGTAAACCATGTCCGGCTTGCACACCCCTCGCGCCGGCGCGGGGCGCCGGTCACCCCCTGAAGGGGGCACACCCCCTTCAGAGCCCCCGTTCGAATCCCACTCCCTCTCTTTTGGCAATTGGTTGAAGCTGTGGCTCCACTCTGTATAGCACGACTTTTGATGCTATGGCGGAGGGGGTGGGATTCGAACCCACGGTCCCGTGAGGGACTCCGGTTTTCAAGACCGGCCTGTTCGTCCACTCCAGCACCCCTCCGGATTACGGAGTTTTGTTTGATGGTTGATTGCTCAATGAGCAGTTGCTGCATGAGGTTGGACAGGTTCTCTAGTTCTTGTCCTTAGCCATGGTATGACCATGCGTGGTCACCAGGGTGTCGATTGTTGTGCCGAACACGGTGGCGATTCGGGATAAGGCCGCAGCAGAGCCGGATTTGATGCCACGTTCGATCTCGGAAAGGTAGCTGGCCCCGATTCCCGTTCGTCTGGACAGATCACGTAACGTGATTCCAAGATGGTGCCGAAACGCGACAAACGGGCTCTCGCCACGCATAATAGCGAGGGCCACGTCGTGGGGGATCCGGTTGCCGTCGTCCGCATCAAGTGCGGCCAGTCTCTCCTCAAGTTCTTCATTGCGGGTGAGGAGCGCATTGTATTTCTTCCGCGTCAGGATAATGGTTCGGGGTTCAGTCATAGGCTTCCCTCCGATGTCGGACTCTCAAGACAATCATGACGGCAATCGTGTCATGTTCGACTCTGAAAATGACACGATACTGGCCATCTTTCATCCGTCGGTACTCGCTGCCAGTTAGCCTCATCACTTGATTGGTGAGCGATACAGGGTTTTTGGCGTACTGTTCGATCTTGGCGATGATCCTATCGCGGTTACGAGCGGTGAGGCGGCGCATATCCCTGACCGCCTTGGTCGCCCATTCGATTTGCATGCCCTGCTCCACGTGCCAACATGTTCGCCTATAGCGAATAAATTGTCAATGAGATTTCCAGATGCCTTTCCCTCGACGACGTATTGACGCCAATCGTTAAGTTTCTCTTTATTGCACAGGCTCTTCGATCAGGAACCAGCCATGCTTTTTCATGCAGACTTGGTAGCTGGCGTCGCCCTTGAGCCCGGCCATCCCCGGGTCATTGTCACACTCGGCGCTCACGCGTTCAAACTCACCGGATGCGGCACCTGGTTTCGACCATGAGGTTTGCACTTTGGTCATTCCGCATGCCGTGATCCCCAGTAGAGCCAGAGTACAGGCCAAGAGTCTGATCAAGTTCCGAATTTTCACAGAAAACCTCCTTGTTAAACAGATAGAATCGAGAGGCAGGGTCCTGCACCCACCCAAATTCCGGCCGGCAACGTTACGCCGCAGGGGGGGAGGTGATTCGTTCGATACCGTTCATGTACGGACGCAACGCTTTGGGAACGATGACCGACCCGTCTTCCTGCTGACCGTTTTCCAGAATGGCGACGATCGTCCGGCCCACGGCCACGCCGGACCCATTGAGCGTATGAGGATAGGCGGGTTTGCCGCCGTGGGGTCGAAAGCGAATGTTGGCTCTTCGCGTCTGAAAGGCTTCGAAATTACTGCACGACGAGATTTCCCGATACGCCTGTTGCGAGGGGACCCAGACTTCAAGGTCATACGTTTTGGCGGCGCCGAACCCCAGGTCGCCGCGGCACAAGCTGACGACACGGTAGGGTATTTCAAGCGTTTGCAGGATCGCTTCGGCCGCGCCGGTCAGGCGCTCAAGCTCGGCGTACGATTCTTCCGGGGTGGTGAATGCCACGAGTTCGACTTTATGGAACTGGTGGACGCGGATCAGGCCGCGGGTATCCTGTCCGTAGGAGCCGGCTTCGCGCCGGAAACAGGGGGTCGAGGCCACGTGCCGGATCGGCAAGGCGGTGTCCGGAAGAATTTCATCCCGGTACATATTGGTGACCGGCACCTCGGCGGTTGGAATGAGGAGGTACTCGTCGTCACGGAGGTGAAACAGGTCATGTTCGAATTTTGGGAGTTGCCCCGTGCCAATCATGGCGTCGCGATTGACGAGGTAGGGCGGGAGGACTTCGGTATACCCATGTTTGTGGAGATGGAGGTCCAGCATGAACGTGGTTAAGGCGCGTTCCAGGTGGGCCCCCGTGCCCAAGGCAATGGAAAACCGGGCGCCCGTGACTTTGCCGGCCCGTTTGAAGTCAAGAATGCCCAGGGATTCTCCGATTTCCCAATGCGGTTTCGGTGGAAAGCCAAACGAAGGCGGCTCACCCCATCGACGAATTTCAACGTTCTGCCCCGCATCAGTTCCTTGTGGAACGGTGTCATGCGGGACGTTGGGAATGCGTAGCGCGTGTTCTTCGAGTTCGGCTTCAATCGTCCGCAAGTGCCGTTCATGAATGGCAACGTTGTCGCCCAGTGCCCGCATGGCGGCCATGGCTTCTTCCGCCGGTTGCTTCGCACGCTTTAAACGAGCAACGTCATCGGAGCCTTTTTTGAGTTGATGCCGGAGGGCGTCAACCTGGGAGAGCCGGTCGCGGCGGTTCTGGAGCAGCTTTTCAACTTCCTCCCATGGCACGTCCGCTCCGCGGGGCCCGAGTTGCTCCCGAATGGCGGGTAAGTGTTCTCTGAGGAATCGAAGATCATACATGGAGAAAATTCCAACCCGTTGAAAACGCGGGTAAAAGTTAGCATGCCTCTCTGAGGCAGTCAACGAAATCGAGATGAGCCGTGACACTTGCGGCGGCACGTGGTTTCTCCTACTCTGTGCCGATGCCGTATGTGTTTCCATACGAAGATTTTTTTGTCGGGGGTGTGGCATGTGTGATTCTCGGGTTGTTACTGGTGCGGGTGATCGTAGCGAAACAGCAGAAGGGAAAAGGAAGAGACGCCGATGAATGAAACGTCAGGATTGCAAAGAAGTGACGGCCGGAGGTCCAATGAAATCCGTCCGGTCAAGGTGACCCGGCCGTTTATCAAGTATGCGGATGGCTCCGTCCTCATGGAAATGGGCGAAACCAAGGTCATCTGCACGGCATCCGTCGAAGAAAAAGTTCCGCCGTTTTTGCGGGACAAGGGGCAAGGCTGGGTGACGGCTGAATATGCCATGTTGCCGCGGGCCACGCATGATCGCATGCCTCGTGAGGCGGCGCGGGGGAAGCAAAGCGGCCGGACCCTGGAAATTCAACGGCTCGTGGGCCGGGCGCTTCGCGCCGTGACGGATGTGTCTGCGATGGGGGAGCGGACGGTATGGATTGATTGCGACGTGATCCAAGCCGATGGCGGCACGCGGACGGCTTCGATTACCGGAGCCTTTATCGCGCTGGCCGATGCGTTTGCCGCGTTGAAAGAAAAAAAAGTGCTGAAAAAAAGACCATTGGTGGATTTTCTGGCGGCCATCAGTGTCGGCAGAGTCGGCGGGGTTGCCATGGCGGATCTGTGCTACGAGGAAGATTCCAGGGCCGAAGTGGACATGAATCTCGTGATGACCGGCAGGGGGCGCTTGGTCGAAGTGCAAGGGACAGCCGAACGCGGTTCGTTCGGAAAAGAGGAACTGGATCAATTTTTGGCGTTGGGGTGGAACGGGATCCAGCAATTAGTCAAGCTGCAAAAAGACTGTATCGGCGATCTGGGGTAGAACTGCATGGAGCTTGTGCTGGCAACGGGGAATTGGGATAAACAGCGGGAAATGAAAGCGTTCCTGCAGGACCTTGGGTTGACCATTCGAACGCTGGATGAATTTCCCGCCGCTCCGGTCGTGATTGAAGACGGTGAGACGTGCCGGTCGAATGCAGGGAAAAAGGCCGGCGAGATTGCACGGTTCACCGGCTTGTTCGCGCTCGCGGATGACACCGGGTTGGAAGTTGACGCCTTGGGGGGGCGCCCCGGCGTGTTCGCCGCCCGGTACGCCGGGCTCCATGCCACCTATGAAGACAATTGTCAAAAATTGTTGGAGGAACTCATGGGCGTTCCGATGGATCAACGGGGCGCGCGCTTCTTGACGGTCGTGGCCATTGCCGACCCTGATACGTCCGTCGAGTTCGTGGAAGGAGCGTTGCGGGGACGGATCGCCGACCGCGGCTCCGGAATGCACGGGTTTGGGTACGACCCGGTTTTTATCGTCCCGGAATTGGGAAAAACCCTGGCGGAACTGACGCTTGACCAGAAAAACCAAATCAGTCATCGTGGACGGGCCTTGGCCAAAGCCAAAGACGTGTTGAAACGCAAACTTGAGGAAACATCGGGGCGTAGCGCAGCCCGGTAGCGCGCCTGCTTTGGGAGCAGGATGTCGGAGGTTCAAATCCTCTCGCCCCGACCAGTCCCAACACGTGACTTGCCTCACGTATCAAAGAATAAGACCGAGCGCCCGTAGCTCAGTGGATAGAGCATCGGCCTTCTAAGCCGAGGGTCGCAGGTTCGACCCCTGCCGGGCGCGCCAATCCATCTATCCTGAATGAACCTTAAGTAGCTCACTGGAAGACCTATAAGGAGGAAAAGCGAAATGCCCGTAAAAGAACATAAAGCCAGTGATTACCTTAAAACCCCGGAAGATATCGCTGCCTACTTAAACGCGGCGATAGAAGAATTTGACGGCGACCCTCGATTGTTGATGAAGGCGTTTCGTAACGTGGCAGTAGCACAAGGCGGCGTCTCCGAACTTGCACGCCGGGCCGACGTCAATCGCGTAGGCCTCTCTCGCGGCTTATCGGGCAGCCGGGACCCTCGGCTGGGGACGGTCGCCAAGATCGCCTCCGCATGCGGTGTGAAACTTCAATTTGTGGCGTAGAGGAAGGTTGAGGGCCTATTTGTAAGTCTTATTAAACTCCTTGACGACTTCGTCGGTAATATCCATCCCCTCGCCGGAGTAAATCACGATTTGCATGATGGCCTCATTGCCTTTGTCGATGACCAAAGAAAATCCGCGTTGTTCCGCGACGGTTTTGGTCGCCCCTTCGATTTTCTTCATGTAATCCACCATCAAATTTTTCTGTTTTTCCTGGACTTCCTGCTGGAACATTTGGCGTCGTCGTTGGTAGTCTTGAATTTTGTTTTGCAAGGTTTCCTGCAAGACTTGCGTCTCGGTTTCACTGCGACCCGTGCCGCCCTGAAGTTGCTGTTCGAGTTTCTGTATTTCGGCTTCGTCCGTTTCCAGCAGCTTTTGACGAACCATCACGTGTTCCTTGAGTGTCGCCAGCGCCTTTTGTCCTGCGTTGGAATTTTCCAGGACCGCTTGAGGATCGATCACGCCTATCGGTAGCGACTCTTCCGCAAATGCGGAAGGGAGGGCACAAAACAGGATTTGGATCATGAACCATCCAAGCAGGGCGATGAGGCCCGTGCTGCGTGTATGTGAAGTACGCTGATAACGTTCTTGCATAAGACGGCACTCCTTCCTCAAAACAGGTGGTGATTGGTGATGGAAAACGAGCGTTGTTCCGGAAGTAAATGGTTGTTGCCTTGGGAACGGATAAGGCTATTCATTGAGACCGGGTGCTGTCAAGAGGAAGGGGGCCGCCATGCCTGTAAATTTCCCGTCGCAAACTGACTCCTCTCCGTTCCTCGTGTGTTTCGGGGATAGTCTCACCGTGGGGTATGCGTTGTTTGCCCGGTTGGTGTGGAACGCCGTGCTTGCAGATCGTTTCGGCGCCTGCCCTGCGTAGTTCTTGTATGTGTTCACTAATTTGTTGACAGAATCCCAGGCTTGATTTGAAACGAAGCCACGGTTTGGCTTTGCCTGTCATCCTTGCTCCTTCTGTCTGTCATCCTTGCGTACGCGAGGATCCAGCGTCGTTATTCTTCGCAAATGGAGGAAAACGCAAGGACACTGGATCCCCGATCGGGGCCTGTCCTTGACTCGATCGAGGATCGGGGATGACAGAAAGGGACAACGAATCTTGTCAACGAATAAATGGACACATCTGAGCCTGCTGAAGGGAATGAGTGAATATTGAAGACCGGTTGCGAGGAATCAGGCGGTGGAGCCCGTCGATGGACCTGAAGACGAACCTGAGGAGGGGGAACCTGACGCCGGAGAAGCGGGTGCCGATGACGCCGTGTCGGATGTGCCTCCGGATTCGCTTTTGGCCGGAGTGTGTTCCGATTCACCGCCGGTTTTGTCCTTGCCTTCCTTGGGCTGGCTGTCGCTCTGTTTGGCTTGGCTGGGATCTTTCAATTTGTTGGAGTAGTCCGTCACGTACCAGCCGCTTCCTTTGAACATGATGCCGGGAGCCGATATGAGTTTCCGAACTTTCTTTCCGCACAGCACGCACGCGTCGATCAACGGGTCGGAAAATTTTTGCCGGACTTCGAATCGATGGTGACAGGTCTCACATTCATATTCGTAGAGTGGCATCGCTCTCCTCTCGGTTCACAAAATTCTTCTTTTTTCAATAATATGCGTATCGGCAAAGTCAAGGCGATTCGGGGATCACGTCAGGGCCCGGATCGCCCGTTCGACCCTCTTGAGTCCGCGTTCGATGGCCTCGATCGTTGGGGTATAGGTGAACCGCAGATGGTGGGGGCTCCCGAACGGTTCGCCGGGCACGCAGGCGACGTGCGCTTCATGTAACAGGTACGTGGCCAGGTCCGCCGTGGTTGTCACGGTTCCCTTGTCATGCCGTTTGCCCAACACGCCGGAAACGTTGGGAAAGGCGTAAAAGGCGCCGGCAGGGGTTGGACAGGTGACGCCGGGGATAGCGTTCAACGTGTCAACCATGAGGCGGCGCTTCGGGCTCAGGTCCGTCAGCAGCTCCTTGAAAAAAGGCGTGCCGTCCCGCAGGGCGGCCACCGCGGCTTTCTGTGAAATCGACGCGGGATTGGACGTGCTTTGGCTTTGAATCATGGCCATCGCGGCGATTAACGCTTTCGGCCCTCCGGCGTAGCCGATACGCCAGCCCGTCATGGAAAACGCCTTGGACACGCCGTTCACCACAAGCGTGTGATCGGCAATCTCGGGGACGGCGGACACGAGACTCAGGAACGGCGTCTCTCCATAGACGAGTTGTTCGTAGATCTCGTCGGAGATCACGAGAAAGCCGTGACGTTTAGCCACGTCGGCCACGGCTTCAAGCGTCTCCCGTGTATACAGCGCCCCCGTCGGGTTGGATGGGCTGTTCAGGATCAGCGCCTTGGTGCGGGGCGTGACCCGGGCCTCCAATTGTGCCGGATCAAGAGCATACCCATCGCGTTCCCTGGTTTCCACGATAACGGGCCGCCCATCGGCCAGTCGCACGATATCGGGGTAGGACACCCAATAGGGAGCAGGGATAATGACTTCGTCTCCGGGATCCAAGAGGGCTTGCGCCGCGTTGTACAGGGTATGCTTGGCCCCGCAGGACACCAGGATTTGCGACGGTTCGTAGTGGATGCCCTGATCCCGTGAAAACTTTTCAACGATGGCCTGTTTGAGTTCGTCGATGCCTGATGCGGGCGTGTATTTGGTGAACCCGTCCGTAATGGCCGCCTTCGCGGCCGCTTTCACCACCTCCGGCGTGTCGGCGGCCGGTTCTCCCGCGGAGAAATTCACGACGTCCAAGCCTTGGGCCGCCATGGCTTTGGCGGTTGCCGAGACGTTCAGGGTCGCGGACGGGACGACGCGAGTGGTACGGGCGGCCAGGTTCATGGTGAGGGATGCCCGTACTTTTCACGAAGGTGTTTGGCCACCTCGGGAATGAGAAAGGCTTCCAATTCGCCGCCGAACAGGGCCAGTTCTTTGACGATGCTCGAGGTCAAATACGAATATTCTTCGCTGGGCATCAGAAAGACTGTTTCCAGGCGTTCATCGAGCTTGCGATTGAGCAGGGCCATTTGAAACTCGTGTTCAAAGTCCGACACCGCGCGTAATCCTCGAATAATGGCATGGGCGCCTCGCTGCCGCACGTATTCCACCAACAGGCCGTTGAACGACTCCACTTCCACGTTGGGAAATTCCTTCGTGGCGATTGTTGCCAGTTCGACCCGTTCCTCGAGAGAGAGGAGCGCGCCTTTACGCGGGTTGGGAGCCACGGCCACGACCAGTTGGTCGAAGATGCTGAGGCTGCGCCTGACAATGTCCGTGTGTCCGCGGGTAATGGGATCGAAGGTGCCCGGATAGACGGCTAGCCGCATGTCGCCTCCCCGGCGCGTTGATAGAAGCTGAGCATGGTATCGCCGTATCGCGATTGACGCGTTTGCACGAGGGCTCCGGTCCGGCCCGGGACCTTATGTTTGAAAAAATGTTCAAGAATGATGGTTCCTTGGGCGGCGATTGTCCCGCTCAGGTCCAGACGTTCGAGCAATTGGGCCAAGTCGGTCGCGTGGTAGGGAGGGTCCATGAAGATAAGATCGAACGCCGGCGGTTCGTCAGGCGGCGGGGGGGCAGTTAAAAACGTCCCAACGTCCTGGGAGACGATCGTGCATTGGTCGTGGTAGCCGCACCGGTCCACGTTTTCCCGAAGGATCCGTATCGAGGCGGCGTGGTTGTCCACAAAGACGACTTCGCGGGCCCCGCGACTCAGGGATTCAAGACCCAAGGCCCCGGTTCCGGCATAGAGATCCAGCACGCGCGCACCTTCTATGCGATGGCCCAGGATCGATAACAAGGCTTCGCGGACCCGGGCAGAAGTCGGGCGAAGATCCTGCCCGCCGGGTTCTTTGAGACGACGCCCTTTTTGTCTGCCGGCAACGACGCGCATAGCTTGTTCCTTCCGAACGGGCAAAAGTAGCATACTGGTTTTTTGAGCGGCAAGAGACGCGCGGGCGGCGGCGCATTGAGGATATGTGAATGTTCGGTCCAGTTTGGTGTATGCTTGAGTCAAACGTCGTCGAAGGCTTCAGGCAAGAGACGACCGGGACGAGATGGACGAGAAACCGTCAAAGAGTATCCTGCATTGGCCGAAAGGCGAACGGCCACGTGAGCGACTGCTGGAAGAAGGACCGGAATCGCTGACGGAGGCGCAACTGCTGGCGATCTTGCTTCGCGTGGGCAGGCACAAGACGTCGGCCGTCGAAGTCGGCAGAGATCTGCTGAAACGCATGGGCGGGTTGCAGGGGTTGGCCAACCGGAGTGTCCGGGAACTCTGTGCCGTCCCGGGTATCGGTCCGGCCAAGGTGGCCCAGATCATGGCGGCCATCGAGCTGGGGAAACGCGTGCTGGCGACCCCGTTGACGAAAGGGACGGTGGTAACCAGCAGTCAAACGGTCTTTGAGCACTACTATCCCTTGTTGCGGGATTTACGGCGCGAAGTGTTTAAGGTGATTCTCCTCGATGCCAAACATGCGATCATTCGGGAAAAGACCGTGTCCGAAGGGAGTTTGACGAGCAGCCTGGTGCATCCGCGTGAGGTCTTCAACCAGGCCGTGCGCGAGTCCGCGGCGGCCGTGATTTTCTTGCATAACCATCCGAGCGGTGATCCCAAGCCCAGCAAGGAAGACCGGGCATTGACGATTCGCTTGCAGGAAGCTGGAGACATTCTCGGCGTGCAAGTGCTGGATCACGTCATCATCGGCGACGGACGCTACGTGTCCTTCGCCGATGAAGGGTGGATGTCGCCGTCAATGGCTGCATTGTCGAGCAAGCATTTGCGTTGATGACACCCCGTTCTCCCCGGGGAATTCGCAGCATGACGAAGGTTGTTCATAGCTGTTCAGCGCACGTCATAATGAATTTTGGGACGCATCCCTTGAACTTGACGTTAACTTGACGTCTGTTTTTGTGGTTGTGTGGCGTTCTGCTGTCTGCAAGAATGCTCGCCGACAATTATTCAGCGTGCTTGATTTTTCCGTGGAATCCTGTTACGTGGGAATCCATCGTCCGGCTAGGCTCGACGGGCGACCATGTCGGGTCGCCTGGGAAAGACAGTCACAGGCTCTGCCCTCAAGAGAAGTTTTTTGGTCACGACTCCTGACAATCTACAATCATACGATCAGCGGCAGCATTTGGCTGGCAACCTGTCGGATGAAAATACCCCCCCCCCCCCACTGTCGGCTGAACGGGTCGCCCAGGCCAGACTCCGCCATGGTCACGCCGTCGATTTGTATCTGAAGTATCTACGCACGGGTGATCCGATATTGGATGCGCTTGTCTTGCATAACGAGAATGTTCCGAGAAGCGAGGGGTACGATTTGTTCCTCCGGGCGCTTCGTGACGGTATTGATTCGGTGAAAAATCCTTCCCCGCCGTTGGTGAAGTTGTTCAAGGAGTTGGATTATGTTCCGTTCTGGGTTGATAGAAACCGAATGCGTATTGCGAGCAAGAAAATTATTCGTAATGGACTGTTGACCTCCCTAAGTTTTGCGACCTACGCACTGCCACATACCTACTTGGCGACCTGCAACAAGCCGCTTACGCATACCCGCACCTGCTAGATCAGACGCCGAAACGGTTTGCTCAGACAGCAAGATTTGTCATTGACATCTTCATGCCTGACTGTCTGGAGCGTTACAGTGACGGTTTCATGTCGGCTGTGCTGGTCCGCTACCAACACGCCCTGTGTCGGCATCGGATCAAGGACTCGCTCGAGTGGTGCCCCGACAGTTATGAGCTTCCGCTCAATCAGTCGCATCTGGCTGTGAATTCGATCCTTTTTTCCCTCTATGTCGTCCGGGGACTCCAACGCCTGGGCCTGCGTTTTACACCGCAGGAAATAGAGAGTATTTTGTTGACTTGGCGGTATGTATCTTACCTGCTTGGCGTGAACCCCGAGATCGTGAGTGCGTCGGAAGAAGACGCAGACCGGTTGATCGATGTTGCATTCAGCTTGGAATTCGACCCTGACGAGAACTCGAAACGGCTGTTTTGGTCGATGGTGAAGGCTGGGCCTCAGTTCATGGGCTTAAAGAAATCGCGCGTGGCGGATCTCTTTTCCAGATGTATTTGCGAGACAGCGTTCCGTCTTCTTGATAAGCGGCTGACGGAATATTTGGACTTCCCACCAAAGCGGTCGCGGGTTCTGTTTCTTTGTCTGCTGCTTAGCATCCGATGCTGGGACCGGATGCCGTGGTTGTTTCCCCGTTCCATTCACCATTTGCTCGGTATACGATTCTGGCTTGAGCGTTCCAACTTCGAAGAATTCGACAATGTTTGACGAGGCGTTGCAGGCGGTACAGTGCCCGGTTTTAGTGATCCGGGGGAATAGTTATGTCGCGTCGTAGATCGTCAAAGACCTCGTCGACCGACATGACCACTCGGCTGAACATGGAACCTGCGCAGCAACAACAACCCTGCCTCCCATAGGCAGTCCGGTATCTGACTGGGGGTCAATATGGTCTATTTTGGTCAATCAACCGATTCGTCTTTAAGAACGACCGATTCCGATAAGGGTGCTGACAAGCGATTCAGGAGGGTCATTCGATGACAACAGGGAAAAAATTGCCTCCGGGTCCCAGGGGCATTGGCTTAAATCGACTCATTCATCGCGTACGTGACCACGCGGGCTTCTTCCAACATTACCATGACCAATACGGGGATATCGTCTATTTCACGATGATGTTCAACAAGATGTGCCTGGTGTACAGCCCCGACATCATTGAAGAAGTCATGGTCACAAAACGGCACGCCTTCGAAAAAGGGCCCTTGTACCATCGTAACAAGATTCTGGTGAATCCAACGACGATGACGACAGTTGGCCCCCAGCACAGGCGGCTGCGGAAACTGATTCAGCCATCTTTTCGGTTGAACGCGATCAGAGGTTATGCCGAGATTATGATCGATGAGGCAGTAAAATTGCGCGACAGATGGGAGGACGGTGCCCACATCAATGTCGATGTTCCGATGCATCAGTTGACTTTGGATATTGTGGCCAAGGCTTTTTTTGGGCGAGATTCCAGGGTCGATTCAATACTGCTGAAGGAAGTTTTAAGCTCGCTCGGCTGGCGTGCGGCTCTGACCTTCATTCCATTCGGCAACTTCATTGGGGAGCTGCCCATACCCAAGAACAAAAGGGCACGCCAGGCGATTGAGGACCTGGATAGGGTCGTCTACAGCGTGATCGAAAAGGCCAGGTACAGCGAGGAGGAACGCGTTGACCTCGTATCGTTTCTCATCAATGCCAAGGACGAAGAAGGTATCGATCCGGCATTAACCAGCGAAGAAGTCAGGGACGAATCCTATGTCATGTTAATCGCCGGTCACGAGACGTCGGCCAATACACTGGTGTGGAGCTTTTACTACCTCAGCCGCTATCCCGAAGTCCGTGCCCGGTTGGAAAAGGAGGTTGACGAGGTCCTAGGTGGGCGGCTCCCCACGACGGAAGATATAGACCATCTGGTTTATGCTGGTGCTGTAATGGACGAAGTGCTCAGAATTTCTCCGCCGAGTATCCTTGTTGGACGGAGATGCATAGAGGACTGCGAACTGGGAGGGTACCATATTCCCAAAGGAACTATCGTGCAGCCCTTCATCCGGGCACCCCACCGGAACGAGAAATACTGGCCTCAGGCTACGGAATTCAGGCCTGAACGCTGGTTTGAGCCTGATCAGCCTAAACGCCCGACACATGCATATATTCCATTTGGTGCTGGCGAAAGCAAGTGCGCCGGTGTGGCCTTCGCGAGGTCGGAAGTCGTCCTTACCCTGGCCATCATCACGCAACGTTGGCGGGTTGAAACAAAGTCGAAGGAATTCCCCAAAGTCAACACGCTGGCGGGATTCTACAAGCCCACGGGCGGATTGCCGTGCATCGTGCACCGCCGGGAGTAGGTGACGGCTTCGTGGCTGAGGGGTCAGCCGTGGAACAGGCCACCGATCTCTCGCCGTGCGACCAGAGCGGCAATTGCGAAAGCGAGCAGCGTGGCTGAAACGATGCTCGTCGCGATTCCCAGCCAAACACCCCAGGCCGACATGCCCCACACGACCACAAACAAAGCGCAAAAGAACGCGATCCCAAATGCACGTTCGTAAATGATAATCCACAGTATCCAGGCTGAGTGTTTCATGCCCTGGAGAAGGCTCTGGATCGAAAACACTAAGAAGCTGAAGGGCGTTAAGAGCCCCAGCACCACCAGCACCTGAGCGCCGGTGCGAACGACCTCGGGGTCGTCCGTGAACAGTCTCATCGCAAGATGCCTTCCGACGAAAATCGCGACCGCTCCTAAGGACATCAACAACAGTCCGGATTTGCAGCAATAGATGAAGGCCTCTCGCACCCGGCCATATTCGTTCGCACCATAGTTCCAAGCCACAATCGGGCGCAGAGCGAATGCCAGTGCGATTCCCGGAAGCAGGAAAAGTTGTTCGATCCTCATGCTGATCCCGAAGGCCGCCATTGTCTGTGAGCCAAATGCCTGAAGATACAGTTGCACGATATATCCGCTGGAGACGATCAGAGACAATGCGATACCCGTCGGAAGCGTCTGGGCAGTGAAGACGCGGAAATTGTCCCATTGGACCCGGTAGCTGGCCGGCACCTCGTGCCTCATGACCTCCGAACGCAGAGCAGCTCTCAGTATATAGAGCATCGCGCACGTTTGCACGATCAGGCTTGAAACGGCGATGCCGTGGAAGCCGAACCCTCCGACCAGGCCGGGAATTCCGAATATCATGACGGGGGTCAGAACAATATTCGAAAGGACGGTTGCAATCTGTGCGCGCATGATCATGATCGCGGACCCCTGGGCGACCAGAATACCGTTTGCACAGAAAAAGACGACGAAAGCGGGCAAGGCGATGAACAGGATATTCAGATAACGGGTGGCCATCTCTCGCACCGGCCCCGCTTCGGTAACCGCATCGACCAGCCACGGCATAACCGTGAACCCGATTGCCCCTAGCAAGGCCGAAACGGTCACCGCGTAGCTCAGGCCTTGGCAAGCCAGCCGTTTTGCGTATCCGAGATTGCCGCTGCCCAGTGCATTTCCGACAAGCGCGACGGTGGCGGCGTTGACGCCCATGCCTATCGAGGTGAGGATGTAGAAGATCGGAAAAGAGATCGCGAGTGCGGCCAGCGCATCCGTGGACAGCAAGCCGGCGAAAAACGCATCCACCAAGTTATAAAGGACTGCAAATGTCATCCCAATGCAGTAGGGAATCGCGATTCTTCGAAAATGGACCGGCATCGGCCCAACAGACAGATCTATGTCGTTGATCATGATCCAGTGCTCCCCGGGGTGGCACGAACAGCGGCGTGGTCTTCTGCGCCGGCCTGTCGCGCCACGAGCCCGTTACCGCTTTCATTCACAATCGTAGCCGAGCAGTTTTTGGCCCGGCTGGCATGCTGCGACCAACTGCTGATAGTCTTCCGGCTTCAAGCTTTTCCACGAGGGGGTTTTGACCCGCGGCAAGGTGCTGGCATCGTCCAGCCAGCGCGAGTTCTCGAATTCAGCGCCGACGAAGCGAATGAGCCGACGTAACTCCGTTTTTGGTAAATCCACCAGTCTTTCGTAACGCATCGAAAGCACACGGTCGGCGGGCAATGCATCCAGGTAGGCAAGGCCCCGCTCGACCGTGCCGTTCCATAACCGACCACATGCTGCCAAGCTGATCTCTGCCCGCCGGTATCGCTCGTGCGAGAAGAACAACCGGAACTGGCACCATTCTAATGCCGGTATCCATGGACTCGTACCCGGTGTGTTGAACGGACTGAACGGGTCCATCCCAAGGCGGCGCATCCTCTCAGCGGCTTGGGCGCGCAGTCGGAAGAAGTGGTGCTTGTGCATCGACAGCACGGTATCGCGAGCGTCACGATAGATATGTACGAACCGTGCTCCCGGGAAGAACTCCGTCAGGACCGGAACAAACAACAGGCTCAAGCCACCGGACCGTTCCAGCCAGAGCTTTTTGCCAAACCGGGTCATGAGTTGCTCGAAGATAAACAAGTAATGTGCCGCCAGGGAATCCTGGCCACGAATGCGTAAGTCTGTCGCCAACTCGTCCCAGAGCCGTTCGTAGTCGTCGGTCAAGTGAGGCAGCGTCGTGCACAGAATCGGTGGCACCTCTTTTGCCTTGTAGCGGGCATTTGGTCCGAGTTCGTAGAGAAATTCGTCGGGGAACAGGCCGTTCCCGAGAAGGGCCCGCCCTGCCGGGGAGAGCTGGTTCAGCCGTCGGTACACCGCCTCTCCGGTCATCTGGTGACCCCGGAACGCATAGCTGGACAGTGAGGTGAAGAACTCCGAGATACTCAGTAGATCGGGGTGCAACCTGATCATGTTCGACAGCATTGTCGAGCCGCATCGCCCCGTGCCCACAATAAAGATCGGCGTCATATTTGATCTTTCAGGGTTTGTCCGCATTGTTCGGATCGGTGCATATTGGCATGACCTTGCCCTTGTCGTGTATACGGCTGACCGCTAGATACCACGCGGTGCCGGAATTAGCCCGTCATCGAGAAGTTGCTGGAAGTGTTCCGTCACCGAGTCTGCGCAGGGACGAAAGATCATGCCCAGCGACTGTCGGGCTCGCCGATTATCGAATCTCAGTGGATAGCCGACATTCCGGGAAACGAACTTCATCGTGATACCGCGCAGTGGGCCGACTAGGGCGCAGAGCGGCTTCGGCACGACAAAGCGCGGAAACGGATAGCCGCTGCCGAACCGATCACGGAGAATGCGTCCGATGTTGAGCAGACTCAATGTCTCGCCCACCAGAATGTGCCGCTTGTTTGCACCGGGCGTCAGCCCGGCCCGAACATGTCCCAGAGCGACATCGCGCACGTCGACCACGCCGAACTCCAGCGCCGGAACGCCGAAGCGATAGTATCCGGTACCGAAATCGCGTATCAGGGCTACACTCTCGGATGTCGCGTCGGCACTGAGGGCTGGTCCGAAAACCAAGCCGGGATTGACCACTGCCAGATCCCATTGAGCCTGTCTCTCCGCAATCATCCAAGCCTCTCGTTCGGCGACCGTCTTTGAGTAAGAATAGGGCTGGTGCTGTAGGTTGCTGGTGTGATTCCAGTAGCGTTCGTCGAAACAGCCAGTGTCGGTTTCCGTCATGTCAGCCGCATCCCCAAACACTGCTGCGACGCTGGACGTCAGTACGACGCGCCTGACCGACCTGACCCGACTGGTGGCCGTCAACACGTTGCGGGTGCCGTGTCGCGCCGGCTCGACAAGGTCTCGCATCGGGTTCCCGATACTGCGTACAGTACAGTGAAGGGGGACGCGGTATGAAACACGATCTCACAGCCGGACAGGGCCGCGTCGAAGGAGGTGGAGTCCAAGAGGTCGGCTTCGAACAGCACCAGCCTGCCAGGTGCACGTTCGGCCAGCTCCAGGAGGTGCCGAGTGCGTCGCGGATCCGTGACATCCCGGACCGTCGCATGGACCAGCATGCCTCGGTCCAGGAGATCTTTGACGATCCACGACGCGACGTAACCATTCCCCCCGGTCACTAAAACCGGGACCTGTGCCGCCTGCGACACCTCGTCAAACATTGCCGAATTCCGAATTGTTCGAATTCGGCACGCTCAAGCCAGAATCAGACACCATGACCGCTTCGGCGGGAAGTCCAAAGACAATAAGGCACTTGCAAAAATCCCCATACAAGAGGGAGAACCATAAACGGGGATATTTCTGAAAAGGGCGGGACTTTGGGGTATTCGGTGGTCCGGTGAGCTTCGCCACTACACTGTACCATGGAATAGTTTCATATCCAGCGCCACGATTGTATCGAATATCCGCAACCTCTTTCAAGCGGCCGTACGGGTCCACCACCTTTGGCATTCGGGTCGTCTAGTGGTATAATCCTCTCATCTGTGTGCCGTGTCCGTTCAAGTTCAGGGGGAGAAGGCTTTTTGTCATGAGCATGAAGATGAATCACGTTGAGCACGTGGCGGACTTGGCGCGGCTTCAACTGACCCGTGAGGAACTGGAACGGTTCAGTACCCAACTCAGTCACATTCTGACCTACATGGAAGAATTGAACGCCGTTGATACGGCGGGGATTCCCGGGACGGCGTCGGTGGTGGCGAGTGACGCCACCGCGTTGCGTGAAGATGAGGTCCAACCGTCACTGTCCCAGGAGCAGGCGTTGAGCAATGCACCGGAAGCGGTCGATGGCTTGTTTCAGGTGCCGCAGATTATCAGTGATCGATAGCGGAGAAAGTCGAGGACCTTATGTTACGGCACATGTTACGGGCGAAAATCCACCGGGCGGTGGTCACGGATGCCTGCTTGGACTATGAGGGCAGCCTGACGGTCGATGCGGATTTGCTGGATGCGGCCGGCATTCTGCCCTATGAACTCGTGATGGTCTCGAATTTGAACAATGGGGAGCGGTTCACGACCTATGCCATCAACGGAAAACGGGGAGCGGGCGAAGTCGTGCTCAATGGCCCCACGGCCAGAAAGGGCGTCATTGGGGACCGGGTCATCATTTTTTGTTATGAATATTACAATGACGACGAAGCCAAGCATCACAGCCCTCGAATCATTCAAGTCGATGACGACAATCGAATCGCCAATGGCCCGTAATGCCGGCCGTGGCCGCCGGTTGTCGCTTCTTCCTTCACACACAAGCCCGTTTTACAAGTATGTCACTGGTTAAATGGACGCTGAAAGAGCTTCAGGATCGCTTTACGCGCGGGGACGTCAGTGCCGTGGAGATCGTCCGTGCCTACTTCCTGCGGATCAGCGTCGTGGAGTCAAAGGTCAAAGCCTACATCACCCTGAACGACAAAGAGGCGACGTTGTCCCAGGCCGAAGCGCTGGATCACGCGTTGAGTGCGTGGAGAAAAACCGAGCCCATGATGGCGATGCCGATTGCCGTCAAGGATAACATTTGCACGGAAAACCTGCCGACGACGTGCGGGTCCCGCATGCTCGGAAACTTCGTCCCGCCGTATTCCGCCACCGTGGTTGACGCGTTACGGGCGCAGCAATGTTTTCTGATCGGCAAAACCAACCTGGATGAATTCGGGATGGGCTCCTCCACGGAATATTCGGCTTTTGGCGCCAGTCGAAATCCCTGGAAACTTTCCCGCGTGCCGGGCGGCTCGAGCGGCGGGTCGGCCGCGGCGGTCGCCGCCGATGAATGCGTGGCCGCCTTGGGGACGGATACCGGCGGGTCGATCCGCCAACCGGCCGCGTGTTGCGGGGTCGTCGGGCTGAAACCGACGTACGGCCGCGTGTCTCGCTATGGGCTCATTGCGTTCGCCTCCTCTCTGGATCAAATCGGACCCATTACCAAGGACGTCATGGATGCCGCGTTGCTGTTGAACGTGCTCGCCGGGCGCGATCCCCGGGATTCGACCTCCGCGGACAAGCCTGTTCCCGATTTTACGCGCGCGTTCAAAAAGAAGGACGTCAAAAAACTGAAAATCGGGGTCCCGCTGGAATTTTTTGCGGAAGGCCTGGACCCGGAAGTCTACGACGCCGTGGGCGAAGCGCTGGCCGTGCTGGAAGACTTGGGGGGGGCGATCGAAGAGGTTTCGCTCCCGCACACGGGAGTGGCGGTGGCGACCTATTATATCGTGGCGACGGCGGAGGCGAGTTCGAACCTGGCTCGTTATGACGGCGTCAAATATGGATTCCGGGCCAAGGAACGTTCCGACCTTATGGAGATGTACCGGGCCACGAGACAGGAAGGGTTTGGACCGGAAGTGAAACGCCGGATCATGCTGGGCACCTATGCGTTGAGCAGCGGCTATTACGACGCGTATTATGCCAAGGCCCAGGCGGTGCGGACCCTGATTCGGGAGGAGTTCGGCCGGGTCTTTCAGGACGTGGACGTGCTCGTGACTCCCGTGATGCCGACCCCGGCGTTTCAACTCGGTGAAAAAATCGAAGATCCGCTACAAATGTATCTGTCGGATCTGTATACCATCTCCGCGAGTTTGGCCGGGATTCCGGCAATGTCCCTGCCTTGCGGGTTCAGCCGGCAAGGGTTGCCGATCGGCATGCAAATTTTGGGTCGTCCCTTTGAAGAAGACGTCGTGCTGCGGGCCGCACGGGCGTATGAACTGGCCACGGACTGGCGTAAAAAACGACCACTGATTCGATAAGGAAGGTGACGTATGATTGAATTGGCTGCCGTGATCATTGCCGTGGCCCTCGTGGTCCTTGTGGGCTTCATTGTTCCGACCGTGATCCAGGTACGCAGGACGGCAATGCAAGCCGAACAAGTCCTGTCACAGGTCAATGCCGAATTGCCGGGAATCCTGAAGGAGGTCAGGCAGACGAATGAGAACGTCCGTGCCATGTCCGATCAGGCGCGCATGGGCGTGGGCCGGGTGACGGCGTTGATGCGTACCATCGGCGACGTGGGTGAGACGATCGACTCCGTGCATGGAATGATCCGTGGACGGGGTGTCTCACTCGCGAAGAACGTGGTGAAACTATTGAGTGGCGCGCGAGCCGTCTTGCTCGGCCTCAAGGCGCGCACAACAAAAGGAGGGCAGGCGAATGGGAAACAAGAATGAAGCAGCCGGTAACGTGGCCGTGGCTTTTTTAAGCGGGATGGCGTCGGCCGGTGGCGTGGCCATCGCGTTCCTGGGCGGGTTGACGATTGGGGCCGTGGCCGGTGTGTTGTTGGCTCCGCAAACCGGCAGGGAATCACGGGAGATCGTGCGTCGCGTGGCCCGTCAAGTCGGCGATGATATGCGCGATTTTTCGGAAAAAGCCTCCGACACCTGGTGCGACGTGGTGACCAAGGGCCGGGAATTGTTGAATGAGGCTGAGACGGTCGTCAAGGACGCCGTGGACGTCGGGCGTGAGTCGGTACAGCAAATGCGGCGTCCTTCGACGGAAGAATCCGATTCGTCACGGTGAGGTTCGAACCCGTCATCGGGCTGGAGGTTCACGCCCAACTCCAAACGCGGTCGAAAATGTTTTGCGGTTGTGCGACGGAGTTTGGGGCGCCCGCCAACACCAGGACCTGTCCCGTGTGTCTGGGATTGCCCGGTGCGTTGCCGGTGGTGAATGCCCGTGCGGTGGAAATGGCGATTCGGACGGGATTGGCGTTGCATTGCGACGTGCGGCCGGCGAATCAATTTGCCCGAAAAAATTATTTTTACCCGGACCTGCCGAAGGGCTACCAGATATCCCAGTATAACCGGCCCATTTGCGAGAACGGCTGGCTGGAATTCCAGGCGAACGGGACGTCCAGGAAGGTCAGGATTCGCCGGGCGCACTTGGAAGAAGACGCGGGGAAAAACATTCACGCGGGCGCCGGCAGTCTCGTCGACCTGAATCGCGCGGGAACGCCGTTGATCGAAATTGTGACCGAGCCTGATATGGGGTCGGCGGAAGAAGTCGGCTTGTATTTGAAGGCCCTGCGGGACGTGTTGATGTATATCGACGTCTGTGACGGGAACATGGAACAGGGCAGTCTCCGCTGCGAACCCAACCTTTCACTGAGGCCCGCGGGATCCGGTGAATTAGGCACCAAGGTGGAACTCAAGAATATCAACTCGTTCAAGTTCGTCAAAGACGCCATCGAGTATGAAATCAAACGGCAGACCAACGTGCTCAGCGAGGGAGGAACGATTCACCAGGAAACCCGGTTGTGGGATATTGAGCGGAATCAGACCGCGGTCATGCGAAGCAAGGAAGAAGCCCATGATTACCGGTATTTTCCCGATCCCGATCTCGTGCCGCTTGTCATTGCCGAGGAGCGGATTGAAGAATTGCGAGCCACGATTCAGGAGTTGCCCAAGGACCGCCACCGGCGCTTTCAAGAAGAGTACGGGTTACCGGACTACGATGCCGGCGTGCTGACGAGTTCTCGGGCGTTAGCCGACTATTTCGAGGCCTGCGTGACCCTGTTGGCCGAACCCAAACTCATCAGCAATTTTCTCATGAGTGAATTCCTGCGCGAGGTGCATCAAGCCGGAACGAGCGTGGAGGCGGCTCCCGTGTCCCCGGAACGCCTGGTGGGATTATTGCAGTTGGTGCGCGATGACACCATCAGTTTGAAAGTCGCCAAGGAGGTGTTCCCCGAACTCTGCGCCGGCGACAAACCGGCGGCGCAACTTGTCGAAGAAAAGGGGCTCCGGCAACTGTCTGATGAAGGGGAGTTGCGGGCCTTGATTGATGCCGTCATTGAGCAGCACCCCGCCCAGGCGGCCCAATATCGAGGCGGGAAAGAGGCGGTGATCGGGTTCCTGGTCGGCCAGGCCATGAAACGTTCCGGGGGCAAAGCCAATCCCCAAAAAGTGAATGCGTTGTTCAAGACGCGGCTTGCGCCATAGCATTCGAGACGTGACATTGTCCTGGTATGAAAATAACCAAAAACACCCGGACCGTCATTCCTGCGCAAGCAGGAATCCAGCGTCTTTATCCTTTCGCATGAGAACAAGCAAAGACACTGGATTCCCGATTAAAGATGTCGGGAATGACAGATGAGAGAGAGACGGCCGGCTTTCATGAGACGTGCCCTTTTGCAAAAAGGGAAGCGTGAATGAGCAAAATTAAGGACATCAAGGGGAGAGCCATACTGGATTCCCGGGGGACGCCCACGGTGGAAGTGGACGTGCTGTTGACCAGCGGTGCGTGGGGAAGGGCGGCCGTGCCGTCCGGCGCTTCGACGGGCACGCGGGAAGCGCTTGAATTACGCGACAAGGACCCTCAACGATGGATGGGCAAGGGGGTGACGAAAGCCATTCGGAACGTGACGAAGACCGTCGCCCCCAAACTTCGTGGCATGAATGCCTTGGATCAACCGGCGATCGATTCCGCCATGCTGGCGTTGGACGGCACTCCGGGACTATCCCGGCTCGGGGCGAATGCCGTGCTGGGGGTCTCGCTGGCCGTGGCCCGCGCTGCGTCCGTGGAAACGCGGCAACCGCTCTACCGGTACCTTGGCGGGGCCAAGGCCCGTGAACTCCCGGTCCCCATGATGAATATCATCAATGGCGGCGTTCACGCGAATAATGGGTTGGACCTGCAAGAATTCATGATCATGCCCGTCGGTGCGACGCGGTTTCGTGAGGGGCTGCGGATGGGCGCGGAGGTGTTTCACCGGTTACGGGTCATATTGAAGGCCAGGGGATTGAGCACGGCCGTGGGCGATGAAGGCGGATTTGCGCCGGCCTTGCAGTCGAACGAGGAGGCGCTGGCCGTGATCAGTCAAGCCGTCCGCAAGGCGGGGTACCGGCTTGGCTCCGATATTGTGTTGGCGATTGATGCGGCAGCCAGCGAATTTTACGGCAAAAGAGGGTACGTGCTGCGTGCGGAAAAGCGTGGAGTGCGGAGTGCCGCCGGGATGATCGACTTTTACGAAGGATTGATCGACCGGTATCCCATCGTCTCCATTGAAGATGGACTCCATGAAGATGACTGGAAGGGCTGGAAGCTCCTGACCGACCGGCTTGGCGCGCGCATCCAGTTGGTCGGAGACGACCTGTTCGTCACCAACGTCGAGTATTTGTCAAGAGGCATTCAGGAAGGGGCGGGAACGGCTATTCTGATAAAAGTCAACCAAATCGGCACGTTGACCGAAACCTTGAAGACGGTGGAAATGGCCAGGCGCGCGGGGTTCGGCATCGTCATTTCCCATCGTTCGGGCGAAACGGAAGACACGACCATTGCCGATTTGGCCGTGGCCGTGAACGCCGGGCAGATCAAGACGGGGTCGTTGTCCCGGACGGACCGTTTGGCGAAGTACAATCAACTCCTCAGGATAGAAGAAGAACTGGGGCGATCAGCGGTCTATAAAGGGAAAACGGTGCTCCGAACCAGAAAGGCCTAACGTGGTCCGCCAGAACCAAAAACTGAAAAAGCCGGGTCGCTGGTCCATGCGGCGAGCACTGGGGTACCCGTTATGGCTCGGCATCGGGATCGTGCTGTGCGTGGTGTGGACGTTACAGGGAACGGGGGTGCCGCGGTATTGGATGATGACTCAAGAACTTGATAGGACGCAGGAGGAGATTGTCTCGATGGAGCATGAGAACGCCGACCTGCGGGAGGAAATCCATCGCCTGGAATCCGATCCCCTGACCTTGGAAGCATTGGCGCGGGAACGGTTGGGGTACGTGAAGGAAGGAGAGATGGTCTATCAATTCGTCGAGTCTCCGTAGATGCCAATGAGTAAACTATGCATCGATAGAGAAGCAGCCTTGCGTGGTCCTGCATGTCGCTTCCTCCCCTTTGTAAGCAACTGTCTGGAGGTTAAGGCGTCACATGCATCGGTTCTTGCCAATAGGTTCGATGTTTGAGCATCGCATTCAGGATCGTCAACAATTTGCGCATACACGCGACCAAGGCGACCTTGCGTTGTTT
>JAJDVY010000003.1 GCA_022825885.1 Nitrospirales bacterium | reverse complement strand
GATCAACAAGCTGGTGCGGACGTCGCGGCACCTGGTGCAACAATTGGGGCGGGAACCGACGCCGGAAGAGATCGGGGTGCGGATGGAGATGCCGTTGGAGAAAGTGCGGAAGATACTGAAGATTGCGAAGGAACCGATCTCACTGGAGACGCCGATCGGGGAAGAAGAAGACAGCCACTTGGGGGACTTCATCGAGGACAAGAAAGCGGTGTCGCCGTTGGAGGCGGCGGTGCGGTACGACTTGCAGCGGCACATCGGGAAATCGCTGGAATCGCTGACGCAGCGGGAAGAGAAAGTGCTGCGGAAACGGTTTGGGATCGGGGAGGCGACGGACCACACGTTGGAGGAAGTGGGGCAGGACTTCGAGGTGACGCGGGAGCGGATCCGGCAGATCGAAGCCAAGGCCTTGCGCAAACTCCGTCATCCGACCCAGAGCAAGAAGTTGCGCAGTTTTGCCGAAGGGTTTTAAGGGTTGGGAGCGCAACCTGATGAACAGGACCGAACGAAGACGACAGGCCAAGATGACGGCCAAGTCTCCAACGTCGCCACGTGCGGTGTTTGCCAAACAACTGTTTGAGGAGGCGGTCACCCACCACCGGGCGGGGCAATTATCCCAGGCCGAGACCTGTTATCAAAACCTGCTTGCGCAGGATCCTGCCCATGCCGACGCCCTCCATTTGCTCGGTGTGGTGGCGTACCAGCAAGCCCTGTATGAGCGGGCGCTCGATTGTATCACGAAGGCCATTCAACGCGACGCAACCAACCCGCTCTATTTTTACAACCAGGGGCTCGTCCACCAACAACTCAATCAATTACGCGAGGCTGAACGCGCCTACCGGCAGGCGCTTTCGCTCAAGGGTGATTACGTCGAAGCGTTGGGGAACCTGGGTAACGTCTTGCGGGAACAAGGAGAATTGGACGCTGCCTGTGTGACCTACCGGCAGGTCTTGACGATGAACCCCGGTCATCCGGAAGGGTACAACAATCTGGGTGTCGTCCTGAAGGAACAGGGCAAGCGAGATGAAGCACGGGACGCGTACCAACGGGCCGTTGCGCTCAATCCTGAAAATGCCGAGGCCCATTACAATCTCGGCGTGATCCTGTTTGAAGACGAACGGCTTGACGAAGCGACCGCCCGGTTCGAGCAAGCCGTCGCCATCAAGCCCCGGTACGCGAAAGCCCATCACCATCTGGGATTGGCCCGGTTGTGGAAACGGGATAGGGAGGGAGCCTTGCATGCACTGCGCACGTCGGCCGATCTGATGCAGAACCATGGAAGGCCCGTGCGGACCGTCACGTGCTATGCTTCCCGGATTAAGCATGATGCCGAACAAATCCGGTACTTGGCCGAACGCGGCTTGGGTGGACCGTCCGATTCCCGGTACCGGCAAACCCTCGTGGCGTTACAACAGAGGGCATTACAATCAGGAGAGGCGAACCGGCGAATCCGCCTCAGCCAGGAGGAAGCGGAAGCCCTGGCTCCGTCGGTGAACCGAATTCTGCATTATGCCGACAATCCCGCGATGCCCCAGGGCGCGTTGAATCCGGAATTGGACGTGGAAGAGATTGAGCGACGCTATCATGCGAGCCGCCCTGAGATCATTCATATCGATACATTGTTGCGGCCCGACGCGCTTGAGGCCCTCCGGCAATTTTGTCTGGAATCGACGATTTGGAAGAAGGATTATGAGGACGGCTACATCGGCGCGTTTCTGGGTGAAGGTTTTTCCTCACCGTTAGTGTTGCAGGTGGCCGAAGAACTCCGTACCACCTTTCCGGGGATCTTTCACCGGCATCGGTTGCTCCAGGCTTGGGCGTTCAAACAGGACAGCGTCCGCCGGCCCCTGAACATCCATGCCGATGCGGCGGCCGTCAACGTCAACTTTTGGATCACCCCCGATGACGCAAATCTCGATCCTGCAAAAGGCGGCTTGATTGTGTGGGATAAGGAAGCTCCCCGCGAGTGGGATTTCAAGGTGTACAATTCCACGGCGTTTCAGCCGAAGATCCGGGAGTTCCTGAAACAAAGCGGCGCGTCGCCCGTGAAGGTCCCCTATCGAGCCAACCGGGCGTTGGTCTTTAATTCCGACCTCTTTCATGAATCGGACACCTGTGTGTTCCGGGACGATTATGAATCCCGGCGCATCAATGTCACCTTCCTCTACGGCCGTCGTCGCTGAACGTGTGATTGATGGCTCTTCCGCAGGGATGCGTGAAGAGTCATGAGAACATAGAGAAGCCCGTTACAGGCTGATGAATCGATCGCAGCCCGTAATGATTTGGGAGAGTACCACCAATCCGCAGAATGTCACTTCCTGACCATAGCCTTCCGTAGACACTTTGTGCTGCTGGCATCCGTAGGCACAGACGCTCAATTTGACGCCTGCCGAAGCCAGGCTGAGGATGGCCGGGTTTTCCAGGTTCTTCACGCCCTCATCAATGAGATACAGGTACACGTTCACGTGGGAACGCAGGGCTTCGCGGCTCAATCCGGCGACCACGTCCGCATTGGGATGAGAGGGCGGGGTTGACAGAAGCAAGCCCAGTTTTTTGCCTGTCAAATCATTCATGGGGACAATGTCCTAAGAGAAAAGCAAGGCCTCGACTATACTGTCGCGGAAAGAGACGGTCAAGAGAGTGGCAGCACTGTGGAAACGGCGCTTTAAAGGAACGGCCTGCGGTTCAACACAACAATGTCGAGCCGGCCTGAGAGAAACTATTGAATCTCGATCGCGCCCCCCTGCAGGTCGAGGTCCGCGTCTTTCAATTCCATCTTGTTCCCGACGTGCCAATGTTCAGTCGTCACCTCGGACACCGTCCCGCCCGGTAAGTAAAATTTGGCTTGTGGGACTTGGATGCCGCTCCCTTCGTTTTTTTTGACGAGGAGCACCACGCCCTTCAGCGTGTTGTCAATGACCGTCACCGATGCGGGCTCGGCCCGGAGCTCGAAGCGATCCTGATCATTGGAGGACCATTCGTTGCGTTCCAGCTTGGCGACCTGCGATCCGGCGGGATTATAGAGGGCCATGCTCAGGAGGAGACTCCCGTCCTCAGCCTTTTGTTCCACTTTGATCAGGTCCTGGTCCTGTGCCACAAAAATTCCATTCGTATTACGAAGCTGATTTGAACCGATTGAAATATCCATCGTTCCTTGTTCCCCGTACTTGACGTTCACCTTGGCCGGAGTCCTTGTCTCATTCCACCGGCAGAGACGAAGATACCGACTTGACAAGCCGGGGTCAACCAACTGACGCGGTCATCATCGGTCCTTCCGGTTGCGTTCCTCGCGTCCCTTCAAGACCCCTGTCACGCCAACGAACGTTTTCCTGGTCGAGAGGGAGCGCCCCGCACGTTTCATTGATTCGAAATGGGATGAAGAAAATACCGGACCTCGTCAATCTGCACCACGGGCATGATCAGGCCCTGTCCATCACCGTCGTGAGAAAAGGCATAGATGATGGATTCCCAGGGAATCAACGTGCCGGTAAAAAGAATTCCGATTGCCACCGGTTCGCCTCTTGTCCTGCGTTGCCGGAGCGTACGAAGTCTGTCTGCTGAAGGCACGGCAACCAGTTCATGGGGCAGGCCCTGTGGTTTGAATCGGACAAGGCCCCAGGTCGTTTGAGTGAACTCGGGTCCCATGACGACGGTAAAGCCTCGATGGGCTTCACCATAGTCACCCAGGACACCCGACCACCAGAATGCGACTCGTTCGTTCAGGAGCGGATGCCCCTCCCGTGCCGCATCCTGCTGCCGGTTGAAATCAAAGAGTCTGGCGCCGAGTTCTTCACCGACCCGGTCATGCAATTGCTCCCAGTCCGGCGGCCGTTTGTCCAATTCACGGAGAAACCATTCCTGTTCCGTGGGCGTGAGGAGGGCGCGTATGGAGGCGCCGGTGAACAGGGGTTGCGCCGGCGAGAGTGTTTCCAACGGTTGAATGCCCGATGGAAGGCCGGTCAATGCGGCACCGTCGATGGAGAGGAAAAGAGAGAAGCCAAGCAGAACGCAAGACGCTCCACGCACAAGAATCATTCGGCGTGCCGGAATCATGACGATGGCAAGGGAACCCGATGCTCGTTGATGAACAAGTGCAGGGCGTTCATGGGCCAATGAGCCGTCACGGACTCTCCCGCGTGTTGTCGAAGGCCGGGAACGGTTCGTGCCGCGAGAGACTGTCCTTTGACGGTGAGATACACCACGGCATCACCGCCAAGGTTTTCAATCAGATCGATGGTTCCGGCGATTGCCACGTGTCTCGGCCCCGGGGGATCAAAGGTCACGTCTTCTGGCCGGATCCCCAAGGTCGCGGTCCCGGATTCCGTGCCGACCAGGTCGTGAGCCTGAAACGGGATTCTGACCGTCAAGTCTCCCACGCGGAATTCAAGGTCCCGTGGATGGAGCCGGTAGGAGCCTTCGAACAAATTCATCGGAGGATTGCCGATGAACCCGGCCACAAAGGGATTGCCGGGCTCCTGATAAATCCGGTCCGGCCGGCCGGTCTGCTGAATCCTGCCGTGGTTCATGATTGCAATGGTGTGCCCCAACGTCATGGCTTCGGCCTGGTCATGCGTCACGTAGACCATGGTCGTGCCCAAGCGCCGGTGCAGTTTCTTCAATTCCACCCGCATGGAAGCCCGAAGGCGGGCATCCAAATTCGAAAGAGGCTCGTCGAAAAGAAACAAGGCAGGCTTCCGAACGATGGCTCGACCCATGGCCACGCGTTGCCGTTGACCGCCCGAGAGTTCCTTGGGTCTCCGGTCGAGCAGGTTGTCAATGTCCAATAGCGAGGCGGTTTCAGCGAGACGCTCCTCAATGACGGGTGTGGGCTCCCGGCGAATTTTCAACCCGAAAGCCAGGTTTTCTCTGACCGTGAAGTGCGGGTAGAGGGCGTAGTGTTGAAAGACCATGGCGATGTCGCGTTCCGAAGGGGGCACGTCGTCCACGCACCGTCCTCCGATGGACACCGACCCGCCGGTTTGACGTTCCAGCCCGGCGATAATGCGCAGCAACGTGGATTTGCCGCACCCCGATGGACCCAGCAATACGACAAATTCACCGTCACCGGCTTCGAGTGACACGTCATGCAGAACCCGGGTCTGGCCGAACGTTTTCCCGATGTGTCGCAGCGCAAGTCCGGTCATGTCTTACCCCTTCACCGCACCGGCCGACAGGCCGTTGATGATTCCGCGTTGAAACAGGAGGACGACGATGATTAACGGCAACGTGGCGACCACGGAGGCGGCTGCGATTTCTCCCCAAGGCATGGTGAACTCTCCTTGAAACAGGGCAATACCCACCGGCAGGGTTTGTTGGTCAGGATTGGTCAGAATCAGTAGCGCGAAGAAAAATTCGTTCCACGCATAGATAAACGTGAGAATGGCCGCGGTAAACAGCCCGGGAGTCGCGAGGGGAAGCAGGACTTTGGACAACGTTTGCCACGTTGTGCAGCCGTCGATCCGTGCGGCTTCTTCCAACTCGAACGGCAATTCTTGAAAAAATACGGTCAGGATCCAGACTGCGAGAGGCAGGCTCAGCGAGACGTAGGGCAGGACCAGCCCCCAATGGGTATTCAGTCCGCCGAGGCGTTCCAGGATTTGCCAGACCGGTCCTGCCATGACAATGGGTGGAAACATGGCCACACAGAGCAGTCCGCCCAGGATCCAGGCTTTCCCCGGCAGCCTCAGCCGTGCTAGGGCGTAGGCGGCCGGTGTTGCGACGGCCAACACAATGATCGTGGTGGCCCCGGCCACGACCACGCTGTTGCGAACGTAGTGGAACAATCGATGCTCGACGAGTGCCGATGTGTAGAAGGCAAGGCTGCCGTCCGGCCACCACGTTGGAGGAATCGCTTCGACCTGGATTTGTGATTTGAACGAGGTCAGGACGAACCACAGAAAGGGGCACAGGCTGCCCAGGACGGCCAGGAGCATTCCTCCAAGCAACGCCGGACGGTTTGTCATGCCGGTTCCCGTTGCAGGAGTTTGGAGCCGGCGGTTCGAATGTAGAAGAGGGAGAGCATTGCCGTTGCGACGAAGACCGTGACCGAGATCGTGGTCCCATAGCCCACCCGGCCCTCGGTGAAGAGCGTTTTATAGCCGTAGAATTGAATCACTTGCGTGGCGTCGCCCGGGCCGCCTTGCGTCATGACAAAGACGAGATCGAAAACCCGGAACGCATCGATGGTTCGAAACAACAGGGCGGTCAGGAGAGCGGGTTTCAGCAGGGGAAAGGTGATGTGCCAAAACCGCTGCCATGCCGTTGCCCCATCGATACGCGCCGCGTCGTAGGTTTCGTCAGGAATGACCTGTAACCCCGCCAGGATTAGAAGTCCGGCAAACGACGACGTTTTCCAGACGTCGGCCAGGACAATGGCCCCAAAGGCCATCCACGGGTCCGCCAGCCACGGGACGTAGGCGTCCACCCGGTCGCCGAAGAGGATCGCGTTGACGGCCCCGTATTGATCGTTCAGCAAAAACCGCCACATCTGGGAAGCCACCACCGTGGGAATCGCCCACGGAATCAGGACGGCTGCCCGGACCACTCCGCGGCCCATGAAGCGTTCGTGAATGACCAGCGCAAGGCCCGTCCCCAGGACCAGTTCCAGGGTCGTTGAGAGCAGGACGAAGCCCAGCGTGACGATGAATGCCTGATGGGCGACGGGATCCTGGACCAACTCCGCGTAATTCCCGAATCCAATGAAGGCTGGTTCCGGTCCGGGGAATTCAGAGTACAGACTCAGCAAAAACGAATCGATTGCCGGATAGAGCGAAAAGAAGGCCACGAAGGCCAGGGCCGGCAGGACCATGCCCCAGCCGGTGGTTCCCCGTGCAGGGCTCATGGTCTTGCCTCTTTCGTCAAGGTCAGGAACCGGTTGATCTTCGCATCGGCTTCCTCTGCTTCTTCTCTAATATCCGTCCCGGGAAAAGCCAGCACGCGACTGAAATACCGCTGGAGAATATGCGAAACAATCGGATAGACGGGGGTGCGGGGTCGCGACCGGGCGGTTTGAAAAATCGGAAACAGTTCCCGGTACTGGGGGTTGGCGCGGAGTACCTCCGGGTCGGCGTACAGCGCAAGACGCGAAGGAGCCAGTGAAGCGTGAATCGCAAAATGTTTCTGGATTTCAGGACTTGTCATAAATTCGATGAACGCCCACGCCTTGTCAGGATGTCGGGAATAGGCGCTGATGCCATAGAGCCACCCGCCCAAGGCGGACGTGCTCCTGCCTTCGGAAAAACGTGGAAGGGTGGTCACGCCGACCTTCCCCGCGATCTTTGAATGCCGCGGGTTGTTCGCTACACCCCATGCATAGGGCCAATTGCGATGAAACACCGCTTTCCCCTGGCTGAATACGGCAAGGGACTCGGGCTCCTGATAGGTCAACGCAGCCGGGGTCGCCAATCGTTGAATAATCTGCTCTCTGACGAATCGTACCGCTCGCAGGGACTCGGGCGCCGTCAAATTCGAGCGCCTGCCGTCTTCCGTCAGAAACGAGCCGTTGTGACTGCCCACGAACTCCAGCATGTCGCACACCAGCCCTTCATATTGCTTGAACTGGCCGCTGTATCCTCTCAGGAGCGGTTGTGCGATTCGTTCTCCTTCCAGAATCGTCCGTGCTTGGCGCGCCAGTTCATTCCACGTCGAAGGTGGTGAAAATCCATATTGCTCCAAAAGGTCTTTGCGGTAATACAGCATGCCGCTGTCAATACGGGAAGGGACCCCGTAGCTCCGGTCCCCATAGAGGCCTGACGCAATCGTAGCCGGTAAAAACTTTTCGCGTTCGCTCTGGTGGAAATACGTATCAAGCGGAAGCGCCCATCCCGCGACGGCGAACTCCGCGGGCCAGATCACGTCCATCAAGAACAGGTCGAGCGAACTCTCGCGGTTCCGCAGCTTCTGCGTCAAGAGATCGTGATAGGCCGTTGAAGAATGCGGCGCCATTTCCCGTTTGACGCGGATGCGCGGGTGGGCTTCCTCAAATCGTTGAATGGCCTCATTCCAGGCCTGGGGATGATCCGCCTTCCACGTGACGAAATGAAGGGTGACCGGCGGTGAAACGGGAGGCTCGGCAAACACGTCCTGGCAGTACGCCGTCGGGACGTTGAACAGGAGCGCCGCCGCGAAAAACCAAGCTGCCCGCGACGAGCGGTGGGGAAGCGGTGATTGCGTCGGAAATGAGGACGTTGGTATCAAGGGCTTTCATTCCCTGCCGTCCATGGCGTCATAGTTTTGAGACGACTTGAAATGTACAATATCATGAGTTCTTTAATGCTTCCAATCACAAGCAGGGAGAAGCCATGATTGCCCTTACCCGCCAGCCGTCGTGTTCGCTCGTGAATTGCGAAGTCGGACACGTGCCGCGCGAAGCCATCGCTCTTCCCCTGGCGCTTCAACAACATGAAGCCTATTGCCAAGCCCTGCGGCAGTTGGGTGTGGCGGTTGAAATCCTTCCGCCTGAAGAAGCATTTCCCGATAGCGTCTTTGTCGAGGACAACGCCATTATCCTGGATGAACTGGCGGTGGTAACTTCCATGGGGACCCCGTCGCGGCAGGATGAACCCGAGTTACTCCTTCCCGTGCTGGGTCGCTACCGTCGCCTCGCGACGATATCGCCGCCGGCAACGATTGAAGGCGGGGACGTCTTGTGCATGGGTAATACGCTGTACGTTGGGGAATCGATGCGAACGAATCGCGCGGGCGTGGAAGCCCTTCAGGCCATTGTGGAACCCTTGGGCTATACGGTGACGCCTGTCGGCATACAGGCGTGTCTCCATCTGAAGACCGCGTGTACGTCCCTCGACGATGAGACCTTGTTGGTGAACCCGGCTTGGATCGATTCTCGTGCGCTGGAGCGGTTCCGGTTGTTACACGTTCCGGCCGAAGAACCGTTCGGCGCGAACGTCTTGCGCTTGCCCGGCGGAGTCCTGGTTCAAGCGTCCTCTCCATTGACGCGCGATGCGATCGAGTCGCAGGGATTTGCCGCTACGTGCGTCGAAGTGGGCGAGTTCGCCAAAGCTGACGCGGGCCTGACGTGTCTGTGTCTTCTCATCTCTCTTTAATTACCCCCCCGACTTCCTGCTTGCAATGGGCCTGACTCTCTACTTACAATCCGGGCACGGCCCATGAGACGTCCAGCGAAGACTCCCCAAAAATCCAAGCCGACTCCCTCTCTACCGGCCAAGCTTGACCGGGGTATCAAGCGCCGTTTCCAGATTCGTTTATTGAAATGGTACGACCAATGTGGACGGGACCTGCCTTGGCGGCGGACTGCGGACCCGTACAGAATCCTCGTCTCAGAAGTCATGCTTCAGCAGACGCAGGTAGACCGGGTCATTCCCAAGTACCACGAGTTCCTGGAAAAATATCCAACGCTCAGGGATCTGGCCGAGGCCGAACCGGACGACGTCCGGGAGACGTGGTACCCCCTCGGGTACAACGTGCGTCCGTACCGCCTCCACAGCATCGCCTGTGAAGCGGTGGCCCATTATGGCGGAACGATTCCACGCGATGCCGAACAATTACAGTCGATGAAAGGCATTGGCCGATACACCGCGGGCGCGGTTCGGGCCTTTGCCTTTCAGGAAGATGCTCCGATTCTCGATACGAACGTGATGCGGGTGCTGCATCGAATCTTTGTGGGAACGGGTGATCCGAAAACGCAAAAATCGAAACTCTGGACCCTGTCCGAATCCCTGATCCCCAAAGGCAAGGGCTATGACTTCAATCAGGCCCTCATGGATTTTGGCGCGGTGGTGTGTACGGCGCGCAATCCGTATTGTCTGTATTGTCCGATGCGGGAATTTTGCAAGGCGTATCCCGTCAACACGAAATAGTTGTGCCGGGTATGACTGAAAGGGAAACGCTCCAAGTTGCCGCAGCCGTGATTGAACACCGGGGCCGGTATTTGATTACGTGCAGGGAAGCCGGAGTGCACTTGGCGGGCTATTGGGAATTTCCCGGCGGGAAGCGCGAAAAGGATGAAACGTTCGAGGCCTGCGCCCGACGTGAAGTGTTCGAAGAAGTCGGAATCGAAATCACCGCGCCGAAACCATTGACGGTGACGCATTACGACTATCCGGACAAGAGCGTGGAATTGCATTTTTTCACGTGTTCACTGTCCCGGGGCGAGCCGTTGCGGCTTGGTTGTGCCGACTTCCGGTGGGTCCGGCCTGATGAGTTGACGGTCTATTCATTTCCCCCGGCAGACCAACCCGTGGTGGCTTGGTTGCTGAACGGAGCGGAAAAGGAATCCATTTGAAAAAGGAACAATTGAATGCCTTGACGGCCGTCAGGCTTCTCTTCGTGCCATGCGCTTCCCTATTCATGCAACATTAAAGGATGGGACGCCGGTGGAGTTGATTCCGGCCGGTGCCGACGATCTTTCGGCCGTGCAGAATCTCCACCGCGTCATTATCGAAGAGGGAACCTCTTATCCTCACCAAGAACCCCTTGATGCTCAGGACACGTGGGATTTTTGGTATTCGGACAGGCTTCCTGTAGGGGCATATGTATCGGACCGAGATAGACGTGACTTGGTTGGGGTCTTTTATCTCAAAGCCAATTTTCCGGGACGAGCCGGGAAAGTCGCCAATGCAGGATTTATCGTTGACCCCGGATGGCGTAATCGGGGATTGGGCCATTTACTCGGGACCACGATGTTGGATTATGCCAAAAACCTGGGGTTTCATAGTGTGATCTTCAACTTGGTGTTTGCGGAAAATCATGCCAGCCGGAGGCTATGGAAGAAATTGGGTTTCGTAGAGATAGGATCCGTTCCCAAAGCCGTACAAAATGATGATGGGACGTTTCAGGACGCGATCATCATGTTTCGAGCACTCACGTAGGTCATGATTCTGATGAAGAGCCACAATCCATGAAAGTCGTGCTGGACATAGAAACGATTCAAGCGCCACGGGAAGAATGGGCGCGTTTGGCCGGCATCGATTCGGTTGCCCTCGAATCCTGCGAGGGCGATGACGCGGGTGATTTATTCACTCAGGCCGAGGCCCGGGAGCAAAGGCGAAAAGAAGATGAAAAATATGAGCAGTCGTCGTTTGACGGAACGTTCAGCCGGATCGTGTGTATCGGGCTCCTGGTGTTCTCCGAGTCCATGGAGTTCCGCGGGGCGATGAGTTGGTACGGCGCCCGGGAGCAGGAACTCCTTTGGCTGTTCTGGACTCGTCTGGGCGAACTGCGGCCCTCGCTGTTTATTACGTACAATGGGCTGGGTTTCGATCTCCCGTTTCTGAAAAAGCGTTCGATCATTCACCGCGTCAAACCGTCAATGGAGATCAGTTTGGCCAGATTTCGCACGGACCCGGTCTATGACGTGATGGCCGTGTGGAGCAATTGGGACAACCGTGGCTGGGTTAAATTGGACGTGTTGGCCCGGGCGTTACAGGTCGAAACCAAATCCGGAAGCGGTAAACAAGTGGCTGACATGTGGGCTCAAGGGCAAAGACGGGAGATCGCCGAGTATTGTCTGCGCGACACGTATGTCACCTACGCCTGCTATCAACGGATGACGTTCCGCACTCCGGTCGGCAGTGACGTGATCCTCAAAAATCCCCAACTGATCGAGGTCGGTTAAGGGGACTCCCGTTGTTTCTTCAAGCGTTCGATTTCCTGTTTTTGCCTGGACAATTCGCGGCGCAAGGAGCGAATTTCCTTCATGAGAGCCTTGGACGGAGGGGTTTCCAACCGGATAATGGGGCGGTCCGGAGGAATGGCCGGCGGGGCAACGCGGGGTGGCGCGGCATCGGCCTTCGAGGGTGCGTTGGCGCTGTCCTTGGAAACGGATGAAGGGGAAGAGTCCGGCCGCTGAGGAGGAACGGCTTGAGGAATGACTTTCGGGCTAATGAGGCGTGGCGCGGCCTCGGGCGGTGAGGGCTCTGTGGGGCTGCCCCCGGAGACCGGCCCATCGGGCAAGGCGAGCGAAGCCATATCAATGGTGAAGTTCGTGTCCGTTTCCTGATCCCGTGACGTTTTGACGGCGCTCTTGGGTAAAAACACGATTGTGGGCCGTATGACTCCCAGTGTCTCGAGGTTCCTGGCTTTCGTTTTGGAATGCGGGCGCCGGCCCGAGAAAGCGGATATACTCAAGGCCATATGCAGGTTGTTCTGTTCGAAGTAAAGAATGCCGGTCAGGTCTTGACGGTCCGGTGTTGACTGCAAGGGAAGACGCATGAAAACGTGTTCCCCAGCCGTTGCTTGCAGAAAGGCGCGTCGTAAGTGAGGGGCCCAAAAGGCGACTTGATCCGGGGAAAGCAGGGGCGATGATTTTGCCCCGCTCTCCAAGAGTCGTTGAAGCCATCTTACCGGGGACCGTCGATAGTGGATGCCGGTCAAAACCTTTTCAAAGGCTTCGACCGAGACGTCGGCCGGATGGGAAGGCTGGAACGAAGCTTCCGGGACGGTTTGCAGTATGACGGAGCCGTTCGCCCCCTCATATATGGAAGTCTCGATTTGGTTGGTTCCTGCACATCCACTGAGGAACAACGTACATAGAAAGGCAATCGGCAACATGCGTGGGCAGATATTCATGGGATCACCGGAGTATTGAATCCTACCATATCAAAAATTTGAAAGTGTTGAAATGTTCTCCTGTCATCCCGGACTCCTCCTTTCCTGTCATCCTCGACATTCTTAATCGAGGATCCAGCGTCTTTGCATTTCCTTTATTCGCAAGGATAAAGACTCTGGATTCCCGATGACTACTGTCGGGAATGACAGAAAGAGGCTCTTTTCGTACAAATGACAGATTTGGGCTATTGTCGTGCCAAGTTCTTACGGCTGCCTGAGTCCGCAGGCCCGGGCAATGCCGTCACGGTATTGGAGCCACACGTTCAATCCCGTTTCCAATTTTTCCAGGATCAGGTTTTTGGTGCCGGATTCCACGGCTTCTTTGACGATTAGGTCATAGACGACGGAGCGGTTGCAGGGTTCGATCATCTCTCTTGCGCGGACGAGGTCAAGGTGTTCCGGGAAGAGTCCGTGGTGGACCACGAGTGGATGTTTATTCACGATGTCTTCCACGTCCGCTTTGGGTTTGGGGGTTTTCTGGTTCGTCACCTCTTCCCGGTCGTGGACGGAACCTTCCACGAAAATGGTGAGAACCGCCGCGCCCACAATCCAATCTTCGCGGTCGCAGATTTCATCAAGCCATGCCCGATACGCGTAACTTCTCGATAACAATTCGACGTCGCGGAATTCAGCCCGTTTGTACCCCAGGCCCATCATCATTTGAAGGAAGAGTTCCTGGTGCGGTTTGCCCAGCGAAAGCCGGCCGGTTTCTTCTTCATAAATCGTTGTTGCCAGGTGACGACGGATTTGCCACGGGGGATTTTTCCCGACAATCCTCGCGAGCAGGACGGCAAAATCTCGAAGATAGACGGCGTATTCCTGACGGAAATGAACGTTGAGTTGTTTTTTGGTGACGGTGCTTCCGTTGAAGTGGGCCGTTGACCAGTGTTGCTTACGGCCCAGAACGTCGAAAATGCGGTCGCGGAACTGTTCAGCCGAAAGCTTCCACATCATGGAGGGGGATCGATGGTTGATCGATGATGAAGTGCAGGTGGAATGTGAATATACGCAGAACGACGGTTGTCGAGACGCTCCTATTTGCGTTTCCCGTTTTTGTCACCCTACAATGCCGTCTCGACCAGCATAGCATAACGAAGGAAAAAACAACATGGCTTTTGATCCGGTCTCACTGGCGGACCCCGATGAAATTCTGACCTTCCTGTCACACGTGTCCTTGCAGGGAAAAGGGATGACAACTGAAAATCTGATGGACTACGTCTTGGATGAGGGGTTTACGGAACCGACCTATTTGAGCGCCAAGGGGGAGGATTCGCAAGCCTTTTACCAAGGACAACCCAACGCCTGGGCCGTCTATCAAATTCGAGAGTGGAAACGGGTGCTCGTGGTCAGCGGGGGCGACGAACGGGAGAGGCGGGTTCAGATTACGGAAACCCCTTAGGGCATCAGCGCCGGCGGCCCGGGCTAAGGGGCGACCCGGGGCAAGGGGTTATTTCCATCCTCCGACCAGAACGCCTTCCTCAAAATACAGATAGCGGTGCTTGACTGATCCCGCCTCGATCCAGTCTTCGTAGACCCACTCTTCCCGGCGGACGCCGCGGTCGGTATACGTGACGTTCATCTGGTATGGGGAGCCCCAGGCTTCGATGGCTTGTTCCCGCGTCATGCCCACGATGACGTCCTTGTTTTCGATATGGCGCTCGAACGTCGGGTCCAGGAGCCCCGGCAAAAATCCCCAGGCAAGCATGAAAACGGCAAAGGCGCCGAGGAAAATAGAGAGGGTGATCCGGATGGCGCGCCGGCGCGGGAAGGAAACCGATGGTTCTTCCGAGTCGTTGTTCTGAAGGGCCGCATCGTGAGGAGGATCCGGAGCAACTGCAGTGGGGAGGGATTCTGGAGGTTGCATGGGCTGTAGGTCACTCTAGCAATCATGAATAAAGGCCGTCAATACGGGGGCGGTGATGTTTGTCGAGGTGGAACAGAACCCCAACTGTGAGGCGTCCGTCTTTCTCCGGTTTAAGGAATTGGGTCCGGCGCAACGTCTCCGGCAAGTGAAGAGTTACGAGCGTTCGTCACGGGGCGAATGGTGCGACGTCGTGGGGTGGACCGACAACGAAGACCGGCCGGCCTGTCAGGCCATGGTGCAGCCCGTGGAAGAATCAGGCCGCGGGGCGGCGTACCTGGTGTTTGGAGGCGTGTGGGGGTTACGCTTGAAACAGGAGGGCATCCGGGAGGCCTGGAGTTTGACCAGTCCCAACCAATGGGGTGAAGCCTATATGCTGCTGACGGACGCACACGATCTTCGATTGGAAGAAGGCAACTAACGAAGATTCGGGAAGGCCTATTCGGCGTAGACCGGAACCGGAATGGCTTTCTTGGGCTTGGGCGGTTCGGGAGGGCGTTGGGCAAATTCCAGGGAATAAGGGTTCATCATGGGTTCATGGGTATGCCGGCCGATTTGATGAACCCGCGTCAGGCTCTGCACCGTAAACTCCAACCGGTCGATAGCGGAGTCCACGGTCAAATAGTTGGGAAGACCGTTCAGGGAAAACAATTGATACGCCAGCGACCAATCCCCGTCCTCCTTGTCCCATTGCTCGACCACGAGCGTCGCCTCCTTCGACGGAGGCCCCTTGAACAGCAGGACCCACAGATTCGAACGAAACGCAGGATCCTCCGGTCCGGCCGACGGGTTGAATTCGTCGACTAACGACGGAACGGCCTTCAAGGGAATACTGGGGGTGAATTCGACTTCGACCCGTTTGACGTGGAGCGTTGGGAAATCCACGGCTTCGCGGAAGTCCGGTTTGTAGACGAACGAATAGCGGACCTGAACCCCGTCGCGCGAATAGGTGTAGACGTCCTCGCCGTTCTGAGGAGACACGAGTTTGCTGAAATATTTTTTCCAGTCCTTGGGGGAATAATAGCTGAACACGCGAAGGGCGGATTTTCTCGACCTGATGGCGTGAGGCGTGCCGAGTTTGGCATGAACCTCCTGTTGCGTGAGCCCAAGAAACCCGTCTTCAAAAAAGGGTTTGGCGTGCAAGGAGGACGTCAGCGGAACAAGCAACAGGCCGCCGGTCAAGAGCAAAAACAGGGGAATTCGCTGGGAACAAAAGCATTGCATGAATTGACTCGGGAACAAAAGCATTGCATGAATTGACTCGATCAGACTCAACGAAATTCATCGTAACCCCGGACTGATGTTGAGTCAAGCAACGTGCGGAAACCGCATAGTATCCCAGTATTGATTTTGACCGGGCGAGACGCGGTTCAGTATAGTCACCTCTTTTACTCAGAAGCGCTTTGTTCTGACTCTCCTAGTGCGAGGGAGCGTTGGGGTGAGAGGGCGAAGCCATCGTGCCCGACAATCATTTGACGATGAGAATCGCATAATGAATCCGAGAGCCTGCATCGCAGAACTGAAAGACCGGCTTGGCCGGCGGATCATCGTGCTGGATGGTGCCATGGGCACGATGATCCAGAAACAGAACCTGTCGGAAGCTGACTTTCGCGGGGAGCGGTTTGCCGCGCATCCTTGTGACCTCAAAGGCAACAACGATCTGTTGGTGCTGACTCAACCGGACCTGATCGGCTCGCTCCACCGGGAATACCTGGAAGCCGGCGCGGACATGATCGAAACGAATACGTTCAACTCCACGGCGATCTCAATGGCCGATTATCAAATGGAGCACCTGGCCTATGAGTTGAACGTGGCCGGGGCCACGGTGGCGCGGAAGGCGGCGGACGCGGTGATGACGCAGGATCCCTCACGACCGCGATTCGTGGCCGGGGTGATGGGGCCCACCAACCGGACGGCGTCCATGTCGCCGGACGTGAACAACCCGGCGTTTCGCGCGGTGACGTTTGACCAATTGCGGCAAGCGTACGTCGAACAGGTGCGAGGGCTCGTGGAGGGTGGAAGCGACCTGCTGCTCGTGGAGACGATCTTCGATACGCTCAACGCGAAGGCTGCGTTTTTTGCCATTGACCAGTACCGCCAGGAACAGGGGCTGTCGATTCCGGTCATGGTGTCCGTGACTATTACCGATCAAAGCGGGCGAACGCTTTCCGGGCAGACGATCGAAGCGTTTTGGCATTCGATTGCCGACGCGGACCCCTTCAGCGTGGGGATCAACTGCGCCCTGGGGGCCAAGCAGATGCGTCCCTATATCGAAGAACTCTCGAAATTGGCCCCGGTGTACATCAGTTGCCATCCCAATGCGGGGCTGCCGAACGCCTTCGGCGGGTTCGACGAAACCCCCGAACTGATGGCCGCGGACTTGCGGGAATTCGCCGGGAACGGGTGGTTGAACATCGTGGGCGGGTGCTGCGGCAGCACGCCGGAGCACATTGCCGCGATTGACGAAGCGGTGCGTGACCTGCCGCCGCATACGGTGGTCGAACCTGATCATGCCACGCGGTTGAGCGGGTTGGAACCGCTGACGGTCCGGCCCGAGTTGAACTTCGTGAACGTCGGGGAACGCACGAACGTCACGGGCTCACCGAAATTCGCCCGGCTGATTCGCGAAGATCAATTCGAGGAGGCCTTGGCCGTGGCCCGGCAGCAGGTGGAAGGGGGCGCGCAACTGATTGACGTCAACATGGACGAAGCCCTGCTTGATTCCGAAAACGCCATGGCGCGGTTTCTGAACCTCGTCGCGTCGGAGCCGGATATTTGTCGCGTCCCGATCATGATCGACAGCTCGAAGTGGTCAGTGATCGAGGCCGGTCTGCAATGCGTGCAGGGGAAGGGCGTGGTCAATTCCATCAGCCTTAAGGAAGGCGAGGAGACGTTCAAGGAACAGGCCAGGCTGGTCAAGCGGTACGGCGCAGCCGTGGTCGTGATGGCGTTCGATGAAACAGGGCAGGCCGATACCATCGACCGGAAGGTTGAGATCTGCACCAGGGCGTACAAGATCCTGACGGAAGGCGTCGCGTTTCCGCCCCAGGACATTATTTTCGACCCGAACATCCTGACGGTCGCCACGGGTATAGAAGAGCACAACGACTACGCGATCAATTTCATTGAGGCCGTTCGGCAAATCAAGGCCACGTTGCCGCATTGTAAAACCAGCGGCGGCGTCAGCAACATTTCCTTCTCGTTCCGCGGAAACAACGTCGTGCGTGAGGCCATGCACGCGGCGTTTCTGTATCACGCGATCAAGGCCGGGTTGGACATGGCGATCGTCAATGCCGGGCAGTTGGGCGTGTACGAGGAGATCCCCAAAGACCTGCTGGAACTGGTCGAGGACGTCCTGTTGAATCGGCGGTCCGACGCGACCGAGCGGCTGGTCGACTTCGCCGAAACTGTGAAACAGGAAGGAAAATCAGTCGTCAAGGCCGATGCCTGGCGGGCAGGCACGGTCGAAGCGCGGCTCTCGCATGCATTGATCAAAGGGATCGTGGAATTCATCGACGGAGACGTGGAAGAGGCCCGGCAAAAATACGACAAACCGCTCAGGATCATCGAAGGTCCGTTGATGGACGGCATGAACGTCGTAGGAGAACTCTTCGGCGCCGGAAAAATGTTCTTGCCGCAGGTGGTCAAGAGCGCGCGGGTCATGAAAAAAGCCGTGGCCTATTTATTGCCCTTTATGGAGCAGGAAAAGGAGGCGTCAGGGAGTACGTCCCAGGGCAAGGTGCTGCTCGCCACGGTCAAGGGCGACGTGCATGACATCGGCAAAAACATCGTTGGGGTGGTGTTGGGATGTAACAACTACGAGGTGATCGATCTCGGCGTCATGGTGCCTTGCGACAAAATCTTGACGAAGGCCAGGGAAGAGCAGGTCGATATGATCGGCCTGAGCGGCTTGATCACCCCGTCGTTGGAAGAGATGGCATACAACGCGAAAGAAATGGCCCGCCAGGGCTTCGACGTGCCGCTCCTCATCGGCGGCGCCACCACGAGCAAGGCCCATACGGCCGTCAAGATCGCTCCGGGCTATCCCGAGCCGGTCGTACACGTGACGGATGCGTCGTTGGCCGTGAACGTCGTCCGGCAATTGTTGAGCAAGGACGAAAAGCCGGGGTTCGTAGAGACGGTCCGGCAGCAACAAGAACAGTCGCGGGAAGCCTATGAAGGCAAGAAGACTCTGAAAAAATTGTTGCCGCTGGAAGAGGCCCGGAAACGGCGGATGCCGATTGATTGGCATACGTCGGAGCGAGCGACGCCAAATTTCCTGGGCACGCGGGTGATCGACGAGCAGCCGTTGAGCGACCTGGTGCCGGTCATCGACTGGTCGCCGTTCTTCCATACGTGGGAATTGAAGGGGCGGTACCCCCAAATTTTCGAAGATCCGGTTGTCGGGAGCAAGGCGAAAGAATTGTTCAATGACGCCCGGACGTTACTCAAGGACGTGCTCGACCGCCGGTTGCTCACGGCCAAGGCGGTGTACGGATTGTTCCCGGCCAATAGCGTGGACGATGACATTGAAGTCTACAAAGATGAATCGCGGTCGGACGTGCTTGCGACCTTCCATACCCTGCGCCAGCAATTTGAAAAACCCAAAGGCGATGCCAACTATGCCCTTGCCGACTTTATCGCGTCTAAATCAACGGGGCTTCCGGATTACCTGGGCGGGTTTGCGGTGACTACGGGAATCGGGCTCGACGCGCTGTGTGGGCGATTCGAAAAAGACCATGACGATTACAACGCCATCATGGCCAAAGCCCTGGCCGACAGGCTGGCGGAAGCATTTGCCGAATGGCTCCACCGGGAAGTCCGGAAAGCCTGGGGGTACGGCACGGAAGAACACCTGTCGACCGAAGACCTGATCCGGGAGCGCTATCGGGGAATCCGTCCGGCTCCGGGCTATCCCGCGTGCCCGGACCACACCGAAAAACGAATCCTGTTCGACTTGCTGGCGGTCGAAACGCGCACCGGCATTCACCTGACCGAAACCTATGCCATGGTCCCGGCCGCATCAGTCAGCGGCCTGTACTTCGCCCATCCCCAAGCCAAATACTTCGCCGTGGGAAAGATCGACCATGACCAAGTCAAGGACTACGCCGTGCGCAAGCGTATGGACGTGTCCGCCGTCGAACGCTGGCTCTCCCCGAATCTGCTGTAATCCTCCATCACTCCCCCCTTCTCCTATTCCCCTCCTTTATAAGGAGGGGCGAGGGGAGGTAGAGGCATTGTATCCGCCGCCTTTCCTAAACGTGATGTCGCCGTAATAGGCCACGGCGGATTCCTGCGTGTTGTCGGTATCCGTCATCACGGCCACTCCGGAGACCGGGGGCGGGTCATCCCCGAACGCTGTTCGATAATCCTCGTACAAGTTGCGCGATTCGGTCACCCACTGCCCGGCTTTGGCCTCTCCGCTTTCGACGACGATCATGACGGCGCGGTCCGTGTAGGGATTGGGAATCATAGTCCCGATCGGACTTCGACTCTCCCAGATGTAATTGATGGCTCCGGTCGGGGGATATTGCCCGTGAAGCAGTTTGGCCAGTTCATATTGGGCCTGGTCCAAAAAGTCGATTTTGCTCTCGTCATAGACGAACGTGATATACAACCGGGCAGGGTAATCATCTCCCTCCTTGGTGGTGACGTCACTCTGTTGCAACACGTTCTCGATCTTCCAGCGCCATTCGATAATGGGATATTCCTTGGGGTCGATAGTCACTTCCCGGATCAACCCCGAGGAAGAGCCGCGGCTCACGGCCTTGACGACCACGGTCCCCTCGTCTTCCACCAACGAGTACTCGGTATGCTGGTCGATCTTGTGGAACGTGAGCGGCTTCCAGGAATCAGGATAGGGTCCCCCGGCCTGTGCGCGGGAAAAAGCCCCCACGTGAAGCGCAGACGGCGCTTCCGCCTGGAGGGGAACAGCAAGCAGGGCAAGCCCACAAAGTGTTCCCAAAATGACAATGAAACAAATCTGCTGCTGTGTTTCTTTCAAGCCTAAGGTTTCCCTGATATTTTTTGCTTCTTTGCTTGGCTGCTTCCTCTCAATCGAGGGCTTCTCTATTGGTTCTTGATACAGTAGTCTTGGTAGCTGCTGTAAATCTCAACGAACAGTGGAGAGCCGGTTGCCGAAAAAGGCGATACCGGTCCAAAGAACATGAAGGGAAATTTCCCGCTGTTGCTAGGATCGATAAATGATGCATAAAGGTTAACTGATGCTTGATTGTTGATAATCTCTTTCACCTTGCGCAATTCGGAACCCATGGTCAATCCATGGCCAAATGCAAAGATTCGCATCTGTTTGATGATTTCGTCATCCAAGGATTCCAGGGATTGCGTGATAAACATATGGCCGATGCCGTATTTGCGCGTCGTACGAAAGGCGTCGACGATCTCACGGGTCAGATCCTTGATTCGAGAGTCAGGCGAATGACTTGAAATAAAGCGGTGAGCCTCATCCATGACGATCAGGCAGTTGGCACTGTCACCCTTGGCATACAAATTTCCCCCGGACTCAACGATGCCTTTTTCAATGAGGCGCAAAAACAGCGCCTGCAAATTGTCGTTTTCGATTTCCCCTTCGGAAGGACTCAAGTCCAGCACTACAAAATTGCCTCGGTTTTTTCCCGTGATTATTTCGCAAATCTTCGCAATATTCGTTTTGCGATCTTTCGAAAACATGGCCAATGCCTGTTTCCATGTTTCCAGATAAGGTGGTGATTGGTTACGTTCCAAGGCATCGTGTACTTTTTGAATTGCACTAAGTAGTCTCTCTTGCGTAGGCCGCGTGCCATAGACATCCTTTATATATTTTGAGAAGTCTTTTTCGCCTTTCTCCCTTTTCACCGTTACAAAACGTTCAGTCATCTTCAAAAGCAGGTCCATTGGATCTACGCTATTCAGCTTAAAGCTCGGGTTGTTCGCTAGGCCATCTATATAGGAGGCGATCGACGCTCCCATGAGCTCAGCCTTTTCATCGGTATAAAATGGTCCGAACGCTTCTTGAATAAACCCATTGTTTGCCAGCAATTCCGCGAAAAGCTCAATATGTGTCTCAGGAAGAGACACATCTTCAATTAGTTTGAATTTTTGAACGTTCATGCCGGTTCTTTGTATCTCTTCCAGCAGATGCCCTTCTTCGCCAGGTAACAAATCACGATCTTTGTAAAATTGACCCTGCGGATCTAAGACCAGAATGTTCATGTGTTTTTTGTTTTTGGCGTAGGCAAGCAACATCAGGGCGGAAGTCACGCTTTTCCCCGAACCGGTTTTACCGAACACACCTATATGGTAGGCGTCTTTTGCGCCCAAGGCTGGAATATCTTCGTCTCGACCAAAATGTTTAAACCACATCGGCAAGTCAACATCTGTTCCATAGACTTTACCGAGATAAGTAATGGCTTTTTTGTGATGTTGAACGAGTAAATCCATTAGATCGTTGTTCACAATTTCCACAGGGATTCCAGTTGAAGGGGACATTCCCAGCAAATAAATCTCCGGCTCTTGATTGGTAACATCAAAACTTGATTGCACACTTATTTTTGCCATTCGATTGTCCGCCACACCGCTTAAATGAGGTAGGCTCCCATGATGCTTTATCACACCTTTAAAGGAGGGATCTTCGTGCCAGCGATTTTTGGTTTCCACTTCGACGATCTGCCCGAGAGACAAAATGCGCCGGCCATCCTCTTCCAATTGTGCAAAAACCATTTGCCCTAACGCACGTCTGCTCTCACTCGCCTTACGAATATCCAAGGCAATTTCCAGTGTCGTGCTTGGAGAACTAACGACACCCAGTGGCACAGCATTAATTTTACTCACCATTTCGTATAGAGGTTTGTTGGTTTGGCTCATTAGCGACTCCGGTAGGAAAACAATAAATCGACACGGTCCGCGCTGTTCGACTCACGGACAAGCGAAAGACGTACGGCATCCTGTAGGGCGTGCAGCCCCCCGGAGACACTCTTCGCCATCAAGTCCGCCAAATATTGAGGAAAGGGTTCCCGGACGTCAGGATAGATGATTTGCTGCTTGATGCCAGCCAGTACACCTTCAAAGCGCCTGACGTCTGTGGCAAGAGAACGCTTGCATTCAATTCTGTATGCAGGGCCGTTGGCATAAGGCTTGTAATATGTAAAGAACAGTTCGGATTCTTTTCGTTCCTTTCCGTTTCTTGTGCGTATGGGCTGAATAGCCCGTTCGAGATGTTGGTTGAGATCTTCTCTCTCTTCAATTTCCAGATTGCAGTGTATGTGTAGTTCGTTCCATATTTTTCTTCTTTCTTCTTCGCTTTGACCTACGGACATCGGTTTCGTGTATTCGTCCGAATCCAAACCAAGCGCAAAAAAGGTTTTGTCATCCAGGGTAATGCCGTTAATGTCCGCACTCCTGACATGAGAATCCAGAATGTCACGAGACGAACTGTATTTTGCCATTGCTATAATGCCGGGGTCGTTTAACGCATTCGATATGATGTCTGGAATATCGGGGATGATTTTTCTGTAAGTTTCACGCAGAAAACCACGTAAAGCGGTAACATACTCCTCGCCAGCATGTTCTTCCTTGGCTGACAGCATGCTGTTGATTTTCAGCAACGGCGTAAAATGTGCGCCATCCATTATTCTTATTTCATGCGTTGCGCCGGCAAGTACACCGATTTCCATAAGAAACATTGCGCCCTGGCACAAACGAGGCGTCGCTTCGTCGTGCGGCATAACCGTCTGCCATTGCTCGTATTGATTGCTGTTAGCCTTCCAGCCATCGCCATCTTGATTGTGCAATCCTTCGACTCCGACGGCAACAGCAAGCAATAGATCCATGCCGCTCATTCTTTCTATAACCTGACCGCCATCAGAGGCCATGAGTGAATTGATGGAAGGTGTTTGCGGGTTCAATGTGTATATAAAGTTCTGATCTCTAAGTGCTCTTATTCCTGCTTCAATGGGTTCATTCTGTGAACCGAGCATCGCTTCCATCTTTTCCACCGTGCAAGGAACGGCTTCGAGCATTTTCTGAATCAAATCCTCGGGTAAATGGGCATAAGGAGTCGGACCGCCTGTGCTCATAAGCAGTCGATCTCCTTAAGTTGTTCATCGATGAATTGCTTCTTGTTAAATTGTCGCAAGCATGCTCCGCGTACGTCGATTCTGGGTAAAATCCAACGATTTTTCCAAAAGTCGGTAAGGTCGCTTTCCTGACGATGATGCCAGAGAGGTCGTTGGGCCTTGCCGGCAATCAACCTATCCAAATTCCTGGCAAACCGGAACAAATAAATGGCGCGCTTCACGCCGTGAAGGACGCCGTTCTGATAGCCCAGCGCTTCCATTCCTGCCCGAATCAGGCGCATCTTGCGCGAAGGGCCATGACCGTATCCTCGCTTGACATTCACGCCGCTTTTGTCCAACTCAGTTAACAGTTGTTCGTAGATTGCATCTGGAACGTGAAACGATCCTGAGCCGTTAGAGTAGCCGATAAACGAAGCCAACTGCTCATCGCCAAATTTTAACCGTGTATAGAGGCTGCTTTTACCGAATGCGCCTGTTGTGGTGATAAATAAGAGGTTGGCGGGCAACTCTCGTTTTTGTAGCACTGTAGCTTGCTTCGAATATTTTCTGTGAAAATCTTTACGTAAGGTGTCACTTGTCATGAGCATGGCGACCAGCTTCCCACCCAAGATGATATTATATGGTGGCACAGCCCCAACTCGTTGAGCACTCATCGACTGATTAACCCAATAATCACGTTTTGCCGGGGGGAGGCCTAAATAGTGGTCACGAGGGGCCCAAGACAAAAGCGGACTGTGTAAGCCAATAAGTCCGATAACTGCTTGATGATGTTGATCCCAAACAATATATCGCATCTGCCGCCCATAAGCCGCCTCGTACGGCATGCTCCACCAGACATAATTCCACCATCGAAAGAGTGTTTCCCAGTGTGACGTTTTGACGACAGGGATCAGTTTTGGCGAGATATTCTCAATACGTAAATCCTTGCCATCAATCATATGATCTTGAATAAATATTGTATGATCGCGAATAAAGGGAATTTTCCTGGCAATCCGTTCCCTTTTCGCCAAAGCATGTGTTCGTCGCAGATTTTCTCTATCTCCTCTGGTGAGTGAGAACATACCCTTGGATATGTCATATCCTTGCATTCGTAGGGTGTAGTTGATCTTTCGTATAAGAGATGAGCGCATAGCGACGTCCCAATTCATATTGCCAATATAATTCTAGAATTTCTGACTTTCCCGCTTAAAGCAGGCAATACGGGCATTACACCGCGACCTCTATTTGCCGCGTCTCGATGGTCAAGGGCATCCCTTGTTTCGCACGTACTTCAAGGCACAGCGCGATGGCACCCTTGATGTTGTCGAGTGCCTCAATTTTCGTTTGGCCTTGACTCACACAACCTGGGATTGCAGGGCATTCAACAATCCATAACCCGTCTTCATCTCGATCAACCGTTACGTTAAATCTCATCGCGTTTCCACGAATCTCGAAGGGCACGTTGCCAAGCGACGGGGGCATCAACGTCTTGGAATGCCCGAATCTTGCCGGCGAGATCCATTGGGTGGCTTATGCCCTGCGTTTTCCTGTGAGCGTCTTCTTGCAGATGAACAATCACACAGGCCTTTCGGCCAAATGCCTCGCGGAAGGCCGACGGGAGTTTGCCGTCCGAGGCTATAACTATATTCTTGTCAATTGATTTCATATGTATTCTCTCTTTGCGAGTAAGTGGATCGAACTGTAACTAATCTTATCGCATTTTTAGAAAGATACGCCATGCGGCGATCCGCAGAACGTGATGCCCATGTGGGTCAATTCTTTTTGGCTCATGAATTTGTGGGTGGCGAAGACGACGGCGGTTTTCTGTTTTTTCTTGGCCACTCCTGCATCATGGGACTGTTCACGTTGTCGTCAAGGGACGGTTTGCGGCCTTTCGGCGGGAGGGATTTTTTGTCCTCCGGCTCAAGTGTTCGTGCGGGGACGCTCAGGTGATGGGCGTAAACGAGTGGTTTGCCTCTGAAATCCAGGGTCGGCATGGGGATGCTGCAAATTCAGGTCAAACCGCTGAATGGACGCGGACCGTTACCAGCGTCAAGCGGGCTTGCCTATCTTACCGTTTCACCTGTCAAAATCATAGTCAATCATTTCATGTTCCCGGATTTTTGGTGTGTTTTGCGTGGCGCGTTGTCGATCTGTGTGCAATTTGTACGTTTTGTACAAAATATTACGAATGTTACATTTTGTAACAAATGTACAAAATCGTGAATTTTGTACATTTTGCAACGCTGTCATTTCATTGTAGATTTGGCCCATTCCCGATAGATCGCACGGTTACAAAGGCACTGGATCCCCGATCAGAGCCTGTCCTTGACATTCTTAATCGAGGATCGGGGATTGTAAATATTCACTAATTCGTTGACATAATCCCAGGCTTGATCTGAAACGAAGCCACGGCTTGGCTTTTTGCCTTTGTCTGTCATCCTCGACATTTTTAATCGAGGATCCAGTGTCTTTGGTTTTTCTTCGTCCGTGAAGCAACGACCCTGGATCCCCGATCGGGGTCGGGGATGACAGAAAGAGACAACGAATCTTGTCAACGAATGACTGAACACATACAGGAATGACGATCGGGCCGAACGACCCTGTCGTTGTTTTCCTTGACCGCTATTTTCCTGAGGCATAGAATGAATGGCATCAAGGAGGCCTTTGTCGAGGACCGGCTTTTCTTCTGTCCGGATTCGACTGTGGGGAGTAAGGATCATGCGGGTCGACTACAATAAAGGCGGGCTGATCAGCCCGCAGCTTTTGAAGCAGCGTCGCACGGAATCCCAGGGTAACGGCGGGCCCAAGAAAAAGGTCATGCTGCTCTTCCCGCCGGACTGGTATCCCTCCGAGCCCTACCTGAGTCTTCCGACGTTGACCGCGTTCTTGCGCCGTGCCGGGCATGACGTGGTGCAGAAAGACGTCAACCTCGAGATGTACGATTGGTATTTCAGCGCGGACTTCCTCAAGCGCGTATTGAAGCGCGTGCCCCAGCAACTGGATCGCTTGAAACGTCTGGCCCGTGACCGGGGCCTCTCGGAGGAAGAAACCGGGTTACAGATGGCCTTGTGCGAATGCACCCGGTCTCGCATGGCTGACCTGATCGAGCAGGCAGAGCGCGCCAAGGCGATCATCCGTTCCCCGGAGTTCTACGACGCGGCGAAACTCGAATGGGCCATGAACGTGTTTCGGGAGGTGACGGCGACCATTTCACTGGTCTACGCGCCCGCCCGCATTTGTATGCCGCCGATGGAAACGGACCTGTCGTACAAACTGTTCATGTCGTCGGAGGTCCTGGCCGCGGTCGAGGATACGCAAGTCAACGTCTATCGCGACGTGTTCGAGCACGTCGTCAAACCGGCTATTCTCGAAGAAAAGCCGGAGATCATCGGTATCTCCATCGTGTTGCGGCAGCAGCTCTTTTCCACCATGACCTTCTGCGCCATGATCAAGGAGCAATTCCCCGGGATCCACGTGACCATCGGCGGCAATACCGTGACCCGCTTGCGCGACGTGCTGCCCACGACGCCCAAGCTGTTTGCGCTGTTTGACACCGCGGTGGTGTACGAGGGCGAAACGGCGTTCCTTCAATTGGTGGAAGCGGTCGGGACGGACCGCGACTTCAACGAGATTCCGAATCTCCTGTGGCGGGACGATGCGGGCATTCATACCTCGCCGGTCACGTCCTCCGAGAACATGGCGGACCTGCCGCCGCCGGATTTCGACGGGCTCCCGATGGACCGCTACTTTGTGCCGGAACCCGTGCTGCCGTATCTGGCGACCCGCGGGTGCTACTGGGGCCGGTGCGAGTTTTGCGATCACGGCGAAGGGTATACGGCCGGCTACCGGACCAAGAAAATTCAGGAAATCATCGAGGAAGTCCGGTTCCTCCGCGACAAGTATCACACGCGGCATTTTCACTTTACCGATGAATCCTACCCCCCGGCACTCTTCCGCAAACTGACCCGTCAACTCAAGGAACACCAATTGGGCATTGCGTGGACCACGCACATCCGCTTCGAGAAGAGCCTGTTGGACGACGAGGTGTGGCAGGATGCCGAGGATTCAGGATGCAAGTTCCTCCACATGGGCTACGAATCCGGGAGCGAGCGGGTCCTGAAACTTATGGATAAGGCGACGACCACCGACGTCATCCAACGGAGCCTGGAACTGTCCTCGAAACACGGGGTGTGGAACCACATCATGGGATTTTTCGGGTTCCCGGGCGAGCGGTACGAAGACGCCAAGTTTTCCATGCAGTTCCTGGAAGACAACAGGGAGCACGTGCATTCCATCGGCTTCGGCACGTTCGATCTCAGCAAGCATACCCCGGTGGCCAAGGACCCGGAGCGGTGGGGCATTACGTTCTACAAAAATCCCGAATGGGACCTGGCCCTGGATTATTACTTCACCGTGAAGGAGGGGCTGGGCGTCGAGGACGCCGAACGGGTGTTTGAAGAGTTCGAGCAGAATCATTACGCCGGCTGGGATTTGAAGATCTACATCCGCGAATACGTTTTTCTCTACGTGGCGCATTTCGGCACCAACAAGCTGCCGGCCCTCCAATTCCGCATCGCGCCGGAACAGAGTTCCGAAGAATTGGCGAACGTCTGATGTCTTCCCTCATCCACATCGATAACGCGGCGTCGAAAACCAAGAGCGGCCGGAAGTTGAAGACCATGCTGCTCTTCCCGCCGGAGTGGGTGCCCACGGCTCCGTACCTGGCGTTGCCGAGTCTCACGGCCGTGCTCCGGGAAAACGGGCATGAGGTCGTGCAGCGGGACATCAACATCGAAATGTACGAGTTGTTCTTCAGCGACATGTTCCTGATTTGGGTCAACGCGCGCATGGTCCAACAATTCAAGGCGCTTGAAGCGAAGGAACCGCGTGAAGGGTTGAGTGACAAGGAGATCGACCAGAAGGCCTGTTTGGAGGAAGCCTTGGCCTTCGACGTGATGGACCTGGCCGCAAATGCCGAGGAAGCGAAACGCATCAACCGGAGCGATGATTTCTACGAGGCCGATAAACTCGAATGGGCGTTGAACGTGTTTCGCGACGTCATGCGGTACATCTCCGCGGCGTATTTCCCCGCCTCGCTGGTGTATTACCCCATGGAGAGCAATCTGGGCTACCGGCCCGGCGTCTCGAAGGAAGTCCTCACGTGTCTGGACGACGAGCAGGTCAACGTGTACCGGGACGTGTGCCGGCAATTGGTGCTGTCCGCGGTCGCCAAAGAGCGGCCGGACGTGGTCGGCGTCTCCATTGGCACCAAGATGCAAATGATTGCGGGCTTCACCTTCTGCAAAATGATCAAGGAGGCGTTCCCGGATATCCACGTCACGGTCGGGGGAAACGTGATCACGCGGCTTCAGGAAGATTTGGCGAAACAGGAGCCGTTTTTCTCCTCCGTGTTCGATTCGGCCGTCATGTATGAAGGCGAGCATGCCCTGGTGTGGTTGTTGGAGGCCCTGGTGGGGGACCGAGCGTGGCAGTCGGTCCCGAACCTGATGTACCGGGAAGACGGGCACGTGCGGATCAACACGGAGATATATACGGAAAAGACCACGGCGCTCCCCTTGCCTGATTTTCAAGGGTTTCCCCTGGATTCTTATTTCGTCCCCACGCGTATCCTGCCGTACCTGGCGACCCGGGGCTGTTACTGGGGGCGGTGCACGTTTTGCGATCACGGGCAAGGCTACTTCGACCAGTATCGCGGCAAGCCGGCCCAGGACGTGGTCCGGGAAGTCAAAGCTCTCAAGGAGACGTATCAGGCCGATCACTTCCTCTTTGCCGACGAATCCTATCCGCCCGCGCTCTTTAAAAAGGTGTCTCAACTCCTGGTAGACGAGCAGGTGGACATCAAGTGGACCACGTTGATCCGCTTTGAGGAGACGCTTCAGGATCCTGAAACCTGGCGACTGGCCGCGGAGTCCGGCTGCAAGACCCTGTACTACGGAATGGAGTCGGCCAATGAGCGCGTCCTGGAACTCATGGATAAGCACGCGCGGAAGAGCGTGATCGAAAACAATCTGCGGGAAGCCGCAAAGGCGGGGATCTGGAATCACGTCATGGCGTTTTACGGATTCCCGGGCGAGACCAGGGAAGAAGCCGAGGACACGCGCCGGTTCCTGATCGAGAATAAAACCGACATCCATTCGGTCGAATTGTTTTACTTCGTCGCCTACCGGCATACGCCCATGGTCAGAAATCCCGACAAATTCGGCATGACGATTCAGAAGCAGGATGAATACGATATGCCCCTGGATTACTATTACACGCTGAATGAACCGGGGAGCCTGAGTTGCCTGGATGCCATGCAGTTGTGCGAGGAGTTTTATCAGAACGATTTCGAACCCTGGGCCGTGCGGATCAACGCCCGCGAGCAGATCTTCCTCTACATTTCACGGTTCGGCACGAACCGGTTACCGCAAATTTATGCCACCCGGCATAGTCCTGCCGATGCCGCGCCCGATACCGTGGCGGGGTTGATCACGTGGCCGGTGGCCAAGGTGGACCCGGAAGGCGGCAAAGAGGGGGAACCGGGAATGACGCGGGTGGTCAGCCATTCGACCACGTAGGGTCGTGGCCGGCTCAACCCGCCGCCTGCCCTGCCTGCCCTGAGCGGAGCCGAAGGGTCAGGAAGGCGCGTGACCGTGGTGTTCCAGATAGTCCTTCAGCAACGTGTACGCGGTCTGTACGTCCTTGGTCATCGCCTCCGCCTTTTTGTACATCTGCATGTACTTGGTGGGATTGTTGGTCAGGTTGGCGTACCGGTGCGGATGCCAGGTGACCAACAGTTCCTGATACCGTTGATGCAGCGTCGTGGCGTTCAACGGCAGGGTGAGATTGAAGAGTTCGAGGGCTTGAGCCACCGGCTCTTCCGTGTTTGCAGGCGGTGAAGACATAAAGGTAAACAGGGCTCTCGTGCATCGAAGTGTGGCAAACGCGTTGTCATGGTGTCAATAAGCTCACAATGTCATTGGTATGAAAATAGCCACTTTTGTCATTCCCGACGCTTGTCCCCGGCTTGATCGGGGATCCAGTGCATAGTTGAATCCAGTGTCGTTTGTCTTCACGAAGAAAACAGCAAAGACGCTGGATCCTCGATTAAAGATGTCGAGGATGACAGAAGGAGAAGAACTCGTCAGTCGAGCTAGTTGCATTCTCCCTCTCCCCACGCGGGAGAAGGCTGGGGTGAGGGGGTTATCAAACAGGAATTGTCAACGAATGTCTGAACACAAGAAAAGAGACTGGTTCTAGCAATGGGAAGTGATCTGCCGGTCCTGGAACCGACGCTGGTGCTTCAGGACAAAGGGTACCGGGAAGTGTTGATCCGCGAAATGGACGCGGGCAAAATCCCTTTGAGCCTGGGGAAGCAGTGTCCGGTCGAATGTACCTTCTGCTACGAACTCGACCATTCCTACCGCGAGACCCAGGACCCGCCGAAAACCACGCAGGACGATTGGGAATTCATCCTGAATTACATCAATGCCAAGCCCACGGACCCCATGCAGTTCTGGTGTTTGGGCGGCAATGAATACATGGAATGGACCGACCTGTTCCTCCACCCCAAGGCCATGGAATGGGTCGAAGATTTCCTGAAACACACCGACAAAAATATCCAATTCTTCACGGTCGGCTTCGTTCACGTACCCAAGATTCATAAGCTGGCGGAACAATATCCCGGACGGATCAATTTTGAATTGTCGGTCATTACCCTCAGCCAATACCGGCAACAGATGATGCCGCATGCTCCCTCCGTGCGGCACCTGATGAAAGTGCTGGACGGCCCCGCGGTGTCGTCAGCCAATTTTTACGCGTTCGACGAGCACACTATGTCCAAGGACGCGAAGGAGATCTCGAAAGTCAACCAGAAATGCGTCTTGTGGATGGGCTGTCTCACGCCCGTGAAGGGCATCAAGGATGAGACGGCCGGTCTCATGCGCCAAGGACGGAAGGCGCTGGGCGTGGAAGCCGAACGGATATATGACGCCGGGTTGCCGAATCTGACCACGATCCATACCGAAGCCTACGTGACCGCGTTTCTCAATCGAAAGCGTATTGTGAGCGCGTTCGATTCCCTGGAACTGGAGAAAAAAGATACGGTTGTGATGGCGAAGAGCGTCCACAAGATCCTGAACATGTATCGCAAGAACCGGGTGCGATTCCTGTTTGTGCCGAATACGACGCTGGGCGGTGATTCCGATTGCACCGTGCTGCTCACGTTCGAGGACATCCGCGAACGGTTGAATGGTCAGAAACGGCTGCATGTCCCCAAATGCGTGATGGAATCAGGGCGGGGGGCGAACATGGATATCAAGGGAGTCACCTTGGATGAATTCACGAAGAAGACCGGGGTCAAGGTCAAAATCCTCCATAAAATCGATACCAAATTCGCCAATTCACGACTCTACCGGAACGGGACCCTGCAAAATTTCGTGGAAGACTACGTTCGGAATCCCTGGGCTGCGGAGTATGAGGCCCTGCCGTTCAGTGCGTAACATGGTGACGCCCTTCGCCTCCATCGTGTGGGCGGGGACATGGCTTGGGGTTCCCTGCGTATGACGACTCCCACCCGGTCGCTTTCATTTTACAAAGCGGACGTGTTTGCGGAAGAGCCGTTCGGCGGGAATCCCGTGGCCGTGATTCCCGACGCCACGGATTTGACCGAGCGGGAATTTCAGCAGATCGCTCGTGAGATGAATCTCTCGGAAACCGTGTTCGTGGTGCCGCCGACGGACCCGGCGGCGGTCGTCAAACTCCGCATCTTTACTCCCACCCAGGAAATTCCGTTTGCCGGTCATCCGGTGATCGGCACCTTTTTCGTGCTCGGCTCCCTACAGAAATTTCCCTTGACGCAACCCGTAACGCGGTACGTCTTCGAATGCAATATCGGCCTCTTTCCCGTGGAATTGCACGTGGTGGACGGACGGGTGGACGGCGTCATGATGACCCAACCGAAGCCGCAATTTTTGGGAACGGCCGAAAGCATCCAGGACCTCTACGAGGTCAGCCTGGCCTTGGGAGTGAATAAGACCGCGATTGCGGAAACCCGCCTGCCCATCGAAGTGGTCTCGACCGGCTTGCCGGTCGCCATCGTCCCCATCCGGACCCTGACCGCGGTGAAATCGATTCAAGCCGACCCTGCGGGCATAAAAGAAGTGTGCGATAAACTCGGCGCCAACGGCATCATGGTCTTTACGCCGGTGACCGTGGAAGAATGGGCGGACGCACATACGCGCATGTTCGCGGCGCCCATCGGGATCTGGGAGGATCCGGCCACGGGTAGCGCCAGCGGTGCTCTCGGTGCGTATCTTGTCAAAAACGGAGTCGTGGACGTCGGCCCGACCACCGAAGTCTTTATGGAACAGGGCTATGAAATCGACCGGCCCTCGCGGATTACTGTCCAGGTGTTCTCCGATGACGATGCCATCCAGGAGATCAAGGTGGGCGGACAAGCCGTGATGGTGGCCGAAGGCAAACTCCTGTTCTAAGCGGATACTCTATCGATGAAAGCCGTCACTTTCCATCAACACGGCGGTCCGGAACGTCTCACGTGTGAAGACGTCCCGGTCCCCGTTCTCCAGGCCGGGGAAGCCCTGGTCCGGGTCAAAGCCTGTGCGCTGAATCACTTGGACATTTGGGTCCGCCAGGGCATACCCAATTACCCGATCCCGCTTCCGCATATTTCAGGGTGCGACGTAAGCGGCGTGGTCGAACGGACCGGGGAAGGCGCGGACGCGGCCTATCCCGTCGGACAGCACGTGGTCATTTCTCCGGGCATCAGTTGTTGGCAGTGCGAGGCATGCCTGGCCGGGAAGGATAATTTCTGCCCGACGTACCATCTCATGGGTGCCGGGGTTCACGGGGGCTATGCGGAATATGTCAAGATCCCGGCGAGAAATCTTCTGGCCATGCCGCCCGGGTTGACCTTTGAACAAGCCGCGGCCTACCCCTTGGTGTCGGTGACGGCCTGGCACATGGTGAAAACCCTGGCGGACGTTCGGTCCGGGGAAACCGTGCTGGTGATGGGAGCCGGGAGCGGCGTCGGCAGTATGGCGATCCAACTTGCCCGCCAGCTTGAAGCGCGGGTCATCACCACGGTCGGCACGGACGACAAAATCGAAAAAGCCCGAGCGATCGGGGCGGCCCTGGTGATCAATCATGCCAAGGAGGACGTCATCCAACGAGTCCACACGTTCACTGACGGCCGCGGGGTGGACGTGGTTATCGAGCACATTGGCCAAGCGGTATGGGACCAGTGTTTGCGATCGTTGGCGCGCGGAGGACGGCTGATCACGTGCGGGGCCACGTCCGGACCGGAGAGTCCGTTGGATATGCGATACGTCTATTCCCGGCAATTGACGATCAGGGGATCCTATATGGGGACCCGTGCCGAACTCCTGGAAGCCAGCCGGTTCATCGAGGCCGGAACCGTCCGTCCGGTTGTGGACTCGGTCTTCCCTTTATCCGAAGCCCGTCAGGCCCAGGAGCACATGCTCGCCCGCAAGATGTTCGGAAAAATCATCCTCGTGCCTTGAGATCAGAACGCCGCCTACTTACTGTCATTCCCGCATGTCGTTAGCGGGAATCCAGAGTCTTTTGTCTTCACGGACCTAGAAAAAGACACTGGATCCTCGATTAAAAATAGCCTGTCCTTGACATTTTTAATCGAGGATCGAGGATGACAGCAAGAGGTAAGACAGAGTACGTAACTCGGATTAGCGAAGCGTAATCCGACACGAATGGCGGACGTTACTTCCGTATTTCTCCGACGATGTGGGCGAGTTCGGGAAGGATCAGGGCTTCCATAGCCAGACGCACCGCACCGCTCGATCCGGGAACCGAGAACAGCACGATCTCCTGATACAGGCCGGCGGTGGCGCGGCTGAGCATCGCGGACGAGTCGATTTCCTTGTAGGACAAATAGCGAAAGAGTTCACCGAAGCCCGGCAATCGCTTGTCCAAGAGGCCGTCCACGGCTTCGAACGTGGAGTCGCGCCGGGAAATGCCGGTGCCGCCATTGATGATCAGGGCCTCGAGTCCGGGCTGCGCTCCCAACTGCCGGACCAGTTCCCGGACTTCGATTGGCTCATCTTTCACCACGTGGTACGCGCCGATGCGATGTCCTGCCTGCGTCAGCAACTCTCGAATGAGTTGCCCGCTTTTGTCGGTTTCCGGGGTTCGCGTATCGCTGCACGTAATGATCCCGCACTCGATGGACACGGGGCTGCGAGCCTTGTGTTCGGCACAAGGAGACTGCCCGTGCACGTGAGGGTCGTGATACGCAGACATGATGAGAAGAGGACGGTTCGGGTCTTCCTAGGTCCAGATGGAATCGGGATTACACTCAGCCACCGGCGTTCCCTTTTTGATATGTTCATCCAGAATCAAGGGCACGTGCTCTTCTTTGACTTTGGAGTACCAGGTGCCGTCCGGGTAGACGACCACGGTGGGCCCATTTTCGCAGGGCCCGAGGCAGGTGCTGCCGGTCACGAGTACTTCTCCGGGTTGAAATCCCCGTTCCATCAGACCCATGTTGAGATTCATCAGGATATTTTGAGACCCTTCCCCGCCACAGGAGGGTTTCGGGTGCCCTGGTGGCCTGGTGTTGGTGCAGACGACGATATGATATTTAGGCTTGGGCATGACGACTCCTTTCGGTCTATTGATGCGAAAACAGCTTTCTTCTGTCATTCCGAACTTGCCCTGAGCAACGCGAAGGGGCTGGCTGCATGATAACCGGATGCAGCCATTGCGGCGTTATTTCCGAGGGCGAAACAGTTCCCACGTCTCGAGACATTCTTCCGGCAAGTCCCAGTGCTTGACGCCTTTCCCGACGAAATCCAGGTAGTCGTCCTTGACGCGAAATTTGCCGATAGGGTTGGCTGCGTGGGTGGTCACCAGTTCTTTCTGCTCGTCTTCCGTCATCACGGTCACTTCCAGGTGACGGAATGCCCCTTCCGGGACTTCTCCGTCATAGTTATCCAGGATCTTCAAATCTTCGTCGGTGAGTTCAAAGACCGCCCCCCACACGCGTTCGCCCGGCGATGGGGTGATGCTGGCCAAGCCGCATCGCCATTGTGAGGAAAAGCGCGGGAAATGAATGGTGTGGTCCGGGAGGTAGGCCTTGAATAAAAACCGGTGTTCGGGGGCTCGTCTTTTCAACTGGCTCGGGTTCAGATTTTCGGCGTAAATAAAGACTCGCATACGTAATCAGCCTCTCTTTGGTCATGATGACAAACATGTTCTTCTATCATACCGGCGCGTTTGCTTGTCAAGATTGTGCGTGATTGGGCTGCTTGTTCAACGGCGAGACAACACACAGGATCGACACGAGTCTGAATGCCTTCGGGCGAGTGGCTACGTTCGTTGACGCAGAAAGCCCCAAATTTTTTCCAGCCCCATTTCAAGCAAGGTTCCTCCGGTTTCATGCGCCTTGTTGTCTTCGGCATGCCGGTCCGCCCATTCCAGGGCAATGGGGAGGGGAATCAATCGTGCCGGGCCTCCGGTCAGTTTCGCCCACATCAGGCTCAAGACCGTGGCGATGCGAAACGGCACCGAGACGGGTTTGACCGCGGGGTCCGTCATGTCCTGGCAGAACTTGGCCGGGGACGTCACAAGGTATTCCCGGCATGCCGCGGGGCGGAATTCATAGATGCTGCACGATTCATCTTCGAGAAAGACACAGGGGAGGCGTTGGGCGTAATAGGCTTGGTTGATGGGCTCCATATCCGCGTCCGACAACTGTGTGCGGGTTTCGGATAATTGCACGAGCCGGCCAAGGAGTCCCGCCTCGTTCAAGGCGTCCTTGACCTTGGAGAGCCGGCGATGAATCCGGTCTCGATGCAGTGCGGGCAATTGCTCGACGCCCTTCTTGAGCGTAAAGGCTTCCGGGGGAGAAACCGGCACCATCACGCGGCAACAGGCGCCACACCCTTTTTGACAGGAAATCGCTTGCCCGGCTTGTTGCACCTTCGTTTCTTCGAGCTTGAGGGCTTCTTCCCCCAAGGAACGCATCAACGGGACAATGTCCGACACCGGAATAAAACTTGTCGGGACGGAAATCTCAGCCTGGAGGTCTCCGGCAGGGGTGGGGAGAGAAAGGCGAAACGTGTCGAGAGGGTTCGACGAACTCTGTTGTTTCGGCATGGGATGCCACCAGGGTTATTCGGCTTCCGACTTTAGGAACCTCTAGCGTAGCGGATTGTTCCGGCCAGATACAAGGCCGCTTGCCACGGTCGAGAGGTTTGGCTTATTCTGCGCGCGATGACGATCTTTCAAAAAATTCTGGACGGCGAGATTCCGTGTCACAAGGTTTACGAAGACGAACACGTCCTGGCCTTCCTGGATATCTATCCTTTGTCCTACGGCCATACCTTGGTTATCCCGAAAGAGCCGGCTGAAACGTTGGATCAACTGTCGGACGAATCAGCCGCAGCCATCGGTCGCGTGTTGCCGCGCCTGTGCCGTGCGGTGCGCCAGGCCACGGGGACCGTGGATTTCAACGTCCTGCAAAACAACGGCGCTCCGGCCCACCAGGCCATTGGACACGTCCACTTCCACATTATCCCGAAGGAAGGCGATGGCTCAGGCTTGGGAATAGGGTGGAAAACCAAGTCTTTCGACGATGGGGCTTCGCTTGCCGAGAAAATTGCCGGCTGCCTGGAATCCTGACCGCCTGTTGACGAATCCGCTCCCGGAATCAGGACAGCTTCCCTTTTCCATGTCCTTCTGTGATGGCTCTCTTTTTATGGGCACGAGCCGACCGTTTATCTGAAAAATACGCCTGTTCATATGGAATGCATTGTCGCACGGTGTCCCGTCCCCTATACTGTTGGTAACCTTATTCCCGGAAGACGAAAAACATGACGGATACAGCCGTGAGCCTCTTTGCACACCCCATTGGTTTCATTACCGGCGCGGTCCTCTACGCCATGATCCTGTTCCTGGTGTTGCAGACGTCCCGGGAGTCCGTCTCACGAAACATGGACGGTGCGCGAGTGACGCCCCTGAGGCGATTGTCCCTGTGGACCGCGGTTCTGGGCTTGTTGTGGAACGTGGGAGGCTTGTCTTCGTTTCTCCTTCCGGCCGTCGCGCCCGAGTGGCTGAAACACGTTCTGCAAGTGACTGCGCTGTCCGCCCTGGGATTTCTCCCTGCCGTCGTGGTGCATGCCTTTCTGCAATCCGCACGCCACCGCGTCCGTTGGAGCCGGCACGTCCCGGTCGCGGGAGCCTATGCCTTGAGTGCCGGGGCAGCCGTGCTCAACGTGCTGGCCGTCATGCCGGGAACGACCGTCATCGCGGTCGAGGCGATCAGCCTGCTGGCCATGGGCTTTGTCCTGTTGCTGGTAATCGTACTCGCCGATACCATCAGGCAACAGGGGTGGGATCACCATGCCGGTGTGGTGTCCTTGGCCGTGGTCGCCGCGGCAGCGATACCCTTCAGTCACCATCAATCGGGCGAATACGTATGGTGGATGGAGTTGATCGGACACCATGCATCATTGCCGTTGGCCGTTGCCATTTTGTATCAGGACTTTCGCTTCGCCTTCGGAGATCTTTTCTTAAAGCGGGCGCTCTCCCTCGTGGGTTTGGTCGGTATTGCGATGGGGTTGTACGTGGGCTTGGAGGCTTCTCAATTTTCTTCGCGGTCGGGGCCACCAGGTCCGTTGATGGACGCGGTCTTCATCGGATTGTGGGTCGGGACCGCCTTGCTCTATCCCTATGTTTCTCGCGGGGTGTCGTGGGTCGTCGATACGGTGGTCTTGCGTCGACCGGATTACGGAAAATTCCAGGACGACGTGGCGCAGGCCATCATGCTGCGGGACACGGCAGAAGCCATCCTGGACCAATGTTGCGCGATGTTGAAAAGCGTGCTGTCCGCGGAAACAATCGAATGGATGCCTGTGCAGGAAAGGGAAATCGAAGGTGGTTCCCCGTCGAGAAAGCCGATCGTGGCGTGTGACGCTCTCCATGTGACCGTGGATATTCCGACGGTCGATCTTCCCCACTATTGTATCAAAATCGGGCCGCTCCCTCATGGCCGGCGGCTGTTGTCCGATGACCTGTATCACTTGGAATCGTTGGCGCATCTGGTTTCCCGTCGTATTGCCACGGTACGAGTCACACACGAACGCTGTGTGCAGGCCTTCAGGGAGCAGGAAACACAAAAGTTGGCGACGGAGTCGGAACTGCGGGCCTTGCGCGCGCAATTGAATCCCCATTTTCTCTTCAATGCCCTTACCACGATCGGCTATTTGATCCAGACGTCTCCGGTGAAGGCCGTGGACACGCTCATGCGATTGACCGGTCTCCTGAGAAGCGTGTTGAAGCGGTTGGATAAAGAATTGACGACCGTCGGGCATGAAATGGATTTAATACGGGCCTACCTGGCAATTGAGCAGATGCGTTTCGAAGATCGGCTGACGGTCCATATCGACGTTCCGGGATCGGTACGTGACGTGCCGATCCCGGCGTTGATCGTGCAACCATTGGTGGAAAACGCCATCAAGCACGGCATTCAGCCTTCGGCGTCGGGGGGGCGAGTCCGGATTGCGGCGTGGATTGAAGAAACGAGCGATGGCCGGGAACAGAGCTTCCCGCCGATGTTGCACATGCAAGTATGGAACACGGGGGGGGAAGCAGGGCCCATCCGTAATGGGGATGGCCGGGGGACGGGACTTGGTCTGTCCACCATCAGACAACGGTTGTCGCTGCACTACGGTGAGCGCGCCGCAATAGACGTCAAAAGCAGTGTGAAGCATGGGCGAACAAGCTTCTCCCGTAGACGCCGAGGCGCCGCAATAGACGCCGAAAGCAGCGTAAAGCATGGAACGGTGGTAGACCTCCTGATCCCACTCGACGGTCATGAGGTGGCGCACACCTCACCACTTCCACAAGGATACGGAGTGACATGGCCATGACGTTACGCGTGATCGTCGCTGATGATGAACGTCCGGCAAGGCAGTTTCTGGTGACCATGCTGACCGCATTTGAAGACGTCGACGTTGTGGGGGAAGCCCAAACCAGCAGAGAGGCCATTCGATTGATTGAGCAAACGCAACCCGACCTGGCCTTCCTTGATTTGCAAATGCCGGAAATGGATGGCCTGTCCATTGTCCGCTCCTTGCACCAGGGGCGAATCCCGCTGGTGGCCTTTGTGACGGCGTTTGAGGAACATGCCGTGAGTGCCTTTGAAATTGAAGCGTTGGATTATCTGCTCAAACCCGTTGAGCCAAGCCGTCTTCGCACAACCATTGATCGCGCTCATGAAAGACGCGAACGGGCCTCATTGGCGGAACCGGAACCCTTCGACGTCGCGCAGGGCAGGCGTAACGGGCAGCCCGCCCCCGCTGATCGTGGATTGCCGGCGATTGTGGGGGAGTACATCGATCGGCTTCCCATTCGGAAACGGGATGATATTTATTTGTTACCCGTTCGCCGTATTGCTTCAGTGGTCTCGGAAGGGGAGTTGATGCACGTGACGACGATTGACAAGGAGCGATATACGATGAATTATCGGTTGAAAATATTGGAAGCCAAGCTCGATCCCAAGCGGTTTCTTCGCGTCAGTCGCGGGGCCTTGGTCAACGTCGAGACGATCAGGAAAATTACGCCCATGCCGGGAGGCTCCTATCTCGTGACGTTGACGAATACCCAACAAATACGAGTGAGCCGCGGGCAATCTCGAACACTCCGCGACCATCTCCTGCAGGTCTAAGGGGTTTTCTTCCATCCTCTCCCTTGGAAGGAGAAGGCTGAATCCGTGAGGAAAGAAGAGATGAAGAAGGTGTGCAAGATGAACGACTCCAGGATGTTTCTCGTGGCGATGACGGTCTTCTGTGTAATGAGCCCTCTGGCTGTCTGGAGTCAAGTCGATGGTCCCACCCATGAATCGGATCATTTGGAGGACGAACGGGTGGAGGTCCTGGAAACCGTGCACGTGCATGGATTGAAGCTGAACAAAGATCAACAGCTCGGGCCGGTCCCCACGTACACCCCGTGGCCTACCATGCCGCCGGCGTTGGAGGGCCAGGAAGTCGATGACTGGATGAAAGCCCGCATTCTGGTCAGCAGGACGGCGGAGACCACACTCGTGGTTCTGGTCCCCGCGAAAAATCGCCTTATCAACTTAGCCGGCGTCCAAGCGCTTAAACAATGGACGTTCAATCCTCAGATGAACGGGGATGATCCCGTTAGCGGAGAATTGACGGTCAGACTTCACTTCAAAACGCAGGGGTGGTAACGACAGGCCGTTTTGAAGAAACCGAAAGAATCCGCACTATCTGTATCTCGCCAAACGGCACCCGTCAGAGCGTCCGATCAGACCGCACGTCAAAAATTTCTCAGCCATTTGATAGCAATTCTTCCAGGTTGTACGACACAGCCGCATAAGTATAGATTCATCAGGGTTTGATGCGGCACGTCCGAATGCCCAACTCTATCTTTTCAATGACCTATGACATCCTCTCTTAAGCGAATCGTCATGAATTTTTAAGTTTGGATGCATTAGGTTTTTTACAAGAAGACAGCGATGTCGAAGAACAAGAAAAATACAGAAGCGAACGATAAATCGCTGGAGTCCTGGATATGGGATGCCGCGTGTTCCATTCGTGGGGCAAAAGACGCGCCAAAGTATAAAGATTACATCTTGCCGCTTATTTTCGCTAAACGTCTCTGCGATGTGTTTGATGATGAACTGAATCGTATCGCTACTGAGGTGGGCTCGCGAGAGAAAGCCTTCCAACTGGTTGTAGCTGATTGGCGGAGAGTTGCGGATAAGAAAAAGGCAATGGTTCGTTTCTACCTGCCGCTGATGCCAAAAGATACAGAGCAGCCCGTGTGGTCGGTCATCCGTAAACTCTCCGATAAGATCGGCGAAGGCGTCACCACTTATATGCGCGAGATCGCTCGGGAAAATCCGCTTCTGAAAGGCATCATCAACCGCGTCGATTTCAACGCCACCACCCACGGCCAGCGCGACCTCGACGACGACCGCCTCTCCAACCTCATTGAGGCCATCAGCACCAAGCGGCTTGGGCTTGAGGACGTCGAGCCCGACATCATCGGCAAGAGTTACGAATACCTTATCCGCAAGTTCGCCGAGGGCAGCGGCCAGAGCGCCGGCGAGTTTTACACCCCAGGCGAAGTCGGCGAGATCATGGCCCGCGTCCTTGCCCCCGGTCCGGGCATGGAAATCTACGACCCTACCTGCGGCTCCGGTGGCCTGCTCATCAAGTGTGAACTCGCCATGCAGGCAAAAATGAAAGCCGCCCAAAAGACGAAAGACGCCCAAAAGACGAAAGACGCACCCCTGCCCCTCAAACTGTTCGGCCAGGAATACGTCCCCGAGACTTGGGCCATGGCCAACATGAATATGATCATCCACGACATGGAAGGCCAGATCGAGATCGGTGACGCCTTCAAGAACCCCAGGTTCCGCGCCGAAAAAAGCGGCAAACTCCGCACCTTCGACCGCGTCATCGCCAATCCCATGTGGAATCAGGACTGGTACACGGAGGCCGACTACGACAATGACGAACTCGACCGCTTCCCCACCGGGGCCGGTTTCCCCGGCAAATCTTCCGCCGACTGGGGCTGGGTCCAGCATATGCACGCCAGCCTCAATGCCACCGGTCGCGCCGCCGTCGTCCTCGACACCGGCGCCGCCTCCCGAGGTTCGGGCAACGCCGGCACCAACAAGGAAAAAACCGTCCGCCAGTGGTTCGTTGACCGGGACCTGATCGAGAGCGTCCTCTACCTGCCCGAAAATCTCTTCTACAACACCACGGCTCCGGGTATCGTCCTCTTCCTCAACAAGGCGAAGCCCAAAGCCCGGCAAGGCAAGATCTTCCTCGTCAATGCCAGCCGGATTTTTGAAAAGGGCGACCCCAAAAACTTCATCCCGCCCGAGGGCATCGCCTGCATCGCCGACACCCTGATCAAGTGGAAGGAAGAAGAAAAACTCAGCCGCATCGTGGATCGCGCCGAGTTGAAGAAAAACGACTACAATATCTCCCCCAGCCGCTACATCCACACCGGCGAAGCAGAGACCTATCGACCGCTTGAGGAGATCGTAGAGGAACTGGATGTGATTGAAGCTGAAGCCAAGGAAGCGGACAAGGCCTTGCGGAAAATTCTGGAGAAGATTGGGGTATGAGTGCTTGGGCAACATGTGTAGTGCGGGATTCCTTCATAAGAATTAAGGTCGGTCGGAAGCATCAGATTCCCTCGAGAGACATTGCCACAACTGGTGAGTTCCCAGTTGTCGATCAAGGTCAGGAGTTGATTGCGGGATATTGTGATGATCAGGAGAAACTGATCGATTTCGATGCACCACTCGTCATCTTTGGAGATCACACGCGCTGTTTCAAATATGTCGACTTCCCATTCGTGCTGGGGGCTGACGGCACTAAGGTTCTGGTTCCGAACAAAGACATCTATGACCCGAAGTTCTATTATTTTGCTTTGGTGGCCCTTGAAATTCCGAGCCGAGGCTACAATCGGCACTTCAAAGTGCTAAAAGAACGGAGCCTTCCCCGCCCCCCACTCCCCGAGCAGAAGAAAATCGCGCACGTCCTTTCGACGGTGCAACGGGCAATCGAAGTGCAGGAGCGAATCATTCAGACCACCACCGAGTTGAAAAAGACCCTCATGCACAAGCTCTTCACCGAAGGCCTCCGCAACGAACCCCAAAAACAAACTGAAATCGGGCTTATACCCGAGAGTTGGGATGTCAAACAGTTGGGTGAAATAGCCAGAATTGAGCGGGGAAAATTTTCATATCGACCTCGAAACGAATCCCGCTTTTACGGAGGGGCATATCCTTTCGTTCAAACTGGCGATGTTTCCAATTGCGACGGCTACGTTCGTTCATACACGCAGACGCTAAACGAGGAAGGTCTAGCCATAAGCAAGATGTTTCCAGCCGGAACAATCCTCATCACCATTGCAGCGAACATCGGGTTTACTGGAATTTTACAATTTGATTCTGCCTGTCCCGACAGCCTCATCGGAGTCTCCCCATTGAAATGTATTGAGACAGTGTTTCTGAACTATTACCTGATGACCCAGCAACCGCAAATGGATCGGCTCGCACCAAAAGGGACTCAGAAAAACATCAACATCCAGTTTCTCAAACCGTGGCCGGTTCCGCTACCGACCGTAGAGGAGCAGAAAGGTATCGCGGAAGCCTTCAGTGCGACGGATCAAAAGATCAGCTTTGCCACTGCTAAGCGGGACGAACTTCAGGCCCTCTTCCGTACCCTCCTTCACGACCTGATGACCGCGAAAATCCGCGTTCACGTATCAGATTTCCCCCCTGTTGAAACTGCTGGCAGATGAAACGATTTATACGCCCGACCCTTGAGGATTTGTCGCTGGAATGCGTGTTGATGCAGGCGTGGAAAAAGACCTCAACGTATCTTCGTTATCACAGTTGGTATGCCGACACACTCGGATTAGATATTGAAGCACTGCGGATACCCCAATTTATCCGTGAAATACAGGCTCGCCTTAAGGCTCCCGAGGAATTGGCAGCAAGGCCCTTGCACATGGTTCCAGCGCCAAAGAATCAACGTTGGGCCTACGTCAAGGACAAATGGTCTCCGAAGGAAAAGAACATTCAAAAGAAACTTCGTCCGCTAGCACACGTAGACCTGCAAGATCAGGTTATAGCGACTGCAATGATGCTCTGCCTCGCGGACAGAGTTGAGACTCGTCTCGGAGACCCGCGATTGTCTGTAGCAACTGAAAGGAATCGCAAGAAAACCCTTGCATACGGCCATCGACTCTTTTGTGATGAAGATGGCGATTCCCTACGACACCGCTGGGGTAGCTCAAAGCTGTATCGAAGCTACTTTCAAGATTATCAGACATTCTTGGAACGTCCCAAAATTGTCGCTATGGAACTAGATGCAAACAGCGAAGAAGCCAGTAATGATACTGAGATCGCTATTATCCAAAGCGATTTGGCGAACTTCTATGACCGGGTCCGTCCTTCGCTGCTGCATTCCAAGCTGTGGATGCTTCAGACCGAAGAGGACGAAGATTCTTTTTTCCAATTAGCAGAGCGCTTATTTGACTGGCGGTGGACTGACGCCGCTCGTGCCCATGGTTACTCCAAGGAACACGATATTCCAAGTTTTGAAAAGGTTGCCTTGCCTCAAGGATTAGTGGCCAGTGGCTTTTTCGCGAATATTGCTCTCCTGGATTTCGAGACAGCTCTGAGAGAACAGATTGGCACGGTTATTGATCGGCATCTGAATCTGGTTCTTCGCGATGTCTGTTACTATGTAGACGATTTTCGGATGGTTTTGACGGTCTCGCGGGGATGTCGTCACATTGACGTGCGGACGCAAGTGAGAAAAATGTTACAGAACACGCTCGATTCAACAGCGGATGGAATGAGAGTCTTGGATGAGAAGACTAAGGTCATCATTGAAGGAAGAGACAAACGATTCCTTATAAGGCAATCACTGGAAGCCGCAAGAATTCAAACGGAAGTCTCTGGCACGTTTGATATGCTTCATGGCACTGAGCTTATCAAAGCAATCGAAGGATTCTTCCACACGCAACAGCACTATTCCACTTCAGTTGACGCGGAAACAGATAGCCTTCTTGTAGGAGTTCCCGATATGGCTGACGACACCGCCGCCCGTTTTAGTGCCGGAAAGTTCAGGCGGACATTCCGTTCTCTTCGACCGCTACTTGCCGATGAAATTGAATCCAGACCAACACCCTCAGAAGACGATGACGGTATTGAAGCCCCAATCCCACATGTAAGGCTCGTTCTCTCAAAATCGCAGCTTGATGAACGGGGGAAATTGTTTTGCGCCGGGCTGATCGAGGAATGGATCAAAAACCCTGGCAACATTCGGTTGCTCCGCATTGCCCTCGATATTTATCCGGATCAAAATTTCTTGGAGGAAGTTCTCAAACTACTGCGCCTAGGCTGGGAATCCCCAAAATACAGAAAGGTAAAACGAGAAGTTAGACTTTACTGTCTCGCCGAGCTTTTCCGTGCTGGAGCAACCGAAACAGGGATTGTCCCTTTGGATGAATCGGAGTGTTTGCCATCCGATGTTTCAATTAACGATTACCACGACAGGCTTATTCAAGAAGCCCGAGAGGTATTTGATGCATACTTAGCGGGAAAGGCTTCATCGTCGCGGTTCCCCTGGTATTTGATGCAACAGGTATTTCTGTATCTGGCTGCAAGAAATAAAGTTCCGGATGCCGTATTGGAAACGAATGCACGCGGGGGGCCGCTGATGCGCCCCTACTGGGTCCTCTTAAAGTTTCTTCGTGGAGACACACTCAAAAAACTTGATGAACGATCAATCATGTTAGTCGAAGCACACACTGCTTTAGGGATCTCTGGGTTCACATATCTTTCTGCAATAAACCGAATCGCACCTGCGTTTTTGACCCGAGTGAATTCAATTTCACCCTCGCTGGCAAAGGAACTCTGGGCTGTGTTCGGCATAAAATCTGGCGACAGAGCGAAACAAATTGCAGTGCGGATCGGTATTGAGGCACCAACTTCGATCTCCTTTAAGCGCACTTTGGCGCACATTGCAGCCGGAGAGGTCAACCCCTTCTATGAAGAGGAAAACCTTCTTCAATTGGCAGAGTTCTTACTCAGCCAAGAACCGACAAAATTTAGAGAGGCGATTTCCCCTTCGAGGATTCGCTGTAGCAAGGAAAATCCAACTCCATCTGGTTATGAATTCGGTAAGGTTTCATCCCAGTCGTTTGGTATTGAGGCAGCTGGAGATTTTGCCACGGACCTCTTTGAAGCACCCGAGTGGTGCGAAGGCGATGAAGATCGTCAACGATTCAATGTGGGGCTGTTACTCCGTTATGCGCTTTGCGGCAAGACTGACTTCTTAAGTAGACAACTGTCGAAAATGCCATATCGAAAACCGTGTTATACCAAACCGACTGCGCATTGGGAGCAACAGAGGTATTCAGGATATCAGGGACGGGATGGTTTTGGTCCGGCCTGGATGCCGATTTCGTCGTTTACGGAGAATTTGCTTTTTGAGCTACTGAGATGGCCGGGGTCTGGTGTCATGACCGAAATCAAGCCAATCTCTCAACTTCTTACCAGCATTCAGGATCGGCTGCACGTGATCAGAAAAAAGCGCGGCCAGTTCACATCTTCTACTTTCCTTGAGCAATCCGCCCCATGGTCATCCAAGCCTCCAGAGGGAGTGGACTCACGACTGCTACGAGTGGGAATTGTGCAATCAGTGATCCCAAATTCCGAAGACTACGATAATAATCGTTCGAATCTTCAGCTTAACGGACGTTCGAATCGAAAACGACAAATGACTCATCTCGCATCAGTTATACGAGGGATCACACAAATGTTGCAGATTCGGACGACACACATCGACTCTCCAAGCCCTGATCATGGAAGCCTTGATCTTTTAATATTTCCAGAGTTGGCGGTCCATCCAGATGACATCAATTCGCTGATTCTACCGTTTGTCAGGCAGCACAGATGCATCGTATTGATTGGACAAGTCTATCATCCCAAAGATAACGCGGCAGGCTCGCCATTGATTAACAGCGCTCTTTGGTTGATTCCAGAGTGGACTCCGGCCCACGGACTTCAGATCAAAAGGATCGAGCAAGGAAAGCGTCATCTGACGCCACATGAAAAGAGTTTTTCTCCTGCACCAGTCGAATTTCGTCCAGTCCAATGGTTGATTGATTACCAATGGCACACCGACACAGACGCAAATCGCCCATTACGGTTGACGGCATCAATTTGCTACGACGCTACCGATATCGCACTCGCGGCAGACCTAAGATCACGAAGCGATCTCTACATTGTGTGTGCTTTAAACAAGGATGTGGGGACTTTTGATCGAATGACTGAGGCTCTCCACTACCATATGTTTCAAGGCGTGATTCTTGTAAACAACGGACAGTTTGGCGGTAGCAGTTTTTTCCTGCCATATCATAATGCCAACGAGCGCCAGATTTTCCATCTGCATGGCCAACCCCAAGCTGCGATCGCATTTGCTGAAGTTGATCCACGAAAGCTTGTTGAGCGTCCTAAGCAATCTCTCGCTGATAATACAGTTCGCATCCCAAGTCCTGGTCTTCTTCCTCGTGGTAAATGGAAAGAACCTCCTGCTGATTGGGATAATTCCGGCAAGCTTATTTAGTTACTAGAAAATTAAACATGCCCACTCCCTCGGAACACAAACCGTCCAGGCCCGCATTCTTACATACGCCGAGGCTATCGGCGTAGCTTGATTCCAGCGAATGAACTATGCCTGACAAACTAATCCCTTCTCCTGACTACGCCGCCTGGCTAGGCGAGGTAAAATTGCGCATTCAATCGGCGCGGATCTCGGCGGCGCGCGCGGTGAACCGCGAGTTGATCCTGCTGTATTGGGATATCGGGCGCGGGATTGTGGAGAAACAGGAGGATCTGGGTTGGGGTAAAGCTGTTGTGGAAACCCTGTCACGGGATTTGAAGATAGAATTTCCGCAGATGACTGGCTTTTCATCTGACAACCTTTGGCGGATGCGTCAGTTCTACAGTGGATATTCCAGCCACGAATTTCTCTCACAGGCCAGCAAAGGATTGAAGCACCTTAAGATCGCTGAATTTCTGGAACAGACCGTTCCGGAATTGCGAGATCGAATTGCAGGAGAAGTTCTGGAACACGCTGTTCCAGAAAATCTCGCACAGGTTGTGCGAGATTTGGTGTCGTTGGTGCCATGGGGACATCATGTCGAGATCATGAAGAAGGTGACCAAACCTGTCGAACGCCTCTACTATCTGCGTGCCACGGCACAATTTGGCTGGACGCGCAATGTTCTGCTGAACCAGATTAAAGCAGAGGCTTATGAGCATAGTCTGGCCGAAGGCAAGTTGCACAATTTTCCTGCCGCGTTGCCCGAACATCTCGCCGAACAGGCGGAAGAAGCCCTCAAGAGTTCGTACAATCTCGAATTTTTAGGGATTTCGCACGAGGTAAAAGAACGAGAGCTTGAGAGTCGGCTGATTGAGCAATTGCAGGATTTCATCCTGGAACTGGGCTATGGCTTCTGTTTCGTGGGACGGCAACATCGTCTGACGTTGGGCGACAAGGAGTATTTCATCGATCTGCTGTTCTATCACCGCTTTCTCAAGTCGTTGGTTGCCTTTGAACTGAAAGCGGGGCCATTCAAGCCGGAATATGCCGGCAAGATGGATTTCTATCTCAACGTGCTCAATGAAAAAGAGCGAGCCAAAGACGACAACCCTTCTATCGGCATCATCCTGTGTGCGGAGAAAGACAACCTGGAAGTAGAGTTCGCACTGAAGAGCAAAACCAATCCTATCGGCGTGGCAAAATATCAACGACAAGCTACGTTGCCGAAGGAGCTCAGAGGCAAACTCCCAACGCCTAAACAATTGAGCGCGGCCCTGCGCTTACCCGCAAAGACGCACAGAGGGTAGTCCATGCCTAAGCCAGGTGAGCACAAAACCGTCCAGGCCCGTATTCTCGCCTACGCCGAGGCCATTGGTTGGACGTTTGTGTCCCGTGAGGAAGCCGAGCAAAGGAGAGGGGGCACTCCCGCTCCTTTGTCCCTCTTCTTCGACGACCTGCTTGACGCCAAGGTGCGGGAATTCAATCCGCGCTATGCCGAGGCCAAAGGGCTTTTGCTCGGCCAGTTCCGCCATCTCCACGCCGACATTTACGGTAACCGGGAATTCGTCGAACACCTGCGCAACCGGGGCAAGTTCTTCGATGTTGATGAGAGCCGCGAGCGCGACCTCATCCTGATCGATTACGAAGACCCGACGCGCAACGTGTACGAAGTTACCGAGGAATGGGCCTTTCACAACGGCCACTACGGTACGCGGCAGGATATTGTCTTTCTCATCAACGGCATTCCCGTGCTGGTGATCGAGTGCAAGAACGCCAGCAAGGATGAGGCGATTGCCCTCGGAGTGGACCAGATTCGCCGTTATCACCGCGAGACGCCGGAGTTGTTCGTGCCCGAACAGCTTTTCACCGCCACCGATGCCATCGGCTTCTCCTACGGGGTGAGTTGGAACACGGTGCGCCGGAACATTTTCAACTGGAAACATGAGGAGGTTGGCAAGCTGGAGGCCAAGGTGAAGAGTTTCTGCGCCATCCCGCAGGTGCTCGCCTTCTTGAAGGACTACATCGTCTTTGCCGAGAAGGACGAGGAGTTGAACAAATACATCCTGCGCCAGCACCAGACCGGCGCGGTGGAAGCGAGCGTTGAGCGCGCCCTCGCATCTGACCGCTCCCGTGGCCTTGTGTGGCACACCCAGGGCAGCGGAAAAACCTTCACCATGATCAAGGCCGCGGAATTGCTGTTCCGCGCACCCAAGGCGGACAAGCCGACCGTCCTCCTGATGATCGACCGCAACGAACTGGAAGACCAGATGCTCAAAAACCTTGCCGCGCTCGGCCTGGGCAACCTGGAGCACGCCGGCAGCATCGCCCGGCTCAACCGGTTGCTGAGGGACGACTACCGGGGCATCATCGTGACGATGATCCACAAATTCCGCGACATGCCGGCGAATCTCAACATGCGCTCGAATATTTACGTCCTCATCGACGAAGCCCATCGCACCACCGGCGGCGACCTGGGCAACTTTCTCATGGCCGGTTTGCCGAATGCCACCTACCTTGGCTTCACCGGCACCCCGGTGGACAAGACGGTGTATGGTAAAGGCACCTTCAAGACCTTTGGCTGCGAGGATGACCGGGGCTACCTGCATAAGTATTCCATCGCCGACAGCATTGAGGACGGCACCACGCTGCCGCTCTACTACCAGCTCGCCCCCAACGAAATGCTCGTCCCGCACGAGACGCTGGACAAGGAGTTTCTCTCTCTCGCCGAAGCCGAGGGTGTGGCCGACATCGATGAACTGAACAAGATCCTTGAGCGGGCGGTGAACCTGAAGAATTTCCTCAAGGGCAATGAACGCATCAAGCAGGTAGCCGAATATGTCGCCATGCATTACAAGGAAAACGTCGAACCTTTGGGGTACAAGGCGTTTCTGGTCGGTGTGGACCGCGAAGCCTGTGCCCATTACAAGCATGCGCTTGATGAGCACCTGCCGCCGGAGTATTCCAGGGTCGTTTACACGGGAAACAATAATGATTCCAGGTTGCTCAAGGCGTTCCACCTGGATAAACAGGAAGAGCGGCAAGTCCGAAAGGCGTTTGGAAAACTGGAGCAGCAACCCAGGATTCTGATCGTCACCGAGAAGCTGTTAACCGGTTTCGACGCCTCTGTGCTTTACGCGATGTATCTCGACAAGCCTATGCGCGACCACACCTTGTTGCAAGCGATTGCCAGGGTGAATCGGCCCTATGAAAATGAAGACCGTGGCATGGTGAAACCGCATGGGTTTGTGCTCGATTTCGTGGGTGTTTTTGATAATTTGGAAAAGGCGCTGGCCTTTGATAGTGATGAGATCAATGCAATCGTCAAAGATCTCAAGCTGTTGAAGGTGTTGTTTCAGGACAAGATGGAACAACGAGCCCCGGCCTATCTTGGCCTGATCACACGGCATTTTGATGATAAGGACGTTGACGCACTCATCGAGCATTTTCGTGACCCTGAACGCCGTAAAGTCTTTTTCAAGGAATATAAAGAAATTGAAATGCTGTACGAGATTATTTCGCCCGATGCGTTTTTACGGCCGTTTATTGATGATTATCGTACACTTTCAGAGATCTATGCCACGGTGCGTAAGATTTACACCAGGTACGTCATTGTGGATAAAGAGTTTCAGCGCAAAACAAACGAACTGGTGCGGGAGAATATTCGCATTTACGGAGTAACGCCGCCGATTGAGTTATTGAGGATTGATGCCGAGACGGTAGAGGTCATCAAAGCTACAAAAGGTGGAGAAACCATAAAGGTCATCAATCTTGTAAAAAGCATAGAAAAGATTGCGGAAGAAAACAGTGATGATCCGTTCCTGTTGGCCATGGCTGAACGTGCTCGGGCTGTACAACAGCAGTTTGAACGACGCCAGCATACGGCAAGCGAGGTGCTGGAGGAACTCTTGCGGGAAATTGAGAAGAATGAAGAGCGAAAGAAAGAACAACAAGCGAAGGGATTCGATGGCTTTACGTTTTTCGTGTATCGCACCTTACTGGACGTGGGGGTCGGGGAAGCTGAGAATGTCAGCAGCAAGATAAAAGCGGCGTTTGCGGAATATCCTGATTGGAAGAAAAGCGAAGCTGCGTTACGGGATCTGCGCCAGAAAGTGACTTTCGCCATTTTTGCCGAGTTTGACGACCCGGATAAGGTGACAACGATAGTGGATGATCTGTTTACGCTTTTGGACAAAGCCGATCGAATCTAGAGCATGAGTGAAACGGAGCAAAAGAAGGTTTTTAAGGAGCGCGTGAGGGCATGGGCCGCAAAATTGGACGTGGACGTCGTTTGGCTGGGCGTGCGCCCGATGCGAAATAAGTGGGCCTCTTGCTCAACGAACGGGTATCTTAATTTCAATGCCGAACTGTTAGACCTCAAGCAGAGCTTATGGGATTACGTCATTGTGCATGAACTCCTTCATTTTTCTGTGCCGAATCATGGAAAGTTGTGGAAAAGTTTGATGAGGGCGCATTTGGGGGATTATGAGCGTGCGGAGGCAGAGTTGCGGGTGCAAGCAGGATGTGCGGACGGTATACCCTGACCTGCACGCCTGAGGTCCTCGCCGAAGCGTTTCAACTCGAAACCATTCCGGATCTTCAACCCCGCTATAACGTGGCACCCTCCCAAGAAGTCGCTTGTCTGCGGGCAGGGCTCCGGTCGCCGAAACGCGAGACGGTCACGTTGCGGTGGGGCCTGGTTCCCTCGTGGGCCAGGGACTCCGCCATGGGGATGAAGCTCATCAATGGCCGGGCGGAAACCGTGGCGGAAAAGCCGTCCTTTCGAAGACCGTTTCGGGAACGTCGCTGTCTGGTGTTGGCGGACGGCTACTATGAATGGAAACGGGAAGGCACGCGAAAACAGCCCTACCATATCCGGTTGAGCAGTGAACGCCCGTTTGCGTTTGCCGGGCTGTGGGACCGGTGGACGGGTGCCGATGGGAAACCCATCGAATCGTGCGCCATCCTCACCACGACGCCCAACGAAGGTCTGGCCTCAATCCATGACCGGATGCCGGTTATCTTACCGCCCGCGGCGTATGACCCGTGGCTGGACCCCGGGTTGCGGGATGCGACGCGTCTGGTCCCGTTCCTGACGCCCTATCCCGCAGACGCCATGATTGCGGTGCCGGTCAGCCGGCTGGTCAACGATCCACGAGTGGACGACGCGCGTTGCCTCGAAGCTTTGGACGAACGGTCAAGCAACGGGGCCTGACCGGGTTGCCAGTCTGGTGATTCGGCCCACGGTTCTGATGAGGAACGTCCGCGGCAACCATTTCATCGCCAAAGCCGTTAGCGTGCCCTGCCAGCCGATGGTGACGACCGGGCCCTTGTTCGGTAACGCGGCCAGGGACGTGTGGGCCACCTCGCCGGCCGTTTGCATGGGTAGGAGGCTGGGTGGACAAAAGCCGGACGTGATATGAAAATCGGTCTCCGTTTGTCCCGGGCAACAGGCTTGGACCACCACGCCGGTGTCGCGCGTTTCCTCGGCCAATGCTTCTGAAAACGACACCAGGAACGCTTTGGTCGCGGCATATTCCGCGAAATGCGGGATAGGGAGCAGGCCGGCGATGGAGGCCACGTTGATAATGGTCCCGGACCCGCGCTCGATCATCCCCGGCAGAAATAACCGGATGCTTTCCACCACGCTTCGCACGTGCACGTGCAGCATCTCCTGGATGCGCGGCAGCGGGTGGGAGACGAATTCTCCGTACAATCCGAATCCGGCGTTATTGATCAGCATGTCCGGGGTCTGCCGGTATTGCCGGCTTTCGACGAATAATTGATGGGCGGCGTCAGGCCTGGCCAGATCGGCGATGGATACGTGGGCTTGAATGTGGTGGTTTGTCTGGAGTTCACGGGCGAGTTGCGTGAGCCGAGTCTCGTCACGGGAGACCAGCAACAGGTCGTAGCCCCGGCTCGCAAGGAGGCGGGCATAGGCGGCCCCGATGCCTCGTGAAGCTCCGGTGACAACGGCAAAAGGGTTTATGTCCGTGCGTTCGACGACGGGATGATCGGGATTCGGCATGGGTTGTCTATCCGGCTAAGGAGTGACGGCAGGGTTCCAGGCATCCCGTTGGGCTTGGGCGTGGGCGGCATCCTGAAAGATGACGTGAATGATCATATTCCCGAACGGGCGACGCACGATTTTCAACAGGACAGAACTGTCAACGAACCCGAACACCAATTCCTGGGAGGTCCCATCTCGAAAGATCGCCTGTTCCTGATCGGTAGGCTGGTGATTGACGGGGTATTGGGTGGCCAATACCTCAAAGACTTCGAGAAACCATTCCTGCGTATATGTGCCCATTTCAATGTCGATGTGGCTCAGGGTGGCTGGTGTGGCCCCGTCCCCGGACGGGGTGCCTGCGCCCACGGGGCCATAGGCCAAAGTAAGGTAGCGATTCTTCCCCAGGAGGTCATACAGGCACTGGGTGTGGCTCGAGCAATCTTCGAGCGCGACGACTTCTGCGGGAGTCATGCCGAATTTCAAGGTGCCGAAGCCCTGGATCGTGGCGGCCTGAAGCGGGGCGGCCATGGCCAGCAGGGTTAAGAGGCTGAGGGCCACGAAGGATAGCCAGGCGATCGTTCTCACGCGATTGATCATGAGTACAACTCCTTTGAAGGTAACAAGAGACCCCATCATGCTCTGTGGAACGAAGAAAAACAACTCTCTTTCGTCATTCCCGACATTTTTCCTGCTGTCATTCCCGACATTTTTAATCGGGAATCCAGCGTCTTTGTTTTTTCCTTAGTTTGCAGGATAACGACACTGGATCCCCGATCGGGGTCGGGGATGACAGACAAAAAGGAAAGAACGGATTCGAATACTGGCTAAAAGCGGCAAGGATGACAGGAGGAGGCAGGTCCCTGACCTATAGCGGAGATCGCGACGCTACAATCACAAAAAAAGGCAGGCGCGCTCTTAACAAGGAGGAGGAATTGAAGAGGCGCCTGCCTGTCGTGTGGCTGAACCTTGTCTAGAAGGTTTTATACTCAAGCCACTTCCCGTTCAGGGTGATCTGGCAACGATCTTCTCCCTGACTTCCCTTGACCTTTTCCATGTCAAGTGAAAAATCAATGGCGCTCATGATGCCGTCCCCGAACATTTCATTGGCCATGTCCCGCAAGGCATCGCCATAGACGCCGATCACCTCGATCAGCCGGTACTTGAACGGATCGCTCATGTTGGGAAAGTCTCCACGTACCGGAAACCGGCTTAAGCTGGCGGTGGATTCCTGATCCAGGTCCAACAGTTTTCCGACGGTTGCTGCTTCCTTCGGCGTCAACCGGTGGTTCCCGTTCAAGGCAGCGGCCACGAAGGTCGGACTTTTGTTCACGGCTTTCGCGACCTTGGCAATCGTTATTTTCTTCTTCAGACGTTTGGCCTTTATGGTCGTTTTAGGACAAGTTTCTTTCATGACGATGGCTCCTTTCTAGTGCGACATGACGGTTTCATCCTTGTTCGTCGACTGCCGGCTGAAGTTGATTTCGACGGGGTCGGACGGTTCCGCGTGATCCCCGCCTTCATCCGTTTGTCCATGCGAGGCATGCCGGACGAGAAAATGAATGATGTGGTTTCGAATCTTGTAATAGTGTTCGTCGTCAATAATCGTTTCCCGTGATCGAGGCCGGGGAATGGTCACGTCCACAATCTCCGCAATCCGCGCCGACGGGCCGTTGGTCATGAGCATGATGCGGTCGGAGAGCAGGATGGCCTCGTCCACGTCATGCGTGACCATGAAGACCGTGTTGCGGGTGGCATTCCACATCTGCACCAGTTCCTCCTGGATCACGCCCCTGGTCAGCGCGTCAATTTGCGCGAACGGTTCATCCAGCAGGAGAACTTTCGGTTCAATGGAAAACGCGCGCGCCAGTCCGACCCGCTGTTTCATCCCCCCGGACAAGGCCGTGGGTTTTTTGGTTTCGGCTCCTTGCAGGCCGACGAGTGTGATGTATTTCTGCACGTGAGCCTTGATCTCCTGCGAACTCCAGGTGGGATAGGCCGAGCGGACGGCGATGGCGACGTTCTGGAAGACCGTCATCCACGGCATCAATGCGAAATTTTGAAAGACCACCATCCGGTCCAATCCCGGACCCGAGACTTCCTGGCCGTTCAGGATGGCGCCGCCTTCGGTCGGTGTTTCCAATCCGGCGATGATATTGAGCAGCGTACTTTTGCCGCACCCGGAATGGCCGATTACGGTGACGAACTCCCCTTTGTTGATCTTGACCGTGACCTTTTCGAAGATGCAGACCGTGCCGTTCCCCGAATGACTCGGGAAATACTTGCTCACGTGATCGATAGAGAGAAAGGACATGACGCTACTCCCGGTAAGTGACCAACCCGGCCAATTTGTTAAATCCCGAGTCCAAGAGCACGCCGACGGTGCCCACCACCAGGATGGCGAAGAGGACCCCGGCAATATCCAGGTTGTTCCATTCAATCCAACTCAGGTAGCCCACGCCCAGTTCCCCCAGCAACATCTCCGCCGGCACCACGGCGACGAGCGCGCTTCCGAACGAAATACGGAGGCCGTTCACGATGGTCGGCGCGGCTCCGGGAAGAATGACCTTGTAGAGCCGCTTGAACCACGACAACTGCAGGATGGCGGCCACCTGCAAATACTCCTTCCGGAGGGAGTTCACGCCGAAGGCGGTGGTGGCCAGGGTCGGCCAGATCGCAGCCATGAACACCACCAGGATCGCCGTCCATTTCGGGTCCTTGACCGTGTACAGGAGCAAGGGCATCCAGGCTAAGGGTGAGATGGGTTTCAGGATCTGAATGAACGGGTTCAGCGCACGAAACAGCATCTGGTTCAATCCCAAAATAATCCCCACCAGAATGGCCACCCCGGAGGCGACCAGAAACCCCACGGAAAACCGTGAGACCGTATAACCCACCAAAAAGGCGATTCCGTGATCGTTGGTCCCTTTAATCACAAAGGCTTCGTTCAATTCGACCCAGGCTTTCTCCAGCACCGTCATGGGTCCCGGCACCCCTTTCACCTTTTCTTTTTCCGGGTTCCACGCGTATCCGCCGCCGTCGGTTTGCACGATGTCGCCGTTGAACTCCATGACCAGCAATTCCTCGTCCGTCTTGCCCGTGGGATCGAACGGGGGACTGATGGTGGCGACGTGCCACACGAACAGAAAAATTCCGAGGAAAAACACCGAAACAAAGAACGGATGTTGTGTCGATTTGCTGCCCATGGTTATTCCCGTCCGAGTTCACTCATTCGTTGATAAATTTCATTAGGCATTAGTCTGAGCCCATCATCAGGCACACAATACCGAATGGTCATCCTGAGCGAAGCGAAGAATCTGCTTTTCCAAGCGTTCGGTTGTCCAAACTACAAGATTCCTCGCTAGGCCCTTCACTTCGTTCAGGGCAAGCTCGGAATGACAATTCTGATGTGCTCAGCCCCTCCTTCTCCGCCTACGCCATGCTATGAATCGGAAAATTCTTCACGTAGGCGTCCGGCATCGAGGGATCAAACGTCTTGCCCATAATGACGTGCGGCATCATGGTCTTGGTGTGCGTCGAATAGCCCAGACCTTTGGACACTTTGTCGCACTCCGCCGCGAGATAGACCTGCTCCGCGACCTTCTGATAATTCACGTCCCCTTTCAAATGGCCCCACCGTTTCATCTGGGTCAGGATCCAGATGGCCATGGAGTGCCAGGGGTACGGATCGAAATCAATGCGACTCGGGACCTTTTTGATCCCGCCCAATCCATCGGCAAACGTCCCGGTCAGTACCTGTTCCAGGACGATTCTCGGCTGGTTCAAATAATTTGCCGGAGAAATGGCCTTGGCGATTTCCTTCCGGTTGGCCGGGTTCGACGCGTAATGGGTGGCATCAACGATCGCCCTGAACAACGCGAGGAACGTATTGGGATACGTCGTCGCGAATTCCTGCGAGATCGCAAACGCACAGCACGGATGTTTGTCCCAAATGTCCTTCGAGAGCTTGTAGATAAAGCCGACGTTCTCGTACACCGCGCGTTGGTTAAAAGGATCGGGGGCCAGATAACCGTCCACGTTGCCCGCCTTCAGGTTGGCGACCATTTCCGGGGGCGGCACCACGCGGATCTGCACGTCCTTGTCCGGATGCACGCCGCCCTCGGCCAGGAAATAGCGCAACAAGTAATTGTGCATGGAATAGTCAAACGGCACGCAAAAGCGGAACCCTTTCATATCGGCGGCCGTTTTTACGTCTTTGTGTTTGTTGTGCAGGGTTATGGCTTGCCCGTTGATATTTTCCACGGCCGGCATATAGAACGGGACTTGGGGCGACCCCGCGCCCAGGGTGATCGCCAGGGGCATGGGTGAGAGCATATGCGCGGCGTCCACGTCTTTGTTGATCGCCCAATCCCGTACCATGGCCCACCCCGCCGCCCGTTTGACTTTGGCGTTCAAGCCGTGCTTGCTGTAGAACCCCATGGGTTCGGCCATGATGATCGGTGTGGCGCAGGTAATGGGAATAAACCCGATCCCGAGATCCGTTTTTTCCGGTTTGCCCACGGGGTCCGCGGCCAGTGCCTGCAACTGCGACAGGGGAAGAAACTCGCTGATCAGGCCGACTAACGCCGCGCTTCCGACGCCCGCGAGCAGTTGCCGTCGCGTCGGACCGCTCGCCTGTAACACGGCTTTCGTCACGGCCGTTTCAATCGTCTTGGACAAGCACTCTTCAGAGGTGAGGGGTTCCTCTCGATTGCTGTCATCCCCGACATTTTTAATCGGGGATCCAGAGTTTTCAGTATTGTGAATGGTATGTGCCATGGCTCCTCCCAGAAATTTAAAAATGTGAATGTCCGACGTTGTTTTCCACCGACCCCGAAAACGCAAAAAAAACGCCAAGCCAAGAATTCAGTAAAACTCTCAGGCCTGGCGTCATTGCCAGAACGACTTTGACTTCTCTGTCAGGTTACAGGGCTTCTGCCGTCACCGTACTGTCTCTACAAAAGAGGTAAGCAAATAGGATGCCACGTTCTTTTTCCTAACCAAGTATTGAATATTATTGAAGTTCGGAGTCGAAGTGAACCGATCGTGCGCCGCGCATCTTTGTCAGGGTTATGACATCTTTGTCCGAACCCGACAATTATGTCCGGTTTGTACCTTGTGGATTGTGAATTTCGGATTGTGGATTGGAAGAGGGAAGGCCAGGTCCGCCTGCTTTGCGGAACATAGCAAAAACATAGCATAATCATAGCAAACATAGCACAAGCCTTTTGTCTCCTTCGGTCATTGCCGCCCGCGATCGGGGGCAAGGGCAGGCTCCTGCGGGAATGACAGAAGGAAGAAAGTGGGGGCGGGGTGCCGCCCCCGCATGAACCGCGAGCGCGACCCGACTGACTGCAACCAATGCGCCCCATTGACAAAAAGAGAAAAGTACGTTTAACTGCAACCCACAATGACAAAGTCGTCATTACGCTGACTGAGACACGTTGCGCGAGGACAATGAACGTCCTTCCCTAACGAAGGTGGGGAAAGGGCGTTTTTTTTTGGCCGAAGAGAACATTGGCCGTACGTCAGTCGAGTATGGGAAACTTTCTTATTCGGTCAGTCGATCATGCACCAAGGCAAAGGCGCCGGGAAACCACGGAGCAACGACGTGGACCTACCGGGGCCTTTTGTTTTATGCAGACGTGAGCGGCACGATGAAACGAGAACTTTCTAAGGACGCCGACAAACTCATAACCCGACTGTATGCTATTTTGGATCGACAGGAGGCTCCCGAAACCCGGATTGGCCAGGCACTGGACTTGTTGAATCAAGAGTCTGAAACGGGTAAGGCTCCAGGCCGTTTGTACGGGATTCCCGAGTCATCCCCACGCCTCAAGCAAGCCGGTGATGCGCCGGTCCCTGTAGGGAACGACCTGCGTGTCGTCCCTGCCGCCAGGAAAAAGAAGCAGGCACCGGTCCTCATTGGAACCAGCGCGGCGATGCAAGCGGTGGACGTTGCCGTCCGTCGGATCTCGAACACCGCGGCCACGGTCTTGCTTCGCGGCGAAAGTGGGACGGGCAAGGAATTGGTGGCGCAAAGGATTCATTGCTTGAGTGAGCGTGCCGAACAACCCTTTGTGGTGGTGCATTGCGCGGCAATTCCGGAGACCCTGATTGAATCAACCCTGTTTGGACATGAACGTGGTGCCTTCACGGGTGCAAATCAGGCCAGAAAAGGACGACTGGAACAGGCCGGCGGCGGAACGTTGTTTCTCGATGAGGTTGGGGATATCCCCCTGTCAACACAGGTAAAGCTTCTCCGCGTTCTTCAGGACAAAACTTTCGAGCGAGTCGGAGGTGAGGTGACATTCTCGGTGAACGTCCGGGTGATTGCCGCCACACATCGTCATCTCGAAGCCATGGTTCGTGCCGGCGAGTTTCGGGAAGACCTGTATTACCGGCTGAACGTCGTGCCGCTCACGCTTCCTCCCTTACGTGCCCGTCGGGACGACGTGCCGTTGCTCATCGTGCATTTCCTCGACAAGTTTAACCGTACCAATGACCGGCACATCCGATTGGGGCAGGACGTGGTTCAAATGATGAGTGTCTACCATTGGCCCGGAAACATTCGTGAATTACAAAATTGCATTGAACGGCTGGTCGTCCTCGCGGAGACCTCGCTTGTTGATTTGGAGTCCGTTCCGGAATCGCTCACGCCGTATTTCGACCACATGCGAACCGTTCACTCCCGGCCTTCCACCGGGTCGAACGGCCCTGTATCCCAGCCAACACTCTCCGCGTGCCTGGATGCAATCGAACGGGACCGTCTTCGAGAAGCCCTCAGGAAAACAGGATGGGTCAAGACGAAGGCGGCCAGACTCTTGGGCATGACGCCGCGTCAAGTCGCGTATCGGATCGCCAAATACCAGCTTATCGAAGAACCCTGACTTGCAATAGATATCTTCTCCTGTCTCATTCATTCTCTTGGGCTCACACGTTCCCCTGTTTGCAGCCAGAATAAGAAAACACAGAATAAAGGAACCTCTGATTTATTGCCCTAGCGGGATGCAGGGCAAGGCGTCCCGGAGCGAAACCCGAGGCTTATCATAGAGATAGGTGAGGGTTGAGCGAGGACACAACGCAGCCATGCGCCCGATAGGGCAATAAATCGGAGGTTCTTGGACTGCTTCATAGCCGTATTGAGGAAGATCGAGGGAAGAATTCGACCATTCATGGAAATTTCGTTGCCGTTTTCGTGTATTCGGCTAAGTTTGACCAGCCAGTTTGTTTCAGTTCCGAAGCGATTCATGTCATGGGTAGTAAAAGTTTTAGGAATCGCACGGACCGACCATTCCGGAGGCAGGGAGAAGCAGGATCGGTCACGCTGGGAAAATGTTCGAACAGAAAGGGGCAAGTATGACAGTCGAAGAGCGGGCTCAAGTCCCGGTCACCGTGTTGACGGGATTCCTTGGTGCGGGCAAGACAACCTTGTTGAATCGTATTCTGACCACCGAACACGGGAAACGGGTGGCGGTGATTGTGAATGAATTCGGTGAAGTCGGCATTGATAATCAACTCGTGGTGGGGGCGGACGAAGAAATCTTTGAAATGAACAATGGGTGCATCTGCTGTACCGTTCGCGGAGACCTGATCCGGATAATTTCCAATTTGCTCAAGCGGAAAGAGCGATTCGACTATATGGTCATCGAGACCACGGGGCTGGCCGATCCGGCACCCGTTGCACAAACCTTTTTTGTGGACGATGACATGAAGCGCCGGTTGATGCTGGATGCCATTGTGACGGTGGTGGATGCCAAGCATATCTGGGAGCATCTGGACACCAGTCCCGAAGCCAAAGAGCAGATCGCATTTGCGGACGTGATTCTCCTGAATAAAATCGATCTGGTTGACGAAGGGGAAGTGGAGCGGCTGGAGGCCCGCGTGCGGGCCATCAATCCCATGACCAAAATCTACCGGACCCGTGATGCCCGGTTGGAAATCGAACACCTGTTGAATGTGGGGGCGTTTGATCTGGGCCGGAAACTGGAAATCGACCCGAACTTTTTAGGCGAGGAAGCCCACGAGCATGATCCGTCGGTCTACTCCGTGTCGATTGCCGAACCAGGGCAGGTGGATGAGGCTCGGATGAATGATTGGCTTCGGGACGTGCTGTCGGGCATGGGTACCGACATTTTTCGCATGAAGGGTATCCTGGATGTGAAGGGACGGGATGAACGTTTTGTCTTTCAAGGCGTGCACATGTTGTTCGACGGCCGCCCTGATAGGCCATGGCGGGCCACGGAGCCGAGGGGGAACCAATTGGTGTTCATCGGCCGCAACCTCGATCGTGACCGGCTCGTCGAAGGGTTTCGATTGTGCCTCGTTTAGTGCGGCCTCGGGCGGGAGTTCGACTGCGGCCGATCGGGACGTTTTCATTGGATGACTACATCCATGCCGTCATGTTTTCGCCGGACGGCAGCCGATTGGCGGCTGCGGATGCGAGCGGCCAGGTTGCGGTGTGGCATGTGGGATCCCAGCGGTGTGTCTTCCGCAACCCGAACCATCAAGGCGCGGTATTGGCGGAGGGATGGCATCCCGGAGGAAAAATTCTCGCAACTGCCGGAGAAGACGGAATGGTGCGCGTGTGGGACGTCGGTTCCGGAGAAGAGCGTGCCGTGGTTCCGGTTGGAGATGGAAGGGGCTGGGTGGAACATCTGGCGTGGGAGTCCGGCGGCGAACGGTTGGCGATGACCGCGGGAAAAACCCTGCAGATCCTGAAGTGGCCGGAGTCGGGAGGGTGTTCTGTGGAATGGGAGACCTCTGCCCATAAGAGTTCCGTGTCCGATCTTTGTTGGCGAAAGGGGTATCCGGGCCAAATTTTTTCCTCCTGTTTTGGAGGAGCGACGCTGTGGCAGGTTGGGATGGATTCTCCTGTGAATACGTTTCCCTATGATGGGGCACTTCTGTCGTTATCAATCAGTTCGAACGGGCAGTATCTGGCCGCGGGAAATTTGGACGGGTCGGTCCATTTATGGAGTCTCTCAACCGAGCAGAACTGGCATATGGCCGGTTATCCCTGCAAGGTCGGGCACGTGGTCTTCGATCCCTATGGAGAATCTTTGTGGACAGCAGCCGGTCCTGATTTGGTGACGTGGTCAGCCCAAAAATTCGAAGGATCCAGTGGTCGGCTTTTGAACGGCCATCTGGGGTGGATTCAAGCAATTGCCTGTCACCCTCGTCAGCGGGTGGTGGCTACGGTAGGAGAGGACGGGTTGCTCTGCTTGTGGGAGCCCGGGAAGGCGAAGCCGAGGGTGAGTCAGGAACTACGTGTGTCGGGAGGGTTGTCCTGTGTGGCCTGGAGTCCGACCGATGTCTGTCTGGCGGCGGGAGCCGATGACGGAACGGTGGTGCTCTTTACCGTGGAAGGTGTGGAGGAGCGATGATGAATTTATTTGGGGCGCGCCGACGCATTGATCCGGATCAGGTGGATCGCATCAAATCCTGGGCTCGTTCGGCTTGGTCTTTGCCGGAAGAGACCACGGTCATGGTGACCGAATTGGAGTGCCGGGAGCCGGGTTGTCCGCCCATTGAAACGGTCATTGCGCTTTTGGAAGGGCCGGGAAAGACGACCCAGTTCAAGATTCATAAAACGGCGGATGAGGTGACGCAACAGGATGTGCAAATCATGGCGCTGGATGGGGAACATCATCATGATAGAAAACACGATGTATAGGAGAAGCGGGAAACGGCGTGCCTGATGCAACAACAGCAAACGGCCCGAAGCTGACCGACGACCCCGAGGCGCGACGGCTGGTTCGGGAAGCCCATGCCCGGATGTACAGGTGGCCCAAAGAGTTTGGCGGGTATCTGGATTCCGGCCGTCCGGCGCGTGTCATTCGGAGAGAACGGCGGAGTCAGCACACGGATGATTATATTATCGAACCATGAGGTGATGGAATGAATCAGGCAGACGGTGGAACCGGGGAAACGCCGGACCTTAAAAGAGCCGGCCTCAGTGTGGCGGTGGCGGTCTTGACGGTCTCAGATTCCAGAACGATCGAAACGGATACGAGTGGATCCACCATTGTTGATCGATTGATGCGGGCGGGGCATCGCGTGGCCGACCGCAAACTGTGTCCGGATGAATATGAGACCATTCGGGAAACGATCGCCGCCTGGGTGGCGGACCCGTCGGTGGAATTCGTAATCGTGACGGGCGGGACCGGCGTGACCCAACGGGATGTGACGCCGGAAGCCGTCCGTTCGCTGTTTTCCAAGCCGATTCCAGGCTTCGGTGAATTATTTCGCTGGCTGAGTTACCGTGAAATCCGGACCTCGACCATTCAATCCCGGGCGGATGCCGGGGTGTGCGGCGACACCATTGTGTTTCTGCTGCCGGGGTCGACAGGAGCCTGCCGTTTGGGCATGGAACAGATCATCCTTCCCCAACTCGACATCGATCATCGCCCTTGCAACCTCACCGAATTATTGCCACGTGTCAAACATGAACGGCCACCGGTCCATGGACATGGCTAGTACCGAGAAGAGGGTGCTGTATCAAGGTCAGGTCTGTGGCCCTGACCGGATCGGGCCAAACGTGTGAGCCTGCCCCAAGAATCCACATGGATGTTTGTCATCTTGATGGGATTACTGGGCAGCCTGGGCGCTTTATTACCTGCGGGTCTGGTTCTGTTTATTCCGGATGGGTGGCGGCAATGGATGATGCCGAATCTTTTGGGGTTTGCGACCGGCACGATGCTGGCGACCGCGACCATCGGACTGCTTCCCGAGGCACTCGAAGGCATTTCGATTTATGAGGCGGGCATCGCTTTGTTGGCGGGGCTGGTCCTGTTCTTTATTCTGGAATGGATGGTGATCTGGCGTCATGCGCACGGGGAGGCTGCTGATCTCGAGCCTCACGGGCATGCGAAGGACTCGACGGTTCGCCGGGAAGCCGGAACATTGATCCTGGTCGGCGATGCCGTTCATAACTTTGCCGACGGCATTGCCATCGGCGTGGCTTGTGTCGTATCCCCTGCTCTGGGTCTGGTCACGACGTTGGCGGTTCTGGGTCATGAAATTCCTCAGGAGTTGAGTGACTTCACTATTCTGCTGTCGAGCGGATTTTCTCAGTGGCAGGCGTTTTGGGCCAATACCCTGTCTGGCATGGCGACCCTCGCAGGGGCGATGTTGGCGTTTGGGGGCTTGGCCTATGCGGAGCCGATCGTGCCCTATGCCCTGATGTTGGCCGCCGCCAGTTTTTTGTACATCGGTCTTGCCGATCTGGTTCCCGACTTACATGGCCGACATGGAGCGGCCAGTGGGGCTTGGCCGTTTGCCATGATGTTAGCCGGCATGGCGACCATCGGCATGCTGACCATGCTCCCGCACTAGGGGGATCCCTGAACCATCCTGCCGACTTATTCATCATCTCAGGCGGTTGGGTCATCGACCCCGGACGGTGGAATGGTGCGGGAGATGTTTGGATCAGCCAAGGGCGTATCACTGAGGTGACGCCTCCACAGACGGCTCTTCCCTCACATGCCGACCACTTCAAGGCCGACGGGTTGATTGTGGCGCCAGGTTTGGTGGACTTGCACGTCCATCTACGGGAACCGGGTTATGAGTACAAAGAAACCATCGCGACTGGAACTGCTGCAGCCGCTGCCGGTGGGTTTACGACTGTCTGTTGCATGCCCAATACCAATCCCGTTAATGATTCCCCTGCTGTGACCGAGACCATCCACGACCGTGTGCGTGCTGCCGGGCTGGTTCGCGTACGTCCAATCGGGGCCATCACCAAGGGATTACAAGGGAAAGAGCCGGCAGACCTTCGGGGCTTACGTGAGGCCGGATGTGTGGCTGTTTCGGATGACGGTCGTCCCGTGATGGAGCACGCCGTTATGCGACAGGCGATGGTAGAGGCTCGGGCCTTGGATCTGCGGGTGATCGATCATTGCGAAGATCTCTCATTGGCCGGGTGCGGATGTATGGCCGAGGGGCCTCTTTCTCGTCTCTTGGGAGTCCGGGGCATCCCTGCTGAAGCGGAATCCAAGATGGTGGAACGGGATATCGCGTTGTCCAAGGCAACGGAATGCCATCTGCATATTGCGCATATCAGTACGGCGAATGCCGTCGAGGCCGTCCGGATGGCCAAGGCCGCTGGAATTCGGGTGACTGCGGAAGCTTGCCCCCATCATTTCATGTTGACCGAAGAGGCGGTGCGGGAGCAGGGCACGTTGGCGAAAATGAATCCTCCCCTCCGTCGAAATGCGGATGTCCAGGCGGTCCGCGACGGGCTGCAGGATGGTACCATTGATGCCATAGCCACCGATCATGCTCCGCATGCCGCCTATGAGAAGCAGTGGGGATTGTCCAAGGCTCCATTTGGCATCGTCGGGCTTGAAACGGCCTTAGGGCTTTCTCTTCGGCTGGTAGAAGAGGGCCTGTTGCCCCTGGAATCCATGATAGAAAAACTGACGTCGGCCCCGGCCCGTTTGCTTGGCCTATCGTGCGGGACGTTGGCCGCCGGCGTGCAGGCCGATATGGTGGTGATCGATCCCGGGATGGAATGGACGGTTGATCCGGAACGATTTCGGTCGAAGGGGCGGAACAGCCCGTTCGCTGGGTGGCGACTGCGCGGTGTGGTTGTCCGGACCTTGGTCGGCGGGGTGACGGTGTTTCAAAGAACGAAAGACGAATAAGGTGAGCAATGCCGCAGGGGGGTGCCACCGGGAAGAACCGGATCATGCCTTGGTGTTGATCGGGCAAGGAGAAAGGGAAGGGTATGCCCATCTATGAATATCAAGCCGAATATTGTTTGAAATCGCTGTTTTGTCCCAAGCGGTTTGCCTTTTGGCAAAACATGCATGATGCCGAGGTGACGGCCTGTCGCGAATGTGGGGCACCGTTGGAGAAGATCCCGTCGGTGTTTTCGGCAGGGGCTGATGTTCTGGCCCAAAGCCGGGCGTCATCGGATCCTCCACCGGGCTCGGCCGCTCCTCCTCCCACGCTCAAAAACATTTACGGTGGCGGGTTGGGCATACAAGGCTGTGGGCATGATTGCCGGTCGCATGGAGAGCCTTTACCTCGCAAGCACTGAGGTTTCCGATGTGCGGATGAAAACGCGACACGTCAGATTCCATGCAATTGCCAAAGCAGGATATGGGGCCGCTTCAAGGCTTGCCATGCTCGCAAAGTAATGGCCTCCACGTCAGATTGAGACTCGGTTGCAGTTAAAGACGGCCCGAGGTCTTGCAGCACCCGCTACAGCAATCACCGCATGCGCATGACGCATCGCAGCGACAAACTTCAGTTCCACAACAGCAGCCACATGCCGTTGTCTTACAAGCACACTTGCCATTTTTGCAGCATCCACAGGAATCGTTCATGGCGTTCTCCTCCTCATTTTTCGCAGCACTCCCAATTGTTTTCAAAGCAATCCAGGAGCCTGCATTCAGAATCATTCGACGCTTCACTTCCACAGATCAGGGAAAACTCGCGGAGCATTTCCACCATCCTTTTCAGGTCGGCTATCTTCTGTTCAATTTGCCCGATCTTCTCGTTACAAGTTTTTGCAATAAAGGGTCGTGTTTCTCGGGAACAAAGAGCAAGGTCCAGGAGATCCTGAACGTCCTTGAGAGAGAATCCAAGCGCCTGAACTCTCTTGACAAACTTGATTGTCCGCACATCAGATTCCGAGTACTTTCGAAAACCTGACGTTCGAGATGGCTTTTCCAGAAGACCCCTCCTGTGATAAAAGCGGACCGTCTCTACCCCAACCCCGGCTGCGTTGGCTAAGGTTCCAATCGTCATCAGTTCTTTATCGATCTTTTTCATATCCGGAGTATACACTCCGTACCTTGGTACAGAGTCAAGTCTTTTTTTAACCTGCTACCGCTGGCCGCGAGCGCGGGGAGGGGGAGTGGCCCTATACGGCGAGCCACAACAGTCGCGAATCGTCGAGTGGTTCCAGCGATTCGATTGATCTGAGAGGAGAGTCCTCTTGTCGGCTTTCTGACGTGGTATTATAATGCCGCACTGTAGGCCTGAGCCTGGGAGTAAGAATTGTAAAAGACCTTTTTGAGTATGCGGTAACCTACTAAAATTCAGACTAGAGAGGTTCACATATGATTACATACGACTATCATTGCGACGCCAATGAAACGACGCTTACCGTTCGTCACAGCATCAAAGAAACGCTGGCTACTTGGGGAGAACTGTGTGCGCTGGCAAACCAAAAACCTGGTGACACACCACCAGAAACGCCCGTCCGTCGTCTTTTCGGAAGCGGCAATGTGATGCTCACTGGGACGAGAGGCTGCACGTCGAATGGTGGGGGTTGCGCCTGCTGCTGAGCGCACCCTTCACCAGATCACGAGAGCCTTTCGCATCGCACGACGCTATCGAGACGTGGATGCGATCTGTAAGCTCGCCCAAATGCCTGACGGTTGGTGTCTTGTTACCTTAACCAATACCCAAGAGATACGCGTCAGTCACAGCCAACCCCGCGCGCTCCGTCGTCAGCTGCTTCCTTGGTAACGCCCATACTCCCACATTTCTTTGTTCGACCTTTCCTCTTCGTCACACACTCGTCCCCGGAAAAACACAGTTTCATTTAATGGTTTCTGACGTTCATTGAAAAGTTATTCATGAAAGCGAAGTGTCTTGGTATAAGCCGAGGCAGCAGAAGTAATCGCTGGCATGCTAGCCATCAGTTGGCGTTTCAAATCATTTTCAACTCATCTTTCACTGTTGGTGGATGAATGCCCCAAGGCGATGATTCATCCAAAAAGAGGACATGGAGAAAACTTCACACCTTGAGGCAAGGAAGGTCCTATGGCCAAAAAAAGTTGCATCATTAAAAATGAAAAACGAAAAGAGGTGGTGAAGCGGCACGCCCGCCAACGAGCCAATTTAAAGGAAGTTATCCGAAATCCTGGGTCTTCATTGGAAGACCGGATGGAGGCGCAGCGGGAATTGCAGGCGCTGCCCCGCAATGCCAGTCCAAGCCGAGTGAGAAACCGCTGTCTTATTGGTCCTGCCCCCGAAGTTGGTCCAGTTTCTATGCGATTTTTCTGGCCTCGTGAGCTTGGCGCGCGAAGGCCCTCGGCGTCAAATTGCCGAGCGCCGAGGGCGGCCGAGCGGTGTTGTAGTCCTGTCTCCAACGTTCGAGC
>JAJDVY010000029.1 GCA_022825885.1 Nitrospirales bacterium | reverse complement strand
CTTCGCCAGATCCAACCCAATTGTCGTCAGCTCTTTCATGGTCGCCCCCTTTTGTGCTGAGATGGTTGTGCTGCCTTTCGCCATCTTGGCACATTCCATGCCGATGAATTAAGAGGGAGGAGACCATCTCATCGACCTACCTTATTTCAAACTGCAGGATCCTCAAGCCGCAACCCTCGCCGAACGGTTGCCCAACAGCCGCACGCCTTGATACAGTTGGCTGATGAGTGCCCCCCTGACCTTCAAGAAAAAAAACCCCAAGGTCGTCATCTCCACCAGGTTCGGCAACATCACGATCCAGTTTTATACGGACGTGGCGCCTCGCCACGTGGACAATTTTCTGAATCTCGCCAAAATCGGATTCTACAACGGCACGGCTTTTCACCGTGTGATCCCCGGCTTCATCATTCAAGGTGGGGACCCGCTCAGCAAGGAACCGGACCGAACCCTGCACGGCACCGGCGGACCGGGCTTCGGCCTGACCCCCGAACCCAGCGACCAGCCGCACCGCCGCGGTACAGTCTCTATGGCCAAAATGCCCCGGAACGAAGATCGCACCCGGGACGTCAATGACAATGGATCGCAGTTCTTTATCTGCGTGGAGGATACGAGCAGCCTGGACCGGACCTATACCGCCTTCGGGAAAGTCCGGAAGGGCATGGACGTGGTGGACCGGATCGTCGCCGCGGAACGGGACCCCCAGGACAACCCCTTGGACCCCGTAACCATGACCATCGACGTGGTGGAAGAATAGCTTCTTAAAAAAACGCGGCGCTGGCGTAGGTGATGGTGGAGTTGAATTGATCCACGATCTCTCGATCGTAGCGCAGGATCTCTCCCTTTTCCGCCTCGATCAATCGCAAGAGCAGGTAAATCGACGAGAAGCCCAGCACGTGGCGGCGGTCTTGCTCCTTCAGGAGAAATTCGGCAAAACCCTGCGCATCGACGTTTTCCACGTGTTTCAGCATTTCCAGGTCGGTTTGCATGCAACGGTGGAACGAAAAATCCGTGGGGGCCTTGTCATCGCCATAACGCAGGCCGATATGCGCGAGGTTCGCACTTGCGATGAAACAGACCTTCCGCCCCGATGCGGCAATCGCGTCTTTCAACAACGACACGAACTGTTCGACCCGGTCGGCAACGGCCTTGAGCGCCGGATCAATCAAGCACCCCGGCGGAAACGAAGACAAGACCGGAACCATCGAAATGGACTGCCGCCCACCCACTGTCTCCTGAAGAAACGGTAACTGGAATTCGATACTGTGTTCCGTTTCATGCCGCAATTCATCCGCGAACAACTCGTCGCCGCCCTTTGACCGTAAAACGTCCATGATTGGTCGATTGACCGGTACGACTCCCAACGGGCTTTCGAAATCCTTATCCGTCACGGCTACGGGCTCCGCCAACCCGGCGTGGGCCGTTCCCAGCAGAACATAGACGTCCGGCGCTTCCGCCTCTCGCAGTTCTTTATAGGCCCATGCATAGAGCGGTCCGGCCACGTTCACGTCGTAATTCGGCGCCACCACCCCCTTGATCACCTTCCCCTGATGCCCGGAAGGATCGGGGCTCGGCCCTTCCTTGGACGTGAAGAAGCCGGCAAGCTGTTCGCGAAGTTTTTGCGGATCGGCTTCGTAGCTCTTACCGGCGAAGCGAGGTTTCCGCGCCGGCGCCTCATGATACGCCTTCACCGCCGCGGCTTTCGCCGCTTCGTAGCGATCACCTTCCAGAAACAGTTTTTCGTCCAAGTCGGCGATAAGCCGGTCGAGCTTGTCCGGCATCAGGAACTCACCGTATTGTTTCAGGTATTCGACGCCGATTTGTTCCAGGGAATGCTCGCCATCCAGAAATTGAAACAGATAGAACAGGTTAAGCGGAATGATGAGCTTTTCGGAACTCAACCCGGAGGGGTCCCACAAGATGATATAGTGTTCCTCCCCTTGTTTCATGGGCGAATACTGAATATTGCGAATCGCCGGGTAAGGGTTCGGATCGTTGCCCTGCTCTGTCATGTCAACTCCCGTTGGTTCGGTATCATCGTTGCGCGCGGCTCCTGTCGCACGGATTGGCGATTATACGGACCGGCTTTCCGCTCCCGCAAGGAAGGAGTTGGGAATTGTTGATAAACTTGGCATGATACGTCAGATTGAATCGCCGCTCTATGACCGACCATCACACCACGGGGAATCCTGACATCGTGAGCACTCGTTCCAACGCGTATTGGAAGGCGAACCTGCGGCTGATTGCCTTATGCCTCACGGTTTGGGGTGCGGTGTCTTATGGCTGCGGCATCCTCTTTGTCGAACCACTCAATCACTTTTCTCTCGGCGGGTACAAACTGGGCTTCTGGTTCGCACAACAGGGTGCCATGTACGGGTTTGTCGCCCTGATCTTCTTTTACAACTGGCGAGTCACCAAGCTGGATCAACGATACCGGTCCGGGCGTGACGCACGGGACGACGTATGAGTTTACAGGTTTTGACTGCGCTCGTCGTGGGCTTCACGTTTGTGGTGTACATCGCGATTGCCTTCCGGGCCCGTGCCAACAGCACCAGTGAATTTTACATTGCAGGCAAACACGTTCCGCCCGTTGCCAACGGCATGGCCACCGCGGCCGACTGGATGTCAGCCGCTTCCTTCATCAGCATGGCGGGCCTGATCGCGTTTCTCGGGTATGAAGGCAGCATGTACCTCATGGGCTGGACCGGCGGGTACGTGTTGTTGGCCATGTTGCTCGCTCCGTATTTGCGCAAATTCGGCAAATTCACCGTGCCGGAATTTATCGGCGAACGGTATGACTCAGACCTGGCCCGCTTCGTGGCCGCCCTGTGTCTCATCTTCATCTCCTTTACTTACGTGGCGGGACAGATGCGCGGGGTCGGCATCGTGTTTTCCCGGTTTCTCGAGGTCGAGATCGACGCGGGTCTGGCAATCAGGATGGGTATCGTCTTTATCTACGCCGTGCTCGGCGGCATGAAAGGCATTACCTATACCCAAGTCGCGCAATACTGCGTGTTGATCTTCGCCTATACCGTCCCCGCCGTGTTTATCTCCGTGCAATTAACCGGCACCCCGGTTCCCCAGTTGGCGCTGGGGTCCACCATGGCGGATGGGTCCGGGTATCTCCTGCTGAAACTGGATCAGGTGCTCATGGACCTGGGATTCAACGCCTATACACATCCCTTCAACGACAGTTCCATGATCAACGTACTGGCCATTACCTTTGCCTTGATGGCGGGGACCGCGGGCCTGCCCCACGTGATCGTGCGATTTTTTACCGTGCCCCGCGTGGAAGACGCACGACGTTCCGCAGCCTGGGCGCTGGTCTTTATCGCCCTGTTATACACCGTCGCCCCCGCCGTCGGCGGCTTGGCGCGGTTGAATCTCATTGCAACCGTCAACGGCTCCGATGGCTCCGGGACTCCCTATGAAACCATGCCGGGCTGGTTCCGCACGTGGGAAAATTCAGGGCTGATCGCCTGGTACGACCACAATCGCGACGGCAAAGTCCAGCACGCCGCCGGCCGTGCTTTTGCCGGCGGCAAACCCGTGTTTGAGAGCGATGCCCGCGGTGAATCGGGGCAGCGCCTGGTCACGAATCCGGGTCCCGGCGACGTGGCCCGGGGCGCACCCTTTGCCAACGAAATCTACGTGGACCGGGACATCATGGTATTGGCCAACCCGGAAATTGCCGGTTTGCCCGATTGGGTGATTGCTTTGATTGCCGCCGGTGGCATTGCCGCGGCCCTGTCCACCGCAGCGGGCCTGTTGCTGGTCATTTCCGTCGCCGTGTCCCACGATATCCTGAAAAGCACCTTTGCGAAAAACCTGTCGGATAAACAGGAATTGACTGCCGGCCGCATCGCCGCGGCTGTGTCCATTGCCATCGCGGGATATCTCGGCTCCAATCCCCCGGCGTTCGTGGCCCAGGTGGTGGCGTTCGCTTTCGGGCTGGCCGCTTCGTCCCTGTTCCCGGTCATCCTGCTGGGCATCTTCAATACACGTATGAACAAATGGGGCGCCGTTGCCGGCATGCTGACGGGGCTCATCTTTACCATGGGATATATCATTTATTTCAAAGGCGTGTTTATCGATCCCATGGCGGAGAACGTCGCGGCCAACTGGTTTCTCGGCATTTCGCCGGAAGGCATCGGCACGGTCGGCATGGTCCTGAACCTGTGCGTCGCGCTGACGGTCTCGCAATGCACCACGCCGCCCCCTGCAAAGATCAGGGCATTGATCGAACGCATCCGCCTGCCGGAAGCGTGATCGCCGATTTCGAAGGATCAGAAATCGATTCGCAGACTCGTCCGGGCTCCGTAGCTGAAGGCGTCGCTGGTATCATCACCAAAGGGCGAGCCGGCCCTGCCCTGCAGGGTGATCGAAACACCGTCCATGATCTGTTTTGCGGCGCCCAACCTGGCATGTCCCCACGTATCGCTGAACCCCGAACGAAACTCGAACCCATAGGCATTGACCGAACTGTCGTCCTGGAAATCGTGCGAAACGCTCAGGTCAACGTAGAGCCTGAGTCCCTGCTTCGGCAGTCTCATCCCAAACCCCAAACCCGCCGATGCTTCGAGACTGTCAGTGTCTCCCGTGACGACGACCACGCCATCAGCGTCGGTGAAATCGTCGAAGTCCACTTCCGTATAGACCACTTGCAAGCGGGGCATGACCCTGAAGTCACCGGCTTCGAATTCCGCGCCGGTCTCGAACTCCCGGCCAATCTCGAATGAGACTCCCCATGACCTGGCGTCTATGGATTCCGAAATCTTCCGCGAGGCAAAATCGACGTCGGCGTTCCAGAAGCTGAACCGGCTCTGTGCCTCCCAGTAGAAGCCGTCCGGAGCAAACCTGGCCAACGTCAACGCGCCGCCGTAACCGGCGGCTTCGATGTCCGACGCTGCATAGAACCGGCCTTTCCGGGCATCCGCCGTCGTGTGCGTCGCATAGATCGAGAGTCCTCCGACGGTTGGACCGGCCGCAGGTATCGGGAAGTCATAGCCGATTTCGACCTGGCCGCGGTTCTGTCGCCACGTGCCACCACCGAAAGGATCGGTTGCGACGTCGACGTTCTCGATCCGTCGTCGGTTGCCTTTGACCCGTGTCCAGATGCCCCTTGCATCGGCACTCGACCGTCCTTCGCCGGATTCACCAAAACGACGACTCAGACGTTCCAGCGTCGCCGGGAATTCCTCGCGCATCAGTTCCGCCAACATCGAATAGGCATAGATCTGCCCGAACACCTCGGTGGCATTCCACAGCCTGGCACGCTGCATGAATGCGAGGGGGTCGGCATGCCACTCCGCGTAGCCGATACGCCGATCATCCGTCAGCCAGTTCAGTCTGTCGTCGACACAGGCAACCAATGTCTCGTCGTCCTTGTCGAAGGCAAAGCCGCCGAGTTCGATCTCGGGATCGAGGGCCGTCACCACAAACGCGCCACTGGAATCCGCACTGGTCTCGCGATTGCCGATCTCGCCCCTTGCCAGGGCATCGACACCCCTGCCGCGGAGCGCCTCGAATTGCTCGCTCTCGCTTTCGAAATACCTGACCTCGGCCACCGTGCCTTGAGGGCCTTGAAGGCGCGATCGACCATCGAGGTTGGGCGTTGCGCCGGCAGCGGTGATACGGTAGTTGGAACTGCCGTCGGCCGTGACCTGCGTGCCATCCGACTTGTAAACGATCGTCCCCTGAGCCAAGTCCCCATCGGCGTTGACCATGCCCGTCAGTTCCAACAGCCGGTGTTCGCCGGTGGTGCCGCCGAGCACGCCGACGCGCGCGTCGGCGAGATCGTCGTGGCTTGCGAGACGTTCGGCATCCCCGGCGCGTACCAGCAAGGATTGGCGAAACGTGATATGTCCCGAGGTAAAGGCAACCACGGTTTCGTTGGCGTCAGTGCGAGTCCGCGAATCAAGAATCGTGATGCCGCCTCCCACCATATCAAAGTCCGGGCCGGCGGGTGTCAGCCAGATGCCGGGCCAAACGCCAATGCCTCTGCGCTGGAAGGACAATCCCGCATCCTCCATCGCTTCAAGGGCGGTCAGCAGGTCCGCTTCGTATCCCCGGTGGCGATCAAACCCGGCCGTTCCCGGGGCGGGATTCTCGCTGTAGCTGACCGGCTTGAAATCCGAGAAGAACCCAAACTTGAGAACACGCTCATCCGTACAGGCCTGCCGCAGCTGGTCAGCTTCCGACGCCACGGCATTCGCGGAATAGGCCAACAGGCCGAAAATGGCGCCGAACGCGAGGGGTAGAAGCTCTTGGTGAAGAAATGTGCGTGGATTGCGTTCGACGTTGAAAGACACAGAAGTTCGTCAGGAGTTTTGAACGCACCGGAAGCCGGCGTGCGCATGGGGATAGCCTTGGCGAAACCAATTTCGGAATGAGCGACGCAACAGGCAGGAGGCCGTGGTGGGTGCGCCTCCTTTGACGATGAAATGATCATCGTCGAAGAAGCGGGCGGAGTATCCGGGATAGGTGGGATAGGGCCGGAAGCCTTCAAAGGGACGGAACCGCGTCGAGGTCCATTCCCATCCGTTCCCGACTAATTGGGAAACCCCAAAGGCGCTGTCACCGTGCGGGTTGGCCGTGACCGGGACGGGGTCCCAAAACCGAAAGTGAAAATTCCCGTGCATGCCGTTGGCAATCCGGTCTCCCCAGGGATAGGCACGCTCTTCGCCGCTCGGCGTCCCGTACGCCGCACGATGAAATTGCGCTTCGGTCGGCAGTGAGAGCCCGGCCCACCGCGCATAGGCCTGCGCGTCTCGCAGGGACACGTAGACGGGCCAATGCGGGGGAAGCGGAATTTCCCGGAACATCGTCAACAGGCACCAGCGGTCGCCTTGTTTGATCCAAAACGGGGGGACGGGACCACCCTGTTCAACGAACGCGTGATATTGCTGATTGGTAATCTTGTATTTGCTGATCACAAAGGCCGGCACGTCTTCCCGGCGTTCGCTGAATTCATTATCCCAACCGAACCCTTCACGACGGCCGAGCGTCGCCGTGCCCTGCGGGATGTCAATCATGGCGTGATCGGGTGACGGACTTTCAGGCGGTGGCGACAAAGCCGGGACCGTTTTACCGCCGTGAGTCACGTGGTGCAACAGGTAAGCCGTGGTTTCAGCGTGCATCCACCGGTGCTCTATCGCCATGCGCAGGATGGCTTCCGGAGCGTCTTCCAGCGCCGCATCAACCGATTCCCTCGTCCTGAGGTTGTACCGCCGGATTTCTTCGAGCGAAGGCCAGTCCGATGGCACGTCTTCCTGTTGCGAGCCGACTTCGGGATCGATGCCTGCCTCGAACAGTGAATCAAACGTGTCGTGAAAGGAGGGTTGCCCCAACGTCCAGCGACAAATCTGGTTCCAATCAAACGCCTCCAAATGGCCGACGTAAAACACGACGCGATGGCGTTCAGGAATGGGACGCTCATAGAGCGTCTCCGGTTGAAACAGGGAAAAGATGTGATCGGTGCAGGCTCGCGCTGCGGATAATTCCTTTCGTATTTCAACCAAACTGGTCATAATTCCTAGGCGATCAGATATCGAACCTATGCGATGCTGATTCCGTCGCGGGAGAGCCGATATTCTCTCTCGCTTTGTAATATATCCTTCACCGGTCTTGTCAAGAAAAAAGAGATGAGGAACCCACCCGTCCTGAGTGTCCGCGACGTCAGCAAGGAGTTCGGCCCTGACGTTCGCGTCCTCGAACACGTCGATCTCGACGTGACTGAAGGGGAAACCCTGGCCCTGATCGGGGAAAGCGGGTCCGGCAAAACGACCCTGCTCCGGCTGTTCAACGGATTGACGCATCCCAGTTCGGGAGAGGTTTGCATTCATGATGAACCGGTACGAGTCAAAGACCCCATCGATCTTCGTCGCCACATCGGATACGTCCAGCAGGACGCCGGATTATTACCGCATTGGACCGTCGAAGAGAACGTCGGCCTGGTGCCATGGTTGCTCGGATGGGAACCCGAACGGCAAACGAGCCGCGTGCATGCGCTCCTGGACCTTGTTCATCTTGATCCTCGCCAGTTTCGAGCGCGATACCCCATTGAGCTGTCCGGCGGGCAACGACAACGCGTGGCCTTTGCGCGAGCCCTTGCAGCCGATCCCGGGATCGTCCTCCTCGACGAACCCTTTGGCGCGCTCGACGCCATTACCCGTCACGAACTCCAGCGTCAATTTCTGAGCCTGAAACGACACCTCAACAAAACCATGGTCATGGTCACCCACGATATCGATGAGGCATTGCAACTCGGCGATCGCATCGCAGTGCTCAAGGAGGGTCGTCTCTTGCAGATCGGAACTCCGGCTGATCTGCTCAACACCCCGGCCCACGACTACGTTGTGCAATTGCTCCGCCACCGGTCTCACGGAGAGCAGGCATGACCAGACCACGGCATTCTCTGTGTTGTGCGGCGCTGGTCTTCTTCACGTTGCTCCCTTTGCCGGCCTTTTCCCAAGGCGACCGCATCGTCGTCGGCTCGAAAAATTTTATGGAGAACAAACTCCTGGCTGAGATCTTCGCTCAACTCATCGAAGCCCGCACGGACCTTTCCGTGGAACGACGATTGGGGTTGGCGGGCACGCAGGTCTGCTTTGAAGCGCTTCGCACCGGCGCCATTGACCTCTACCCCGAATACACGGGCACCGGACTCGTCAGCATCCTTCAACAACCGCCGGCCGGGGATTCACGAACGGCACTCAATACCGTTCGCTCGGAATTTTTAAAGCGTTGGGACCTGTGGTGGCTGAATCCGTTGGGATTTGACAATTCCTATGCGCTCGCGGTCCCTCGTTCTCGAACGGCCGGCACTCCCCTGCGAACGATTTCGGACCTGGCCGAGATCGCGTCTTCCCTGACCGCCGGGTTCGGTTATGAATTCATCAACCGGCCCGATGGCTTACCCGGTCTTCGAAGCCGGTATGGCCTTTCCTTCCAAAACGTGCAGGCCATGCAACAGACTCTCAAGTACCAGGCGGCCGCTGCCGGCGAGATCGACGTGCTTGACGTGTATACGACTGACGGGAGGCTTGCCGAATACGATTTCATGGTGCTCGAGGATGATCAGCAATTTTTCCCGCCCTATGAAGCGTCCGGGTTGATTCGAGGCGCCACGCTTGCGCAACGCCCCGAGTTGGGCGGCGTCCTGGGGTTGCTGACCAATGCGTTCGACGCCGAGACCATGCGGCAGCTGAACTATCGCTTGCAGGAAGGCGGGGAACCGGTGGAAGTCGTGGCACGCGATGCCTTGTCGGCCCTTCACTTTTTTGTCACCGAAGCCGCCAAGACGCAGCCGGTTTCTCATCAGAAAGGGCTCTCTGCTTACATGTGGTCGAAGCGAACGGACCTGGCGGGGCGAACGGTCGAACATCTGGCCTTGGCCGGATTGGCTTTGGGGTTGGGGATCCTGTTGGCCGTGCCATTGGGTTTGCTGCTCGAACGTTACCCCGCCATTGCCGAACCCGTCATTCGAGGTGTCGGCCTTACGCAAACCATCCCGTCCATCGCGTTACTCGCCTTCATGATCCCGGTGTTCGGCATCGGGATGCTGCCGGCCGTCATGGCCTTATGGATTTATTCCCTGTTCCCGATCGTCAGGAATACCTATTCGGGCCTCCGCGACGCGGCGCCCCAGGCCGTGGCAGCGGCTCGCGCGCTCGGCATGACGGAATGGCAAATCCTCCAGTGGGTGCGACTCCCGTTGGCCGCACCCGTGATCATGGCCGGCGTACGCACCGCGGGCGTGATCACCGTGGGCACGACCACCTTGGCCGCGTTTATCGGAGCGGGCGGCTTGGGTGTTCCGGTCGTCGCGGGCCTGCAAATGGCCAATACGACCGTGATCCTTTCCGGGGCATTGCCCGCGGCGGCCCTGGCGTTGATCATCGACGGGTTTCTCGGCAAGGTGGAAACGTGGATCAGGCCTCGCGGTGTCCAACCCTGAACCTTGCACAAAAAGGGAGCGACCCGTTACAGTACGGCTCCACGATTTCGCTCCTCCCGACGACGCTATCCGTCACCCTTTTCACGATGATTTGCGTTGATGCTTGATCAATCCAATATTACGATCGACGTGCATCTGGACAACCAGGATCCCAAGGCCGTCAGGGACGAAATTCGCGCGGGCCTGCTGTCGACACCGCGGCGATTGCCGACGAAGTATTTTTACGATGATCGAGGCTCTGCCCTGTTTGAACAGATCTGCACCTTGCCCGAATACTACCCGACTCGCACGGAACACCAATTGCTCAAAACCGTGGCCGATGACGTGATCGCCAGAACCCGTGCCGAGGAATTGGTCGAATTAGGCTCCGGAGCCGCCACCAAAACCCGGGTCCTGTTGGATGCCATGGCCCGGACGAACCGCCTCCGGTCCTACGTGCCCTTTGATTTCAGCGAGAGCATCGTGCGACGAGTGGCGCACGAGCTGGTTGAGGAATACGAAGGGTTGCGGGTTCATGGGGTGGTTGGAGATTTCCTGGCCCATCTGGAACACATTCCGCGGGGCGGGAGACGCCTGGTCGTGTTTTTGGGCGGAACCATTGGCAACCTGGAACCTGCAGCGGCTGCGACCTTTCTCTCGTCGGTCGCCGATGAAATGGATCGAGGCGATTTTTTTCTCCTCGGAGTTCAACTTATCACGGACGTGGATCGCCTGGAAGCGGCGTATAATGATTCGGCCGGGCTCTCGGCCGCGTTCAACAAAAACATGTTGTCCGTGCTGAAGGTCGTGATTGGCGCAGAATTTGACCCCGATCACTTCGACCACGTGGCCCGGTTTAATCAAGACGAACTTCAAATTGAAATGCACCTTCGATCTGTTTGCCGGCAAGTGATCCCCATACCCGAACTGGAGTTAACCCTCCGGCTCGAAGAGGGGGAAGAAATTCTCACGGAAATCAGCAGGAAATTTACGCGTCACCACGTGGAAGCCATGTTGACCCGCGCGGGGTTCACCCCCTTGGGCTGGTATACCGACCCGGCCCACCTTCACGGTCTGGCCCTGGCCCAAAAACCGTCCGGCTGACTGGTTCCCATGATCTACCTGAACTACGCGGCCCTGTGCCCGGCTCTTGCCGAAGCTGAAGAGGAGGTCGAACGGACGCTGGCCGAGTTCAAACGGTATTTGTATTCGGAAGCGGGCATCGAGTGGTACCTCCGAACGGTCAATGATTGCCGGCACGCAGTCGGCGAATTGTTACACGTCGATGATCCTTCGAGCATCGCGTTCACCACAAACGCATCCACCGCACATTATCTCTTGCTTTCTTCTTTGAAGTGGGAACCGGGCGATACCATTCTCACCACGACGCACGAAAATCCTTCCATCACGAAACAGCTACGCGTGCTCGAACGCGAGGGCATCCACGTCGACGCCGTCAGACCTGCGTCCCTTCACGCGTTCCTGCGGACGCTGGAAGCACGATTCGACGAACCTGGCGTCAAGGCCATCGTGATGAGCCACGTGTCGCACGTTGACGGGCGTGTTTTTCCCATCCATGAAGTGGCGTCATTGGCCAGGGCGCGGCAATGTCTGGTCATCATCGACGGGGCGCAAGCCGTTGGCCACGTCCCCGTCGACCTGAACGCGCTGGATTTCGACGCCTATTTTTTTCCCGGACACAAGTGGTGTGAAGGCCCTCTCGGCACGGGGGCGATGGTGGTACGTGAGAGCTTCGTTCTACATCCTCGTTACCGTGCGGTCGAGGCGGAAACCCATAACAGAGCGACGGCGTCACGATTCGAAATCGGCACGCACAACATCGGGCTGATAGCCGGACTCGCCAAGGCCTGTGAACAACGTTGCCAGCGAGGCATCGACACGGAACCACAGCGGACCTTTCGGGAAATGGCCAAGGAACTGCTGGGCCGTCATCCGCATTGCCGTTTTCTGGAATGGCAGGGACCTCATGCCCCCGGCATCCTCACGTTCAAAGGCGCGGACAACCTGGATCACGAAGCATTCGTCAAACGGCTGGCATCCGAAGCGGAAATTATCGTGAAACCTTTTGTGGATTATCCTGAAGGCAACGCGCCGGCAATTCGGCTGTCCTGGTCTTCGACCACGGATCAACGGGAGTTTCAGAAAGGGGTTTCGATGCTTGTGCAACGGCTTGAGTCATGACCGTACCCTCAGGGCTCACGCTGGCGGCCCAATCGTTCCTCCAAACGACGCAAAGCCTTCTGGGTTGAACGAAGGTCGCGCAAGATTTCTTCCCGCGAGACGGGTTGTTCCAGTTCCCGCAGGCGCTCAGCCTTGGCTTCTTCGAGATTATTGAGCACCACCGCAATAAAGAGATTAATCACCACGAACGTGCCGACCACCACGAAACTAACGAAATACATCCAGGCCAGCGGATACAGTTCCATGGCCGTGTACATGATGTCCGTCCAATCCTCCAACGTCACGACCCGGAACAACGACAACAGGGAGATGCCCAGATTTCCCCAATGGACGGGGTCATGTTCATGAAACAGTTGGTAGCCCATAATCGCATAAATGTAAAAGATGATGCTCATCAGGAGCATGACGTGTCCCATGCTCGGAATTGAACGCACGAGCGTCGAGACGATCAAACGCAGTTCCTGAATCGTGGAAATCAACCGCAGGACCCGCAATAACCGGGCAAGGCGAGCGATCATGGCATACTCCCCGGTCGCGGGAACCAGCGAGAACGCAATCACCGAAAAATCAAAGACGTTCCAGCTATCCCGAAAGTACCGATCGACCTGCGGGGCCACGGCAATCATCTTCAGCAGGGCTTCGAGGATGAATATACCCAACACAAGTTGGTTCCCCAGGTGCATCCATTCTCCGTATTGGCGAACCAACGCGGGAGACGTCTCCATGCCCAGCAACGCCCCATTCCCGATAATGAGCCCGATGATCACGTATTCAAACGCGGGGGCATTGACCAGTCGTTGTGCGAACCGTTTCATTGTCTGTGACCTTTACCTTTGTGCAATGAGAAAACTGTAGGGACCAGCGATCGCTGGTCCCTACAAACCGGATCCTAGCCCCAACCCACATTGTCCCAGTCGATGTTCCAGAGTTTGAGCCTGTGTCAAGATATCAATCTGAAGATCATGCCCCTCGCCCTGCGCAAGAGCCTCCTGAGGGATCAACCCCACCAACTCGCTTTTCATCACGCCGACGCCTTTGAGAGCCGCGGCTCGTTTCACGGCTTCGAACGCCACGTGAACGGGCGTTTGGTGATAGTCCGTGAGATTCATCGACACCTGCACGCAGCCTTGGCTTTTCAGTTCCAGCCCGATGGCTTTGACCGCCGGCAGCCCGCCGTTTGATGCACGAATCGTTCTGGCGATATCCTGTGCCAAGGAGACATCGTGACTCTGCAACGCCACGTTGAAGGCGATAAGCGGATGACGAGCCCCCACCACAATCACGCCGGCCGTCGGGTGCGGTTCGGCCGGACCGAAATCCGGAGCCCACGTCCGGTCGGTGGCCATCCGCCGCCTCAGGGCTTCCAGCCCTCCTTTCCGGATCTGCTCCAAGCGCTTCCGAAATGGCCGCTCGCCGGCTTCCTCATAGAGAAAAACCGGTATCCGCAAATCTCTTCCGATTCTCGCTCCGACTCGATGCGCAAGACTGATGCATTGCTCCATGGTCGAACCCGACAACGGGACAAACGGCAACACGTCGCACGCCCCAAGACGAGGATGCTGGCCCATGTGATGCTTCAAGTCGATCAATTCCGAAGCCTTGGCCACCACTGAAAAAGCGACCTCTTCCATCGACTCGACCGACCCGGCTACGGTCAGGACACATCGATGGTGGTCCGCGTCCCGGTGTTCATCAAGCAGGGCGACGCCCGGGACCGAGACCAAAACGTTTTTGAGCTTCTCGATGACGCCCGGGTCCCGGCCTTCACTGAAATTGGCAATGCTCTCGACCATGCCGGCCATATCCCTGTTTAGGAACCTCTGATTTAGTGCACTATCGGGCGCATGGCGGCGTTGTGTCCTCGCTCAACCCTCACCTATCTCTCTGATAAGCCTCGGGTTTCGCTCCGGGACGCCTTGCCCTGCATCCCGCTATCACAATAAATCAGAGGTTCCTTTACTGCAATCGTGCTTTGTTGACAACCTCAAAAAGGTGATATACAACTTCTGATAGATGTTCTCGCTTGTAGGCATCGAGCCTTTAACCCTCTAGCCACGCGGAACAGGTGATCCCATGACCATGACCCAAGTCGAACCAACCGCGGCCCTTGCCGAGCTTCAGGAATCCAAACCGGAGCGGGTGACCATCGTGCTCCTAAGCGGAGACATGGATAAAGCCATGGCCGCTTTTATCATTGCCACCGGCGCCGCAGCCATGGGCATGCAGGTGACCATGTTCTTTACCTTCTGGGGGCTGAACGTCATTCGCAAACCCGGAGCAACCAATACCGCCAAGGACCTGCTGCGCAAGTCCTTCGGCTGGCTCAACAAAGGAGGCGCCGCAAGCCTGCCCCTTTCAAAGTTCAACTACGGCGGGCTGGGCACGACGATGATGAAAAAGGTCATGCGGGACAATCACATGCCCGGGGTCCCCGAACTGATCGAAACCGCGCAGGATCTCGGTGTCAAAATGATCGCATGCACCACCACGTTGGGCTTACTGGGCATTTCAAAAGAAACCCTGATCGACGGCGTGGATCAACTCGCCGGGGTCTCAACCTACCTCGCGGAAGCCAAAGACGGCTCGGTGAATTTGTTTATCTGATCAATAACTCCCTCTCCACTTGAAAAGTCTTACCCGCTCCCCTTGAGGGAGAGGGAAGGGTGAGGGGTAAAGGTGATAATCACATGATCGAATCCGATATTACACTCGATACGCTGGGGTACTTCTGCCCCATGCCCATTATCCTCACCTCCAAGAAAATCAAGGAACTCACCACAGGCCAGGTCCTCGAAGTCCTCTCCGACGACGAAGGGATCAAAAAAGATATGCCCGCCTGGTGCCAAACCACCGGCCACGAATGGGTCGGCCTCGAAGAAGAGGCAACGGACCCCAAAACGGTGTACAAGGCCTACGTCAAAAAGACCAAATAGCCGCTCCCGAATCGCTCCCCCCTTGAGGGGGAGTCGGCCGAGCCAAGAGCCTGCCCTGAGCTTAACGAAGGGGCGAAGCCCGCAGGCGAACCGGTGGGGGGAAGGGCCGTCAGACCGAACCCACAGATACAGTTGATCCGGCCTTGAAAGTCGTGCTAATATTGACCGGTTAAAATAACCAGTTTAAATAAAATGCGTGAAATTCAAGCAACGGAAGCCAAGACCCATCTCGCACAACTCCTGAGCGCAGTGGAGCGCGGTGAAACAATCGCGATCACGCGCCACGGCAAACCGGTTGCCCATCTGGTACCGGCTGAAAATCAGGATCGCGCTGCCCGTAAGGCGGCAGTTAAGCGTTTCAAGGCCTGGCGTGCAACATGGAAAGGTATTGATATGTCCATCGAGGAAATTCTCGCCGCCCGCCACGAAGGGCATCGCTATTGAGCACCCTGGTTCTGGATGCGTCGGTTACCATGTCTTGGTTTCTCGACGATGAAAAAGATTCACGAGCCGAAGTCGCACAATCCCGTCTTACAAAGGACACGGCTCTTGTACCGCAATTGTGGCACATGGAAGTCCGCAACTGTTTGCTCGTAGCCGGGCGCCGCCGTCACATTTCCGCCAGCCGTGTGACTGAATGTTTGGAAGCCTTGAAGTGGCTTCCCATACAAACTGACATGGATCTCAACCTCTCAACAGCCTTCTCCCTCGCCCAAATGCACGGTTTGTCTTTCTATGATGCCGTGTACCTGGAGTTGGCCAAACGGCAGAATGCGGCACTCGCCAGTCTCGACGCCGCGCTCGTTCGAGCTGCCGAGTCCGAAGGTCTCCCACCCGTCGAGGCCGTCTAACTCTACTTCCAACACGCGGAGAGGCGGCTGAAGTTTGGCGTTCAAGACTCTTTCTTTAATCGGCTGACGTTGTCATCGATGGCTTGAGTCCATTCGTCACCAGTGACTTCGACAAACGACACGTCGCCGACGAAAGCACTGCTCATGACCACGTCGGGATCGAGATCCCTCAGCCGTTTCAGGCTTTCGGCAAGCGACGCCTTGCTACCACCCGCCAGCGGGAATGCCAGCGTCGCCCACTTCGCTTTCGACTGGAATATCGTATCGCCGGTAAAGAGGTAGGACTTTCCGTACGGCGACTTGTAGAAAAAGCAAATACTGCCTTCGGTATGACCGGGGGTATGGATGACGTCAATATCGCCCAGGTGATGGTCTTCTGCCTGAAAAGTGACATCCACCCGTGCATCATTATCGACAATCGGGGCTTCCAGGGCACTGCAACACAGCTTGGAACTGAACAGGTCTTTGATACGATTCAACGACGGACCCGATTCATCGCGGTGGCTGAGAAGCTGGAACTGAATGCCTCCCAACTCAGCTATTTTCTCGAAATCGCCCTCGTGGCCGGTATTGTAAAACAGCACGTTCCCTTCCGGCCGCCGAAGGAAGTAAGCATGAGTATTCAACGAACCCATGCTATGGATCGTGCTTTGCCATAAATCTTCCTGTAACTGTTTCATCGACGTTGTTCGTTTTAACGGGGCTTATCCTCTTATCGCGCTATGCCGTTTTGCCAAATGGTTGATTCTGAAGCAAATCACAAACCCAACCAACGGCTTCTGGGTATTCATCACAGTCCAAGATGAATTCCTGTCCTCTTGCTACAGCTTTCAATTCGGTTCGTTGACCTTGGCGGTGCCAACGCCGCGGATTTTGATGGTACGTGAGGGGCGTCCGGTTCCCGGTTGGATGAAACCAAGCGGGAAGGTTCCAAGTCGTCTTGTTCTCCGCAAGCGGAGCAGTTAACTGCTGACTGGTGGAGAAATAGGAGAAAACTCCTGCTCCAGGAAGGCTGTCTGTGTCCATGCTCTCTATTTCCAAATGGCGGCTCGCCAAGTACACTACATTGTTCGACTCACCTTCTTCACGAAAATGAGGATGGTATTCCGCCCATTCATAACCGGATGGTGGCTTTGAACTCTCGATTGGCAAAACTTCCGCAATCTGCAACCATCCCCAAATGACGTGCCAGGGTCGAGCATTTTTGACCCATGTATAAAACCCATCACGGACTTCGACACGCCGAAAGAGTCCGAAGAATAAAAATAGATCACCTGGCCCAACTCCATTATTCCGGAGGTGGCCTTGAGCAGGCCCGGTCTGACCGAAAATGGGACGCCAGCCAGTCAAACGTGGAAGGCTATCCTTCGCCAGATCAGGGTCAATGTGGGCACGGTAGTGTGAAGGAATCCGGTCACCTGTCAGTTGAGAGACTAGAGGACCAAGCGATACGCCATTGAATGAGATGTCCGTATACGTGACTTTCGACCTCTTGTCTGGAATGGGTAGCGAAACCATGCGGCCATCGGGGAATATTGGACTCGGCACACCCCCAGCGGAGGAGTCGAACCCTTTTCTGCTGAAAATCAGTTTCATCTGTTCCCTTCCTTCCACGAATCATCGTCACTTGGCCAATCGGACGGTGGAGCGTTCAAGCCCAGCGGGTACTCTTCGATAAATTTCGAGAAATCAGATATCGTGTCTGGCGGGAAACGACACTTGTGCCCCCGACGAACTTTCAACTCATGTAAGTGCTTGGGCAAGTCAGGACCAGACCCGCCAAAATAGTGGAACGTCCTTGCAATAAGGATGTTGACACCTCCCAAGTCCACTACCTTGGCCTTTAGATCCTCTTGGCATTCTTTGGAGTGCGCTGACCGCAATTGCCTGAACGCACCATTGGGCAACGGTTTGTAGATATTGTCCCCCCGTTTGTAGATCATTTTGCGTTTGGAGTAATTTGGAACTTTTTCGGCGAACCGTTTGTCGTGGTAGTACTGTCCGTAGTTGAGAATCTCTTCCACCTGCATTGCATAGATGACCCGGTTGCCCTTGGCCTTGGGACTCAAGCCAACGATCCAATCCCCCACCTTGGCCGTTCGTCGGATCTTTGGCTTGCAGTTAGCCAACGTGCAGTATCCCCAAAAAGGATTTGGGGCAAACCCACCGTCATGCGCGACAATGTAGGAATAAAGCTTCATAAGACCACAAAGATGGATTTGCGGTAGTGAGCAAAGCGCTCCACAGTGCGTTTAACAGGGTATCGTTTCAATTAGCGTCCGTCAAAGGCCGAGCAATTCCTTTAACTCCAGCAAAATGTGAAACAAATACATTTCTATGCCGATGCTGGATGCTTCATTTTCATGTATATGCCACCTTTTTCGAGTTCTTCAAGCATCTGGCGCAGCCGTTTTTCTTTTGTCTCTTGGCGCTTAGCCCGGTTTATCCAACCGATATAATCGTTCTGCTGATACGCCGGACGCTCCTGATAGGCTTTCATCACACCCCTCTCGTCCAGAGCCTGTTTGACGAAATCCGGCATCGGGTATCGTGGTCGCTTCAGTTTGGAAAAGTCCCGGCCCACTTCCCTGTCTCCTTCGTTAACACCCCAGCCTCTACCTCCCCTCGCCCCTCCTGATCTTTCGACAGGCTCAGGGCAGACAAAGGAGGAACAAAAGGTGGGCTGGAAATTGTCAACGAATAATTGAACACATACAGGAATCCTTCATGAAGGCTGACCGCCTGCACCCCAAGGGACGAAAATGGGGACCGCTCTCTCCAATCTGTCATCCTCGACATCTCTAATCGAGGATCCAGCGTCTTGGCTTTTTTCTTCGTCCATGAAGACAAAAGACACTGGATTCCCGATTACTAACGTCGGGAATGACAGAGGGGGCTATTTTCGTATCAATGACAGCCGTGATTTACGGCACGGCCTATTTTGGGAGCAGGGCTTCTATGCCCCTCTGCCAGGGTAGAACCTGTATCGGACCAAGCGTATATTTGCGTGGCGTTTGACAGAGGCAAAACAAATTCGTCTTGCGATTTTCTGACGCAAAGGCCAGAAGTCCTTTCAGGTCTGATTCTTTGGGCGAAGTTTGCGATTTGATTTCAACGGCTCTGGGCACGTCGTTCGGACCACGCGTCAGCACCAGATCGACTTCCATGCCGGTGTTCGTACGCCAGTAATAGAAACGATAGCCTGCCTCGTTGTAATCGTCGGCCCGGATCAGTTCGTTGACGATGAACGTTTCAAACAGCTTCCCATAGCGATAGCTGCTTGGCTTCAATTCAGTCTGGAGTTCACCTCTCACCGCGTTTAAGACGCCACAATCAAAGAAATAATACTTGGGGCTTTGGCGTAATTGCTTGCGTACCGAATAACTCCAACCGTCTATACGAAAAGCAATCAACGTGTCCGCTAATATGTCGAAATATTCCTGAACCGTTTTCACGCTGACGCCGGTATCCCTGGAAACGGCCGTAAAGTTCACGGGTTCACCATTCACCTGCCCGGCAACGTCAAGTAAACGAATAAAATAATCGATCTTCCTAACCAATGATTCCTGCATCACCTCTTCCCTGAGATAGGTTTCCACGTAGGCTTTCAATGATCGCTTCGCCGAGGCTTGGGTTTCCTGATAAATACCGGGTAACGTGCCGATGGTCAGGGCCTTGCGCAGATCAGGCGCAAGCTCCTGTGAGCTTAGAGGATGTAACCTGAGCGTCCATGCCCGTCCGGCCAGAAGATTGGCGCCTGAACGTTTGAGTTTTCTGGCACTGGAACCGGTCAACAGAAATTGAACCTGGCCCTTGTGCCGCTCGATCAGGCAATGCACCTCATCAAGCAGCCCGGGTAATTTTTGCACCTCATCGATGAGAACGGTGAGTGTCTCTTTTGCAGGGATATCCCGCAATCGTTGCTCGATTTCCAGACGAAACAGACCGGGTTCGGCGACGTAGCGCCGATAGACGTCCAAACTCAACAGGTCGATGCTTTCCGCGTGTTGGATGCGACTCAGATAATCCTGTGCCAACACGGTCTTACCCACACCCCGTGGACCAAACAGAAAAGCGGATTTCTTCCGCTTCAACAGGCTGGACAGGTTGAGCTTTCTCTTATGCATACTCCATATATATATTATAAATATGGAGTATAGTCAACTTATAGTTTTCTTCGTGCAATTGGCCGTTCAGATAAACCGGCGGCTGATAGAGGTTCCGCTTTCGAAAAGGCGGCCTTTTTTAACCTTGGAGAACCTAAAACCCTATATTTCCAAAAAGTTAGAGTCTTCGACATACCCTATTGCATGTAGAGCGCCATGGACACCTTGATGTTTGGCCACCCAAAACTCAAAGAGCACTTAGCCTGCATCGTCGCACTAATGAGAGCTTCTGCAAACTGGGCTAAGTTCTTCCGCAATCTTGAGCGAGCCCTCCCGAAGCTTAATGAGCAAATTTCCCTACCCTTTGATAAAAATTAAGAGGGTGAGGTTAGAGAGCCTCGCCTCGTATCAAGCCTATTCAAATTGTTCGGTGGCGCCATAGAACGCACCAATAATTGCCACTTCACTCCCTCCGAAGGTTGTCGCGTAGACAGAGTTTGTCCCGGCCACAGATCGCGGATTGCCGTTGCTGTCCTCAACGCTTGAAAACGTTCCGGCCCAAGCGCCAGTTGAAGAGCGAATGGGGATCTGTGGATGAATAACTATTGGGGACCCTCCTGCAAATCTTCCGGCTTCTTGGATTTGGGCAACCGGCAAAATCAATTCGTAGGCTGTATTTGTCAAAGATGGGTTGTATGATACATCTCCATTCGGAGTGACTGCCAGAATATTGTAGACGCCAATATTGTCAACTTTCCCGCCAATACGATTTGTTTCAAAATTCGCCACTAACACAAGGCGACCATCATATTCTCCTTGCTCGATGGTGCCAGCCGGCACTGTCGGGAAATCTCCGCCATTGACTCCCACATACAGTCCACTGGCCCTGCCATCGTAGCTTGCCGTTCCGGTCAATGGAAGATCAACGGTCCTGTCAAATTCAGGCCCATCAATAAACGCTCCAATCTCAAAGCCATATTGCTGGGTAAAATCAATGTGCATCCAATAGCCACCAGAGGCGTAATCCGTAAAGTCCGCACTCGACCATTCCACGGCAACGCCAGCGGCGGTCAATTCTGATTCGTTTGATTTGTAAATGTATCCATCAACCCAATTCCTATCGGTCACTGGATTTTCAGCTGGCGAACGTTCAACCACATCAGCAACAATGTCTCGTGAGGTATTTAATGTAGTTGAACTCCCATCTCGACGATTGATGGAGAGTGTGTACCGCTGCCCATTAAATGTCGTCTCAATCCCTGTTGGACCAGCTAGGCCAAGGCCTGTTCTCGTCTGTGCAACGCTGCCAAATATTGCATCTTTTTGTTCCTGTCTTATGGAATCGGCAATACGTGACGCTGCCCGAGATAATGGCAATGTGTCTCTGTTTGACGAGCCAACAAACGCTGTTTGCATCGATGTGTCTGGCGACGGCCCAGGCATTATCTCGGATGGCGGCATGTCCGCCATTATCATTCCGCCGCCGCCACCGCCACATCCAGAGACCATCATCACTGCACAAAAAATCGCAACACCGAGATACACTAACCGAAACATAACGAAACCTCCTGGAGATAGGGTTGACTAAACGGCACAGACCAATAAGGTCGGGCCGACCCGTCCCTCCAGGTGATACAGACATCCCTGCGTATTTACCGTTTGATACTCATCGGCCACAGCTGGCGATCAACCCAGTTTGACCGAGACAGTTCTTGTATTCCACAGGCGACCCGACAAGGGGCAACCTGGAGGGACAGATAGGAGGAAGGTAACAGAGAAGAAAAGGGGAGTCAATGCGTCACTGTATCAACGTCTTATAAGTCAATCGCTTCCCACACAACTTCCGACAGAATCCTGCAGAATAAGATGTCCTTCAATTTCTCCTACTGGTCACCCGCAAGGAAGTGTTAAGCTAGCGGGTCGGCGATTAACCATTTCATAATTATGATCCCTCTAATGAGAACAAAAATGAGGGAATGAATAATATGCGCATTATTGATCCGCCAAAATCAAAATTTGAAAAATTTCCCACCCCTCTTACGTTCGGCGAACGACAGTTGATCGAACTTTTTGATGAAAATCTGCCATCTGGATGGGAGATGTATGTGCAACCACATCTGAACGGATTGCGACCAGACCTTGTTTTGCTGAATCCGTTGGTCGGAATTGCAGTCTTCGAGGTCAAAGACTTAGATCTGGGTGCCATGCAGTACTGGGTGTCGAATAAAAATCCGATCAGGCAAATCCTGTCATACAAAGACGAGATATTCGATTTGTATTGTCCCCGTCTCAATGGCAAGGCAGGGCGGGCGTTAATTACCGCTGGTCTCGTTTTTACAAAGGCGGATCGACATACGGTCGAGCAAGTCTTTGGTTCACTCCTTGCTGCGAACCCGGAAATACGCAAGTATCCAGATTACTACCCAATTGCCGGAGCGGAGGATATGGCTTCCAAGAATCTGGGCCGCATCTTCCCCGAATACCAGCGTACATCGTCCCAATATATGACGAAAGAAACTGCAGACGATCTTCGAGCGTGGCTTAAAGAACCGGCCTTCAGTCAAGAACAACGGCGTCCCTTGGAACTTGATGAACGACAGAGAGAGCTGGTCTCAACACGAACCGAAACAGGCTACCGGCGCGTGAAGGGGCCTGCAGGGTCAGGGAAAAGTATGGTGCTGGTCGCCCGTGCCGCTGAACTCGCTGATACCGGCAAGCGTGTCCTGGTCGTATGTTACAACATCACGCTACTGAACTATCTCCGAGATTTTGCCGTGCGGCATGTAACCGAACGGTCTGTAATCAAACGAAAAATAGATTTCCTGAACTTCCACCATTTTTGCAAACGTGTCTGCATTGATAGCGACCACGAGGAAGAATATCGCAGCCTTTGGAATAAACAAAAATCGGAATTAATTCTTAATGAACAACTGCCTGATTTGGTCAAAGATCTATATAAGAGAGATTGTGAGTTGCCCAAATATGACGCGATTCTGGTAGACGAGGGTCAGGATTTTAGCCTTAAATGGTGGCAGACGTTGCAGTGCGCGCTTCAAGACGGCGGTGAGATGATGCTAGTCGCCGACAAGACTCAAAATATCTATGGGACAGCTACAGAGTGGACGGAAAACCCAATGGTTGAATCGGGATTCCGTGGACCATGGTCTGAACTTAAAGTCAGTTATCGTCTCCCTCCTTCGATGATAAAAATTATCTCCGTATTCGCGGAGAAATTTCTCGTAGATCATGAGACTGACATACCCCTGTTGAAAAACTTGCCAAATCAACAAGAGTTGGAGTTAGACAGAGTAGAGCTTCGTTGGTCCCAAGTTCGGGACCCCAAACAAGCTTCAGATGTGTGCGAGGACGAATTAATTCAAATGATGCGACGGCTCTACCCTGATACAGCCATCACGGACATCACACTTCTTTGCCACAAAGAAATAGGTCTTGAGCTTGTTGAATCTTTGAGGAAAAGAAAGAATATCCATGCCTTGCACACGTTTGGCACAAACAAAATTGGCATGAACAAAAAAGAGCAGAACATCTACAACAAGATAAAATTGGCCGAGCATGCCAGGCGACAAAAGCGGGCGTTCTTTCAGGGTGCAGCCAACATCAAGGCTACGACTCTACACAGCTTCAAAGGATGGGAAGCAAGGCATCTGGTCGTATTTGTCGACAAGATCGACAATCCCAATGACAAGGCCCTGCTCTACACTGCGCTCACCAGGGTTCGCCGGCATCAATCAGGTAGTAGCCTTACCGTTGTGTCGAGTTGCGACGATCTCAGATCTTTTGGAAAGGATTTGTCAAAACTTGGATTGATGCACTATGAGGAGAAATGAGGTGACGAAATGACAGAACTTATTCAAATATTAGAGACTTCAACTCTTACAGGATTGATGACAGGCGTAATAGGGCTGGCGGGTGTACTATTAGGAACCTACTTGCAAAATATATTTAACAAGAAGCAGAACCAGATGGAATTGAAACGTGATGTCCTTCGTAGATTCTTGGGGTTTCGCTGGCAATTAACGCTAGGGCATTCACACCCTGATGGTCAGTTCTTTACTGCACTGAATGAGATACTTGTTGTATTTGCAAAAGACACTGAGGTTAATGATGAACTTACGATATTTCACCAAGCAGTGATGAATAATAATTTTCAACCTAAGCTGTTACAGCCACTTGCAGAAGCAATGGCAAAATCTGCCGATGTTCCTTATGACGGGTGGAACAAGAATCTGTTTGAGATTCCTTTTACTCCTCCTAATGATAACAATCCAAAGAGCAGAAAATCATAATCAATTAAAAGCAGAATCTCTGCGGATTTTGCAACATAATTCTGAAGAGCAAGGACGCTGGGCCCCCAATCAGGCCGGAGATGACAGTAGGGAGACAGGCTATGGACTTCTCTACCCTGTGGCAGCCTATGCTTCCCCATCCCTCCTAGCACAGGACAGGAACTGTGGCATAGAAAAAAGCAGTGGCAGTTGTCAACGATTTACAGAACACATCCAGAAATTACAACTCAGGGCACATTGACTATTTTCATGCCAAAGATTATCTCAACAGGAGACATTCGAAATGAGTGACTTAAAAGCCTATATCCACAAAAGAAAGAAATTTGACTCTGCGTTCAGGGCTGGTTTTGACGAAGGCTACAAGGCGTTCAAAATAGGGGTGCTGCGTTCGTCTGGTCTTACCCGCCTGCCAAGGACGTCAAGACGGCGGGATCTGACGCCGTGGGCGCAGCTATATTGGAGAACATCAGGGTGGCGGCGACGGCCCAGTCGATGAAGGGTTTGGGGTAGATGCCCAGCAGCAGGGTGCCGGCAATGCCGACGAAGATAACGGTTTTCAGGGGGGTCGAGACCGAAAGCGGCGCGGGGTCGTGGGGTTCGTTGATGTACATCTTCTTGACCACGACCAGGTAGTAGTACATGGAGATGACGATATTGATCAGCCCGACGATCAACAGCGTGTACAGTTCCTGTTCGATCGCCGCAACGAAGATATAGAGTTTCCCGATGAAGCCCGCGAGCGGCGGCACACCGGCGAGCGACAGCAGAAAGAGCAGCATGGCGGCTGCAAGGAACGGCGACCGTCGATTCAACCCGTTGTAATCTTCAATTTCATCGCTCTTGATCAGGTTGCTGACGCCGATGACCACGGCAAAGGCCCCCAGGTTGGCAAACAAGTAGGTGAGCAAATAAAAAAGGATTGCGTCACTGCCCCGTTTGGTGCCGGCCGCCAGGCCGATCATGACGTTGCCGATCTGCGCGATCCCGGAATAGGCGAGCAGCCGTTTGATGTTTTTCTGGGCGATGGCCACGATGTTGCCGTAGGTCATGGACACGATGGAGGCCACGACGAACAGGAGGACCCACGTGGGTTTGAAGGTCGCCAGCGCGACGTAGAACATGCGGATGAGAATGGCTAATGCCGCACCCTTGGGCGCGATCGACAGAAAAGCAGTGACGGGCGTGGGCGCCCCCTGATAGGTATCGGGAATCCAGGAATGAAACGGAACGGCGCCAATCTTAAAGCCCAATGCGGCGAAGATCATGATGAAGCCGATAGCCAGCCCAATGCTGCCGGGTGTCGACGCCATTTCGGAAAACACCAGCGTCCCCGTCTCTCCATAGACCAGGCTGATGCCATACGCGAGCAGCCCCGCGGCGAACACGCCGAGGATGAAGAACTTCAGCCCCGCTTCGCTGGATTTCTGATCTTCCCGCAGATACGCCACCAGGACGTAAAAGCCGAAGGTGGAAAATTCCAACGTCACGAAGACGGAGAGCAAATCCTGCGCCGAGGCCATGAACATCATACCCAGGGCCGACATCATGACCAGGAAATAATATTCACCCCTGAAGAACTTGAACGATTTCACGTAATCGATCGATGCCAGCAGGACCATCGCCGTGGAAATCAACACCAGAACCTTGAAGAAAATCGCGACCCCATCCAGGACAAACATGTCCTTGAACAAGGTGCCCTGGACTCCGTTGTAGTCGAACCAGATCAGGTTGACGAGCGTGGCGATGACGCCGCCCACACTCAGGTAGGCCAGGGTTTCGTGGTCGATCCGTTTAAAGGTAAAGTCGACGGCCAACACCACGCACAACCAGATGGTGAGGAAAATCTCCGGTGCCAAAAGAAGGAGGTCTGAGCCCGATAGGGTGAGATCAAAGGTCATGGACGGTTACGGTAATAGCCCTGTCGTATTTTGCGTGACCAGCGGAGCCACTTGGTTGATTCGATCCAGCATCGGCACGACCGTGGAACGCACGACGTTGTAAAAGTGCATGGGGAAAATGCCGAAAAAGATGCTGCAGCCGATCATCAGGAGCAAAGGAAGACGGTCCACCCACTGCGACGCGTCACGGGTATGTGCATATTCCGGCGACAGATGCCCATAAAACAGACCGCGCATCATTTTGAACAGATAGGCCATCGTCAAGACGATCCCCAACACGGCCACCACCACCTGGAACGGATATTTCTCCCACGAGCCGACGATAATCATGATTTCTGCGATAAAGTTCACGGTGCCCGGCATCCCGACCGATGCCATGCAGGCGATAATAAAGGCCCCGGCCAGGAACGGCATGTTCTTGACCAGCCCGCCCAAGGATGGAATATCCCGGGTATGGGTTTGGTCGTACACCCACCCTGCCATGGCGAAGAGCATGCCCGTGGCCAACGCGTGCGCAAACATGTAAATCACCGCGCCGGTCAGGCTGATGTAATCCAAGGCGGCCATGCCCAGGAACACGTAGCCCATGTGACTGGAACTGGAATAGCCAATGACGTACTTCGTGTCCTTGGCGAAATACGCAACGAACCCGCCGTAAATAATGCTGAACACACACAACACCGCGGCAATGGGCATGAGTTCCCGCGTGGCGTCGGGAAGGATTTCATAGGCCACGCGAATGATGGAAAAATGCCCGAGTTTCATCAGCACGCCCGCGTGCAACATGCTGGTCGCGGCCGGGGCCGCGGCGTGACCGACGGGTGACCAGGAATGTAACGGCCAAATGGGTGCGATGGAGGCAAAACCGAAGAAGACCAACACCCAGATAATCGTCGCCAGCGTGCCGTCGAAATGAGCCACTTCCCGCAGCACCAGAATATCAAACGTGTGGACGGGCGAAAAATGGTAAATCAGCAGGATGCCCATCAAGGCAAACACAGCTCCCGCGGAGAGAAACAGCGTGAGTTTCATTGCGGCGTATTCCTTGCTGTTGGACCCGAAGTTCAGGATAAACCCGACCGAATCCCGGAGCTTCCGGCCTTCCTCATCGGTCATGCTCAAATAGCCCTTGGTATGACTCCCCCATACGCCCAGCAACACGTACATGGGCAACACCGACATCTCATAAAAGAAATAGAGGAAGAACAAGTCCAGCGACATGAAGACCCCGATGGTCGCCGCCGCCAGGATCAACAGGAAGATGTAAAATTCCTTGATGCGATCCTTGATGTGCCACGAAACGAAGATACCCGCAAACAGCAGAATGGCCGATGCAAAGACCAGGGGCGCCCCGATTCCGTCCACTCCGATGTGAAACCCGATGCCCAGTTCCTCGGACCACGCCCACTTGGTGATGAATTGGAAGCCTCCCTGGTCCGGATCATAGGCCAGAAATACGTAGAGAGAGGCAAGCAACGAAATCCCGGCGGAAACCGCGGCGACGACTCGCACCAGGAACGGTTCACGATTGGGAATACACAGCAACGCAATTGCCCCCAGAAATGGGACAAACAACGTTGCCAGTAAGGCCAACTGCCCCATTGGTTAGTTCTTCCCTCCGGATTCAGGGGTGACGGGATTGTGGATTGCGGATTGTGGATTACGGATTGCCATCGTAATGCTCGCGGTCGACCCGCGGTCCAACCGGTCCACCACGGCCTGCACCGAACCGTTGACCATTCGCAAAAACGGTGAGGGGTAGAGCCCGATCCAGAAAATCATGACGCACAGGGATACGGCAATAATGGTTTCGCGTTGCGTCAGGTCCTTGAGCACCTGAGGAACGTGTTCCCCGATGGGGCCAAAAATCGCCCGTTCGTAATACCACAGAAAATAGGCCGCCGCGAAAATCACCCCGGAGACGGCCACGGCCCCGTATACCCAATGCGCTTGAAAGGCGCCGAGCAGGATCAGAAATTCCCCGATAAATCCATTCGTTCCGGGCAATCCAATCGAGGCCATGCCGATAATCAGGAAAAATGTAGCCAACAGAGGCATCTTCGATGCAATACCTCCGCAATTGTCGAGGAGCGTATTGCCGAGCCGGTCATAGAGAAATCCTGCCAGGAAAAAGAGCCCGGCAGTGGTAAATCCCAAATTGATCATTTGCAGCAAACTGCCTTGCAGACCCTGGAAGTTCAAGGCAAACAAGCCCAATACGACAAACCCCAAGTGGCTGATGCTGCTGAAGACGAGCAGGCGCCTGAAGTCAGGCTGCATGATGGCAATGATCGCACCCCAGACAATGGCGGCCAGCGCCAGACTCATGACGATGACCACCACGGTGGCATTGGTCGAGGCTTCCGGCAGCAACGGGAAACTGAACCGCAGAAATCCGTACGTACCCAGCTTGACACCCGCCAACACCACGGACATCCCGATCGGCCCCTGTACGAGCGCGTCCGGCAACCACGTGTGGAACGGAAAGACCGGAGCCTTGAAAGCCAATCCCATGAAGATGAACCAGAAGATCAAGAGCTGATCCGAGACCGGAACCGGCACTTTCAAGAGCTCCAGCAAATCGAAACTGTAGGCATTCGTCGCCTCGTGGTAATTCAGACTCAACAGGGCGAATCCGACCAGCATGAATACGCTGCCCAACAGGGTATACAACACGTACTTGAGCGCGGCGTAGTGCTTGTCCTCACCCACGCCCCACAGTTTGATCAGAAAATAGCTGGGCACGAGCATGAGTTCCCAGAACACAAAGAAGAGGATCAGGTCGATGGACACGAAAATCCCCATGATCGTCGTTTCCAGAGCCAGGATACTCATGAAATACGCTTTGACCCTATCCTGCACGGTATCCCAGGAATAGAGAATGATGAGGACCGTGATGAAAGCCGAAAGGCCGACGAACAGGATACTGATGCCGTCCACGGCAAGATGATAGGAAATGCCCAAAGCCGGAATCCAATTCAGCCGTTCGCTGAATTGCATGGCCGCGGATTCCGGTATGAACCGCAGCAATAAGAGTGCGGCGAGCGCCAATTCAAAGAGCGCAACGCCCAAAGCGGTTTTCTTAATCAGCTCGGCATCCCGTTGTGCCCACAACCCGATCGCCCCAAGAAGCGGGAGAAAGAGCAGTATCGATAAAATCGGGAATCCGAATTCCAGTTCTTCAAGCATCGCCGATCACTCAACCCTACAAGAGAGAAGTTCCGGTCAACCACACCAGGAGAAAATGCGTGAGAAGAAATAAACCGATCACAATCACGGCGGCATAATGATTGACCAATCCGGTTTGCAATTTCCGCCAGGACCAGGCCGCCAGATGGTTGGCATACCCGATCACGTTGAGCCCTCCGTAAATCACGTGTTTCTCTGTCCATGTCACTCCGGCCGCACTGACGTCGGCCCCGCGCCCGATCCCCCTGATGAAACGGTCGATCACGTGTTGATCGATCCAATCCCATAGCTGACCAAGCCGTTTGCAGGGCTCGACAATGACGGCGTCGTACAGTTCATCCACGTAGTACTTGTTCAACAGCGTCCGATATGCACCGGTAAACCGTTCAGACCAGGCATCCGCAGTCCCGGGCTTGATCGCGTACAGATAGTGCGCCACCCCCCAACCACCCAACGCAATCCCGATAGCCCCCGCCATCAAGCCGATGAGGGTCCCCATGCCGACCTCGTGCGCCACCGCGCCCACGGGAGTGGCTACGGATTCCAAAAATCCATGGAACCAGCCATGTTCCGGCGGCACGCCCAGAAACCCGCCCAGGACGGATAGGCCCGCCAGAATCATGAGCGGCACGGTCATGACCCGCGGCGACTCATGAATATGATGTTCCACCTTCGGGTCCACCCGTGACGACCCGTAAAACGTGACATACGTGAGACGGAACATATAGAAGGAAGTCAAAAACGCGCCGATTGCCGCAAAGGCATACAGCACGTAATGGTGATGCACAAAGGCATGCGCCATGATTTCATCTTTGCTCCAAAACCCCGCCAAGGGAGGAATGCCGGCAATGGCCAGGGTGCCGATGAGAAACACGGCGTGCGTGACGGGAATTTTTTTGGAAAGCCCGCCCATCTTTCGAATGTCCTGTTCCCCTTCGAGCGAATGGATCACGGCTCCGGCGGACAGGAAGAGGAGCGCTTTGAAAAAAGCGTGAGTCACGAGATGAAAAATGGCGGCGATGTACGCCCCGACCCCGCAGGCCAAAAACATGTAGCCCAACTGGCTGACGGTCGAATAAGCCAGCACGCGCTTGATGTCGTTTTGCACCAGCCCGATGGTGGCGGCAAACAACGCGGTCAGGCCGCCGATGATCCCTACCGTGGCCGCGGACACGGGAGCCATGTCGAATAACACGTGATTGCGCACCACCATGTACACCCCGGCCGTGACCATCGTCGCGGCGTGGATCAGCGCGCTCACCGGCGTCGGACCTTCCATGGCATCGGGCAACCACGTATACAGGGGAATTTGGGCGGACTTTCCGATCGCGCCCACCAACAGGCACAGCGTAATGGCCGTGGCCATTTCAACGGAGAGTTGGTTCGCGTTTTCGAAGACTTTCAGGTAATCCAGGGTCTTGAAATTCACGAACACCAGAAAGATCGCGAGCAGGAATCCGGCGTCGCCGATCCGGTTGACCACAAACGCCTTCGTGGCAGCCTTGGCCGCGGAAACCTTATTGAAGTAGTACCCGATCAGGAGATAGGAACAGAGACCAACCCCCTCCCAACCGATGAAGAGCACCAGGAAATTGTTCCCCATGACCAGCAACAGCATGGAGACCATGAACAGGTTCATGTACACGAAGAAGCGAGTAAACCCGTCTTCTCCATGCATGTACCCGACGGAATAGACGTGAATCAGAAATCCGACGCCCGTCACCACCATCAACATCACGGCGGTCAGCGGATCGATCAGAAATCCGAAATTGACGTGCAGGTCTCCGCCGAAAATCCACGAGTAGGCAATGACTTCACGAGGCACGGGATCGGAGAGCACGCCGGCCACGACCGCGACGGCACACAGGAAAGACAGCCCGATGGAGCCCACCGCAATACGGCCGGCCAGGTCGGTGGAATACCGATGGCCGAACAAGCCGTTCACCAGAACCGCGATCAGCGGAAAGACCGGTATGAGAATGACGAGAAGATCGGACACGTTACCACTTCAACAGGTTAATCTGGTCGACGTTCGTCGCAATTTTTCCACGGAACACCACGATGATGATCGCCAGGCCTACGGCGGCCTCGCCCGCGGCAATCGCGATCACGAACAAGGCCGCCATTTGACCGGCCATCGACGAGAGGTAATGGGAGAACGCGACGAGATTGATATTCGCCGCATTCAACATGATCTCGACCGACATCAGCACGATAATGAAATTCCGGCGGATCAGGACGCCCAACAACCCCGTCATAAACAGGATGACACTCAATGCCACGTATGCCGAGAGAGGAATCATGACACCTTACTTGCGTTGGCCTGTCGGCTCCGGAACCGGACCGGCCGGGGTTTTGGCCAGGACGATTGCCCCGATAATGGCGCCCAGAAGAAAGACTCCCACGATCTCGAACAACAACAAATAGTCGCTGAACATGGTGAGACCCACGGCGTGACTCGGTCCGGTCTGCAACACGACCGACGGGGTCGCGGTCCCTTTGACTCCGCCGTAGGGCGTTTGAAGCATCAGGATGAGTAATTCGGCGAGAATCGCGACGCCGGCGAACAGGAAAAAGGGATATTTCTTGTGCAGAAACTGTTCTTCGGTTTTCAAGTTAAGCAGCATCAGGACGAAAAGATACAGCACGAGGATAGCCCCGGCGTAGACGATGATTTGCACGGCAAACAGGAATTCGGCGTTGAGTAACACGAAAAGCCCGGCCACGTGCAGGAGCAACGAGAGCAGGCTCAGGCCACAATGGACAGGATTTTTCAAGGCGATCGTGAAGATACCCGACAGGATACTCACGGTCGCAAAGTACCCGAACAAGACGTACATCATCATGAAAGACTACGAGTCGGAACCTTCGGTTTTCCCTATGGGTTGCGGGAAATGATAGCGGTAAGCGCGACTCTCCTCGTCATTGTGTTCCTGGTTATGAGCATAGAGATATTTTTTTGCGTCTTCCAAGTGCTGCTCACCGATTTCGTAGAGTCGCTGTTTGTCGAACAGGAGGGTCCGTTTGTCATGAGTCGAATACTCGTACATCTTCGTCATGGCCAAGGCATTGACCGGACAGGCTTCCACGCAATATCCGCAAAAGACGCATTTGGTAATATCGATGTAAAACTCGGTCGCGTACCGTTGCAGCGGCAGGGACTTATCCTCTTCGCTGATGACCTTGATGCACCGCGACGGACAGGCGGCCTCGCAGAGGTCGCACCCGACGCACCGTTCCTGCCCATTGTCATACCGCAACAAGCCCAGGGCCCCGCGATGCGCGTCGGGAATCGTTCGCTTTTCCCGAGGATACTGGAAGGTCATCGGACGATGAAGCATGTGCTTGAACGTGACCTTCATCGCTTTCCAGATTTCGCGGAACAAGACCGCGTCCAACAATCGTTTCGTCTGCTTTTGCGTATCCAAGAGACTCTCCTAAATTTTTTCGATCGTCACTCGCGTGGATTTGAAATAGGGAACGCGCGTCATGGGGTCCACGACAACCCGGACCAGGTCCTTGACCGGAGGCTCATTGAAATGTTCGGGAAACGCACAGGTGCCCGGCAACACGCTGACGTCGGCTTGCACGCTCAATTCCAGGCTGCCGTGATCCGAGGTGACACGAACGCGCCCACCTTCGGCGAGTCCCAACCGCTCGCATTCCTCCAGGGACATCCGTAACGTTCCGGTATTCGGAGAAATGTCCATCAACCCGGACGCTTTCGTGGACAACTTCCCCGAATGATAGATGAGCTGGATCAGTTTCAAGCCATAGGGCCGGCCGGACTCTTGGCCACGGCCATTGGCATACCGGGCACCGACTGATTCCGCATAGCCGTTCCGAAGATACGCCGTAGGGTCGGCGGCGACGGGCCGGGGTTGGCCGAGATTGTAGTAACCGGGGAGCACCTTCCGAATGTCCGCTTGGATATCCTGCGTTGTCTCGTAAGGAAGCGAATGGCCCATGCCGTTGGCGAGACCCACCATGATATGCCAATCCAGCGCACTCTCGCCCAACGGATCGAGCGCCGGCCTGACGAATTGCACCATTCCCTCCTGATTGGTAACGGTCCCGTCCTTTTCCGCAAACGTACACGCAGGAAAGACGACATGGGCATAGTGCGCCGTCTCCGTCAGGAAAGGATCCTGACAAATCAGGAGTTCCAATTGGCTCAAGGCTTCCTCCACGCCGAATGATTTGGGAAGCGTGGCCAATGGATTTTCTCCCACCAGGTAGAGGGCTTTAATCTTGCCGGCGCGACAATCCTCAAAAATTTCGACAAGGGATTTTCCGGATTGCGCATCCGGCAACGTCGTGTCCCATGCTTCGGAAAACGTTTGCCGCGCCTCGTCTTGCGCATAGGGCACGGGTCCCGGAAGGAATTCCGGCGCGACGCCCATATCGACGGCGCCCTGTTCATTTCCTTCTTCCGTGAACGTATTGATCCCGCATCCCGGCTTCGTCAATTTTCCCGTCACCCACGCCAGATCAACGAGGGACAACGTATGGTTATAGCCGCCGGGCTGGCGTACGATCCCTTCGCCGCATAGAATGACGGCACACGAGGCTTCCGCAAATATCCTGGCAACCGTCTGAATCGTCTCGACCGGAATTCCCGTTTCAGCGGCAACGGCTTCAATTGAAACCGCTTGGGCCGCGGCTTTCAAAGCAGCCAGGGCCTCTGGGGCTTGAGCGGCCGGGTCAGGATCGATGAGGTCCTGCTCCACGACCGATTTGACTAATCCCTTAACGAACGCGCCTTCCGTCCCCGGCTTGACCATCAACGGATGCGACGCCAACTTGGCCAAGTTGGTTTGCATGGAATCCACGACGATCACCGACGCATTGTAGGTGCCGATAGCGGCTTTGACTCGCAAACTGGCCACGGGATTCGTTTCCGTCACGTTGGCGCCCACCACCAGGATCGCCTTGGCTTTCGTGACGTCCGCCGAGCTGTTCATCGTCCGATTGATCCCGAGGGCATGATGCACCGCTCGCACGAAATTCATATGCCCGTACCGTGCGCTGCTGTCGAGGTTGTTTGTCCCGAGCACGGCCCGCATAAATCGTTGGAACACGTAGAGTTCTTCATTCGTACACCGCGCCGTGATCAAGCCTGCAATGGCATCGGACCCGTATCGGCTCTTGATATCCTTCAGCCGGTCCGCCGTCGTATCCAAGGCTTCGATCCACGGCGTCGGGGCCAGACCCGTCTCTTTCCGGATGAACGGCTCCTTGAGTCGCTCTTTACTGTCAATAAACTGGAAGCCGAACCGGCCTCGCACGCAGAGACCTCCGTGACCATTGATCGTATCCCCCCGGTCGCCCCATTTATTTTTCCAGGACAGGGGGGACGTCACCCGCACGACTTCCGTATCCTTCGTCTCCACGTACAGCTGACAGCCGTCCCCACAGTAATTGCACGTGGTCGTCGTTTTTCGGAGTTGCCAGGGTTTATACACGTATTTCGAAAATTTATTGGTAATCGCTCCCACGGGACAGACCGCGAGACAGTCACCGCAAAACTCGCAATCCAAGGCGTGGTCCCCCTTGGCCACAACCTGCGTAAACCCGCCCTTCTTCATGAACTGCAAAGCGTCGATGCGCTGGACGTCCTTGCAAATATTGATGCATTCCCCGCACGCAATACAGCGATTCATGTTGAAGTCGAGCACCAGGCTGCGCGTGTCTTCCGGAATATTTTTCTGTTTGGCGTTGGCCAGGTTGGTAACCTGATGCTGGAAGGCCATGTCCTGCAATTCACAATGCCCATCCGCGTCGCAGACCGGACAATCCAGCGGATGCACGGACAGGTGCTTTTCCACGGCTTTCTTTCGCGCCGCAAACAGGTCCTCCCCATCCGTCCGGATCACCATCCCTTCGGTCGCCTTGGCCGTGCAGGAACGCACCGGCGATTTCTTCCCTTCCTGCAAGACCAGACACATGCCGCAGGATCCAAAGGGATCGAACGTATAGTGATAGCACATGGCCGGAACGATTTTCCCCATGCTGGAAATCACGTCGTACAGCGAAACCCCTTCTTTCGCGGTGACGGTTTCGCCGTCGATATTCAGAGCAATCGTCGCGGCTTCAGTATCGGGCGTCGTAACCGGTTTGAGTCCCATTTATCTCTCACGCTCCTCCATTTGAGAAACTCTTCAGGTTTTTTTCAATTACCTCAACTTTTTGACAGACTGTTCAAAAAGTTCACCAGCAAGGCCGCAGGCAGCGAGAAGGCTGAGGCGTACAAAAAGTACGTTGAAGCCTTCGAGCCACGAGAACGCCGCTGGTGGGCTTTTTCAACAGTCTGTCAGCGGTCGCATTCTCCCATCACAATATCGTACGACCCGAAAATCGTGACTGCATCGGCGATCATGTATCCCTTGGCCATATAATCAAACGCCCCCATGTGGATAAAGGATGGGGAGCGGATCTTCAGGCGATACGGGTTCCCGCCGCCCGTGCTCACGATATAAAATCCCAGTTCACCCTTATGGGCTTCGGTTCCGCAATAAATCTCCCCCGGCGGGGCATCGAACCCCTGAGAAAACAGTTTGAACTGCTGGATCATGGATTCGAGATTGGTGAATACCCGGTTTTTGGGGGGCAGGGTGACGCTGGGCACCTCGGCCATCACCGGGCCTTCCTTCGGCATCTGGTCCATACACTGGCGAATGATCTTGATGCTCTCGCGCATTTCTTCAATACGGATCCAATACCGATCATACGTGTCGCCGTTTTTGCCGACCGGCACGCTGAACTCGCACTTGGGATAGGCGCCGTACGATTCGTATTTGCGCAAGTCGTAATCCACACCCGACCCCCGCAACGTCGGCCCGCTCAACCCATACCCCAACGCATCCTCCGCGGAGATCACTGCCACGCCCACGGTCCGGGCCAGCCAAATACGGTTTTTTTCCAGGAACACCACGTATTCATCGATCTTGGGAGGAAAATACGCAAGAAAATCCCGGATCTTGCTCTCAAGTGAATCGGTAAAATCGCGTTCCACGCCGCCGATCCGATACCAACTGGTCGTCAGCCGCGCCCCGCACAGTTCATCGAACCAGTCGAGCAGAATCTCGCGGTCACGGAACGTATAGAAGAACACGGTCATCGCCCCGATATCGAGCGCCTGCGTCCCCAACCAGAACAGATGCCCGATAATCCGTTGGACCTCCGCCACGATCGTGCGCAGATATTCCGCCCGCTCGGGTACGGTCACGTTCATCAATTTCTCGACGGCCCGGCAATACGCGAAGTTGTTGTACATCGCGCAGACGTAGTCGAGACGATCCGTATGAGGAATGAATTGATGATAGGTTCCGTATTCGGCGAGTTTTTCCACGCCTCGATGGAGAAAGCCCATGACCACCGTGGACTTCGTGATACGCTCACCTTCCAAGTCAAGGATCACTTTCAGCACGCCATGCGTCGCGGGATGCTGCGGCCCCATGTTCAACAACAGTTCTTCGGTCCGCAGGATCGGGAGATCCTTGGTCTCGGGATTGGCCGGATCGACTTTATAGACGGTTTCGCGTTGGTCTTCCAAGTGGGCCATGGTGGTTTCTCAAGAGAGCCGGCTCATCAGGAGGCCGCACCCTCATTCAGAAAATCAAACGTATCGCGCCAGCCTTTTCCTTGCAGCGGGAAATCTTTTCGAAGGGGATAACCTTCGGGAAAATCGTCGGGCATCAAGATCCGCCGCATGTCCGGGTGGTTGTTGAACCGGATGCCCATCATGTCGAACACTTCCCGTTCCATGAAGTCCGCGCCCGGCCAAATATCCGTCAACGAATCCACGTAGCAATCGTGTTCCGGAACGCGCGTTTTCACGCGAATCCGGTGGCGATGACGGATGGAATAGACTTCATACACCACTTCGAACCGCTCCTCCTCATCCGGCCAATCCACCGAACTGACGAGCACGATGTAATCACAAGCCATGTCCGGATCATCCTTCAGGAACCGGCCGATTGCGTGCAGGGCTTCGCGTTTCACCGTCACGGCCAGATCGCCCCGCCACTCCTGTGCGCTCAGGAACCCGTCGGGGAATCGGGTTTGGATGGTTTCGGCAAGTGGATGCATTACCCGATAGCCTTGTCTCGTGGCCTGACTTCTTCGGGTTGTTTGGTAAAAACCCGCTTCTGCATGATCTGATCCTGCAACCTCAAAATCCCGTCGAATAGGGCTTCGGGAGTCGGAGGACACCCGGGCACGTAAATATCGACCGGAACGAACCGGTCTACGCCTTGGACGACGCTGTAACTATCGTAAATGTTCCCGGACGTGGCGCAGGACCCCATGGAAATCACGTATTTGGGTTCGGGCATCTGATCGTAGATTTTGCGAATGACCGGAGCCATACGCCGGCACACCGTACCCGCCACGATCATCAAATCGGATTGGCGCGGAGAACCACGAAACACGCCAGCCCCGTACCGGTCGACGTCATACCGTGAGGACACCGCGGCAATCATCTCAATCGCGCAACACGCCAACCCGAACGTCATCGGCCAGAGCGACCCTTTGCGCGCCCAATTCGCGGCCTTCTCCAAAGACAGCGTGATGACGCCGATATCGCCGTCTTTTTCGTGTTTTTTCCCTATTTGGATCAACCCCATGGATGCCTCGTCCTTAATCCCACTCCAACGCGCCTTTTCTCCACGCGTACACGTAGGCCACGACAAACAGGCCGATAAAAATCATCATTTCAATGAGGCCGATCACACCCAATTGGTCAAAGGTGATGGCCCAAGGATAGAGAAAAATGACTTCAATGTCGAAGATAACAAACAGCATCGCGATGACGTAATACCGGACGGGAAACGGCATCCGGGAATCGGAAAACGGCTCACTGCCGCATTCATAGACGCTCAATTTTTCGTCTTCAGGATATTTCGGTTGGACGAGATAACTCAGAATGAGCGTGACGAGGCCAAATCCCGCCGCTAGGACAATAAACACGACAATTGGCGAATATTTCGCGAGATAGTCCAGAAACAGATCCAGGCCACCGACCATAAGGATTTGACCTCAAAGGAACTTGCCCCGTCATCCGGCAGCGGGGGTCAAAAACTTCAATCTTTTCGCAGAATTTTGGATCGTAGCACCCAATTTTCCAGCGAATCAAGAGAACAAAAGACCTACCATCCCACTTCAAAAGCCCCATGGTCCCGTCAACCGGCAAACTGCAATACGAACCTGATGATTTGGCAGGAGTTTGTGGGAATCCCACAACTTCCCATGCCGCCAGAGCAGTCCTGCAGGTGTTTGATAAAAATGGCCCAATCTGTGAGTTGGTACGCGTATCGGAATACGGTACAGTGGCCCATGATTCAAACGTTTCGCCATCGAGGGCTCAAGCGATTGTATGAACGCGGAGACCCGAGCAAAGTGCGTACCGATCAGGCGGAACGAATCGCACTCACTTTGGCTGACCTTGATGACGCCAGTATAAGCCCTCGGACCTTGATTTGCCGGGTATCGGCTGCACCGGCTGAAGGGCAATCTGGAGGGATTGTGGAGTATTTCGATTTCCGGAAACTGGCGGATCATCTTCCGCTTTGAGGAAGGTGATGCATATGAAGTCGACTTGGTTGATTATCACTAACAGGAAGGCGAAGCCATGGCTATGAAACATCCACCACATCCAGGCTGCAGCATCAAAGAGAACTGCTTGGCCCCACTCAGTTTGAACGTAACCGAAGCGGCGAAAGTTTTGGGTGTGGCACGTCACACCCTCTCACGTGTCTTGAATGGACGCGCGGCCATTTCGCCGGAGATGGCCATTCGACTGGAAAAGGCAGGCTGGTCGAATGCCGAATTCTGGTTGCGCCGGCAGACCACTTACGATCTGGCCCAAGCGCGCAAAGGCCAAGACCGGATCAACGTCGAACGCTACCAGCCCCAGACCTCAGTATGTCAATGAGATCATTACGTGTCTTAAAATAGGAAGTTGCCATGGAGAAAAGTCTTGGCCGCACTGTACCCAAGGAGATTCACTTTCGGGACGACGACTGCGCATGGCACGTCGCTCTTGCCGAAAGGTTGACCACCGCTGACTGTACTAACGACTTCCTAACCCTGACGTCGAGCCATTAACCGAGGCGTTGCTCGATCCCAATAAGCCGTGAAAGATTCTGCTTGTCCCTTTTGAACGTTGCGCAAGCCCTCTCGTATGAGGCGGTGGTTTTCCTGCAAACCAAGGTGAATGGGCGGCCCCGGCGCTCCGTCACGTGTGTCAGGTCGCAACAATTTCCGTCAATGATCTGGTGCAGATGCCGGCGGCGCTCCTTGTTTAACGGCATGCGGCACTCCCGTTCGACCGGATTGGCCAGAAACCGGCTCAGGACTTGACAGTCAAGGCAGTTGCAGGAAAGCTCATCGGCGCGCCGATAGTCCACGGGCGGCTGCGGAGCCTCTGCTGTTCGTTCCTGCAATTCGCGCCGGCACGTTGATAGCCAGTGTCCAATCGCCTCGCCTGGCGACGACCGCGTTCTAAGGCGGGACTCGAGCTTGAAGATTGCGGCCAAGTGCGTCTTGGTCAATGTATACTTGTCCCGATGGGCCAAGGCGTGCTCGATCACTTTCAGCAACGGGCCTTCCGCATCGATGTCCAGCATCGCGCTCACCAACGCGCGGAGCAAGGCGGTACGGTCAAGCTTCTGGGCTTGCCCCTGATCTTCCGGAGCTTGACCGTCAAATCTCTCCAATGACAGGGCAGCGCGTTCGCACAAGCGGGTGCAGAGCGCCACGTCGTCCGTGTCGTTAGCAGGCTGGTGGCAAAGCAAATGCAGCAATTCCGCGTTCCTGAGAAGAGTCACTTCCGTAACGGCGCCGATCACCTGCGCCAATTCTGCCTCGAAGCCGGCCAAGCCATGGCGCTTGTAGAATTTTACGAACTCGCGAGTGAACCTGATGTCGCCATCATTCGGGACAACCTCCGACAGGAAACGACGCATCAGGTCCGGAGCGTCCAGCGTGCTCAACAGCATCGAGAATACGTTTCGGTCCGTTTCACCGTTATCCGTTTCCCCGTTCCCATCGTCAAACCAACTGCCACGTGATGGCTGCCAGCTATCGAGGATAGCTTCTGCAAATTTCAAACAGTCCAGCTTCCGGGCTGCCCGCTGCACCCCAGAAGCCCGTTCCAGTGCGTTCACCATCGCCTCCAGGCCGCCGATGGCGGCCGCCGTTCCGGCGCCGCACAGCACGGAAAAGTGTTGCTCTCTCCTCCAGATCAGGACCGCGGCCCGATGGTACCAGCGCGCCAAGGTCATGCCCTCATTACCGGTATAGCCTTCGAATTCTTCCTCACTTGGATCATTGGCGTCGAGGGCCGCGTTGGTGACAATTTCATCATCATCCAGTTCCATCCTGCCAAACCGGCAGGTATCCCCATGACGGTCTGACCAGTCATTCGCCGTCAAGCTGGTCTCGAAGATTTCACTCATCTCACGTTCGCTGCCAATGTCTTCATCAACGTCATCACTGCGATTACGCCGGTAATAGTGTCTCCGGACCGGATGGGAATAATCACCTTCATCATATTCGACGGCGCCATACTGCCACAGAGTGACCAAGGCCAGGTGCGCGACACAGTCAGCCTGCTCCGCCGCCTCGAACAACACCTCTGCACGTGCGCGGTCGGCGCCTTTGAGTTTGTTCAGCGTGAGCCCATCCCGCGTGTACCGATGCTCCAGCGTGACGGCGAGCTTCCCCGTTACTCCCTTCTCGCGCCACGCTCCCAGCAGTTGTGTGACACTGGCAACCACGGTGCCATACGATGGTGCCTTGAGACCTTGCCTGCCCGGTGACTTAGCAAGCGTTACGTTGTAAGCCAGACAAAGGCGATACCCACTACTCAAGGGTTTTACCTCATGCTGGCAGTCGGCATAAAAGGCCGCGTAACTCAACTCCAGCCCGGAAGCTGCGCCGGGGAAAACAATCTCATGTATCCGGCCTTGGTGTCGGATAACCAACTCCCCGCCTTCATGCACCGACGGCAAAGCGACGATCAATGTGGCCACCATTCTGTCCAGCTTTTCCCCGTCACGGTGCGGAAGGAAGAAACTCCCTTTCTCGTAGACCAACAGCTTGTGCAGATGTGCGGACAGCTTGCGTTCCTCGAGCCCCAACCGCTGTTGGATTTCATGGAGAATCGACTCAATCAACAGCTCCCACTTCGGGTTGGTCAACTCGAAACACGCAGGATCCATTTCCCATACGCGACGTACGTCCGTATTGACCAGCGTTTTCGTGCCCTTGCCATAGGGAGCCTGCCGGCATTGCTTTATCAGAGCACGGGCCTGAGCCCCCGCCAGCGGCAGACGTAGCATCCCCACTCCCTCAACCTCCAAACCCGGCATCGTCAGAGGCAGATCGCCATCCGCAAAGACCTCCCCCGGCCGGTCAACATTGGCAAGGGCCCGAATCAAATCCTTATGCATGAATTGACCCCAGATCAGGATACTACGGCATTATGGCAGGCAACTCGTATGAGCTGTAATCGCCCGTTGCTGAGATTCTTGACTGCTTTTGGGATTCTTCTTGCGTCGCGCTTGAATGGCCAAGATCGAAGGAGCGGAAGATTTACGAGTCCCGCATATCCTTGAGCGGGCGTTTCAAGCCCTTGGGGGGCGTGGCTTGCGAACTTTCCCATTCATCCATCAGGGGAGAGACCGCCTTGGCCTTCTTTCGCCGGTGGATCTGCGTGTTAATGCGTTTCGACGACGTTTCGGCGGCTGGTCTTTCTTTATCCGGCTGAGCGCGATTCATAGATTCACGGCATAGTAGGTAGGGGCGAACCTGTGTGTTCGCCCTTCTAAGGAAGCCTCTTGGAGAGAAATCCTCAGGACCGGGGTCGTTTCCCGTTTTTCGACAAGTCTTTGATGGCAAGTTGCAATTCGGATTGAATCATTTCCATCAGCGGCTCACGAAAATTTTTCTTTTTTAAGGCCATCCGTAATTCTTCTTCCGTGACTTCCTGAATCACCGAGGCCAGGGTGTTGCGAATCGTGGTCCGGACGCTCTCTCGAATGACCGACTTTATTTGTGTAGTGGAATTTGCCATGGCTCTTTCTCCTTCTATCGCCAAGACATCATCTTAAAAGAATCCGGATGCGGAAGTCCACCGATGGTTCTCTCAAGAAAGCCTTCACGGGTTTTCCGAAGCGGCACTACGGAACGGGCGCGGACCATTGTGGAATACGGGAAGGCTCTTTTTCCAGATGGCTGGTATCATATGTGCGTTCATTGCCGGTGATGCCGTCCTCGTCCGGATCCGACCACATCTCCCCTTTCCCCGTTTCAAATTCCCCATTCCCGTTGCGGTCCAACCAATAGAACAACGGAGCCCCGACCGTGACGACAACCGGCGTGCCGAATTCATCCAGCCATACCTTGTAGGTTCGCCGTGCGGTCATGTAATTCACCGCGCCGTCCCCGTTCATGTCGAATTCCCGGAAGAACAAGTCATTGCGCCAATCGTAATACGCCTTGACTTCACGATCATCAAACTCTTCGGGTTCTTCCGGAAGAGGCGAGAAATCCCGCAGATGCGTTTCCTGGGAAGATTGGGACGTTGAAGAACCCGGCGGCAAGGCCGGGGGCACTTCCTGTCCATAGAGCCGCAAGGCCGGCATCCCCACGACCAGGACAACAACCCACAGCATCACGAGAAGAGCATCCTTCCACGTTCTCTTGTTGATCATGGCCTGTACCTCGATCCCCTACGGATATTGTCACGGAAAACCCAAGCACGCGGGCCCCTCCGTTGTGAGGTCACGATTCCTTTGGCACAATAGCCCGTATGCCACCAACCTATGCCGACGTCGTCTTTCCTCCCAGGACCTCTCAAGCGTTTACGTATCGTATTCCTCAAGCGTGGCGTTCCCTCCCCAAAATAGGGCAATGGGTCCTGGCGCCGTTCGGGCCGCGCGTCAAGCCGGGGATTATTGTCTCTCTAGCCGGGAACGTGAAGCAACCCCCGGTCGAGCCTGGGCGCATTCGCGAACTGCATCGCAGCACCTCCGCACACTGGGACCCGGCCCCCAAACTCGTTGCCCTGGCGGAATGGATGGCCGATTATTACGTGGCTCCCACGGGAGCCTGCCTTCTGCTGGTCCAGCCACCGGGTATTCCTTTCCGCAGCAGCACCCGTTGGACCATCACCCCGCCAGGGCAACAACGCCTGCGAGCCACACGGACCGGCACCTCCACTCACAGACTCCTTGCCGCTCTTGCCAAACGTCCCAAGGGCCTGGCGCAATCAACCATCGAGACGCTGCTGGACCACCCCTCCACAGTTTTACAAAGGCTCAAACGAAACAAGTGGATTCAGGACCGGCAAGACTGGACCGAACTGCCGGTTCAAAGCAGCCCCAAACCGGCAGTTCCTGCACAGAACTTTCTCCGGGCCCCTGAAGAAAACCCCGGCTTATTCTCATGGTGGGGCCGTTTTCGGCAACACCTTGCAAGCAAACGATTTCGTGAGATGCTGCTCACTGATTTGGGAGACCCGCAATCGCGATTGGGCGACGTCATACAAGAAACAATGGCCCAAGGACGGACGGTCATGGTCATTGCCCCGAATATCAACCGGTCAGCACGCCTGGTCTCCTATCTTCGGCACTCGGTGGGACAGCCGATAGGCGAATTTCACAGCGGCCATTCAGAGAAACAACGTCTTCAACTTTGGCAAGCCATCAAACACGGGCACTATCCCGTGGTCGTGGGGACCAGATCCGCGCTGTTCCTCCCCCTCCCTTCCCTGGGCTGCATATGGATCGAACGCGAAGGGGACAGCGCGTACAAGGAGGATCCGAGTCCACATTATCACGCCCGGGAGGTCGCCCGAAAACGAGCCGAGTTGGACGACGCCGTGCTCGTGCTGCACGCGCCCTACCCCACGTTGGAGACGTTCCAACGCTTTGCGGATGGCGATGATATTCAACGAACGTTCGCCGACAGGAGCACACGGCATCCGGTTCAGGTGGTCAGCCTTCAAGAAACCCCGTTCGGCACGATGTTCTCCGATACCCTGCAAAACGGCATGGAACAGGCCTTGGTCCAAGGTGGCGGGGTCGTTGTCTACCATAATCGCAAGGGGTTCTCTTCGTCCGTCACGTGCCGGGATTGTGGAACCGCGCCACAATGCCCTCGCTGCCGGATTGCCTTGAGCCTCCGACAATCACAATTGCGGTGTTCGTATTGTGGGCAAACCGAGCCCATCCCGTCCGCGTGCCCGGCCTGTTCCGGCATTCGTTTGGAACCGGTGGGCTTCGGCACCGAACGTCTTGAAGAAGAATTGCGCCGACTCTACCCTCACGCCACCATCGCCCGCTATGACGGCAACACGATTCGGAGTGATTCCATCGCGCGCCGCATCCGCGAACAATTTTCGCAGGGCAGGATCCACATTGTCGTCGGGACGGAACTGCTCTTCCAGGCTTCACCGTTCACACCGGTGCGATGCGTCGGCATCCCTTATGCGGACGCCGGTCTGCACGTGCCGGATTTCCGATCGTCGGAACGCGTGTTTCACCATCTTCAACAGGCCGTCGATCTGTTGACACCGGGACTCTCAGGGTCCGCGATGATTCAAACGCGCCTTCTCTCGCACCCGGTCATGCATGCCATCGGCCGACAACAACCCGACCTTTTCTATGACCATGAATTGGCCTTTCGCCGGCTGGTAGGCTATCCCCCCTTCGGACAACTCATCCAGTTGCACGTCTCGGGACAGGATGCAACGGAAACCGGGAATGCCGCTGAAACATGGCGACGGCTTCTCACGGAACAACTGGCCCACATGATCGCCCAAGGCGACATGCCACGGCGTGAACAGGACGCCATACTGGGTCCCCTTGCCACATATGGGGCCAAACCGCGCGGGATGTCACGCTATCACCTGTTGGTCAAAGTCGCAGACGGGATCACCGGGCGCACCCTCGTTCGACGGACGCTCGAGTTGATGGCCCAGAGAAAAGCCTATCGACGCCTAAAATTCGGGGTGAACGTGGACCCACTCGACGTGACGTAACAGGGAACTGCAGGAATACCAAACACACCACACCCTTCGTAACAGCGCGATCTCTCGCCCCTTCTATCACCTGCCCATCATGCTCCGACCTGTTACCTATGACGCGAGGAAGGCAATGAGGAACAAGTTCACGCTCGCGGTCTTGTCGTCTCACACAATCATGATTCCGAAAGGAACAACATAACCGATTTGATAAACCCAGTGAGCACACGCCTATTCATCAGGGCTAGGCAAAGTTTAAAAAAAACCGACATAAAGCATCGCTGTGACTACAGATATAGTAAAACCACTGATTTTCATTCTTCTATTTTATACATAATTTCAATAATTTATAGAAAATTAACTGGCAATTTCTGGCTGTCATCTTCTACAGCTCAAAATTGTTCCTCATTGTTCCAAGCTGTATTGACAAGCTAAAATAAAAGCCTCTAACATGCAAAAATGAAAAGCATCTATTTAATGGAACAATGAGGAACAATAAAAATTTGGAGGTTCGGACATGCGAAAACAAAAATACACCGCATCTAAGAGTTCGACCGAAGCTGGAACGTCATGGGTAATAAGTTTCCGCCATCCCTTGCGGAAAGACGGGCGTGGTAAGCAGGGACGCAAAATCCGGCGCGGACTAGGCACGTCAGACGAGAGCAAGGCGCAGGCACTTGTAGACGAAATGAACGACCTTCTTGGGGATGTGAACTGGCACAGTATCGCGAAACGACCAGAGGCTGAGCGGCGCTTCAGTCCTGTTGTCGTAGACGCTTTTTATGACGATATCGAAGGTATACCCTTTAACTCTTGGGACATTCGGAACAAAGTCTTACCGCTCCCGACCCGGAATGAAGGCTATACACGGGTCATGATGGTTGGAACGACAGGTGCAGGCAAGACATCGCTTCTACGTCACCTGATCGGCTCCCATCCAAAACTCGACCGCTTCCCCTCGACTTCCGCCTCTAGGACGACGATTTCTGATATTGAAGTAATTAGTTCCACTGAGGAGCTATATAAAGCCGTGGTCACCTTTTTCGACGAACCAACTGTCCATACGAACGTTCATGAGTGTGTGGCTAACGCCTGCACTGCCCTCTGGGACGACTTGACCGACGACAAGCTTGCAGAGAGGTTTCTGACACACCGCGACCTGCGTTTTCGATTGGGATATATCATCGGTTCGTGGAAGCAAGACTCACCTTTAACAGCCAAAAATGATGATCCTTGGGAATACGACACAGATCCTGAGGAACCCTCTGGTTCAATGGACGAACCCGACAGCACTTTGCCAATGAATGCCGACAAGGAAATAATGCAAGACATTCTTAAATCATATCTTGACCGGATCAAGGCACTTGCTGCCGACGCCAAGGAACGTCTGTTTTCAGAGATGGAAATTAATCTTGATAACATTAAGGGGTTGGAGAAAGAAGCTGCACAGGATCTATTCGAGGATCTTGTCCAAGATTCTTCTGACTTCGATGACCTAGTCAATGACATCATGGATCAGGTTAGAAAGCGATTTGATCCAGTAAGTGTAGATAATATGCTCAGTACTCATCCTAATGGTTGGCCTCTCACCTGGGAATATCAAAGCTCTGATCGTAACGACTTTGTCAAAGCAGTACGTCGTTTTTCATCCAACAATGCACCAGCTTTTGGCACTCTGCTGACCCCTCTCGTTGATGGCATCAGAATTCAAGGTCCATTTTTCCCTACCTTCGCAGAAAGATGTCCCAAACTTGTGCTCTTGGACGGTGAAGGCCTCGGTCATATTGGCGAGTCGGCGGCAGGCATTCCATCACGAATCGCTAAACGATTCAGCGATGCAGACATTGTACTGTTGGTCGATTCGGCGAAAGCACCGATGCTGGAAGCGCCTACTTCCGTACTCCGGCAGATCGCCGCCAGTGGGTATCAAAAGAAGCTCGCTTTGGCGTTCACCCACTTCGATCTAGTCCGTGGACAAGCAAACCTGCCAACGTTCGAAGCGCAACGAGAGCACGTTATATCTTCTGTTCACCAAAAACTGACACGTCTCCGAGAGGTGGTCGGTCAGCCAGCCATACGTGCCATTGAGAGGGAACTTGATGGATGCTGCTTTATGCTGGGCTATCTCGATCGTTTTCTTACAAAGGAAAATCGCGGTCCCGTAAAAGAGTTAGTAAGGCTCATCGACTTTTGCGAAGAAGCTATCGAGCCTGCCGAACAGCCACAAATCAGCCCCGTATACGATACGGCCGGCCTTGTGTTGGCGATTCAAGATGCCGCCAAAAACTTCCATGACCGGTGGAACGCCATCCTTGGCTTCGAACGTTCCGGCAATGTCCGTACGGTGCACTGGGCTGAGGTTAAGGCCTTTAACCGCCGTGTCGCACACAATCTAGATGACAGTGAGTATAGGGATCTGAAACCAGTTGCGGATTTTGTTGCGCGTTTATCAGAATCGATCACTAGGTTTCTCGACAAACCGATTCGTTGGGAGCCAAAGGATCACACCGACTCTGAAGCCGAAGAAGCGCTTTCACGAGTTCAGCGAGAAGTTTTCGCCCGTCTCCATGAATTCGTCGATAAGAAACTCCTGCGTGTTCCCCTTAAACAATGGATAGAAGCTTTTGAACACAGAGGATATGCTTCAACGCGCATCCGTGCTCAAGCAATCAGGACCATCTATGACTCTTCAGTTCCCATTCCGGGACCTGCACTCGATAGATATTCGGAGCAGTTCCTGCGCGAAATCCGACAACTAGTTCATGAAGCCATTCGCGAAGGCGGCGGCGATCTCGTTAGCAATGTCCTCAGCTAAATACCGACAACAATCCCAATAGATGCTCACTAATGACCGTGAACCTTCAACCATCGTCGTCGCCAGTTAGGTCACGTCTAGTACCGACGCATCAAGATCGAGAAGTCTGGCCACGCTTGCTCCATTTGCCGGTTCAAACTATGATCTCAAGTCTTCTTGTTTCAAATGCCATCATGTCGTATGGAACTGCGCCCGACAAGGTCTAAACTATTTAAGACCTTTTTCATTGGTGACATCTCACTATCCTGAGGAACTCTATGCTGACTGATACATTTTCAAGGCGGTTTCAAGAACTCCAAGAGAAATCAGAAACATTGCCGTTTCAGTCAAACGATTTCGGTGATTTCGTACCAAGCGGCATGTGGGAACAATGGGCCACAAGCTCTCAGAATTTAATTAAAGCCGTATTCGGCGAAAATTCGCCAACATACACAAACTTTACAAAAAACCTAGAGAGATGCAATGGAGATGATCACACTATTAAGGCCCTTCAAGGGATATTCAAAAGTGCTAAAGAGGATTTTGAAGGTGGCTATGTTTTTAATGTTGATCTTAGAATTTCCGGGGAGGTTTTCGGTGATTTTATTGTTTTAGCTAAGCAATCCCTTGCTGAAGGCTACAAAGATGTGGCAGCCGTTTTGGCATGTGCGGCACTGGAAGATGCTTTGAAACGTTATGCTATTGCTAATGGGCTATCTGTTGATAACGGATCAATGATATCGGTAATCAATGCGCTCAAATCGAAAATGCTGGTATCGGGTGTCCAAAAATCGCTTCTAGGCACTATGCCTAAGATAAGAAATTACGCAATGCACGCGGACTGGCAAAAAATATCGGGACCTGATGTCAATAGCATTATTGGTTTCGTTGAGCAATTCTTGCTGACCAAATTTAACCCCGGCTAACAAAGTAATTTCGCTTGGGAGATCAAAAACGTTATGAATCCTTTTGTGTTTCAGCGAACTCTCTCTTTTAACAGCCGGTTATGAGAAAAGTTTGTTGAATAAGAAATCCATGACTGACTCCATACTGAAACGGTGGGATATCACGGTCGAAGAACTCACGCGAGTGGTCGATCAAAACCCAAGCCTCAGGGGAATGCTGCTCGGCTATCTGGCAGAGATGAAGCTGGAAAAATTATGGCTCAGACGTACTGGAGTTTCTGACGTATCGAAGCATGACGATCATGACAGGAAAAAGAAAGGCGACCGCGTTGTCGGATACAAAGGCAGGGAGTTTATCTTCGAATCAAAATCTCTACAGACCAATTCGATACGAAAGACAGATGAAGGTTGGGTTGGCAAAACCCAAGTCGATGCGAGCGACAGACGCGAAGTAATTCTTCCCGATGGAACAAAAGTCAATACAACCTGTTTACTTCGTAACGAATTTCATATTCTGGCAGTCAACGTTTTTGCCTTCGAAGACAAATGGAGATTTGTGTTTGCAAAAAACAGCGACCTACCGTCCTCCAAATATAAAGGCTATACCGAGTATCAACGGAGTCATTTGCTTGCGACTCTCGTCACGGTTCATTGGCCACCCGAGCCGCCGTTCTATGAGGAACCCTTTACTTTGATGAACGAGATGCTTTAGTAAACCGCATTTGCGATGCCTTCTTGCCCTTCGGTCTTTTTACAAAGACAAGGAAGTATGAATGGTTCTTTCTGGCATGCACCTGCTTGATAACCCTGCTCATTCCGGGTTTGTTTGGTCGAACGACAATGAACAAATCTTTACAGAAGAATCCGATGGTGGCGTAGGCGTTGATGATTTCCACGTGCGTCAAGTTCTGCTTGTTTGCACTCACTTCATCTTGGCATTTGACGATAAATATTCCTCCCTCCTTTAGAACGCGGTGCGCCTCTTTGCCTCCTCCATCGTAAATTTCCAAAACGGCCTCGTGCCATTTACCGCCATTAGGTTGAGGCGCTTCGTCGCCATTCGAATAATGCTCTCTGAACGTGTTGTGTGTCCCGTCGCCCGCCTTTGTAGTATTCCCTTTCCTGTAAAACCCTTCCATGTAAGGCGGGTCGAAGACTATCGCGTCAAAGGAACTGCTTTTGTAAGGAAGTTTTTGGCAATCTATGCCATCTGCAATATCGGACGGGGAAAAATCGTATTGACTCGTATCGATATTTTTCCAAAAGATTCCTTTGCCATACGTGACATCCGCAATCTTTGCTCCATTCGCAACATGAAGCTTCAACACCCTTGGAAAAACATCTGAATTATTTCCAACGTACGCAGAGAATATAAGGTCTGACGTTGCCGCACCATTAGGGCTTTTTCTTCCTGAAGGCGTACGTTGTTCAGTCAAGCCAAAAGACATTTCAACTTGTTTCGTGTTCATCACTACTCGGTATTTCCAAATTGTTCTACCAGAAGCTCCCTGATCGCATCTGCCATTTTAATGCCTTGTCGTGCACACCCTGCCTTGATATTGGCATGCAAAGAGGCTGGCACGTCAATCGTCAGACGTTTCATTTCTCCAGAATTTACTCCGAACACCGGAGATTCCTCACGGACCACCCATCCCCGATTACTACTGTCGGGGACAGATTTACGAGATTTGCTTTTTGAATCGTATTTCATGATTTACGATTTTACAGAAAACAGCCTCACCCAATCAAGGTGTAAGGAAGTTTTTTACCGCTGCTTCTTTCTCTTGGCTTTGGCTTGGTTCGGCGTTAAGGGGGCAGCCGGTTCCTCGGGTCCTGGCTGGGTCCGGCGATACAAGCCGTAGGCGAAGGTCAGCCAAAAAATTCCGGAAAACACGCCGAACAACACCGCGGTAAAGACCTTGCTCATCTCTTCGAGAGGCGGTTCGGGACCGAATTGTTGCAGTTCACCCAGCATAAGAAACGGCCACGCGAGACTTTCCAGGCCCAGCAGCAAGGTGGACCACATCCAGACGTGAGGAACGCCGGGGCAGGTCTTCGCAAACACCACCATGAGCCCCACCACGACGGTGACAGTCACGGCAAGGGAGAGACCTCCCTGAAGAAACCAGAGCCCTCCCGCGACGGCCATGGCGCCGAGAACCGCATTGACTAACAGTTTGGCATCGTTGGGCATGTTCGTCACCTTAGCACATTTCTTCGGATGCCCGCACGACACCTTGCACGTCGCCGTAGAGCATCACGGAAGAACGGGAGAACAGGAAGACTTACAGGGAATCGATAGGGAAAGACGGGTTGTCTTCCGTCTCGGAAGGAGAAGAAGCGGGGCGCATGATAGAAGACAATTCGTTGCGATGAATCAAAGTCACACAATCTTCGGCGACCGGATCCTTATGAAACAATGCATAGATGGAAAACACCTGGGGTGGCTCTTCACCTTGCGTTGACGGAAACACGACCGGCACTTCCACCCACGGACCTGACGTGGCCGAACCGGCCATTTTCAGACGCACCGCCAACAACAGGTCGCGGACGCGCAGGTCCCATTCATGTGGGTCGAGATCCAAGGACTTCGTGATGTTCCGGTCCCACAAGAATTTCGTGACCCCGACTGTCACGTGAAAGCCGATACGTTTGGCCTTCTTGGTCACGTCGACGAGCAAGCCGGCCTCGATGGCTTCCTGGCGGGAAAGGAGAGGATGGGCCGTTGCCCGCTCACTTGGACCCTTCTCCTCGGACAGAAGCGCCGGGCCCATCGTTTCCGTAAACAAGGTTTCAGCGGACGGGATTTCTTTCACGGCTTCCCGGTTGACGTCACCGGAATCAAACGCATCCACCGCATATCCCCGGGCCATGAGAACGCCGTCATACACGGCCCGGGCGGCCTGCGACCACGAGGCATCGAATGGCCGGCCCCGGTAAGCCGCTTCCGCAGCTTTCTTTTCATCGTGGGTCAAAGGTCGGGTGCGTTCCATACTAAAATTGATAATCCTCATAAAGGAACAAGTCAAGAGAACGGAAAATTTTCATTTGACAGAAACGCTAACGATTTGTCAGGGCAGTTGAGAAACCGCCGGTGCGCCCGTCGTGTGTTGAATGAGAGACGTGACGCTGGCATCCACCACGTTGAGGAACGGCACGGCTTTCAGGACCAGAAATTCAGAAGAAACCGGTCTCATCCTCAGCCTGACAGGAAGGAGAATCCTCCAGACAGAGCTGGAACCTGCACATTACGTGACGGGAATAGCCTCTCGTGGTGGTAGCTACCAGATTAAAAAACTCGTTCATTCTGCAGAATAGGATTTATATTCCCTGAAAACAGCGAACAATTCCGCAAAGGTCTTTGGCTGGTACTTTTCGAACCCTGTATCATCTACAAAAACAAAGTCAAAATTTGTTTCAATCTGTGCCTTGTTGATGTCCTCACACCATTGGCACAGGCGGACCATCTTTAACGGCACATCCAGGTCTTGTTGCCCTTTGGTTTCCACAATTACCACTCGTCCGTTGCTCAATTTACGATGAAATCCGGATAGTAATTCGAGATGTCACCATCAGCTTTAACGTAATCCAATTTGAAATTCACCGCCAGGTAGTTCTTCGCGTAGGACACCACGTCGCCGCACTGCTCAAGAAAATTGGCAAATTCCAACTCAAAATGGCTATCACCAATGATCCGGTTAAATACCGACTTCTTTGGCATCATGTAGCTCTGATTTTTCACCACAAAAGGCCTCGTCCGGCGCAGTTTGATGGTGTCGCGGATTTTCGCATCGCCCTTGTCGCGTACGGTCAGATTGTTAATCGCCTTCTTGAATGTTTCGATCAACGTGCTGGTCACAGCTATCTCGGAAAGGTTCCGCAAGGTGTTGGGCGCTTCCAGATCGACTGATCGCGAAAATAATCTTTCCTGCATGAAACGCTTTATCTTAGCGTACAGCACATCGTAGCCACTCACCAGCCGCATTTCCTTCATGACGGTCTGCGCGAAATAACCTATCACGCTCTGGTAGTCGGCAATTCCCGCACCGTCCAGCACAGTCATGTGGGTCACTTCACCGGTGGTGATGTCCTTGAACACGATCTCGCGTTGATCTTCCTCGCTAAATTTTCGATATTCACAGGTTTGAAACGCCATCGCGACGACATCAAGATCAGCCAAGTTCTTGTATTCCCGGTAAATACGAGGCGTCAGCACCGGAATCTCAATGTCCAGTACATCAAAATCTTTGTCCTTATTCTCCTGATCAACCTCCACGACTAAGGGGGCTTTCGGTGCGGTGCCTTTTCCCATGGCCCGGCGTTCCAATTCTACACCTTCGGCTTGGATGGACTCGACGAAATCCATGAAAGCCTCGGTGCCCACGACGCTGACATATTCTTCTGCATCCCCAGGGTACATCCTGCGCAAGCCACGCCCCAGCGTCTGCTCCGGCAGGATATTGCTCTTCGCCGAGTAAGCACGTAATCCGACAATCGTCGTGACGTTCCGCACATCCCAGCCTTCCTTCAGCACCAGCACAGAGACAATTGCCTTGTAGGGACTCGCCGGATTGTCGATTTCGTTTGCCTCTTTGCGCAGCTTCTCCAACTCTTCCTTCGCCCTCCCGGAGGATGCTTCGGAAATCTCCCCGTTCTGCTTTGTGTGAATTGTCAGTACACTGCCCTGCAGATCAGGATGGCGATTCTCCAAGTACGCGGCGACCTCGTCACAATTCTTTGTATCGTCCGTCATGACAAACAAGATCGCCTTCTTACCCAGTTTCCGGTGCTCTTGATCAGCTTTACGCCACTCGATTACCCCCAGATCAAGGTAGTCCGCGTACTTCTCGGTAAACTTCGCGCTCTGCCGCTCTTGCAGCTTGGACCGGCTCGGGGCATCCGGCAATACGGGATGCTTGACCACATTTTGCGAAATCGCCTCAACCAGAGGGTAATCGGCCACCGTTTGCACAAAAATCGCCCCATTGTTGTGCTTGGGCGTAGCTGTCACGTCCACCTGTAAACTCAGGCCGCTGTCCTTCTGCAATAACCGGTTGTGAATGTCTTCTATCGACTTGAACCAAGCCATCCGCGAATCATGGATATGATGGGCCTCGTCGTTGAGGACCATCAATTCGTCAATGTCTCGCACGATCATCCCTAAATCGACGCTGGAATCAGTTGTGGCTCCTGTGGGCCGCTTGCCGAGGAAGTAATCCATCGTGTTCTCGTCGTCGAACGACGGGGGGATGTCCTCGCTGGAATACACACGGTGGATATTGGTCAGGAAAATGTTTCCCGTCTGGTGAGTCACCCGTACCTCGTCCTGTTTGTGCAGGGTCAATTGAAAATCATCCTGCCAATTGCGGCCATCGAAGCCATTGTGGGGAATAACCGGATCGGTGAAGAAAATCCGTAAGCCCTGAAAATCACGATAAAGGCGGTCTAGGACGATGATATTGGGCGCGATCACCAGAAAATTGCGGGACAACTCCGACTCCGGCTCATAGAGCTTGTGGTAGAAACTCCATGCCAAGGCTAGGCTCATCACCTTGGTCTTGCCGCTGCCCGTCGCCATTTTGATCACGTAGCGCCGCCACGTTTCATCGAACATCCCGGTTGACACTACTCCACTACTATCAAAACGCATCAGATCGTATTTGTCCTTGGCACCAACAACGTCATAGAGGTAAACAAGTGTCTCTATCGCCTCCCGTTGGGCGAAGTAGTATTCAAAAGTCTCCATGCTGCCGTCTGCTCCGGGCAGCAAATGCTGTTCCTTGAACCACCAGTTGAGTAGACTTCGACTGGTATCGGATGCCCTCTCGTACCCGTTATCGCGCAATTCCTTTACCCTTCGCCGAAGTTCCGCCACCAGCGGCGGCATCAGCTTCTCCATCGTCGTATCACGGAGGGCTTCATCCGCCGGGAACCAGCGGCGTTCGGGGTCAAGAATCTCGTGGGGGGAGTGGGGAAAATAGCGATGGAGGGCCATTATCCTAGAATGGATGCGGCAGAATTAGGGGCAAGTGTCTTGCCTAAGAAGATGCTTATGACTCTTATTTTTATAAATTTTTCCTCTTATGATTCCCTTAAAATCCTCTTGTAATTTCTTATCTCCCGAAATCAATAGTTTGACGCCAGACACCATAGCTAACGCAATAATATGTTTATCGTTGGATAAGAGATCCCTTATCTCATTTTCTTCTTCCTTTACTTTTTCTTTATCGAATAATTTTAATCGTCCCGCCTGCCGGTATTCACTAAAAAGTCTTTTCATCGACTGAAATCTGCTAAGTTCATCCTGCATCTTTTCAGTCGCCGCATAAACTATTTTTCCATTGTTCTTCTTGATCCAATGTCTTACCGGCTCCATGTCTGTATTGCCCGGATCAAGAAACTCACCGTATTTATTCGCGTCTAGTATCAGGCACATAACTCAATCATAACCAAGCAATTTGTTCGATTCGTTGAGGAAAAATTCCCTATAACCTTCAGGAACGTTCATCATATTGGCTTGAGCATCAAAGCTAATGTTATGGGTCTTCACTCTGTTGCCGAAAGGCTCCAGATAAATTAGCGAAACATCATCGGGTTTTATATTGCCATTCAGGATCTCAATTCGAATACGATCTATCATGTAATCACTGTGAGTTTCGATGACAAAAGAGTTTCCATGTGTCCGATTTATATCAACGAGCAAAGAAGCCAGTTCGACCTGTCCTCTTGGATGCAAATGGACCTCTGGTTGTTGCAACAAAAACGTTGCGTGCTGCTCTGTAAAGATGCGCACCAAAATAGGTAACACCTGACTGACGCCGTATCCCACATCCATTAGATTTGTGCTGGGTCCCCTGACTTTAATCCGCAATTGAAAGGGATCGCTCTTGGAACTTCCTAATTTTCTAAGCGCAATATCGGTGAACAGACCGGAAGCATGTCCAAACTTCAATAGACCTTTTCTTAGGGTTTCCCATGCATCCCCACTTGCTGTACTTAAATTCATCAGCACCATTGGTATTTCACTGCCATCAGGCGTTTCCGTCTCCTTCAGAGGATCATAGGTGCGTTTTGGCTTTGAACGGATCGGCGCAATGCTGTAAATCTGGGATAAGTCGAAGTGCAAATCTTCCACGAGTCGAAAGCGACGGGGACGACTCTCTTTTTTTTCACGATCCTTGGCAAATTGACGATCCAAAAACTGCAAAAGATTGTTTGCGGGAGATTCTAGCTCTTTTCGTGATTCAGACAAATACTCATATAAGTAGCCTAAAGAGAACCAATGCCAACGAAACCAATATCTATTATTAGTTAAAACAAGAAATTCGCTTTGATTTGCTCCATATGTGACCTCGAAATTACGCTTTTTCTTTGAGTCTCGGTCGCTTTCGTTTATAAAAAAAACTATTTGTCCATCATCAAAAGCCCATCTTGTATACTGAATAATTGGTTCAGATCCCCTGCCTCTCTCGGTTAGGGTTAGAGAAAACTTTAATTTTTTTTCTCCACTTTTGTACTCAATGCCCAATCGAAAATCCTCTTTTTTGGGAGTTGACCTTCTGACAATATCTGCAAAGGCCCCCATCTGATAGGGTTCAAAATTAAAATCAATTTGGGATTCAGAAGGACCTCCGTAATTGAATAAATTCCCTAACGCTTGAAGACAACCAAGGAGGGTCGATTTCCCCGTGCTGTTTTCACCAATCAGAAAAGTTAATGGACGTATATTAAATTCATGTTCACCATCAAAGCAGCGCACGTCACGCAAGAAGAATTTATTGATTGTATTCATACCATTACCTCCACAATCGTCATAGTGTCGTTGCCGAAGATATCTACCACTTTGACGGCGATCTTGCGGCGGCCGGGCTGGCATTCGTGGGCCACGCTTTTGAGTTCCAAGGAGCGGTCCTTTTTCGTGCGGAAGCTCTGCCATTCGTTCTCGAAGATGTAGTCGCCGGTCCACTGCTCTTCCCAGACCGACAGATTCTGTTGTGCATCGCCCATCTCTTCCAGGGTCGTTTGTGCATCAGGTGAAAGTTCCTCTTTTTTGACGCGGATAATTTCTCGTTTGCTCTCGAAGTCGAAATCCACACTCCAGTAGTCGATCCAGTCCGTCCAATGCCGGGTCAACGTCTCGCGTTTCATGACGCCGTTTTTGTCCTTGCTCAGTTTCACAATCCGGCCTTTTTCCACCACAATCTTACTCCCGGCTTTTGTGTTGGCCGACAGGGCGACCTCGGCGTTGGCGATTGAATCCTGGGAGTAGAATACCGAGAAATCGGTGAGTTCTACCGCCACCGTGGCAGGCTGGTTCTTCCTACCCGCTTGCACGTGCGGTTTGACTTCGATGAAAGCCACGTCGTGAAACACGACTTGGTTCTTCTCCACGGCTCGCTTGTCGAAGACCTCGGCAGGGATGTATCTGGGCGCCAGATCAATGCCTTTGGCACGCGCCTCGTCCAGCACGTTGGGAAACAACCCCATCTCAAACTCGAAGCCGAGCATATCCACCTTCGTGATGTGATGCTTTCGGCACTCCAGAATAATCTCTTCCACAAAGAGGCGGGTGACGGGTAGGTTCACCGGTCCCACCGTTACCAGCCGCCCGGCTTTTTTACCGTGGAAGACAGAAACATGTTCTATTTTTTCTGCATGGTAGGCTTTGAGGATCAAATCGAGGAAGGCCGCTTCCTTCTCTTGCAATTGCTTCTGTCGTTCTTCCTCGCGAAGGCTGGGGTTGATACCGACGAAGTGCTGGCGTTCGTATTTGCCAAGGTTGAGAATTTCAAAGGCGCGGTAGTCCTTACCGTCCGCTTTCAATTGCCTTTGCACTTCAATCATACGTTTGCGGGTTGTGTGGATGGCGAACTTGCCGAGATCGGAGCAAATCCATTTGCGGCCCAATTTTTCTGCAGCCGCTGCAGTTGTGCCAGAGCCGCAGAAGAAATCGGCGACAAGATCGCCTTCGTTGGAGGAAGCCTTGATGATACGTTCAAGCAGAACTTCGGGCTTTTGGGTAGGATAGTTGATGCGCTCTGCTGACATTGAGTTAATAAAGTTCAAGTCCGCCCAAATATCATCAAGCGGGACGCCTGCAGTCTCATCAAGGTAGATTTTCAGACGCATCCCACCAGATTCCGTATAATATATTTTATCTTCCTTTTTTAGTCTCTCAATTGTTTCATTGGTTGTAGCAGTTCCTAAAAAAGCATCTTTAAATCTCCTCCCTGTTTTTTCTTCTATGTGGGAGAATCGTTGTTTAACATACTCTTCACTGTATGGAAGCATTTCCACACTGTAAGATGTTTGAGAAGAACGACGATAAAGAAAAATGTCATCGTGATTTTTCCCAAGAAAATTCTTTCCTTTATAACCAGATGAAGTCTGACGTTTCCAAGTGATTTGGTTTAAGAAGCTTCCTGTTCCAAAAATTTCATCCAAAACTAACCGCAAATAACCATTCACTCGCCAGTCACAATGCACGTAAATACTCCCATCCTCCATCAGCAGACGCGCATCAGCACTAGCCGCTCGTAGATCATCGCAATAAAGGAATCCGCGCCTTTGCCCCAGGTGTCGCGGTAGGCGATTTCTTCGAGAATATTCGGCTTCTTGGTGAAGGTGTCACCGCCGATTTCGAGGTCCATCGAGAAATCCGCGCCCACGTCGAACGGCGGGTCAATGTAGATCAGCTTAATGCCGCCCTGGGCTTCGATCTCCTCGCGGAGCGGTCCGTTCTTGAGCGAGGACAAAATCAGCTTGTTATCGCCCCAGATGAGTTTGTTGGTCCAGCCTTTGAGTTGCCGCCCGCGCTCGTCTGTTGAGAACAGGCCTATCTGCGAGGACGCATCCGACGGCTTTTCCGCCCGAGGCTCATCCACCTGTTCGATGGTCTGAAACGGCAGGACGACATTGCAGACGTCATTGGTCTTGCCATTCCAGACCAGTTCCACTTCACGCTTATCCCCGAACAGAAAAAAGCGATACTTCTCCGGCAAAGGCTTGTCCGCCTCCAGATACCGGATGATCTCCTGCTTCTCCTGGTCGGATAATTTCAGCGAAGACAAGGGCGGCATATGATGGATGAAAACATTAGAATTTTTGTCATGAACCAAATGCCAGCGGATGATAGATTCCTAAAGATTCGGCAAAGCCTTGAAGTCCCGGAAAGAGGGTTGCTTTGTTGATGTTCATTGAATACAGTTTTCTGAGAACATCTATGCGCAGTTTATGTGGAATGAAGAGTTTTACAAGATTTTTTCGTTTGTCAAAGCCGTGTAGATTTTTCAAATTCTCTTCAAAGGGTCTTGTGACATTACCTGCGCAGAGAAAGACTCCCTGTTGTATCGTGGATCGATCATTAAGTTTCATCGCGTTTATCGGAAAGACACAAAGAGGATCACGTTGACTGTGTTCAGTACGTTTTTCAAGATCGTGCTCTTCAAGATTCAAGAGTGATTCAAAAAAAGATTTTTGTAATTCCCATTCCCGTTCGTTCTGCTTATTGTCGAGATAGCCTGTGTCCTTCCTCCCACATTTAAGCAATTTAATCCCCTCCTCTTCGACCCATTTGCTCCTGACGGCCCATATGGCATGGCAACATGATTCCTCACATGGCTTTTCGACTGCAAAATAGGTTGCAATGAAAAAGGAGTAGGTAAAATCGAGGAGGCGTGTAGGGGCACCATAATGCTGCATGAGTGAAAGCCATTCAATCCCAACTGGGTCAGGAATTCCAACACTGTGGTTATGATACCGGCGTCGAAATTCGCGGTAAAGAACGTATTCGAGGTGCGCAGCTTTACTAAGATGACCGCCGTGGCAATTTTCATAGTAATTTTCGCAAGCGCGTTCCAGGGAGGTTTTTAACTTCCATCCGGCACACGGCATGCCTCTGAACAACCACTCATTTACTCTTAGGTCTTCTTCCTGTTTTAGTAGATCTTCCCACGTTTTTATTTCTATGGTTTCTATCGTTTTGGAAAATATCCTTCTGCAAAAGGTTCCCAACATAGACACCGAATGTCCGGTTATTAGCCCTGGCGTCACTCAACGACTGGGCGTCCGCTATCTTCCGCCGATCGACAGGAAGAGCGTCGAGCGGCCTCGTCTGAGGAGGACCAGGACCGCATCGTCCTCGTCGAGTTGACTGGTGACGCGATCGAAGTCGTCCGCATCCGCGATGGAGATCCGGTTGATTTCCATGATGACGTCGTCTTTCCGTATCCCGGCCCGGGCGGCACGGCTGTCAGGCTGGACCTTCATGACGCGCACCCCTTTGTCACCGGCAGACTGCTCCACCGATTCGACCGTCAAGCCGGACAGGGCGTGATGTTCGCCGACGGTCCCCACTTCGCCTGTCCCGGCCATATCCTTGGGCATCAGTCCGATGACGACGGTCAGGCGCTTCCTGTTGCCTTCGCGAAGAATCTCCACGTCCACCTTGGTTTCGGGAGGCGTCTCGGCCACGTAGGTGCGCAACTTGGTCGAGTTCTCGACTGCGCGCCCGTCGTATTCGCGAATGATGTCGCCCCGTTGAAACAGGGCATCTTCGGCGGGACTGCCCTCGACCACGTCGGTCACCAGGGCGCCTTTGGTCTCCGTGGCGTCAAATTGTTTCGCCAGGTCAGGAGTCAGGTCCTGGATGGACACGCCGAGCCACCCTCGTACCATTTTGCCGTAGACTTTCAAACTCTGCGCCACCCCTTTGGCCATATTGCTCGGGATGGCAAAACCGATACCCATATACCCGCCGCTGCGGCTGAAAATGGCCGTGTTGATGCCGATGAGTTCCCCTCGGACGTTCACCAGGGCCCCGCCGGAATTGCCGGGGTTGATGGCCGCGTCGGTTTGGATGAAGTCCTCGTAGTCGGCAATGCCCACGTTGGCCCGTCCCACGGCACTGATAATACCCATGGTCACGGTCTGGTTCAGGCCGAAGGGATTCCCCACGGCCACGACCATCTCTCCCACCTCTAACCCGCCGGAATCGCCCCAGGAGAGGAACGGCAAATCCGACGCATCAATCTTCAAGATGGCCAAGTCGGTCTTGGGATCGGTCCCGATCAATTCCGCTTCGAACTTCCGCTGATCCCCCAAGACCACCTGGATTTCATCGCCCTCGGCCACCACGTGATTATTCGTGACGATATAGCCATCGGGATTGACGATCACCCCGGAGCCCATGCCCTGTTGCCGGCGTCTCGGGGCCTGACGGCGTTCCTCTCTAAACCGCTCTCCAAAAAATTTCCGAAAGAACGGGTCGTCAAAAAACGGGGAGTGTGGAAACGGAGAATTTCTCGGGGCGGTCTTCTTCACGATGGAAATATTGACCACCGCGGGAGTGACTTTCTTGGCAATCGCGATCAGGTGCCGGTTGAACCGGAGGAGGTCTTCGCTCGTGGCGGGAGGGGAAAAGGCAGCCGGCTGCGCCAAGGGTGCTTGCACAAGCAGGTCAGGGGACGCGACCTGCTCTTCCGAAGCCTGGGTGACCGTGGACGGCTGAAAGAACGTCGCGCCCAACGCCAGGCACACGCAGAGAAAACTCCCGATCGCCAGGACGACGGGGTTTTTCAGGACAGTAGTCAGGGACCCTTGTTCTCGCATCTTACCTTCCTCATTGTTACTTGAAATTCTTCGCACGGACCGACGACGAGATTATACCATACGCTCGGCGCTGACAAATGTTCCTCTGCTTTGGCCTCTCCCGGAGGGGCAGCCTTATGCCGTGGAGAACATGTTTTGCCCGATCAATTCCCAAGTGGCATCGGGATTGTAGCGATGAAACTCGAAGGGAGAGGGGTCATGGGACACGAGGGTGAGCCATTGATTGTGCAGGAGTTGCCGAAGGATTGCGTGCTTTTGGATGATCGCCGTGATCCGGGCCGTGGTGGTATTATGTATGACAGCAAGAACATTACCGAAAGACTTGTTCTTTCGCGGACTCGGAAATCGCCAAAACGGCCGGATGCTTTAAACGGCGTTCAACCGTAATGCCATAGAAGCGTTCCCTGAGCCCCGTAATGCGCCCTACTTTTTGAACTTGATTCTGCCGAGTGATTTCCGACTCAACGACCGAAGAGCCGGGAAACAACCCGTGCCCTTCCTGGGCGAACGCTTGCATCGTGGCCCCGTCTTCAAACTCGCCGACAATGAGCGGCTCTATCCCGTATTTTCGAAACCAATCATCCAAGCCCCGTCTGAGTATGGAATTGGGCGTGGGCAACAGAAACGGGGCTCCATTCAATGATTGTGGAAACTTCCACCGATAGTGAGAGGCCAAGTCTTCCGGACCGAAAAGCGTCACGCCTGATTCCCCGAGCAGATGGCTGTGAGCTTCGATGCTGACGCTGGGCGGAACGGGAGTGTCCGTTAAGACAATGTCCAGTGCATGAAGAGCGAGTTCACCCAACAACCGTTCCAATCGACCCTCCCAGCACACGATCTTCATGTGCTCGAACTGTTTGTACGCCACCTTCAGCAGTTTATAGGCCACCATTTTGGGGACGACTTCAGCAATGCCGACCACCAGGCGAATAGGGCGTTGGGTTCCATAGCCTTTCAGCGTACTGGTCAATTCTCTGCCGAGCGAAAAAATTTCGTCCGCGTAACGGTAGACCACTTTTCCCACGTCCGTCAGAATCAGTTTGCGGCTGACGCGAGAAAACAATTTCTCACCTATCGCGTCTTCAAGGGTGCGCAATTGCGCACTCAGCGCGGGCTGGGACAACGTCAGCACTTCACAGGCTTTCTTAATGGATCCTTCCCGGGCAATCACCCAGAAATAGAGTAGATGGTGGTAGTTGAGCCAATCCATGACTTGAAACTGTATATTCAAAAAATAGATGAATCAAGAATTAATTATGTATTCGCCTATAGGCAATCGTCGAATGATTAAGTTAAGATTCGAAAAACGCGCTCTTTTGAGCGACGTAAAGGCCATGACAATGACCGTGTCATCTTTGCATGAATACCGCGAGAAAGTAACAACATGGATGTTCCAGGAAAAAATCTTGTGCCGAGAAGATGGAAACCCGGCCGAGAACTCGGGCTCTTCGGCGTCCATTTTCTTCCATCGACTAGACGGCTGAGCTCTCATGTCGCAGTACGCATTCCACGTCGATTGCGGACGTGGGCGCGCTCGATCATCGGACTTCTTCTGGTCTTCGGCATGATCATGAGTTTCGTGCCGTGGACGCAGACGGTCACCGTCGAAGGCCAATTATCCGCATATTCGCCATCCGAACGACCTCAGGAAATTCACGCCCGGATCAACGGGCGCGTCCGCGCGTGGCACGTCAATGAAGGCATGGCCGTCAAGACCGGAGACCTGATTCTCGAGATGGACGACGTGAATCCTCAATTCATGGCTCCGGATCTCCAGCAACGATTGGATCAATCCCGGAAAGCCCTGGAAGACCGCCGTCAAGCCGCTTTGACGCGTGCCGATATCTTGGCCCAGCGTCTTGAAGAAATGACGAAGCTGACGCAAGCCGCCACGACATCGGCCCAAGCCCGGGTGTCCGAGGCTGATCATAAAATCCAAATTGCCAGGCAACGCGTAGCCGGGGCAAAAGTGACCCTGGAGACCGCCACCTTGAACTTGGAGCGTTCACGCCTTTTGGAGGCTGACGGCTTGGTTTCCCGACGGGAACTTGAATTGGCGATCCAAACCGAAATCGCCTCCCGCGCGGAACTGAAGGCGGCCGAAGCTGCGTTGCGCGAAGCGGTACAGGCACAACGGGCCTTGGCACACGGTCGTGAACAAATTGACGCGGAATTGATCCAACGGGAACTGGATACGCGATCCCAAAGGGCTTCCACCCTTGCCGATGCAGCCAAGGCATCCGAAGAATTGGCGGATTTGGAATTGAAACGGTCCAATGCCATGCAACGACGTGAGGCCGGCCGTGTCGTCGCCCCTCTGGACGGCACCGTGGTCCATGTGACCCCGGTCGGTCTGGGCGAAATCGTGCATCCGGGGGACGCGTTATTTACGATCGTCCCATCGAATGCCAACCGAGCCGTTGAAATGTGGGCCGAGGCGATTGATGCCCCACTGCTGAAGCCGGGCAGACCGGTTCGCTTGTTGCTTCACGGCATCCCGGCCATTCCCCTGCCGGCGTGGCCCGAGTCGATGGTGGGCACCTACGACGGACGCATTCGGGTCGTGGATCAATCGGCTTCGGCAAACGGCAAATTTCGTTTATGGGTGGTGCCTGAGACGACACGTCGAGACTGGCCGCCTCAAGAACAAGTCCGGCAAGGGACCCAAGCCATGGGATGGGTGATCCTCAATCGCGTCCCCTTGTGGTACGAGATGTGGCGTCGGTTCAATTTATTTCCGCCAGATTATGAAACTGGAGAAAAAGCGTTGACCGACGTGTTTCTGCCGAAAGCCGGACGCCGCGACAAGTGAACCAGGCAGACGGACCGGATGCGCAAGAGCATGCCATCAGATGGGAGAAGTGAAGATGAAGAGTCTACGAATAGCGGTTGTCATCTGGCTTATGGGATTCCTCGTGATCCCCGCGGGGGCGGAAAAACCGGCAACGCCATCTTCAAAAAAAACGCCACGGGCTATTCTGACGTTGAAAGACGTTTTGGCCCGAGTGGAACAAGGGCATCCGCTTCTTCAGGGAAGTCAAACACAAAAGATCGTGGCCAGCGGGAAATTACTGAAAGCGTTGGGGACTTTCGAACCAAAACTCGTCAACGATTGGGAATTGGAACGACTCGCCGGCAGTTCCGACACCACGACGAGTATGGGATTCAATGATACGTTTGTGGAATTCCGTCACCCATGGGGCGTCCAGGGATTTGCCGGATTCCGGGCAGGCATCGGGGACGTCAGAATCGCGGATTTGGATATCAATTCGACGAACCAACCGTTGTTGGGAATTGCATTTCCTCTCCTGCGCGGGCTGGTCACAAATCCTGCCCATGCAGAACTCAAGAAATCCGAATTGGCCACCAAACAGGCCGAACTCCACATTCAACAAACACGGCAGGATTTGTATCGTGGGGCGGCAATGCAATTCTGGAACTGGGCTGCCGCGCATAAATTCGCGGAGTTACAGGAGAAAGCCGTCACCGTAGCCGGGACTCGTTCCCGGCAATTGACGAGACAAGCCAAGGCCGGAGCGAGGGCCGAGTTCGACGTCATTGAAGCCAACCAGGAAGTGCAACGACGACGAGCAGCCTCGATCAAGGCGAGACGCACGCTCGAGAGGGAACAGTTGAAACTCGCCTTGTTCCTGTGGGAGGACGGCAATCCGGTCGTCGTACGACACTTGAAGCCTCCGGACATTTCATTGCTTCAACAAGAGACGATCTCTCACCACGAGCAGGACAAGCAACGGGCCATCGCCGTTCGTCCGGAGGTCCAACTCGTCAATCTGGAAGCCAAATTGAATCACATCGACTTGGAAGTGGCCAATAATAATTTTCTTCCAAATCTGACCGCAGATGCCCAGCCATCGAGAAAGCCCGGAGAGTTCGTCCTGGGTCTGGGCTATCGATTCGGCGTACAGATGAGTTTTCCGTTCCTGCAACGGAATGCACGAGGGGACCACCTTCAGATCGAGGGCAAAGCCCAACGCCTGAAATTCATGCAGCACTATCGCATTCAACAAGTGTCCCTGGACGTGGACAATGCCCGATCAGCCGTCGCCCGCGCGGAGGAACGGATCGAAGTTTCCCGACGGGCGCTTGACCTGGCCCAAGCCCTGGAAAAGGGGGAACGCAAGCGATTTAGGCATGGAGCAACGAGTTTGGTCTTCGTCAATCTTCGGGAAAGAAACGTCATTCGGTCGGCCGAGGAGTGGATTCACGCGCTGGCCGACTACCAAAAAGCGCTGGCGTTGTATCAATGGGCGATCGGACAATGGGTGAACGGACCGTCGCACCCCTCAATACCGGACGCAACCCACGATAGGCCTTGAAAGAGCATGAGGACAACTCTGCCTGACTACAAAAGTTATCTCGACCGCCTGGGACTGTTCATCTGGCATGAACGCATGCTTCTTCTGTCGATTCTGACCTATGCCGTCGCGGTGGGGATCTTCTCCCTGATCATTCCCCTCACGGTTCAGGAACTGGTCAATACCTTTGCCTTCACGGTTTCGCCGGTGATGTTGGCGACGATCATCGGCATTATGGCGATTATTCTGTTTTTCGTCGGCGCCTTTCGCATTCTGCAATTCTATGCAACCGATATTCTCGAACGACGTCTTTTTGTTCGCGTCACGCTGGCACTCGCGCAAATCGTCTCACGCGTCAAGGGAGAGACCTTTCAATCTGATTCGATCAATCGTTTTTTTGAAACGGTCTTTCTGCAACGAGCCCTCTCCGGCTTGCTGGTCGATTTTACCAATGTGTTGGTCGGAGGATTGATCGGCATGGCGCTGCTGGTCCTCTATCATCCGTACTTCATCGTCTTCGACCTCATGTTGCTGGGCTCGGTGGTTCTGATCGGGATTTTGGGCAAAGGAGGGGTTCACACCACGTTGCATATGTCTGAAGCCAAATACAACGTCTTTCGCTGGCTTCAGGAAGTAACCAGCGACCGGGCTCGCTTCAATGCGGCAACCGGGATCGACCTCATGGGACAAGCGGATGCATTGGCGAGAGTTTACGTCAGGGCGCGCGAATCCCGTTTCGGCATCCTGCTGCGTCAATATATCGGTTGGCTGGCGCTTCAGGTGTTTCTGCAGACCGGCTTGTTGGGAACCGCGGGGTGGCTGCTCAGCCAAGGGGAATTGACCTTGGGGCAACTTGTCGCAGCCGAAGTTATCGTCGCAAGTCTGTTGGTCAATCTGGAATCCGTCATAAAACGTACGTATGTCGTGTTTTACTTTTTCAGCGCCTTAACCGAACTTGATGCGTTGTTCTCGTTGCCGGATGACGCAATGGCCGACGTTTCCGATTCCGCGGCTTTAATGCCGGGAATGCCGGGAGAAAGCCACGGCGAGGCACTACCCGAGAGATAGCGCACGTGTCCCTGCTATTTCGCCAATATTGTCAAACCCGGTTTCGTTCAGGCTCTTCGTTCGCTTGCCGCAGAGATACACGTTCAACAGACAGGCACAAGAGAGACTCCTTTCCCGAGGTCCCTCAGAACCAGTTTCCGGCCTGCGCGCAAAAACAACTTCTCACCGACCGGCGTCTTCAAGCGCGCATAATTCAATGAAGCAAATGGCGGTCATTCAACCACTTCATGACGCCATCCTGTACATTTAAAAAATAGATGAATTCATAAAAATTATTTATTTGCCTATAAAAGACACGTTGATTATTACCAGTAATCATTGATGAACGTGCTTCCGCTTGAGCGGAAAAGAAGACCAAATGTCAGGCCGTACGTCACCCTCCCCACCTTCTTTGGCACAAACTGAACGATGAAAAGACGTATAACCGAACGTCTCCGTTTTTGTTGGCAAAGACCGTCATGATCGACAGACTCGTCCGTTTGCAAGAGAATACTTGATGATGACGACAACAGCCATCCTCATTCCCCTTCTTCCGTTTTTTGCCGGAGTGTTGATCAGTGTCCTCGGGAAACGATTCGCCTCGTATGTGACCACGATAGGAATCAGTGCCACGGTCGGCGCCGGCATCTTCTCCATTGTGACGCTGTACGCCGTCAGCTCGGGCGAGCCTTTTCGGGTGTCCTTCTGGCCGCTCCAGAACAATGATTCCTCGTTTTTCACGTTCGGCATGTGGGTTGACCGGCTCACGGCCGTGATGATGGTCCTGATCACCAGCGTCAGCACCGTGATTCACGTGTATTCCGTTCGTTATCTCCGAGGCGATTCCGGCTATGCCCGATTTTTCGCGTTACTCAGCTTCATGACCTTTGTCATCCTCGCTCTTGTTTCCAGTCCGAACCTCCTGATGCTGTTTGTCTTCTGGCAGTTGCTGAGTTGGGTCCTGTACCTCATTCTTGCGTTTAATTTTTCGCACGTGCCGGCCTATCAGAATGCCTTCAAAACGTTGATCGTCCACCGGGTCGGAGACGTCGCTTTCCTCTGCGGCCTTGTCTTGACGTATCACTATTTCGGCACGCTCGAATTCACCGAACTCTTCCAACGAGCCTCGGAACAAACCCACGTGATCTCACTGCTGCCCGCAAATTTGCTCGACGTCTCGGCCACGTCCGTCATTACGGTGCTGATTTTCATCGGAGCCATGGCCAAATCGGCTCAGTTTCCTCTCCACGTCTGGTTGCCGGATACCATGGATTCTCCAACCCCGGTTTCGGCGCTCATGCATGCGGGCATTGTCAACGCGGGAGGGTTCCTGCTGAATCGACTCGCACCGTTGTATGCCCTCTCACCAGAAGTCCTGCATATCGTATTCATCGTCGGCGTCGCCACCGTTCTTCTGGGAGCCTCCATGATGCTCGTCCAAAACGACATTAAGAAGACGCTGGGATTTTCCACGATGGGACAAATGGGATACATGATCATGGAATGTGGCCTGGGGGCCTTTGCCCTGGCCATTTTCCATCTGATTGCACACGGCCTGTTCAAGGCCTCACTCTTCTTAAGCGCCGGGGCCGTGATTCATGATGCCAGACACGAACCCAAATTCCCTGCTTCGTCAACCCACAAGCCAGCGAGGATTCCCACCCAGGCAAGCTGGGTGACGGGATTGATCATCACCTTAATCATGCCGTTGTTTATTTTGATGGTCGCACACGGTCTGTTGGAAGTGCCTCTCCAGGACGCCCATGGAGCGGTCATATTTCTCTTTTTCAGTTGGGTCACCGCCTCTCAAGCCATTTTCAGTTTGTATCGACTGCATGACGTGGCTTCCTGGAAAATAGCCAGCGCCATGATCGGTACGTTGTTTCTCATTGGATTCACGTACCTCTGGGCGGGCGAGCAATTCACGCACTTTCTGTATCCCGAACCAGGTGCGGCCGAAGCATTCTTCGTGGCCGCGGCATTGAACCCTGCAGTGTTCGATACGATGATCCTGCTGGCGACCGTGTTTATTCTTTTCGGCTGGGGCTACGTCTATACCGATGCCAGAGGACACGCGATTTTGAGTCCGGACTGGATTTCTGCATGGCAACAACGGCTCTATATTCTTCTGATCAACCGGTTGTACGTCGATCTGATCTATATGCGGTGGGGCAACAAACTCTTCCAATTGGCACAAAAATTCGGATGCCGATATTAAAATCCGTCATGGCTTCAGAATTTTCCATCACGTTGCTGGCTGTTCTCATCCCCTTTGCTCTCTGGTTCATTAACCGAACCTGCCGCATTTCGCATTTGACCTTTCAGGTTTTAGCCATGCTGTGCATCGGGTGGGAAGCCGGAACGACGTTCTACATGCACGCCACATTCGAAATCACTCACACGGCGATGTATCTATCAACGGCCGTCATCTTTTCGACGTTTTGCGTCGTCCTCGGACAATGGCATTCCACACGTTCTTCAAGCATCCTGGACGAACCCCTGGCGGTATTGGGACTGTGTCTTGCCGCATTGCTCGGCCCCGCGCCCACCAACGGGTATTTTCTCATTGGCTTGCTCGGTTATGCGGCCTATTCTCTCTACCGGTCGAATATTTCCGTCACGCGCAAAACCTTCGGTCTTGCGCAGTCGGCTCTTGCCATATTGCTCGTCTGTGTGTCTTTCTGGGCGGGGGATTCTTTTTACGAACCAGCCGGCCTTTTTCTCGCGGTCACGCTCGTGCCGCTGCCTCCATTTCACGTTCTCTTCGCCTCCCTGGTCGGTTCTGCTCGAGGCATTCTTTCCGGGGTATGGACCGTGGCGTTCTTATCCCTCGGATTGGCCGAAATCCAGAACCTGCAAACCATGATTCCCATGGAAACGGAAATGCGCGTCGCCATCGGATTACTGGCCTTACTGGGCGGGCTGTACGCGGCCCTGAAGTGTTTGGGGCAGAACCAGATCCATGTTTTGCTGACCTATGCGACTATTGTCCAGGTCGCGCTTTTGTGGGGACTGACGACCGTCTTCTCTTCTTTTTCCCTATGGGGAATCCCATTCGGGGTCACGGTCGGATTGATCATGAACGGACTGTTTGTCGCCTATACGTTTGTCCAGCAACGGTATGGGTCGCACATCATCGGCAATCTCCCCGGGTTGGCAGCTCCCATGCCGCGTCTCGGGACGTTCGTGAGCCTTTTGATCAGCATCGCCGTCCTGTTTCCAATCATTCCACTCTTTGGGGGTATCACGACCATGCCGGGAGCGGAAAGCCAGGAGGGCTCTTTCGTCATCATTTCGTTGCTGTTTCTCGGTGTCTGGATGTTTGGAAGTTGGCATTTCTCACATGTGCTGCATCATACACTCTTCGGAAAAGCACGATCGGACATCCCCTATACCGATCTGAAAGTTGCCGAAATCTGTTGCCTGGCCCTGATCATTTTCGGCGCAAGTGTTAGCATCGTGTTCAATTAGAAAGAGCGCTCATGGCAAACGTCAAAGAACCGGTTGTCGCCCAAGAGACCCAGCGCATGGAGATAGTCTCGCTCGTCAAACTTGCGAGCGAGACCATCTCCCATTACTGGCCCATGCAAACCTTTATCCACCATAATCCACTCCATGGCCTGGAACATTTACCCTTCGAAGAAGCCATCGAGCAGGCCAGGACATTCATCGGCGGGAACGGCTATCTGCCCAATGGGGAATACCGGAAGTATTTTCAACAGGGCCGAATCTCCTCGGACGCCATTCATGAAGCCTTAACGCTCAGAGCACAAGGGGAGAGCGTGAGGATTGGAAATCGAACGGTTGCTCATCTGGAAGTCCTGAAGACCGTTTTCATCAATGGGACAGGAACCATCGAGCCTGACGTGGCCTCAGCCGTTTTAGAACGTTCGCTACGCGAAACCGACGTGACCGGTCTGCGTGAAAAACTCCAAACCTTCTCCGGGTCAGAGAAGCCGCAATGTTCCCTCAACCTTCACGCCGACAGGGAACAAAACGAACTTGGGGTGAAGTACACCCTTGCCCATTGGTGCGATGCCGCACTCGGCACGGACATCCAAGACCGGATCAATCAGGAACTCATCAAATGGTGCGGAGGCTTTCTCGACGAAGGCCATGCGCCATGGCCGATGCCGCATCGCAACAAAACGTTCTATGGTGGGTGGAAAATGTTGGCCCAAGAAGACCGGTCAGGCCCGTTGTTCGGCATTCGGGGCTGGACATCCAAAATCCGAAACCTTCCTGACCGCCCCCCAGATACCATTCGTGAAAGCCTGGAGATATTGGCCATTCCTCAGAATCTGTGGATAGACTATTTCACCTTGCACTTGGCTCAGTTGCCGGGATGGTCGGGATTCATCAAATGGCGGTCAGAACAATCGGAGCACCAATGGCAACAGGCCTTCCCCATCGATTTGGTCAAGTACATCGCCATCCGTCTCTTCTATGAAAGAGAACTCGTCTCGCGTGCATGCGAAGCAAAACTCGGCATCCCAGGCACGTATGCTTCAATCATGTCTTTCCTGCACGACCATCCGGGTGGCTACGGTCTCTACAAAGAATGGCGTACACGAGGGCTGGCCGAGGAAGTGGTGGCGAACCTTGATCCGTCCCTGTTCATTCAGGAACCCCTCCCCATTGCTGAGTTGGACCGGCTGGGCGAGATCACCCGTCACACGTGGGAAACCGTTCGTCAACGACAGGCCAGGGAGCGTGAAGCCTGTATCCTTGTCCACCTCGCCCGTTGCCTTGATTGCTCCGTGCAGGATCTCATGGAAACTCCCTCGGAAAACCTGGAAGTTTTGCTCGATTGGATTGAACGTTTTCCGGAGTCGCATCATGGTCCGTATTGGCTGAGGGCGCTTGAGCGCAGTTTCGTGACGGACTTTATCCGACATTTCTCCCCCAACGTTGAACGACTTCGTCAGAGTGGCGAGGCGGGAGAACACCCTTCCGAATCACGTCCATTGACTCAAGCCATCTTTTGTATCGATGTTCGTTCGGAAGGCTTTCGAAGACACCTTGAAGAAGTGGGTGGAAATGAAACATTCGGGTTTGCTGGATTTTTCGGGGTCCCCTTATGCTTCGGGGAGTTCGGACACGAACATGAAACCGACCAGTGCCCGGTCCTCCTCAAACCGAAACACGTCATCAGAGAAGTGCCTCGCGCCTATCAAGCCAAGGTTGCGGAGAAATATCTGGAAAGACGGCAACTCGCCAGGACCGGACACACCCTCCTGCATGATTTGAAGGAAAACATCATCACGCCGTACGTGATGGTTGAAGCCATTGGATGGTTTTTTGGGCTCCGGTTATTCGGCCAGACGTTAGCACCGCTGTGGTATCAACGGCTTGCGAGCTGGATAAAAGAGCATTTTGCCATTTCCATTGGAACGACGTTGACGGTCGAAAAACTGACCAAGCAGGAAGCAGAGGAAATGGTGGCCTCGGAGCATCGGGCCGTCATCTATCACGTGCTAATCGAACGGTTCGGTCGTCTGGGCAACACGGTCTCTCACGACCAGGTCGAACGTCTCCGCAAGCAAGCGACCAATGAGGTTTCGACAGACGACACGGAAGATAAGGAACTCCGTGAACTGTTGCACTGGACGGAAGCAGATCATGCGAAATTCCTGCAACATCTCATGCGGGAGCATGGGGTAAACAGACGAAACGTGACGAATCGGATGCACCGGATCACACAGACCGGATTTACCGCAACCGAACAAGCGCATTTTGTCGAAACGGCCCTTCGCATTCTAGGATTCACGAAAACCTTTTCCAGATTGATCCTGATTTGCGGGCATGCCAGCACCTCAGACAACAACCCCTTTGAGTCGGCTTTGGACTGTGGGGCCTGCGGAGGAAACCACGGCGTCTCCAACGCCCGAGCCTTTGCCGCCATGGCCAACAAAGCCAAAGTCCGGCAGATGCTCGCCCGAAAAGGGATTGCCATTCCCCCCGATACGCATTTCCTCCCGGGGCAACACGATACCACGACGGACCGCGTTGAACTGTTTGACGTGGAAGACGTTCCTGCAACGCATCGGAAAGACTTGAGCAGACTGATTCATGACATGGAAGAAGCCGGTAGGCACAACAGCCTTGAACGGTTAAGTCGCTTCCCGGAGGAAACGGGTGGGCACTCCCTGGATCATGCGACGGCGCGAACGGCAATGCGAAGCCTGGATTGGTCACAAGTCCGGCCGGAATGGGGACTGTCACGGCACACGGCTTTTATCGTCGGCCGGCGCGCCTTGACACAGGGCCTCAATCTTGAAGGGCGAACATTTTTACACTCGTATGATCACCGGCAGGATCAGACGGGAAAATATCTGGAAATCATCATGACCGCCCCCATGATCGTTGCGAATTGGATTAACATGGAACATTATTTTTCCACGGTGGACCCCATCGTGTACGGCAGCGGAAGCAAAGTCTATCACAACGTGGTTGGACGCGTCGGAGTCATGTATGGGTCACAAAGCGACCTGTGCATCGGATTGCCCGTGCAAACGGTTTTGGACGTAGAAACGCCCTATCATGAACCCATGAGACTCTTTGTTGTCATTGAAGCCCCCATGGAACGGATTAGCACCATTATTTCACGACATGAAGTGTTAAAACGACTCGTCGGCAATCAATGGATCAACCTTGTGGCATTGGATCCCGAGACAATGGGATTTTTTCACCAGCATTCTTTGAAAAAATGGCAACGCATTCAGTAATCCATCAGGTTTTGAGGAGGAAGAGAAGACCATGAGTAGCATTACGCTTCACCCGATGAAGGAAATCAAGATCATTATTAACGGCGAGCACCTGCCCTTCGTGACGGAAGTGCTTGATCGGATCAAAGCCAGTGGCTATACCATCTTCAACAATCTATCGGGAAAGGGTCATAGCGGCTTCCATGAAGGGCACCTCATGTTTAACGACGAGAGCAGCCTGCAAATGGTCCTGACGGTCGTTCCCGCGGACAAAGTCGAACCCATCCTTTCAGGACTGAAGCCCTTCCTGGAACGCCATTCCGGAAGTCTCTTTGTGTCGGACGTCGGGGTTCTCAGAAAAGGCCATTTTGAATCAGCGGAATCCTAAAACCGGGCAGGAATGCCTGGGGGACTTCAGAAAAGACCAGCCGCCAGGCCAAAGAAGCGCTACGGTTCGCGTCTCTTTGCTTCGCGGGCGTGGCTTTATGGGTTCTTTGGGGAACGATCACCCGGAAATGGTGCAGATACTGGAAGTTAAGCGATCAAGACATCGCTTTGGAGGTGAATGAACCTCCTCCACCAGAATTTTCCAAAATCTCCCCCGTCGATGCCTATATCACCAAGCATCCTTCTTGCCGGAAGATGTCTCTTTCGCGGTAACCCTCACCGGACAGGCCAGTTTTTTACCGTCATTATTGACTGACCGTCATTATTGAAAGAGCCGGCTTTTTTCAGACGCCTCGCTCTCTTTCCGCCTGCAGAACAATTCACCTTTGAACATCGACGTGTCACACGTCCGGTACCTTAATGCGGCTTGTCAGCAGGCATAAAATATAAATCTAATTAATAGATTTATATACTCTATATTATTTATTTGTTTTATTAATTTTCATGGTCGTTAATAAATTAAGAATTGACAAACAAAAAACGAGAAAGGAGGTTGTCATGAAAAACTTAGCCTCTATCATTCCAAGTGTGATGCTTTGTGTGGGGCTCGCCCTGCCAGGCTTTGCTGCCGACGGCACCGTTCCCGGAGGACCCTTCTTCGCAAAAGAGGCCGTAGGGCAATCCGCGGATTATCACAAGACAGCCATTCAGCACCATCAGGACAAAGCAGCCATGCTTGAACAAAAAATCCAAAAATTGGAACACCGGCTGGACATGGTCAAGAACTCCTACCGGGACCCCAAAGGATTTCGAATCGCCAGCTGGAAAAGACTGCTTGGGACGTGGCGCTGGGAATTGAAGGACATTCAGAGACACATTGTCTGGCATGAAGACCAAATCGGTCGGTTGGAAACCTGGAAAAAGTGAATAGTCGAACAGAGGCCTACTTGGTGCCTTGAAAAAGATTCGGCTGGCACGCATGGGAGGGAGACAGGGAACACGCCCGGGTCTCCCTCTCTTTTGAGGCGGGATATCCGGAACCGGCAGAGAAAGATGCAGGGGACGCTTCTTGACCGCTCCAACGAAATTGCTTATACCGTTGTTCTGGCAGGGAATGCCGACAGGCTCAGGTCGGTCGATCGTCCCTTCTTCCTCACATGAAAAATGGACTCACCAAAGGCGAGTCGGAGACGGCCATCCGCAATGCCGTCATTAAATTCGAGCAGGAATTTATGGGACGCGGGCCCACGGAGGTCAAGGCGTTCATCCTGCGTGACATGGTCGTCGTACGGCTCAAGGGCGTCCTGACCCCGGCCGAACGCCAACTCGCCAAGAACGCCGAGGGCGTGGACATGGTTAAACGCATGCGGCAAAACCTGATTTCCCAAGGACGGGAACGCCTCTGCAGCCAGATTTCCGCCATCACCGGCGTCGAAGTCACGGGTCTCTTCACCGACATCGAAACGCACAGCGGTGAGCGGATGATCGTGTTGACCCTCGAACACGACCTCGACAATTCCGTTCGCTAACGACGCCTTTCCTTCTTTCATCATTTCTCCATGAATAACAAACTGGTTTATCAATCCAGTTATAGAATGGGTCAGTCAAGCCCATACCGGACTGCCATTGGTATTTTGCTCTGACTACTGGCCTTGGAGAATAAAAAAGCTTCTGAACTTTGAACGATGGGGAAGAGATAAAACGAACGCCCTTCCCTTGGGGAGGGGCCGGAAGATGTTTCTGGCTTTGGAGAGAAACGACCGGATCAGAAAATCTTGGCTATCAACGCCCGAAATGGGTTGACGGCCGGTACGGATTTCGTCTCACTCTTGACTTCAGAGGAGGCATCGTTTTTTTCGGTTTTCTTCGTTTGCTTCTGTTCGCAATGCAGGCTTTTGTACAAGATGGAAAATTCACTCATGATATCCCCTCCAAAAGTTTGAGCAAGCACTACCTTCCATAAAGCAAAGGACGTGCCAGAATTCCGCATTAGTCCATGATTGACGAAACCCTTAAAAAACGATCTGTTATTGGCCTCAAACACCGGACCGGCATTGTCTTGATGAGGCAATACGCAAAAACGCACGTATACAGGTGAGCGAAATCGCTCGGAAAACCATTTTAGTTCTTGCGTTTGACGTGCGCCGCAACCACGGAATCGGACATCGGGCGGTGTTGTGCCAACCCTTTGATGAACAGGTCACACCCTCTTTCTTCGAATTCACCGACCCATTCGTAGAGTTTCGACATAACGGTGTGATCCACGAGTTGCGTCTCGGCCAGATTCAGGGTGACGGTTTTGCCTTCCCGGAGCAACCGGTCCAAGTGTTTGCGCAAGGAGATCCAGGTGCTGAAGATGGCGGACTCCCGCACCACGATGGTCGCCGAGGTGTCGTCTTCTTGAATGATCTCGGCATTCAGTTTGAAAAACGAGAGGATCGGGGCGCCGTTGATAACGTGAATGACGACCTTGACGGCAATGCCGATCCCAATACCCATCAGGAGGTCGGTGGCCAGCACGCCGATGACGGTGGAGACGAACACGAGGAACTGGTCTTTTCCCAAATGATACATATGGACAAATTCGTGGGGGGAGGCCAACCGGAATCCCGTAAAGACCAGTAACGCGCCCAGAGCCGCCAGGGGGATCAGGTTGATGATCCCCGGGATCAAGGCGACGCAGACCAGCAGAAACGAGCCGTGGAACATGTTGGCGAATCGCGTCCTGGCCCCATTGTCGATGTTGGCTTTACTCCGCACGATTTCGGAAATCATCGGGAGTCCGCCCACAAAGGCCGAGACGGTATTGCCAACCCCGACGGCCAGCATATCCCGGTCCATGTCCGTTTTTCGTTGCCATGGGTCAATCTGGTCGACGGCCTTCGCGCTGAGCAACGATTCCAGGCTTCCGATCAGGGCAAACATGATCACGTACTTGATGCCGACGGACGTTGTCAGTCCGGAGAAATCCGGGAACGTGAGCGCGCTGAACATGTTCGCCGGCACGTCCACCAGAAACTTCGCTCCCAAGGCATACGTCTGATCGTTAAAGGTGTAGGTTCCTTCCTGACCGACGTTCAGATACAGGCCCATCGGCACCGCCACGATCAACACGATCATCGGTGCCGGGATCATTTTGAACGTGGGGTTTTTGATGAACGGATACCCAAAGACGATGAGAAGACTCACGATCCCGATCAGGCCGATTTTGGGATTCATGTTGAGGATAAACGTGGGAATGTTGGCCAGCAGGTGCAAGGGAGAGCCTTCGGGGCTGAGCCCCATGACCACCGGAAACTGTTTGGCGATGATAATGACGCCGATCGAGGCCAAGAGCCCATGAATCGCCGTCGTGGGGAAAAACTCTCCGAGAATCCCGGCGCGGAAAACCCCGAATAACATCTGAATGATACCCGCGGCCACCCCGACACCCAACGCCAACCGGTAGGCTTGAAAATCGGCGGCCGGATCCTTTCCGCCGGTAAACCCGAATTCGGTTACGCAGCCGATGGCAATGACGATGAGTCCCGCGGCCGGGCCTTTGATGGTGAGTTCGGAATTACTGAAGAACGTGGCCAGGATGCCGCCGATAATAGCGGTAAAAATACCGGCGATAGCCGGATAGCCACAGGCCAGGGCGATGCCGAGGCACAGCGGCAGCGCGATCAGAAACACCAGGAATCCTGACAGCAAGTCGGCCTTCCAGCTCTCCCGAAGCCCGGCCAGCGTGCCTCGCGGTGCGTCTGCTTTCTCAGCGTTCATGCTCTCACCTCGTCGATCGGGTTACAAGATAAAAAAACCGGTTGCCATTCAGAAACCACGTTCCTGAATGCTCAACCGGCTTGTACTGTGACCGGCCTGAGACAGCCGACAGCCAGCTACCCTACATGCCTGACACGTCCGTGAGAAGAACCTCCCGTCTACGGGCAAACGGGACTTTCTCTACAGCCGTTCGGATTTTTCGGAGATTCGGATTCCTCCTCCGGTTTGTTGTTCATCGAATTGTAGACGGCCCGCCTGCTCGGAGCAACAAGATTTCTTCCCGACGGCCGGCCGTCGCGGACCTCAAAATCGACTCGAGTTGATCCAGAGATGGGCCACGATGCTCGCGGCATACCCGAGTGCAATCACCGGGGCCCATCTGAGATGACTGAAAAACGTATACTTGCCTCGCGCCTGCCCCATCAACGCGACCCCGGCGGCGGACCCGATCGACAGCATGCTCCCGCCGACTCCGGCCGTGAGCGTCACCAACAGCCACTGTCCCTGCGACATGTCGGGATGCATCGTCAACACGGCAAACATCACCGGGATGTTGTCCACGATGGCGGACAAAATCCCGACCATCGTATTCGCGAACGTGGGTCCCCAGTCAATATACATCACCTGCGCCACAACCGCGAGGTAGCCGAGAAAGCCCAGCCCGCCCACGCTCAGGACGACCCCGTAGAAAAACAGCAGCGTATCCCATTCCGCCCGGGCCACGTGCTGATAGATTTCGAATGGGATCATGTCGCCAAGCGTTTCCTGAGCTTTCTTCTCACTCCATGTTCCCGGTGCCGCGTATCGATTGTGCGTTCTCTGCAGGTAAAACCCGAAAAATTTCAGGTACGCCAGGCCGGTCATCATGCCCACCATGGGGGGGAGATGGAGGAAATTGTGAAAACTCACGGCCGTACAAATCGTGAAAAAGAACAGGAGCATGATCACGTAGGCGCCACGCTTCATGCGTACGATTTCGTCGGACGGCGCCGGAGAGACCTGCGGCACGGCAAAGTGCATAATCGCGGCCGGCACCACGTAGTTGACGACCGAGGGCACGAACAGGAGAAAGAACGTGAAGAAGCCCACGATCCCCTTTTGCCACACCATCAGCGTCGTGATGTCGCCGAAGGGACTGAAGGCCCCGCCCGCGTTGGCGGCCACCACGATATTGACGCACGCCAGACTGACGAACCGGGGATTGTCCGCTCCCACCGCCATGACCACCGCGCACATCAGCAAGGCCGTCGTCAGGTTGTCCGCCACCGGCGAAATAAAAAACGCCAAGACGCCCGTGAGCCAAAACAGTTGGCGATAGGTGAACCCCTTGCGCACCAGCCATGATCGCAGGCTTTCGAAGACCAGCCGTTCTTCCATGGCGTTGATGTACGTCATGGCGGCCAGCAGAAATAACATCAATTCCGCATATTCGAGGATATTATGACGTAGCGCATGCTCAACGGCATGCGAGTCATTGCCGGGATACGACCAAGCCACCAAAGCCCAAATGATGCCCGCCGCCAACATGACCGGTTTGGATTTCCTGAGGTGCGTAAACTCCTCGGCCATGACCAGCGCATAGGCCAAGACAAAGATACCCAGCGCGAAATACCCGATGGCTGACTGGGTGAGATCGACGTGAGTGATCGAGTCGTCCGTTCCCCAGCAAAGCTCGGGCAAACCAAGCATCGACGCAGCGACGCTAAAGGACAACATTGTTAGTGTTCGTGTCTGTATCATGATCGGTTTGTCGTCAGTCCAAATGGGAAGGAATGTAGCAAAGGCTGAAACAAGGCTTCAATAACCATTCCGTCATTCCCGACATTTTTAATCGGGAATCCAGAAACTTTTTGTTCCAGGCTGGGCCGCACAAATGAAGGGACAGAAGAGAAAGACTCTGGATTCCTGCTTCCGCAGGAATGACAGCTTCAGGTTAATTTCACGCCAAACGCATGCGGACTCTTTACATACATTTTATGAATCCAAAGGCACTTCGATCACCAGTCCGCCCATCACGTCATTGAGTTTGAAGTCACGCTTCGGAGACTCGGTATGCGCATTGTGACAGGACACGCAGGCCCGGCTCACGGCCCGGTCCGGATAGATCGCCTGAAAGTAGCGTTTGTCGTTCGACGTCACTTCGCCCTCCATGACCTCGCCGAATTCGACGACTTGCTCCAACATCTGGCGTTCGTGATCCGAAGCGGGCGCATTGTGGGGATTCAGCGGCCAAAGGCTGACCAACCGGTAGCGAAACGGGGCATCACGCAAACGCAGACTCCGCGAGGCCTCGCGCAAAAACTGCGCGGGCAGCGGCAAGGTTTTCTCAGTGATCCATTCCTCCGACGCATTCACAATCAGCATGGCTTCCATGCGTTCAACCACGTGCTGCGTATAAAACGTCCGGTCGGCCTCAATCACCCCGTGGAGGTAATCGGCCGCGGTCCTGGCGGAAATGCCTTCGACGGGCAGTCGTTGAGTGTTGAGGGTCCACCCCGTCACGAGCCCCAGCACAAAAAGAACCACGCACAGCCAGAGTGTTCGTCCCTTCATGTTTTCAATTCGCCTTTCTCATTTCCCCGGCCGTCCGCCGGATGCGATACCGTCGAAGCATCATCATACCTGAACCGAACCCGGCTCACCAGAGGGCGTTCACCGGACCTCACCACCTCTGCGCGTCGACCGCGACGTGGTGTCCGGCTGCGGTTTGACACCTCCACGGGTCAACTCTAAGATTACGGCCAGAGTTTCATGATGCGAATTTTTCGACGATTCAACAACCTCCCCATCGAAAAAAAGCTCCTTCTGGTCTCGGTCATTCCGATCCTGACCCTCGCCGTCCTCAGCATCATCACCTTTAACAGCGTTCAGACCTTTTCCCGAGACGAGGACCGGCTCAACCAAGTGTATCACGTGCAGACCACGGCCGCGGATTACCTGCGGCTGATCGTGGATTTGGAGACGGGATTCCGCGGGTTCGTCCTGACCCTCCAACCGAAATTTTTGAATCCCTATCATGCCGCCAAACAGCGCGTATTGGAGGTCGGACGGACCCTCGCCCACATGGTCGAACACGATCAGCAACAACACGCGGAAATCCTGAAAGCGCAGGCCCTGGTGCAAACGTTGATGGAAGATAAGGATCGACTGATCGAACAAGCCAAGCTGGGCCATGCGGATCAAGCGCTCGAGTACATCGAATCCGGGGAGGGACGGAGGCTGATGCTGAACATTCGGGAAGACATTGCCCGTTTCAACAAGCGGGAGGATACCGTCTTGCGGCAAACTCTGGAACGCACGTCAAAGGACCGGGGGTTTCTGTTGACCGTGATCGTCGGTGGCGGCTCATTGGCACTCATCCCCATGGTGTTGGCGCTCCGTCTGTTGGCGCAATCGATTGCCGGCCCCTTGGTCTCACTGGCCAAATCCGTTGAAAACCGACCGGGCGGAATGGTCCCTGAGGTCCAGGTCCTGGACCGGGGCGATGAAATCGGTGATTTGACCAGGGTGATGCATGAGATGGGTCAACAGATTCGGGAATTCATCGGCCAGATCCAAACGTCGGAAGCTGCGTTGCGCAACCTCAATATCGATCTGTCGAATTCGGAATCCAAATATCGCGGGATCGTGGACAATGCCCCATTCGGTATTTTTACGGCCAAGAACGGACGCATGATTTTTTGCAATCGCCAGAATTGGCGGCTGGCCGGACGCAACCCGGATCATTCCCCGGACCCGGAGCGGATCTGGGATGCCCTCCATCCCGGCGACCATGACCAGGTCTCTGACGCGTTCTCCAAAGCAACCACGCAACAGGTCCCCTTTGAAAATGTCTTTCGTTTCGTTCATCCTGACGGCACCACGCATAAAATCCTGAGTCGCGCCGTTCCGATTCAGGACGGACAAGGCGGCGGTTCGCTCTATCAAGGCTTCAACGTGGACATCACCGCTTTTGAGCAGATGAAGGAAAAACTCAGCCGGACCGAACGCCTGGCCACCTTGGGACAGGTGGCCGCCGGTATCGCGCATGAAATTCGGAATCCTCTCGTCGGTATCGGCTCCACGACGTCGTTGCTCATGGAGGACTTTCCGCCTGAAGACGCCAAACGGCAGGACTTGCAGACCATCCTCCGGGAAACCCGGCGGCTGGACCGGATCGTGACGCAAATCGTCGAATACGCCAGACCGCGCGACATCGTCCCCGGCACATTCGACATGTCCGCGCTGGTTGAAGAAACCCTGGACCTCGTGCGTCACTCCGCCGGCCAGAAACGTTTGAACCTGACCGTGTCCTTTCCCCCGGATCTTCCTGCACTCGAAGCCGACCGTGACCAGATCAAACAGGTCGTGCTCAACGCGGTTCAGAATTCCGTCGAGGCATTGGCAGAATACGGGGATATCCGGATCGAGGCTCAAGAGGAATTGCGGGACGGGCACAGGGGGCTCCTCACCGCCATTCGGGACAACGGCAAAGGCATCAGCCCTGACGATCTTCCGAAAATTTTCGATCCCTTTTTCACGATGGGCAAACGGCGTGGTACCGGGCTGGGATTGGCCATCTGCCGCAATATCATTGAAGCGCATGGGGGCAACATCCGGGCCGACTCCCAGGTAGACGTCGGCACGGTGATCTCCATCTGGCTTCCGTTAACCCTTCAACCTCAACCCGCAATGTTGGTCTGATATGCATGCATCGATTTTTGTCACGGATGATGATGAAGTCGTTCGCTCGTCAATCACCCGCCGGCTCGCTCGCGGCGGACACGAAGTCCGAAGCTTTGATTCCGGAGAAGCGCTTCTCGCAGGACTGGACGACGACGTTCCCGACATTATCCTGCTCGATTTGAAAATGTCGGGGATGACCGGCCTCGAAACCCTCAAGCATATCCGGCCCAAAGCCCCGCAAACGCTTGTCATCCTTTTGACGGCCTACGGGACCATTGAAGACGCCGTAGAAGCCATGCGCTTGGGGGCGTATGACTTTTTGATTAAAAGCGTGGATCTCTCCGGTGTCGGTCCGGTGGTCGAACGCGCAATTGACTATTTGACCCTCCGGCGCCGGGTCAGTTTTGAAAGCCAGGGCAGTGCCGGCCGCTATGCCCTCAAGGATCTCATCGCCGACAGTCCCGGCATGCGGGAGTTGGTGGCTCAAGTCCGGGAATTGAGCGAAAACGCAAAGGCCACCGTGCTGCTTCAAGGCGAAACCGGGACGGGCAAAGAGTTCATCGCCCGCGTCCTGCATCACAACGGCCCTCGAAGTGACGCGCCTTTTGTCGGCGTGAATTGCACGGCCATTCCCCAGGAACTCTTTGAAAGCGAACTGTTCGGGTACGAACGCGGAGCGTTTACCGGTGCCGCCCAGCGAAAACCCGGGCTTTGCGAGCAAGCTGAAGGCGGTACGCTGTTCCTTGATGAAATCGGGGATCTGAATCCGTCCATGCAAGCCAAGCTGCTTCGCGTCCTTCAGGAACGGTCCTTCAAACGGCTGGGAGGACAGGATGATATTACCGTGGACTTCAGGCTGATTGCCGCAACCAATCGCGATCTGAAAAAGGAAGTCGACCAAGGCGCGTTTCGGGAAGATTTGTTTTTCCGTCTCAACGTCGTGTCTTTGGAACTCCCGCCCCTGCGACAACGCGTCGACGATATTTATCCCCTGAGTCTTCGCTGCCTGATCCACCACAGCCGGGAGGTCAACAAAGACATCAGCCAGATCGACCCGGAGGCCCGGACCTTGCTTGAGCGCTACACGTATCCCGGAAACATTCGCGAACTGGAGAACATCATCGAACGAGCCGTGATCTTTTGTCGCGGCAAAACGTTAACGCCCGGGGATTTGCCCCGTGAACTCAATGAGGAACCCAAAAAAATTGTGTCAGCCGCGACCCAAACCGGCGAACCGGTTCTCCGGTTGGAGATGATCTTGGGACAGCAAACATTGGCGGAAACCGAATTCGCGATTATTGAAGAAGTGATGAAACTGTGTGAACAGAATAAAAGTTTAGCCGCTCAAAAATTGGGGCTCACCCGGTTTGCGCTGGACCGGCGACTGAAAAAGATCGCCGATGACTCAGAATAGCCCGGCCTGAGAAAACACGACGCGTGTTGCCCCTCCCGGTCGATGGCATGAACTCCCCGACCAACACCTATCAAATTGCCGGGCTCGATGACCTGGGCCGAGGGTTTAACCGGCAGGTCGACATGCAGGTTTTGAACGGCACGTTTCAGGCGGTCTTCCGGTATGAACGCTTCCTTCTTGAGACCGAACCGCACGCCACCGAGCCAGCCGCCCTCGCCATGCTCATCACGGAATTGCAGAGCCGAGGCTACACCCAACTGCGCAGCCGGCTCCAATTTCGAGACGGAGCGTATTTGGGCAGCCAGGAACCGTGGGAAGAGCACCCCGACCCCATGACCCGGGGAATCCTCACACAACTTCTCCGGACGATCCGCAACGCATTCCGCCGAGGCTAGCCGCGCGACACAAGATTCCAATACCGCGTGCAGGATGAGGTCAGGCTTTGCTTAAGCGACTGATACGGTCCAACACTTTCTTGCGCGTTGTGTAATAGGCTTTTTCCCCTTCGGTCAAAGTCAGAAACGTCCGGTAATGCTTGACGGAAACGCGCCCGTCTCCCGCCACTTCCAGGGCATACGCCAGATTCAGTTGCACCTCGGGAAGTTCAGGCGCCAGCAGTTCCGCTTGCCTGAGCGCATCCAATGCTTCGCCGAACCGGCCCTGCTGCTGACTCACCAGGGCTCGTTGCACCCATAGTTGCGGCACCGTGGCATCCCGCGCAAGTCCATCCACGAACGACGCCTGAGCCTTCTCCAATCGGCCCAATCCCAACTGCGCCGTCCCCAACCAAAACCAGGGCTCCCAGCGGTCGGGGGGCCGAACAAAGAGAGGTCGCAACACGTTCACGGCCTCCGCGTATTGCCTCTGCGTAATGAAATGTTGCGCGCGCGCCAATCTGACTTGAAAGGGAGTGGCATTCCTGAGCGGTGAGGAACTGCGGTCTTTTCGTTGGCCGGATGAAGCCGAATGGGCATCCCGCGTTGGTGACGGTGTTACCGTTGACCGAATGCCGGGAGAGGGACGAGGCTTGGGGACGCGTGAATGCCCGGCAACAGGCGAAGACATCTTTGCCGGCGGGCCGGAAACCGGAGCTGCCGTCGTTGAATGGGAATCCTTGCGCTCGTCCGTCACGGGGACGAGAAGAGGTTCTTCCCATTGTTCAGGTTCCGCCTCCACGGTCCCGGACGAAACGGGTTCTGCGAACTGGGATTCCTTCACGTTTCCTTGCTCCGACATCACCTTGTCCGGAGCTGCAGTAAGGGGTAATCCCCATAGGTAGACTGCAATCCCAAGACATCCCGACAGGACCAGAAGAGACGGCAGACGACCACGAAGAGACCCGGCCGGGACATGCGGAGAGGAATCATCAACGTCATGGAAATCGGCCGCTTCCGCGCCTTCCCGCGGTGCCGAGGCCCGGGATTGCCCTGAACGTTGCGTCTGTTCAGCCTGCAACCGGCTCAGCGTATCCATGATAATACTCATTGGGTGTCTCTGATTGTTGCAACGACGAGATGCTTCGCCTCCGGCTCAGAATGACAATGATGGGGAGGTCGATGCCTGATTTCCTTAACGAGTGAACATTGACAGTTTCTCTTTTCCGAGAATCGCGCTGATGCCTCAGGTCAGGCCGGTAATTTCCCGTCTCGCACGCAGAACCATGCGAAGACTGACGTCGCACCGGTGGCGGGCGTAGGCGGCAAGCAGGGAACGATGACAAAGCTGGTTGATCCGGCGCGGCACTCCTCCGCTCAGATAGTGCGTGAGCATCATGACGCCCGGAGAAAACTGGAACCGGGTCCGCGGGCCTGCGACCCTCAGGCGATGACGGATATAGTCCATGGTTTCCCGGCAATCGAACGGCTTCAATCGGAATCGAATGCTGATGCGTTGCGACAGGGGGCGCAACACGCGACGCGACAACGTTCGTTCGAGTTCCGGTTGTCCAACAAACGACAGACACATGAGTTTTTCTTTTTCCGTATCCAGGTTCGACAGCAGCCTGAGCCCCTCCAACGCGTTCCCGCCCAACCGATGCGCCTCATCAACCAGGACAGCCACGCGTTCACCCCGCCCGGCTAATTCCAGCAACACGTGGGACAAACTCCGTTGCAAGGCACCGATGCCGTGATCTTCGGGAATCTGTCCGGTGAGGTCCCGGTAGATTGAACCCAGCAGATCCACGTATGATTGATCGGGATTCAAGAGATAGGCAAAACGCACGCCTTTCGGAGGATGCCGCAACAGATACCGGCACACCAGCGTTTTGCCCACACCGACCTCACCGGTCAACATCGTCAACTCACCACTGGCGATCCCGAATTGCAAATGCGCCAAGGCCCGCAGGTGTTGCGGCGATCGAAAAAAATAATCGGTATCCGGCGTTATCCGAAACGGCGCTTCGGTGAAACCCAGTTGTTGGTAGCATACGTTCAGATCGAGCGCGGCCATCACGTCTCCCGCAGGATACGCGGCATGAGGAAGATCACGAGTTCGGTATTTCGCTCGGCCTGATAGGTGCCGCTGAAGAAAGAACCCAGTACGGGAAGATCGCCCAGCAACGGGACCTTCCGCTCGGTCGTTGTGAGTTGCTCCTGGATCAATCCGCCGATAATCACCAATTGTCCGTCACGAACCCGGACCAGCCCTCCGGACTGTTTCACCTCCAAAACGGGCGCGGTGGAGCCATTCTGTGATTCGACGATATCGGTCAACCGGGTGATAATCGGCGATACGTCCATCATGATCCACCCGTCCCGGGAAATCTGCGGGGTCACCGAGAGGACGAGCCCCGAGGTCACGGTCCGCACCTGCTCCGTAATAATGTTCCCGGCCCCTGCCGTCCCTTGTGTGGTGGTCGAGGTAAAAAAGGATTGATCCGTCCCGACCTTAATCAGCGCCGGCTGGTTGTTCAGCGTCAGAATCCGGGGCTGGGACACCACTTGCACGTCGCCCTGCTCCCGTAAGGCCCGGATAACGCCCTGAAAATCGCCGTCGTTGAAACTGAAGGCCGCCGTCGCGGCGCGCGCGACAAAGCCGCCGGCCGGTGCCGTAACGATATTGGTCAGGTTGAAACGGCCCTTGGGCGTTCTGAGATCAATCCGGCTCCAATCCACTCCCAGGCTGTAATCGTCCCGGAGCGCGATTTCATAAATCCTGGCCTGGATCTCGACTTGACGATAGAGAGAGTTGCGGACGTTGACCAGAAACGTCGCCACCTCTTCGACCCGACGGTGCAGGTCCGTCACTTGAATGGTGCCGGACAACCGGTTCACCACGAAGCGTCCTTCGTCCGAGAGGAGGGCCTCGATCTGTGTTTCAATTTCTTCCCAAAACTTGATATGGTCCTGTTGACTCAGGATCACCTCACCCGCGTCCTGCCCTCCGCTTGTCCCGGACCCGGACGTGACCTGCGCTTTATTGCGTCCCTCGCCCGAACGTTCCAGGCGAATGTAATCCAGCGTGAAAATGCGCGTTTTCAGCCGGCGCACGACGATCAGTTCTCCGTCTCTTTCCCAATAATATCCCTGCGTATCCAGCAAGGCGGCCATGGCTTTCGGAAGCGCGAGACCCTGAAAATCGACCGTCACCACGCCTTCGATTCCCGGCTCCACGACGATATTGAGCGTATTCGCGCGCGAGAACAGCCGCAAGGCATCGACCAGCGGCATTTCCCGGGCACGAAAACTGAACACCCGTCCCGGTTCTCCGTCGTTAAGGGGCAAACCTGAGGAGGTTTCGAGCACCATCCGGTCTTCGAGCGAAAACGGGGCCGGTTTGACTTCGGAAGGTTCCAGGGTCGTGACGTCCACGGAACGAGCGTCAGGCTGAAGGTCCCGTGGTTTTTTGGGAAATTCACTCAGCGGCGGCCCAGGTGATTGGACGGGACCGGCCGTGCAACTCGCCGCCATGCAAACCACGAGAATGCCTGGCAAGAGGAGCCCCGTGTGCCCTCTCCTCTCCCGTTGCCGGTCAGAAAGCCCGTGGGCCGCGCTGGCCGGTCCGTTAATAGCCGGAACTTGCATGATCCTCGAAATGCGAAAAGGCTCTTGAGTCGTACGCCAAGACATTCAGATCTAGACTGATATGTCAAATACACTCCTATTTTCACCATTTTGTCAACCATGCAGCCGCGACGACCGCGCCAAACCGATGGGCAAGGGGTGCCGGATCAAATTGGAGATTGGGTGAAGGACGACGGGACGGGATTAAGAAACCGGCTGCCGGCTATCCTGGCGCAATGACCGCTTGGCCGGTCAAGGCCAGGGAGCCGGCAGTGGGGCATTGGGAAAGAAAAGTTTCGCTGAGCTATTTCACGTCCACGCTCATGATGACAAATTCCTTATTCAGTTGGCTGCCCTGATGGGGTTCCACGTAGGTCCCATCATAGTAATACCATTGGAGCGGCTCCATCTTCCCCAATTCACTGGGGTGACGAGGAAGTTTCTTGACATCCAGGCCGTTTTCAATAAACGTGGCAGGATTGAGGTAATACACCACGTCCTCATGGGTTTGTTCGGGCGTTTGCGAAAAATGGATCATATTGTGTTTGGTCACCGTCTCCAGCATGCACATTTCTCCACTCGCCTTGGTGGCATCAATGGGGACCATCTTCGACCCGGGCGCAATCATGTTCGCAATCGCGTTAATTTCCTTACGGGCCTTGCCTTCCAACTTCAACACGGGCCCAAAGGCTTCGTTGACGTCATCCTGCGACGCGTCGGCTTGAACAAGGGATGGGGCGGCCGTCAAGATCATGCCGCAGACACCCAACATGCCAATGACGAGAGACATTAACCGCCAGGACGTCCCCATACCTTCCGCCGGAGAAAGAGATTTGTGCTTTTTGTCTTTCATGATGGATGCTCCTTTGTTAGAGATTTGCAGTCAAGGGTATTCCCTCGACGACCACGTGTGCAACAGGGTACATCCCGTAAAAAAGCCGGGTCAATGCTCGCGCCCACTTCTTTTTCTATTCCACCAACGTCCTGATGTAGTGAATCAACTGCCAGATCTGATTGTCCGGCATACCGGAAAAGGCCATCATACCGGTACCCTTGGAGCCGTTTTTGATGATCCAGAACATCTGGCCATCGGAGAGCTCCTTCATGGTTTCCCCACACGTAAAGTTCCGCGGAGGCGGATTCAGGGCGGCTCCCATGGGTCCCTGTCCGTCACCTTTGGTCCCATGGCAATTGAAGCACGCCAACGGTTGAGCCGTTTGTTGGAACAATGTTTCCCCGGCTTTGACGTTGGCCGCATTTGCAGGTACGGGATTCGTCATGTTTCGGAACGTTCCCGGAGCGCGTTTGGTGCGACGCGGCTGCGGGCACACCCCGGACGAACCCGTCCCCGTTCGGGCGGGGGTGGATTCCGCCGCGCCTGTAAACGTCGCTTTCAGAAACGCCATGACGTCCGCCACACCCTGTTGCCCGATCGTGAGGCCCCAATACGGCATCACGGGCGACTTTCCCACGCTTCGCCCGCCATGATAGATCACGTTGTAGAGATATTCCACCGGCAGCTTGTCAAAAGCCATCTTTGCATGCACCGCGGGTGTGGGACTCAAACCCGATGCAGCCGGACCGTCCCCTTCCCCCGTCGCACCATGACATTGCGAACAGTACTCTTGATACACGACCTTTCCGCGTTCCGCGCTTGCCCGCGCAAACTCCGGACTGGTCCACGGTTCGTCATAGTTGAAACCCGGAACGCCCAGGGTCATGAGATACCCGACAATCGCCCGTACGCCGAAATCCGTGGCGTCAGCCAAAAATTCTCCGCTGTGAGGCGTAAAGTCCTGCGGATTGAGCGCAAACCGGTAAAGCCAATCCGGATTGTAGCGCCTGCCGGCCTCCGCCAAGTCGACACTCTGCGGTCCCCCGACCAGTTGCCCATTCTCCTTGATGGTATGACAGCCGATACAGGCATGCTCCCTGTACGCGACGGCGCCGAACTCCGCTTCTTTTTTGGTGACCGTTGAAACGTCAAACGCACCGACTTCCACGCGCGGGTCAATGTACCGTTTTTCCAAGTAGGCCGCGATTGCTTCGGCTTGATCCTCGGGAAGGGTCACGTGCGCATCCGGCTCCCACCCCCGATCCCAGCGATAACTTTTGGCATACAACCGTTTTTCTTTTCCGGAGAGAAACCCGACCAGCCAGGCGTGTTGGTATTTGCTCCCGGCCCACATTAAGTCCGGGGCCTTCAAATTGAACCGGCTTGCCGGCTCACCTGCAAATTTGTGGCAGGTCGAGCACACGTTCCGCACCATCGTTTCAGCCTGTCCTGCACCGGCAGCCCAAGTTGGGGAGGATGCAAACAAGGCCACACAGGCTCCGACGAAAGCTCCGGTGACCACAACCCGGCCTGCCGTTTTCAGAATGTTCGTTAATGAGCAGAGTTTTTGTTTCATGACAACACCCTCTTCTCAATCACATGGTTTACGTGCCGCCAAAGGCGCGCACGTACAAGAGGACGTGCCACGCCTCTTCTTCCGTCAACACAAGCGGAATGAACGAGGCCATATCCGTGCCCGGGCTGCCGTTTTGCAAAATCCAAAACAGTTCGCCGTCAGTCCGCGCATCCTGCCACTGAGGATCCGTGAAATTTCTCGGGAGTTTTCCTCGCAAACCCGGAATATTTCCCAACCCCTTGCCGTCCCGTCCATGACACGTCACGCAAAACCCTTTGCCATGAAACAGTTTCTTGCCGCGTTCAAGACGTTCGGGCGTGACGGGAAACGGATTCCGCCACGTCCTGGCTTCTTCGATCCGGTCAGGCGGCACACGCGGCTTGAGAACCGCAGGGTCGCCTCCCCAAGCCACCGAACCTCCCAGCAGGAACACGGCGAAGACGCAACTCACCCCTCGTTTGCGTATCAACGACATCAGATTTCTCCTTCTTGTGAAGAAACGACGGCGGGAAAGGGCCGGTGCGGGCAGTCAGACGCTCCCGCACCGGCACAATGCGTTACTCGGTTCGGAACGTGTGACCGACCGAATTCGGAATCGTGACCGTCCCATCAGGGACTTTCTGGCCTTCTTGCCAGAGATGATAGATGATACCATCTGTTTGGGCGGCGACGGCGGCAATCTCCGCGACCTTATCTTTATCCTCAATGTCCAGAATGTGTACGCGACCGGTGGCGATTTCTACCTCATGGTCATGGAAGTTTCTGTTCCATTTGATGAGCGGAACTTCCTTGCGGGCCAGCTCCTTGGCCACGAAGTATTCCACCGCCACCAAAGGAGCCTTGGGGTCGGTGGAGGGAAAAAGCAGGCATTGGAGTATTTGATCGGAGATGCCCTTGCAATAGTGATGGAACGGACCGCCAACCTTTCCATCAGCCATCATGTGCGGGGCCTGGACGTGCAGGTCGAAGCCATCGGCCGGACCACCTTCACTCATGGCCGGAGTCACCATCAATATGACAAACAGACAACTGACAAGCGCCATGAAACTCATCGAGCGAATCGAATACGACATTACCCACCTCCTTGCGGTTAATCCTTGTGGCTAAATGAATAACGCTCCATTCCATACAAAGAAGTAAAGCAACCATTCATCTGCCAAAAAATACTGTTGATTGGAAAATGTACCAATGATCATCATGAATGTCACCAAAATTCATCGGTTCATATCATTGGTTCATATGTATGTAGAGCAAGACTTGTGCCAGCTTTCAATTTCGTGCCGGCAAAAAATGTCCCGCTATTTCAACAGGTTGTGACTTGGTTCAATGGGAGGAACACAAGAAGGGGCATGACGTTAACGCCATAATGTTAACCTGATAAGTTAGCATTAAGGAGCTTGTTAGCGGCCTTGAGGGGATATTTCAGGAGTAGAGAATTTTTGCAGCTTTTTCCACAGCGTCACCCGACTGTAGCCCAATAATTTAGCCGCTTTGGTTTTGCTGCCACGGGTCTGTCGCAGGGCCTCAAGTATCCGGTCGCGCTCCGCCTGTTGTTCCGGAGGCAGAGGCCCCGTAACTGACGCTTTTGAAGCAGGGGACGCGGACGCACGAATTTCCGGAGGCAGATCGAGTGCGGTCAAACAGCCCCCTTCAGCCGTCACAAACGCATGATCAACGGCATTGCGTAACTCACGAACGTTCCCCGGCCACGCATATTTCAGCATCTGTTGCATCGCATCCTGCGCAATATCGTGAATAGTACGGGGACAGACTTTTGACCCTTCGGCCACAAAGTGACTGACCAACAAGGGCAAGTCTTCACGCCGTTCCCTGAGGGCCGGGAGAGGAATTTCAAAAACTCGAATGCGATAAAAGAAATCTTCCCGGATGGCTCCCGTGGACAACAAATGTTTGAGATTTTTGTTGGTCGCCGTGATGAAGCGCACGTCGACCTTCACGGATTGTTCATCGCCGACGCGCCGAACCTCGCTCTCCTGCAAAACCCGGAGAAGCTTGAGCTGGAGCAAGGGACTCGTATCGCCGATTTCATCCAGAAACAGGGTGCCGCCTTCGGCCGCCTGGAAGACACCGATTTTATCCCGGATGGCCCCCGTAAAGGCTCCTTTTACGTGACCGAACAACTCGCTTTCGATCAAGGTCTCCGGAATGGCCGAACAATTGATGGCAAAAAACGGCTTGTCTTTTCTGCCACTGATGGCATGAATGGCCCGGGCCGCCAATTCCTTTCCTGTTCCCGACTCCCCGGTCAGCAGGACGGGCACGTCGCCTTGCGCAGCCAAACGCACGCGGCGAAAGACTTCCTGCATGACGCCGCTACGCCCGATCATTTGCTGAAATGAATCCCTGGACCGAACCTGTTCTTCGAGAACCTGGATTTTTTCTTTGGCTAAAATAAAGGAGGTGAGATCCGTGAAAGTCCCGACGGCGCCGATGACCGCGCCGCGTTCATCGCGGAGGACGGACACGTTTCCATAGAGATACAACTCCCGGCCGTCCTTTGCCGATACCTTACATTCCTGGTTGCAAATGCCCCATGGATAGGGTGTCGGATTCTCCAAGAACTCGGTGAGTTTGTAGAACCCTTTACAGTTTTTCCCTTCAAGAATGTGGCAGGATTTCCCGATGACTTCGTCGCCGGAATAGCCGGTAATCCGCGCCGCGCCTGCGCTCCACGAGACAATATGCCCCTGGGCATTCACGGTAAAGACGCCATCGCCCATGGCATCGACCATGGTGCCGAGGACGTCCGGATTTTTCCGAAAATCAAGCTGGAAGTTTTCTTCTGGCAATGGCTGGATATCAGAGGTTCCTTAAGAATTTGCCTTCACCAACGACCGAAACTTCGGGTCCGTGTCCACGAATCCTTTCAAGGTATCGTTTTGCAGGAGAAACGTCCAGGACTGGGGCGTGGCTCCCGGAATCTGCTCATACCAACGTCGCGCTTCCTTCAACAGCGTGAACATCGCCTCATCGTCACGCTTGGGACGAAAAACCAAACTGTACGCCTTGGCATAGGCCGCGGAAAACTTGATCAGGGGATCTGAGGACAACGTAAAGGCCTCATCGGCTTCACTGTACCCCTGGATGATATCCGGGTCGTCAAAGAAACGATTCCACGCGACCTTGCTGATCCGCGACCAGGCAATGGCCATCAAGATCCTGGCACGCATATTCGGTTGATCCGTGGGCAATTCGGAAAGCAACTGCTGAGGGGCCATGATGGCTGACACCTGATCGTTTGTCCAGCGATAGGCCATCGTCAGTTTCAAGCGCGTTTCAAAATCTCCGGGTTGCAAATCCACCAACGTTTCCATCGCGGGGATCAAGCGATACAGATAATCGGCCGGAGTCGGTTCGGTTTTACCGCCCATTTCCATCTCAAGGGAAATATCCATCCGGTCCGTTGACGACTGGATCGTCCAATAGAGGGCATTAAAGGCCTGGTACAGCGGCTCGCTCTCCAACTGCACGCCATGCGTCCGCGCGCCAAAGTCCAACAAGCCGGCGTAGAGTTCCCTCGAAATGGCTTGCAACCCCTCCAGGTGCGAAGGATTCACAACCAAAATCCGGTTGAGCATGGAGATCCGTTCCCGGCGCGTCGGCAAGGTTTTCATCCGCTCCAGCCCGGCGGTCAATGCCTCTTGCGCTTCATTCGCACTCCAATATTCCGTGGACTTCTGCTCAAACCCGCCCGCGTCCACGACGAAGGGAATCGGCGTCCCCATGGAAGAGGTCATCGGCATATTGAGGACGGCGGTGTCCACGGGAAACCCATGCTGTTCCAGCCCTGACAACACCACCCACTTCACGGTCACCGCTTTGACGGGATGGATCGGTTTTTTATACGGCACGACCCAATCCTGTTGACCAGGGCCGTTCGCGGCCGGCGACGTCATCGGATCCGGATAGGCAATGCGTACCCGAACCAGGGTCGTGGGCACGGCCACCATGTGATCGGAGCCCGGAACCTGAAAGGAGGCATGGGGAAGCGGGCCGGTACCAATCACATCCAGGGTGAACCCCGGCGCCCCGGACATGTCGCCGATCTCCGGCATGACAAAAAAGGACGGGGCTCGCTGATGCGCTTGGGTTTCCGCAATCTCGAACCGCTTGAAATCCCGAAAATTTACCAACTTGCCGACGCCCGGCCACAACTCATCCAGCGCCCGGTCCCGGTTGTCGATCACTTCCGCATGCGCCTGAAGGATCCGGTCCCAACACCAGGAATAGACAGGGTCCGATTCAGGCAAAAACTGCCCCTGCCCCGTGGCCCCGGTTTCCACCATCTTCAACAGACAGACAAAATCGTTCCGGGCCACCCGAATCGAATCCCGGTCCGCCACCGCTTGGGCGTAGGTTCGGACCGCCTGCACGGCCTCCTCGCCCTGTGCGGTCGGGGCGGGGTCCGCAGCGATCGACAGACCGGCCGACCCGAAGCCGACCAGCCCGAGGATAAGGACCCCAAGGCCAAGACCACGTCGTTTGGAGACTCGAAAGCGGGTTCGGTCATCCTTGGAGATCCGTCCACCATATAAGCCATCAACCATCCGATACGTCATGAGCACTTCTCCTCCTCAAATCATAGTGGAACACGAAACTAGACATCTCACACCAGCATATCCAATTTATCCATCTAACCGTCAACCACGATCACCCCGTTCATGACATGTCCCGGCAAATCGCAGAAAAACGGGAACGAGCCGGCTTCCTTCGACGTAAACACCAATTCGACCCGGCCGCCCGAAGGAATCAACACGCGACGAAAGCCTTCCTTGCCGAACTGCGGCGCCCCGTCGCCACTGACCTGGACGTTTGTCCGAACCAGGAGATTCGCGGGAACAAACGCGTGCAGTTCAACGTCTTCGTTCTTGAAGATAAGGCGGACCCGTTGCCCGACGCGCAGGTTCACCACGTGCGGAATAAACCGGCGCCCCTCGATGTGAACGGTCACGGCGACGTCTTCCTGGCCCAACGCCGCGGCGGGCACGGCCGCACCAAAGCCGGGACCGGGGCTCCACGCGCCACACACCAGGGCCACAACAACGCCGGCCAATTTGCATCTTTTCATCATGGTGTGTCCGTCTCCCGCCCAATAATGTATTCAGTGTACCAAAGTCCCGGAAACCCGCACAAATAGACGGTTCACGCGTTGATCCCCGACAACCGCACAATGATCTTCCATTCGCTTGCGCGGACCGGTTGAACCGAGAGACGGGAGCCCCTGCGGAGCAGTTCCATGGTTTCCAGACCTTTCACGCCCCTGAGGCTTTCCAGGGCAAGCGGCGTGCGCAGCACCTTGTTCAACCGGACGTCAACCATCACCCATCGCGGATTCTGTTCTGAACTTTTTTCGTCGAAATACCGGCTCTCGCGCTGCCACGCATAAAAATCGGGATAAGCGGCCCTGACGACCTCGACAATACCCACGATCGCCGGAGGATCGGCATTGCTATGATAAAAAAAGCCCAGATCGCCGACGGCCATGGATCGCAGAAAGTTGCGCGCCTGATAATTTCTCACGCCTTCCCAGCACGTCGTCCGTTTGGGCGAACGCGCCAGATCCTCAACGGAAAACGCCGAAGGTTCCGATTTGAGTAACCAGTAAGCGGGCATCTCCTGGGTCTCCGAATGCTTCTACCGCCCCTGGCCATTCCTGACCCTTCGACTTCGCTCAGGGCAGGCAAAGGAGGGGAATGGCAAGGCAGAGATGGTCAACGAATGACCGGACATAGAAGATCCTACCCTGTTCAAGAACGCCCCTTCAACGGGCTTCCGGCGACGAATCCGCTTCCGGACGTTCGGCGATGCTTGTCGAATCGCTGAGAACGTGCTATTTCCCCTTGCGACGCACAGAGTTTGCCCGATGGACACGATTCTGACTCTCTACGACGAACTGACCGCCCTGGTCCCCCCCGATGCCCTGATTGCCATCACCATCGTCTCGGTCGTCATGTTCTTCGGGACCATCCTGCTCATTCCCATCATCATCATCCGCCTGCCCGTGGATTACTTTTTGCACGATGAGGAGCACGTGTGGCTGGAAGGATACCATCCGGTTCTGCGCTACGCGGGTTTGCTCATCAAGAACACGGTCGGCCTGGTATTTCTCCTGGCGGGGATTGCCATGCTCGTCCTCCCGGGCCAAGGTTTACTCACCATGGTCATTGGAGTATCCTTACTCGATTTTCCCGGCAAGCGCGCAATCGAACATCGACTCCTCACGAAACCCATGGTCTTCAACGCCATGAACGCCATTCGACAAAAGTTCGACAAACCCCCGTTTTCGCAACCGGCATGAGCGACGGACTCCGTACCGCGACAAACGCGTCGTGCGGCCATACGCGGCGCACGCGGATCGTTCGCTCGACGTCCTGAAACACCATGACGGCCCTGAAGACAACCGCGTGGATTCTCGTTTCCCTCCTGTGCGCCGTGTCCTTCGGCTTTGTCACCGGCTTGCTGAATCCCGACGAGAAGGTCAACGGGCTCTGGTTGGTGACCGCAGCCGGATGTTTTTACGTGCTGGCCTATCGATTTTACGGAGGATTTTTGAACCGGCGCGTCATGCAACTCGACGATGCGCGCAGCACCCCGGCCTTGAGACTGGAAGACGGCACCAATTACTATCCCGCGAATAAATACGTACTCTTCGGACACCATTTCGCGGCCATTGCCGGCGCCGGCCCGTTATTGGGTCCGGTGTTGGCGGCCCAGTTCGGATTTCTGCCGGGATTTCTCTGGATCGTGATCGGGGCCGTGCTGGCCGGCGCGGTCCAGGATTTCGTCATCCTGGTCGGATCCCTGCGCCGCAATGGCCGTTCCCTTCCGGAAATCGCGCGCGCGGAGATCGGGTGGATCACCGGCACGGCCACGGCCGTGGCCGTGTTGTTCATCGTGATCGTGGCCCTGGCCGGTCTGGGGCTGGCCGTGGTCAACGCGCTCGTGGCCAATCCCTGGGGCACGTTTACGATTGCCATGACCATCCCCATCGCCTTTCTCATGGGCTGGTACCATCACCGCGTGCGACCCGGGCGCGTGGGCGAAATGTCCCTCATGGGTATCGTCCTGCTTCTCCTGGCCGTGGCTCTGGGCAAAGTGGTGGCGCAATCGCATATCGCGACGTGGTTTACCCACGACCGGACCACGTTGGTCTGGCTGTTGGCCGGATACGGATTTCTGGCCTCGGTGCTGCCCATGTGGATGCTGCTGGTTCCGAGGGATTACCTCTCGACGTTCATGAAACTCGGGGTCATCGGATTGCTGGCGACCGGCGTGATCATTCTGGCACCCGACCTGCACATGCCCAAGGTCACCGGCTTCATCGCCGGGGGCGGCCCGATCATCCCCGGTCCCCTGTTTCCGTTTTTGTTCATCACCATCGCCTGCGGCGCCATTTCGGGATTCCATTCGCTCGTGTCGTCGGGCACCACACCGAAAATGATCGCCCGTGAATCGCAGGCCATGGTGGGGTACGGCGCCATGTTGCTGGAAAGTTTTGTCGGGGTGGTCGCGCTGATCTCGGCGTCCCTGCTCATCCCGGGCGATTATTTTGCGATCAACACGCGCCTCCCGGCCGAGACCCTGGCGGCCATGGGGTTCCCCGTTCAAAACATTCACATGCTTTCGCAACTGGTCGAAACGGACGTCTCGGGCCGGCCCGGAGGCGCGGTGTCGCTGGCCGTGGGCATGGCCTGGATTTTTTCCGCGCTGCCGGGGATGGCCGGACTCATGGCGTACTGGTACCAATTCGCGCTCCTGTTCGAGGCCCTGTTTATCCTGACGACCATCGACGCGGGTACGCGCGTGGCGCGCTACCTCATCCAGGAAATGGGCGGATACGTCTACGCCCCGCTTCGCCGGATCAACTGGTGGCCCGGCGTCATCCTGTCCAGCGCGCTCGTGGTCGGGGCATGGGGATGGCTAATCGCCACGGGCACAATCGCCACGGTCTGGCCCATGTTCGGAGCCGCCAACCAGCTATTGGGAACCCTGGCGCTCTGCATCGGCACGACCCTGTTCATCAAAATGGGCAAAGCCCGCTACCTGTGGGTGACGGCCGTCCCGATGGTCTTCGTGGGGATCATCACCTTGACGGGCTGTCATGACCTGTGGTGGATGTTTCTGGACCGGGCACAAACCGCGACGGACCCGGTCGCGCGCGTCACCATGACGCTCAACGCGGCGCTGGTCGCGCTGGTCGCGATCCTGGCCCTCGTGGTCCTGACCGAAAGCGCAAAGAAATGGTACCAATACCTGATTCTGAAACAACCCTACACCACCACGGAAATTCTCGACGGCGAAGGCATCAGGATCCCGGAAGGCAAATGTTGCTGACCTGAGGCCTGCTTTGCTTCCAGAGACAACATCCGCATGACACGATAGACAAATTCGTGGCTGGCAGACATACTATCATGCGTGCATGGAGGAACAATCAGAGAAATGGGCGCCATTCACAAACCGGAGGTGCGTGAACGCACAGCGGAAATCCTGGAAGGCGGCCAAGGCCGCTTGTGAGATGCACGGGCACAAAGACGGATAGTAAGCAATGTTGAAACGCGACGTATTGGGACTCATTGCCCAGCCTGAAGGCGCAAAGCTGGAGTTTAAGCGTGATGATGAGCGCCCCGAGACATTTGCCAAAGAAGTCGTGGCTTTTGCCAACATGAACGGCGGTATCGTGTTGGTTGGTGTCGAGGATGACGGCGGCATTAGCGGCATCCAGCGGGATAATCTGCAAGAGTGGCTGATGGATACGGTTATCGGCAGATACGTTCATCCCTTTATCTTGCCGGATTACGAGGAGGTCCTGGTTGAGGGGAAGCGCGTGGCCGTCGTGAAGATTCCTCAAGGCAACAGTAAGCCTTATGTTCTCAAGCACCAGGACCGTCAAGATATCTACGTGCGATACGGTGATACGTGCCAACTGGCTGGCCGTGAACAACAGGCGCGGTTGTTTGATTCGGGCGGCCTGCTCTCAGCGGAAAAATTTCCCGTGCATGGATCTTCAGTTTCAGACTTGGATCAACATCGCTGCCAGGAATATTTCCGGGATATTCTGATACAGTCGCCGGACGAGGATTTGCAGGACATGATGATCAACCACAGCTTCCTGGTGGGCGACGCCACACCGCTGGCTTGCAGCTATTTCGCGTATGCGTCGTTTGCGAAAAAACCCTATTTGCGATTGCCGCAAGCCGGCGTCAGGCTTTCCGTTTATGACGGGAATGATAAGGATTACAACACGATTTTCGACAAGGTAGTGGACGCGCCTTTGCTCGAACGCCGGGGAAGCGGCGGTCCCCATGACCCTCTTGAGCCGGCTCTGCATGAAAGAGCCGGCACGCTCATTCAACCCTATATCAGTCATGAAACACTGCATGGAATGAGTCGCAGACGGGTGTGGGACTATCCGTTTGAGGCCATACGGGAGCTTTTGATTAATGCGTTGATCCATAGAGATTGGACAAAACAAGACTATGTGCGCGTTGTCGTCTACAAGAACCGCATGGAAATAACCAGCCCGGGGTCTCTGCCGAACGGCATGACAACCGAGAAAATCAAAAGCGGGGCGCAACTCCAACGCAATCCGTCATCCGTCAGGATTTTTAGAGACTACGGCTACGTTGAAGACCAAGGGATCGGCATTCGCCGAAAGGTCATTCCACTCATGCAACAACACAATGAGAGAGAACCGGATTTTGAGGTGACTGAAGATCATTTCAAGGTGACGCTATGGAAAAAACCATCATAAGCCGAATCATGACAGAGGAGACAAGTTCATGGCGGAGACGTTTTCGTTTGACGTGACATCCACGGTGGACCTGCAAGAGGTCAAAAACGCGGTTGATCAAACCATGAAAGAGATCGGGCAACGCTTCGATTTCAAAGGGTCGCAATCCAACGTGACGCTCAAGGAAAAAGAGCACGTCCTGGAGATCGTGGCGGACGACGACTACAAACTCGAGGCGGTCATCGACATCCTCAAGGGGAAATGCGTCAAACGCAGCGTGTCATTGAAAGCCCTCAACTACGGCAAGGTGGAACAAGCCCTGGGGGGAACCGTCCGGCAACACGTCACGGTGCAAAGCGGGATCGTCGAAGAGAAAGCCAAAGCCATCACCAAGAGCCTGAAGGAAAAAAAGTTCAAGGCGCAGGCGCAGATTCAAGGCGACCAGGTGCGCGTGCAGAGCAAAAGCAAAAACGAACTGCAAGACGTCATCAATTTCCTGAAACAGCAAGACTTCGGCATCGACCTGCAATTCGTCAATTACCGCTAAACGCGGCACCCACTCAGGACCCGCCCCAGGCCTCTTTCATATGCAGCACCGCCTGGTCGATGGCATCGCCGGCGGCGACCGCGCGCATGACGTCGTGCGCGTCGGCTTCTTTCTCGGGGTAAATGGGCGGATCCTCCAGGTTCCGTCGAACCACCGGGTACTCGTTGGACTCAATGGGCGGGTCCAGCCGGTCTAGGGAAGCCCAGGCATTCCCCTCGACGCGCACCAGCACGCGGCCGGCACGCACGTCGACCAGCGCCAATTCGGCCAGCGCCAGGTTTTCCGCGCGATACCCGAACTGCAAGCCGCGCGCGATGGCCCCCAGGGTTGACCCTCGCCACGGGAATCGTTCCGGCACCTCGATTTCGGCACTCGAGAGAATGGCCAGCACAAGGTAATCGACGCGTTGCTCTTTTCCCCAGCGGAGAACCGCAGCGAAATCCGGGGGCGAAGCGCCGGGACCCGATGGGTGAACCATGCGCACCTTGATGGGAACGGCGTGCGACAATTGCCGCCGCACGTGCTCGGTCAGGCCGGCGAACGCGGTTTCGGAGAGTGTGGGGGCCGAACCCGGAGCACGGGTATCGTTGAGCACCCAGAGGCCGGCATGAAGCGGACCCTTCGGCAACCCGCCAACCGCAACGCGCCCGGTCTCCGGCTGCTGACCGAGATACGCATCAAGGCGGGCCTGGGGCCATCCGCCACCGCATCCCGCGATGAGGAGGCTCAAGATACCGCTTACCAGGATAGAGGAGAAAAGGCTCATGCGTCGGGGACGAATCCAGCGTCGTTATCTTTTGCTTCCGTTCTCTTTCTGTCATTCTGTATGTGTTCACTCATTCCCTTCGGCTTCGCTTCCTTCGCTTCGCTTCCTTCGCTTCGCTCAGGACAGGCAGGACAGGCAGGGCAGGCGTTGACAGAATAGAGGGACTGATCACCCCAGAATTGTCATTCCGAGCTTGCCCTGAACGAAGTGAACGGGTCTAGCGAGGAATCTTGTCGTTGCAGCCGTCGAACGCCTAAAACAGCAGATCCGTTCGCAGGTCCTTCGCGTTGCTCGGGACAAGCTCAGGAT
>JAJDVY010000020.1 GCA_022825885.1 Nitrospirales bacterium | reverse complement strand
GCCGGGCGAGACCGAGCACCGGATCCTGGCGGGCATGGTGATCGACGACAGCCACGACGAGGATCCGGAGACCTTCGAGATCGTGCTGTCGGACGCGCGTGGCGCGGCGATCGCGGATGCGGTGGGCGTGGCGACGATCGTCAACGACGATCCGATGCCGGCGGCGTTCCTCGCGCGCTTCGGTCGCACGATGGCGCAACAGGCCTTGGACGGCATTACGGGCCGGTTGACGGCTCCCCGGACCCCGGGGGCGCACGGCACTCTCGCCGGCCAGGCCTTTAGCCTCCGCCCCGGCGGGCCCACGGAGTCCGCCTCTGATCCCACCACCCCGGCCCCTTCCGTCCTGGAGCGGCTCGCCGCCCTGGTGTTGCCGGGCCTGGCCGCCGGGGGGGCTGGGGGGACGGGGGCGGCCCCCACCTTTGGCGGCGTGGGTCCCCTCTTCGGCGGCGGCATCGGCGACGGCGGCGTGCCCGGGGTCCGTGGCACCGGCGGCCTGGCACCGCCCTCGCTGAATCTGCGCGATGCTCTGCTCGGCTCCAGCTTTACGGCGACCGGCCAGCCGGATGCCCTGGGCGGCAGTGTCGCCCTCTGGGGCCGGGCCGCCCTGGCGACCTTTGACGGCCAGGAGGGCCCCTTTGCCCTCGATGGCGAGGTCCTCACCGGCTTGCTGGGGGTGGACTATGCCCGCGACCGCTGGCTGCTCGGCGTCTCCCTGCTCCAGAGTGCCAGTACGGGCGGCTATCTCGACCGGAACACCGGCGCCCCGCCCTGTCCCGCCCACGACCTCAGCGCGGAGATGCGGCAACTCGTGTGTAACGGCGCCGTCCGGGCGGGCGACGGCAAGGTGGAGGCCACCCTGACGGCTGCGGTGCCCTATGCGGCCTTCCAGGCCTCGGAGCATCTGAATCTGTGGGGCGCGGCGGGCTATGGGGCCGGGGAAGTGACCTTGACCCCGGAGACCGGGGACGCGCTCAAAACCGATCTCGACTGGACCATGGCCCAGCTGGGGGTCCGGGGCACGGTGCTGGCCCCGGTCGCGGACGACTCGGGCCGGGCCGGGGGCCCGGCCCTGGCGGTGACTGCGGATGCCTTGTGGGCCCGCACCACCTCGGAGAAGATCCAGGATGGCCTGGCGGCCTCGGACTCGGATGTGACCCGGTTACGGCTGGGCCTGGAGGGCAGTTGGCTCATGGCGCTGGAGGACCTCGGCCAGGTGACGCCCACCCTGGCGGTCGGCGCGCGCCATGACGGCGGGGATGCCGAGACCGGCTTTGGGGTGGAACTGGGCGGCGGGCTGGCCTGGGCAATGCCCACGGTGGGCGTGGCCGTCAACGTCGAAGGCCGCACATTGCTCACCCACCGGGAGGAAGCCTTCCGGGATCAGGGCGTCGCGGCGTCCTTTGTCTTTGATCCTGACCCGGCCACGCCCCGGGGGCCCTCGCTGACCCTGCGGCAGGATTGGGGCGGCTCAGCCACCGGCGGGGTGGAGGCGCTGTTTGCCGCCAATCCGCTGGCCCAGCGCCAGGGCACCACGGCGACGCGCCGCTGGGCGGCGGATGCGGCGTGGGGTTTCCCGGCCTTTGGCGGGGCGTTCACCAGCAGCCCGCTCGTCGGGCTGGGGCTGGCCCAGGGCAGCCGGGACTACCGGCTCGGGTGGCGCCTGGTCCCGGCCACGGCCGCGTCGGCCTTTGCCCTGGAGGTCCAGGCCACGCGCCGGGAACCGGCCGAGGCCATGCCGGAGCATCGCCTCGGCCTCGAACTCTCGACCCGATGGTGAGGGCCTGAGCTTGGGTCAGGGGTACAGAGCCGCGGGGTGTGGCCCCTCATACGGCCAAGCCGTATGAGGGGCCGCCTGCTCCTGCGGTCAGCCTCGACTCCCCCCTCCTGTCATCCTCGACATTTTTAATCGAGGATCCAGTGTCTTTGGTTTTTCTTCGTCCGTGAAGCAACGACCCTGGATCCCCGATCGGGGTCGGGGATGACAGAAAGACACAACGAATCTTGTCAGCGAATTACTGAACACATACAGGGATGACAGACAAAGGCGAAAAGCCAAAGACCCTGGATCCTCGATCGGGGCCTGTCCTTGACGTTCTTCATCGAGGATGACAGACAAAAGCGGAATTTCCTCGCGAAGACTTGAATTTGTACAAAACTTCGTATTTTGTACAAATTGTACAAAATGTACAATTTGTAAAGTTTTGTACAATACGTACATTTTGTACAACATGTACATGTTGTGCCACCTGCCGCTCCTGGTCAAACATCTGACGCTGCTTCAACGCGGCCTTCATTTTCAAGAACGGGCCTTCCTTGCAACGACTGGTCGCTTCCCCTACTGTACGACTGTATGGCAAAGACACATGTGTGGCTCTATTGCCTGCTCACGGGCATGGCGTATTCGCTCTCCGTTTGCAACCTGGTTGACGGGATTCCCTGGGGCCTGTTCGCCTGGGTTGCCCTCCTGCCCCTTCACCGGGTCCTGATCGGCGTCACCCCGCGCCAAGCCTTTTTGCGCGGATGGCTGGCGGGCTTCCTGGCGTTTACCGGGACGGTGTATTGGGTGGTGATCGCCATGCATCTCTATGGCAAAGTCCCCCTGGCCGTCAGCATCGCGCTCATGCTGGTCCTGGCGGGATACCTCGGACTCTACGTCGGCCTGTATGCCCGGGGCTTTATCCGGCTGGAACAACGATGGCCCGCCTCAACCTGGATCGCGGCCCCCTGTCTGTGGGTCTCCCTGGAATACATGCGCACCCACGCGTTCACCGGATTGCCCTGGGGCCTGTTCGGGTACTCTCAATTTCAATGGCAGACGCTCATCCAGATCGCCAACGTCACCGCGGTCTACGGCGTGTCTTTTCTCATCGTGCTGGTGAACGTCTCATTGTTTTTGCTCATCCGGTGGGCGTTGACCGAACACCCGGTGCGCACGCTTCGACCCTGGCTTCCGATCGCCGTCACCGTTGCGGCCCTCTTCGGAGTCTGGCTCTATGGGTTGAGTCAACTGCAAACGCCCCCTGCGGACAGACTCACCGTCGGGATCGTTCAAGCCAATATCGATCAAGCCCACAAATGGGACAACGCCTATCGCGTGGAAACATTGGAACGATACCGCCGGCTCACCGAAACCGTCAGCCCCAAGTCCGACCTGATCCTTTGGCCCGAAGCGGCCATGCCTTTTCTGTTTGAACAGGAGCCTGACTATCGATCGCTTGTGACCGGGATAACGAAAAAGGCCGGGGCGCCGCTCGCGTTCGGCAGTCCGGCCCTCCGGCGTCAAAGCGACGGGACCCCGTACCTGCTGAACAGCGCGTATCTTTTACGCCCCTCCGGGGAAATCTCCGGCCGGTACGACAAGCAACATCTCGTCCCCTTCGGCGAATATATTCCGCTGCAAGAGATACTCTTTTTCCTGGACAAATTGGTCGTCGGCATCGGTGACTTTCAGCCGGGACCGGGCCCAACCCTGCTGGACTTTGAACGTGGACCGGACAAGCGGCAGACCCGGTTTGGGGTCGCCATCTGCTTCGAGGTCATTTTTCCGGATCTTGTGCGGCGGCTCGCTCTCGAAGGGGCGGATTTCCTGGTTACGATCACCAATGACGCCTGGTTCGGGAACACCGTGGCCCCCCATCAACATTTCGGGATGGTCGTCTTCCGCGCCGTGGAAAACCGGATGGCGTTCGCCAGGGCCGCCAATACGGGCGTGTCCGGGTTGATCGATCCGACCGGACGGATTCTCACGTCAACGCCCGTTTTTGCCGAACACGCCGTTATCGGCTCGATCCCTCTGGGCGCACCCGCGACGGTGTATACGCGATTTGGCGATGTGTTTGCGTGGGCCTGTGCTATAATGGCCGTGTTTTTGTTAGTATTCACTCGTTTTTTCCATAAACCGGCCGCGGGGAACACCCGCGTTTCAACGCGACCCAAAGGAGTGAGACATGCTTGAAGACATTCGAACCCGTCTGCAAACCACCGGCGAACACATCAACGATTTACGGAGGCGTCTTTGACCTGCCTCGGCTACGCAACGAACTCGAGGAACTCGAACGGGAAAGCGCGCAACCGGATTTCTGGAAACATGCGCAAACCGCCACCAGCGTGGGACGGCGCAAAGCCGCGATTGAACGGGACATCACCCGCATCGCCGATTTCGAACACAAGCAGGCCGATCTGGAAGCCACACTCGAACTCATCGGCGCGGAAGATGACGCCGAACTCCACGCTGAATTGACCCAGGGCATTGCAACGCTGGAAACGCTCCTGGAGCGCCTGCGCACGGAGCAATTATTGGCCGGCGAACATGACGAGCGATCCGCCATTCTGGGGATCAATCCCGGTGCCGGCGGCACGGAATCGCAGGATTGGGCCCAAATGTTGATGCGCATGTTCGTGCGCTGGGCCGAGGACAAGAAGTTCAAGGTCGGCAGCATCGACATCCAACCCGGTGATGAAGCCGGCATCAAAAACGCCACGTTGAGTATCGAGGGCCCGTATGCTTACGGCTACCTGAAATCGGAAGCCGGGGTGCATCGTTTGGTGCGGATTTCTCCGTTCGACGCCAACAAGCGCCGCCATACGTCGTTTGTCGCCGTCTCGGTGTATCCCGAACTGGATGACGAGGTCAAAGTCGAGATCGACGACAAGGACCTGAAGGTCGACACGTTTCGCGCCGGCGGGGCCGGCGGGCAAAACGTCAATAAAGTCGAAACCGCCGTTCGCCTGACGCACGTCCCCAGCGGGATTGTCGTGCAATGCCAGAACGAGCGCTCGCAGTTGCAAAACCGTCTGGGCGCCATGCGCGTCCTGAAAGCGAAGTTGTTCGAGTTGGAGCAACGCAAAAAGGAGTCCGAGTTTCAAACCATCGTCGGCGAAAAAAAGGACATTGCCTGGGGAAGCCAGATCCGGTCGTACGTGTTCCAACCGTATCAAATGGTCAAGGATCACAGGACGAATCACGAGTCCGGCAACATCGCGGCGGTCATGGACGGAGACCTCGACTCCTTCATCGAAGCCTACCTGAAGCAGACGGCCTCGAATTCATGACGGCGTTGAGGTTTGACCGTGGCGCGTGAGCACTGTCAATGTTCACTCGTTCCCTTCGCAGGTCCTACGCGTTGAGGTCCTTCGCGTTGCTCAGGACAAGCTCAGGATGACAAACTGGCGCGTGGTCTTACGGATCGGCCGACTCAACCCACTGACTGAACATGTCAACCCCTACTCTAAGCCTGTCGAAGGGAATGACTGAATACAGACAGGAACGACCTGATGGATGAATCGAACGAACAGCGCGCCCAGCGCATTCAAAAACTCGACGTGCTGAGATCCATGGGGGTTCATCCCTACGGGACCCGCTTCGAGACGACGCACCGCGTCTCGCGCCTCCTGGCCGCGCACGGGGCAACGGGCAAAGACGAACTCGATCAACGTTCAATCGACTGCCGGATCGCGGGACGCATCGTGGCCCTGCGCCGGTTCGGGAAGGCCGCGTTCGCCTCGCTCCAGGACGGCGCGGACCGGCTCCAGGTCTATTTGAAAAAAGACGTCTTGGGCGACGACGCCTATCGCCTGTCGCGGGAATTGGATCTGGGCGATTGGATCGGGGTGGAAGGCCGGCTGTTCCGCACGAAAACCGACGAGTTGACCGTCGAAGTGCGCACGTTGACGTTCCTCTCGAAAGGGCTTCGTCCCCTTCCGGAAAAGTGGCACGGCTTGACGGACATTGAGACCCGGTACCGCCAACGCTACGTGGACTTGATCGCCAACCCGAACGTCCACGCCGTGTTTGAAACGCGCAGCAGGATCATGGCGGGCATCCGCGCCTACCTCACCGGACACGGGTTTCTCGAAGTGGAGACGCCGATGATGCAACCCATTCCCGGGGGAGCCACCGCCCGCCCATTCGTGACGCACCACAACGCGCTCGACCGGGATCTCTACCTGCGCGTTGCGCCGGAACTCTACCTCAAACGATTGATTGTCGGCGGCTTCCAACGCGTGTTTGAAATCAACCGGAATTTTCGCAATGAAGGGATTTCGACCATCCACAATCCGGAATTCACCATGCTGGAGTTTTACCAGGCCTATGCCGATTACCGCGACCTTATGGCCTTGACGGAAGACCTGTTCGGCGCGCTCGCGCGAGACCTCCTCGGCGGCGGCCCCCTGGAGTACCAGGGCGCCGTGATCGACCTGACGCCCCCGTGGCGCCGACTTCCCTATTTCGACGCCATCATCGAGTACACTGCCTTTGACCGCGACGTGCTCGAAGACCGGGCTGCGGCCACGGCGGCGGCCCGGCGACTCGGGTTGGACGTTCCCGGGGATGCCTCACTCGTCGGCATCCTGAACCTGATTTTTGAGGAAACCGTGGAACACCGGCTCATGCAACCCACGTTCATCACGGACTACCCCACGGAGATCTCTCCGCTCTCGCGCCGGAAAGACGCGGACCCGCGCCTCACCGACCGGTTCGAATTGTTTATCGCCGGACGCGAACTGGCGAACGGGTTTTCAGAGTTGAACGACCCGCTCGATCAACGCCAGCGGTTCGAAGCCCAGGTCGCTCAACGGGAAGCCGGCGACGATGAAGCGCATTACTTCGATGAAGATTTCCTGCGCGCCCTGGAATACGGGATGCCGCCGACGGCGGGAGAAGGGATCGGCATCGACCGGCTGGTGATGTTGTTCACGAATCAAGCTTCGATCCGCGACGTGATTCTCTTTCCTCAACTCCGACCGGAGAAACCCTCGTGACCTTGCCGTATGAAATCTTCGTGGGGCTCCGGTATCTCCGGGCCAAACGGCGAACCCGGACCATTTCGTTCAACACCTTCATTTCGATCACCGGCATTACGTTGGGCGTCGCCGCGCTTATCGGGACGCTCGGCATCATGACGGGGTTCAAGGAAGATATGCAGAAGAAGATTTTGGGGACGACCTCGCACGTCATTGTCCAACCACGGGGAAAACCGGCCATGGCCGGCTATTCCGAATTGACGCACCGGGTGGAGGACGTGCCCGGAGTGGTGGCGGCCACGCCGTACATTTTTCAACAGGTGCTGCTGACCTCGAAAACCGGCGTGCGCGGGGTGGTCCTGCGCGGCGTCGATCCGGATAAAGAACCTGAAGTCACGGAATTGGCCAACAACGTGAAGCCCGGTGCGGTGCAGGCTCTGGCCGGCGGACGGCCCCCTGAACCTGCTCCATCCGGCGCCTCCACCCAAGCCGGCCGGAAACCCGGCATCATTGTCGGCAAGGAACTGGCCCTGCGTCTCAGGGTCGCCGTCGGTGACCGGATCAACGTCGTGTCGCCCGTGGGCCCCATCAGCGCGTTGGGCATGACGCCGAAAATTCGTCCGTTTCAAGTCGTCGGCTTGTTTGAGTCCGGTATGTATGAATATGACTCCTCACTGGCCTTCATCTCGTTGGAGGAGGCTCAGCGATTTTTCAGTCTGGGCAAGACCGCGACGGGGATCGAAGTCAAAGTGGAAGACGTGTTTGCCGCCGACGCCGTGGCCAAACGGATCGCGGCACGGCTCGGCAAGGGGTATATGGCGAGAGACTGGATGCTGTTGAACCGCAACCTCTTTTCGGCCTTACGCCTGGAAAAAACCATGATGTTTTTGTTGTTGGCCCTGATTACCCTGGTCGCCTCCTTTAACATCGTGGGCACCCTCACCATGATCGTCAACGAGAAGCAACGCGAGATCGCCATCCTGAAAGCCATGGGCGCCACCCCTCAAGCGATCATGCGTATCTTCATGTTGAACGGCGTGGTCATCGGTCTCACCGGCACGGCCATCGGCATCCCCCTGGGGTATACCTTCCTCTACCTCATCGAGAATTATTTTACCTTCGATCAAACCGTGTATTTCCTGTCACGCATTCCCGTGCACGTGAAGGCCCTGGACGTCTTCCTGGTTTCGTGTTCCGCCATTCTGATCAGTTTCGCCGCGACGCTGTATCCTTCCTGGCAGGCCGCCAAGCTCGCACCGGTCAGCGCCCTGCGTTACGAGTAACCGCCATGAGTCCTCCTCCCGGTTCAGGATCCCCTCTTCTCCAAGTGAACGATGTATCCAAATCATTCCTCTTGGAAAATCAAACCGTCGAAGTCCTGAAAGGCGTCAATCTCGAAGTCCGGAAAGGCGAGCTTCTCGCCATGCTGGGAGCGTCGGGAGCGGGGAAAAGCACCTTGCTCCATATTTTGGGAACCCTGGACCGGCCGACGAAAGGAACCGTGTGCTATGAATCCCAGGATATTTTCCGTTTGTCGGAACAGGAGCTTGCCCAGTTTCGAAACCGGCGCATCGGGTTCGTGTTTCAATTTCATCACCTGCTGCCCGAATTTACCGCCTTGGAGAACACCTACCTCCCCAGCCTCATGCAAAAACGGCCGGTCTCGCAGTGCATCGAAGAAGCCAGCGCGCTGCTGTCGCAAGTCGGCCTGGGACACCGCTTGCATCACAAACCCGGCGAACTGTCCGGGGGTGAACAACAACGGGTGGCCGTGGCACGCGCGCTCATTCACAACCCGGACCTGGTCCTCGCGGACGAGCCGACGGGCAACCTGGACACGCATACCGGGGAAACGCTGTTCGCCCTGTTGAGAACACTGAACCAAAAACGCAAGACCGCGTTCGTGATCGTCACCCATAACGAACGCCTCTCGGAACAAGCTGATCGCCTGATCCACATGGTGGACGGACGGATCGTGAATGGACGCAGCAAGTAACGCAGTCCCAGAAAGGAGACGATTCCCATGCGCACTCATCGACACCGGATGCCCGTGGCCCCGGTCACGCTGGCCATCCTCTTGACTCTCATGACGACCCAGACACCCACGGCGTTCGCCCAACAGGGGCGCTTCTACGTCGGCGTCACGGTCCCGGTGGAACGGCTCGATGCCTCCTACGCGAAAACCGTTGACAATACCGACCCGCGAAACCAGGTGCCCGAGCCGCGACGCGGCCAGGTCTTCCATGACAAGGATGCTGACGACACCTTCGCCTATGGCATCGGGTTCCTGGCCGGCTACCGGATCCCCCTCACCGGGGACGGGTCTTACGTGAGCGGCGAGGTGGACCTCGCATTCCACGGGGGTCAGGTGAAGGGGCAGCTTCGCGGCGTTGGAACGTCCGCCGGCCGTAATCAGCCCGGGGAAAGCTGGCCGGACCGCTGGTCGTTTGAAAAAGACAGGAGCTATGGCTTCACGCTTAAGCTGGGCGGCAGTCCGGGAGTCCTGCGTTCATGGGACACCAGCATCTACGTCCTCGGCGGTATCCGGCTCATCCAGGCACAGTTTGCAGGTCACTATAACGGGTGCCTGCTTCCCAGGACCTGTTCGCCCGAGGAGTTGACCGCCGGAACGAGCAGCCGTGACCTGGATTATACGGCCTGGACGTACGGCGCCGGCGTGGAAAAGATGCTGAGCGAGCAACTCGGGCTTCGCATCGAAACGCGCTACACCCGGTACAACAGCAAACGTTGGGTCGAATGGTTCAACGACGTGGGAGTCAACGTCCCGACGCGGATTGACGCGGATGACGTCGGCCTGCTGATGAGCCTGGCGTGGTATTTCTGAAGCACGGGCCCGACGGCCGCGGCACGAGAAAACCGCAATCCCTTACAGGCTTCCCCCTGTGATCAGTTGTCAGGCCGGCTTATTGCGGGCGCCGCCGTGATCCTGTCCTTGATGACGTCAAACGTCGCCTTGGGCACCACCTGTTTGGAGACCAACTCTCCGCGAAGCCGATAGGGGCGATTCAAGACGACCTTGTCAGCCTCATCCTTGGTTAGCCCTAAAAACAGTTCCAGGTCATTCGCGGAAGCCGTGTTGATATTGACGGGCGTCACCGTTTCATTGAATGGGACGGCGACCGGAGGCGGGGGCGGCTTGGATGCCACGGGCGGGGGCTCCACGGCAGTCTGTTTCGAGGCCCTGGAAGCCTGTGTCGAGTTTTTCGCTATGGCGTGACGGGCTTCTTGAAGGTTTTTCTCATAGCGGCGCACCGCGTCCCGCAACGTACGGTTCTGGCTTTTCAACTGCTGGAACACGTGCTGCATTTCCCGCAGTTTGCTCGCCAATGCCGCACGGTCACTCTGCAACTGAGTTTCACGAGCTGCGAGCGCGTCCCGTTCACTCCTTTGACTTTCCTTGATCTGCTCGATTTCATCGCTCAACATTTCCAGATCAAACGCCGCCTTCTCATGATCGGCCAGTAGTTTTTCATTTTCCTCTTCGAGGGCCTCATACTGCATCCGGCGTTTTTTCAGTTCCGTCTTGGTCACTTCCAGGGCCGCCACGGTTGTTTCATACTTGCCCTTGGGAACGACGCAACCTCCCAAGAACAGACCGGCGCAACAGAGAAGACTCACTCCACGGATGCCGTATCGCCGGCCACGCCCGGAGGGCTCATCAGTTGTACGCCGTCTCCAAAGCGACTTTTCGTCCGGTGGACAGTGTGGTTGGTTGAGGCCTTTCGACATGGCATTTACTATGAAACCCCTGGTATGTTTTGTCAACAATTCGCGCGAGGAAGAACCGAGCGGCGTCACCCATGGAAGAATTCGGACCAGAGTTAGCCGTGTTGCTGGGCATTGTAGAGGGACTCACGGAGTACCTCCCCGTCTCGTCGACCGGCCATCTCATTCTTTTCGGTCATTGGTTGGGATTTACGGGTCACGCGGCAATCACCGTCGACATCTGCATCCAGTTGGGAGCCGTGTTGGCCGTCGTGGCCTACGAACGTTTCAAAATCCGTTCCCTCCTGAGTCGTGCACACGAGGAAGGGCGCCACTTGCGACGCGCCATTGCAACCTCGACCTCTTCCTGGACGGACCTGGTCAGTGCTTCGGTTGAGACGCATAAGCATCTCTGGTTTCTTATTGGCTTGGGCGCGGCCTTTTTGCCCGCGGCCCTGGTGGGGTTACTGGCTCATGAGTGGATCGAAGCGCACCTTTTCTCTCCGCGAACCGTGGCCCTGAGTCTCATCATCGGCGGGGTCGTGATTCTCATCGTGGAAACCCGGCCCAAACCGGTTCGGTGCACGGTCCTGGAACACGTCGGCCTCTCGAAGGCCGTCGGCGTCGGGGTCGCACAGTGCATGGCATTGATTCCGGGCATGTCGCGCTCGGGCTCAACTATCGTGGGAGGGCTGCTCCTGGGGCTGGACCGAAAAGTCGCAGCGGAATTTTCCTTCTTTCTGGCGCTTCCGACCATGTTCGCCGCCACCGGCTACAAATTCGTACAATCCTACCATCTCTTCAACGCCCAGGACCTCCTGGCGCTGCTCACCGGTCTGGCGGTCTCCTTTCTGGTAGCCTGGGCCGTGATTGCGGCGTTTCTCTCCTACGTCAAACGGCATACCCTGAAGGTGTTCGGCTATTACCGCGTCATCCTGGGGACGATCATTCTCCTCGCGTTCTAGGAATGTGAAAGAGCGGCCGGAGGCAAGTTGACTGTCGTCGGGCTACTTCGCTACCCGATCATTGGCATGACGGCGAATCCGTGAGTGTATTTTCACACCGTTCTCGACTAATTCCTTGGACAGTTCATACGCCTTCTGGGCGTTCATCCAAAAGTCTGGAGTTTGTCCGAAATACGCGCCCAGCGCGATTGCCGTCTCAGCCCTCACCCCTCGCCGCTCATGAACAATCTCATGAAGCCGCGTCGCCGGCAGGCCAATATCGCGAGCGACGCCATTGACGGTCAATCCCATATCCTGGATCTGCTCAAGCAACAGCGCGCCGGGATGCATGGTGATACGATTCGTGGGGACATTGATCATCTTCTTGCTCCACGCTTTAACCGTAGTGGTTGTTTAATTCTACCTCGAAAGCATCTCCATCTCTCCAGACAAAGCATATGCGCCAGCCACGCGAGACGCGAATGCTGTGCTGTCCTTCGCGATCTCCCTTAAGTCCTTCGAGGTGGTTGCCCGATGGGACACGAAGGTCATTGATAGTGGCCGCGTAGTTGATCCGGTCAAGTTTGCTCTGCGTCCTTTTTACAAGTGCTGCGGGGAAAGACCTCTCTCTTACGCCGTTGAAGATGTTGGCGGTACGCTTATCGGCAAAGGACCTGATCACCTCTATTACGATAAACGTAATACATCAGGAATACAAGAAGGCGCCAGACGAACGAGACATGCGGAAGATGAACGCTTGGGGGAAGGTGTGATTCTCGACCCATTCGCCGGTGTCGGTTCTACGCTGGCAGCAGCAGAGACAGTCGGCTATCAAGCATCGGCGTGGACGGATTTTTTCTGAAGCCATTCATTGGCGGGTTCCGGCCCGCTACTCAGGACGCATAATAGCCGGGGCGGCGGTCTTTCAATAAGTCGTTGTAGGGATTGATCGACTTGTTGCGGGCTTCTTCCACGTCAATGTCGACCACCGTGAGTTCGGGGGCGTCGGCGGAAGCTCGGGAAAGAATGTGCCCTTTGGGTGAAACGATTTCACTTTTCCCGATAAACGTCAGGGGTGATTTGCCTCCCCTGGCTTCCCGGCCGATTCGGTTGGCCGTAATGCTGAAGATCCGGTTTTCCAGGCAGCGGGTCACCATGGCATCGGGACAATGAGGTAAGACCAGGTTCGAGGGATGGCACACGATATCCGCCCCCTGTACGGCAAGGGTACGCGCGGCTTCAGGGTAATACCAATCAAAACAGATCATGACCCCGATGCGAGCCGGGCCGATGTCCCAGACCTGAAATCCCGAGTCGCCGGGTCTGAAAAACAAGGTTTCCTCACAGAACACATGCGTTTTGCGGTAACACCCCAGGAATCCCGAAGGCCCTACCACGATCGCCGAGTTATAGCAATGCTGCCCCGCCTTTTCAGGCAACCCCACGACCAAATGCATCCGATGCCGGCGGGCCAGTTCCATGCAGGCTTGTGTCGTCGGACCGTCCGGAACCCGTTCCGATAATTCGAAGACTTCCTCCTGACTGATAAATTGATACCCGGAAAAGGCAAATTCCGGCAGGACGAGCAGGTCGCAGTCCACCGAATCCAGCCGGGAAGCCACCTGCTCGATATTGCGTTGCACTTCCCCGAATTCAGGATGAGTCTGACAATACCCGACGTTCATCGCTTGTCGCTTTCACCGGCTCCCAAAACAAAAACGGGCAGGAACCTCCTGCCCGTTTTTCCAAACCGCCTTGACTCGATCGATCCAATCAATGGACTTCCTTCAGGTGCATGACGGCGCTCTTGGCGTGCTTGGTTGCGACTTCGGCATGTCCTTGGTTGCCATGCGCGATCGCTTCTTTCAATTCACCGACGCCTTCGTCAAGATGAGGATTCTTGACTTCTTTCTGCGCCATTTCCGCATGGGTCAACGCTTCTTGCGCATGGCTGACCACGGCGTCGGCATGGCCCATTCCGCCATGTTTTGCCGCTTCGGCCGCGTGCGTAATCGCTTCGGTAACATGCGGATTCCCGTCGGCAAACACCGGCGCCGCCAAGACGAACAACGCCGCAATCAACAATCCGGCGAGCAAAAGGTTCTTCGCCATTCCACACCTCCTCATTAAACGGTTAGAAAAATCATCGTGCCCCGGTTGAGTCCTTCTATGCTGATATCCTCGCATGCTGTCGCAGTTTCTTCAAGACGCCTCTTCGTCGGTTTTACCCGTTACCTGGTAGAGCAATTGCATGTCTTTTTCGGCGGGGGCCGCAAAATCCCGGCTCCACTCCCACCAGGATCCCGGATAATTTCGTACCCGCTCATAACCCGCCAACTTCAGTAAAACATACACCCACGCCGACCGAAGACCGCCCAAGCAATAGGTAATCACTTCCTGTTGTTCGTTCATGCCGAACGCATGAAACATTTCCCGAAGAGCAGGCACGGGCTTGACCGTGGCGTCCCGGCGGAGAAACCCGTTCCAGGGAATATTGACCGAGGATGGGATATGCCCCGGTCTCGGCAGCCCGTCGATTTCCTTACCCGCGTATTCCTCCACGCTCCGGGCATCCACGATCACCGTATCCCGATGGGGACTTTTGACCAATTTTTTCAGTTCCTGTTTGTCGATCATGACGTCCGGCTGCACCGAAGCCGTAAAGTTGCCCGGCTTGAGACGAACCGGATCATGTTCATAGCGTCGGTGTTCCGCGGTCCATTTGGGCCAGCCTCCGTCCAGGACCTTGACGCTTTTGTGTCCGAGATACTGCAACATCCAGAACATCCGGCCTTCGTCGCCCCAATTGTCAAAGGGATTGGAGTACACCACGACGTCGCTCGAATTGTTGATGCCCAAAGCCTGCAACCGCTTCTCCAACCGGGCAACGTCGGGATCCAACAGGCCCTTGGCCGTGGCCTGAGGATCACTGTATTCGTGCCAGGTACTATGCACGGCCCCGGGGATGTGCGAGGTGTACGCACCCTGGCCGCGCACGTCAATGATCACCAAATCCTCCCGGCCAAGATTGAGGGCCAGGGTTTCCGTATCGATGAGGTACGTGCTCCACATAAATCAACCTATGGTTAAAAGATCGTGATGGCCCCGCGCGGGGGCGGATTCCCCGGGATGCACCCCGTTCTTCGGAGCGGCGCATCCCAACCGTGTCTCGACCGGCGTTTCCGCATGCAACGCCGTTTCCAATGTGTCATTCAGGGGAAATTGACGCGTATAAATCGTATACCGGTACGGGTCATCAGACCGCAACCCATAGGTTTCCCGCAACATGGCATGCTGGTCGTCGGTCAAAATATGATACCGGACCCGGGCTTCCACCACCAGGTCGGACCGGTCTTCCGGAACGTCGTAGAAAAACTCGTAGTCGCGGCTGGCCAACGGCAGCAGGCGGTTGTCATACACCTCCAGGATGACGGGTTGCCAGAGAATCCACCGGCCCATGGTGTTGGTTTGCTGCTCGAGAATCCGGCCCGCCGGATCCTTGACGTAAAATTCCACGGTGAAATGACGGTCGGGGTCTCCCGTGGGAATCTTGTGCCCGGCCCCGGCATTGATCAAGGTCAAGGTCATCGTAACAGTTTCGCCTTGTTTGGGGTTGGGCGGGTCGGCCCGGACCTGAATCGCGACGGCCCGTTTGATCATGTCAGGATCATGCCCGCCGCGCCAGAGGTGCCGGCGGCCCCGTCGAATGGGCCCGCCCTCGGCCACCGGACGAGAAACTTCCGGCATGTGGCAGTGCTGGCACGTGAACCCCTGCTCCTTCATGAAAAACTCACCTTCATATTCCGCGTAGGTGCCGCACGGCCCCACGTTATAAAATTGCAGGGGCCCGGAGATCACGTTGTGACAACGATAACACACCGCCGTCGTGCGAAAGGCGGGATCGTATTCCGTGGGATGGGGAGCCGCCGAATCGTCAAACGGCCCCAGGATCTTGCCGTCGCGTACGTGGCACGCCGCGCAGGTCACGCCTTCCTGTTGATAGGCCATGTCGTATCGCGGGTTCTCCACTTCGTCCGCCCGTTCAACCCGATCATTCGGGATCTCCCCGATCAGCGTGGGCTGCTGATTTTCCAACGGCGTATGGCAGTTGAGACAGACCCAGACGTATCCGTCCTTTTTCCAATAGGCCTGGAAAAACGGATCCCGGTAGGCATGGGCATGAATGCTGGTTTTCCATTCTTCATAAATCGCCTGGTGGCATTGCCCGCATGATTCCGCGCTCAGCGAATCCAGCCCCGCCGGAACTTCCTGGAAAGGAATGGCATGGGCATAATCATCGCGCAATCCGAAAATAACGGTCGGACGGACCTCCGTATAAAAATAATAGAGCAAGCCCGGAACGGCCACCAACAGCCCCAACAGGACGTACAACCGGCCTTTGCTCCGTCGTCTTCGTCGCGCGCTTTCCATGAATTACACGTCCATCAATGCCAGAATATGGTGTTCAACCGAGGCGGCAAGCGCCCTGAGGTCGTAACCGCCTTCCAGGCAAGCCACGATGCGACCCTGACAATGGGTGTGCGCAATGGACCCCACGATGCGAGTCAGTTCGCCATATCCTTCATCCGTGATCGCCATGCTCGCCAGGGGATCATCACGGTGGGCATCGAATCCGGCCGAGATCAACACGAACTCAGGCTGAAACGCGGCCGCCGCCGGAATCAGCACATTGAGAAAAATGTCCCGGTATTCATCCGTGCCTTGCCCCCCGTACAGGGGCACGTTGATGGTCGCCCCCTCTCCCCTGCCCCTGCCGCGCTCCGTCTCCGCCCCGGTCCCCGGATAGTGAGGATACTGGTGCGTGCTGAAAAACAGAACCGAAGGATCGTCTTCAAACGCGTGTTGCGTGCCGTTCCCGTGATGCACGTCCCAGTCCACGATCAACACGCGCCGGAGGCCATAGCGTTCCTGGACGTACCGCGCCGCAATCGCCACGTTATTAAACAGGCAGAACCCCATGGCGCGATTGGCCTCCGCATGATGCCCGGGTGGACGAACCGCGCAGAAAACCTGATCGACCCGGTTCGCCATAATGGCATCGACAGCCTCCAAGGCCCCGCCGGCGGCGAGGTGCGCGGCGGGCAACGAACCGGGCGACAGGGACGTGTCCAAATCGAGCGAGGCATAGCCCGTGCCCGGGGCCTTGCCTTCCAGCCGCTGCACGTAGACCGGGTCATGGATGCGGGTAATCCACTCCTTCCCGGCTTGGCGCGGAGGAATCCGGGTCAACCTTGCCATCGTCCCGGTGGATTCGAGTCGAGACTGGATGGCCCGCAGCCGCTCCGGCGACTCCGGATGCGACCGGCCCATGTCATGCTCCAGGTACGCCGGATGCGTCACGATTCCCACGCGGCCCATACAGAATCCTTAGGTTTGTCTCTTCTGTCATCCTCGACGCTTGTCCCCGACTTGATCGGGGATCCAGTGTCTTTTCTTCTTCCTCCGGCCCCAAGGACAAAGACACTGGATTCCTCGCTACGCTCGGAATGACGAATGCGTGGTCGCATCGGCTTATTTTTTTGTACCAAGGGTGCGAAGGAAAACCGGGAACCGGATGGTAGCACAGGGTCCGTGGTTAGACAACGCGAAGCCCGCTCTGCTACAGTCCGTGACCGGAGAGCATGCCGATAACATTAAGGAACCTCTGATTTATTGTGATAGCGGGATGCAGGGCAAGGCGTCCCGCAGCGAAACCCGAGGCTTATCATAGAGATAGGTGAGGGTTGAGCGAGGACACAACGCAGCCATGCGCCCGATAGGGCACTAAATCAGAGGTTCCTTGACACCCGTTCAAGAGGACACCATATGGCCGACCCTAAGATCGAGAAATTCAAAAAGGTCTTGCAGATGGACCCCAATGACGAAACCCTCTGGTTCGGGCTGGGCAAGGCCTACATGGGGGATGAAAATTGGGAAGAAGCCATCTCTGCCCTTGAAAGCTGTCTCAAGGTGAAACCCGCCTACTCCGCAGCCGTCCTGGCGCTGGCGCAATCACTCAAGCACGCCGGCCGAACGGATCAATGCCGCACGGTCTGCGCGCAAGGCATCGACGTCGCCACGGCCAACGGCGACCTGCTCGTGATCAAAAACCTCGAAGAACTCCGGGATTCGCTTCCTTAACGCTCTCCAGAAAAAGGGGGGCAAGCACTCGACAGCCCGTCAAAGTATTGAGACAAATCCACGTTGCCGCCGGAGATAATGACGCCCACGCGCTTGCCTCGCAACGCGGGTTCCCGCCGGAGCAGCGGCGCCACGGCCACGGCACTGGCGGGTTCAATGACAAGCTTCATGCGTTCGTAGACGAACCGCATGGCCGCGACGATTTCCTCCTCTTCCACGACAAAGAAGCCGGCCAAATGGTCACGCAGGACGGGAAGGGTGAGGGTTCCCACGCTCGTCCGCAACCCTTCGGCGATGGTCTGCGGACGTTCCTGCGGAACGATGCGATTCTCCCGTATGGAATACAGGGCATCCAACGCCCCGGCCGGCTCGCATGCGAAGACCCGGACCCTGGGGTTGATGCCATGAGCCGCCAAACACGTGCCGGACAACAAGCCCCCGCCGCCGATGGGACCGAGCAGAATTTCGAGATCCGGCACGTGGCCCAGCAACTCCAGGGCGGCGGTGCCCTGCCCCGCAATCACGTCGGCATCGTTAAACGCTTCAATCCATTCACCCTGAAGTTCCCGCACCAGATCACGGGAAAACAATTCCGCGTCACGAGGGTCGGCAGGCACGTGGACGATGCCTCCGTACTCCTGCACGGCCGCCCGTTTGATGGGATTGACCGGTTCCGGCATCACCAGGTGCGCGACTTTTCCCGACAACCGGCAGGCCAGCGCAATACCCTGGGCATGATTCCCGGACGAAAGAGCCACGACGGGTTGGGAGGAAGACCGCTGTGTGACGGCGTTGTATGCCCCTCGAAACTTGAATGCCCCCACGCGCTGAAAGTTTTCGCACTTCAGAAACACGGAGGCGTGAGAATAGCCGTCTAGCTGCCGGGAGGTCTGGACCGGCGTTTCACGGGCGACGCCCTTCAGGCGGGCCGCCGCGCGTTCCACGTCATGAAAGGTGGGTAGAGCCATGCTTGGCCCGTCCTCGGAGGACCACTATCCGGACGGGACCGCACGTTTCCGCTCCGGAGTCAGTTCCTCCAGGCGAAACTGCTTGGGGAGCAGGACGGGGACCACCAGGGCGACGGGATCCCCGCGTTTGAGCGTCGTGGGTTTTTCCAATTGCAGGAGGACATTGGCCACAAACGCGTCGTAGTCCGGAAGGAACTCGTACAGATTGGGCGTGAGTTTGTATTCCTGCGACTTGATCCCTTCCCACACGGAAAACGTGCGTTCCGGGTAGTGGTAAAAATGATTGGGAATATCCTTCAGCATGATGCCGATTTGCTTGGGATAGTAAAACCGGATGCCGCAACAGAGTTTGGCATAGCCGCTGTTCAAAATCGTATCCACGTACATCCCGGAAAACGATTTATAGCCAAGCAGCCGCTCTTCGGGAAGGATTTCGGGGGCCTGCCATTTCAACCCGTCTTTCGTCCGGCGAATCTTGCAGTCCACCGGGCACCGGACCAGCCACCCGTACTGACCCACCATGCGCACGGGCCCGCAATCATCCGGCAGCACCTTGTAGCCGCCGGCGGCCAATGCCCGCTGTTCGTGCAACGGCATGTTGGTCATCAACGGCCGGTGGGGATTGAAATCGAGTTTCAACCGCTCCGGCGCAATGGCGGTCGTGTACTCACGCTCCCAATACACGGTCCACTGAACATGATCAGGCCGTTCGCTCATTGCATCGTTTCCGAAGGAAACGGGAAAAACACGCGTGCCACGCGGCGGCGGCAGGCAATCGCGTCAATCGTCAAAGACGTTCGGTTTCTTCTTCCATGTGTTCTTCCACGGACACATGGGTGAGAGTGCCTCGGTAGTCACAGCGATGACAGCGAACGCGCCACTCTTCAATCCATCGTTCCTGAACAAAAGATTGATTGCACTTAGGACAGACAAACACCCCTTTGACGTAATGGACTTGCCGCTTATATTTCATGCTTTTCCTCCTTCAGGAACCCGGCGAACGCAACCGGCGATCAAGCCTGCCATAGGGGATTTCTCCTTTGCAACCGGGAAAAGGATGCGGGGTGTCGCCCCCGCGCGACGAGGTCCTTTTGTTTCGGCAAAAGGACCCAAAACCATTGGTGCCCGGGCGTGGCCCTCCGGGTGCCTGGGACGCAGTCCCTCAGGTCAGGGCTGCGGAACTCGCTTCGCTCAGACAGTCCTCGCCCCCACATCAGCAACGGGACTGCGGCACAGCCACGCCCGCAGGCACCAGGACGTGGCGCCATGGGATGGCGCGCTACGAAGGCGAAAGAAAAGCCCTGGATCCTCCTAGATTGTCTGGATCCCCGATCAAGTCGGGGACAAGCGTCGAGGATGACGGGAGGAAATGACGAAGTTTATTCCTGAGGGGCTGATGTCCCGGATGAGCCGCGTCGTTGTTTTCTGGGGAACCGTTCGGTATGGACCTGCTTCAGCCGTTTGTGTTCCACGTGCGTATAGATTTGCGTGGTGGCGATGTTGACGTGGCCCAGCATCATTTGCACGGCGCGCAGGTCGGCGCCGTGTTCCAGCAGATGCGTGGCGAACGAATGACGCAACACGTGCGGGGAGATCGGCTTGTGAATGCCGGCGCGCACCGCTCGCCGCCGGAGAATGATCCAAAAACTCTGCCGCGTCATGGCCGTCCCCCGCCTGGTGACGAACAAGGCCGGCGCCGCTCGACCTTTCAACAAAACCGGGCGTGCCTCCCGGCAATACGCCACCAGCTTCCGCCGAGCGATTTCACCGATGGGCACCAGGCGTTGTTTGTCGCGTTTTCCGGTGGCCTGCACGTACCCCACTTCCACGTTCACCGCCGAGAGGGGAAGCGAGATGAGTTCCGAAACCCGAAGGCCGGCGGCATACATCAACTCCACCATGGCGGAATCCCGAACGTCCTCCATGCCTTGCCCGACCGGTAACTCCAACAAGGCCGTCACCTCTGACTCAGTCAGCGTCTTGGGCAGTTTTGCCCATTGCTTGGGCGCCCCGGGTAACTGTGACAGGACTTCCGGGGCTCCATGCTCCGTGCTGAGAAACCGGTAAAACCCGCGGATCGCCGCCAGGCACCGGGACACCGAGGCCGGAGACAGCCGTTGCGCACGCAGATGATTCAGAAACCCGGTCAAATGCCGTGGGACGTCCAGCGGATTGGTCATCCCCTCCAAGGCCAGGTAGGCGCGCAATTTTTCGAGATCGCGTCGATAGGCCTGGACGGTATTGTTGGCAACGCCGCCCTCGACCCTCAAATTGGTCAGATACTCGTCGATCAGGTCTTCAATGCGCCACGGTTGCCGTATCGGCTCGTCATTCATACGTGTATCGCCTTTCTTGACACTCAGCGACCCTGGCTTTATATACCACAATGCGCAACAATGTCCCATGATCATCGCCAGGCTCTCTTTTTCCTACACCCTTCTTTGGTTGTTTGTCATCGGCACCGGTTTATGGCCGGGGACGACGCTTGCGCAGTCGTCACCCGATGACCTGACCGCGGAACAGGGTCTCGCCCAAATCAAGGCCCAACTCGAACAGGACAATGCCGGAGAGGCGATCCGATTGCTCGAACGGTTTCTCGATCAATCCGATACGCCTGCTTTTGCCGATCAATTCACTTTTTTGCACGCCATAGCCCTGGAAGCCGAAGGTCAATTCAACCAGGCCATCACCACCCTCGAACAATTCATCGAAGAATATCCGGGCTCTGCGCTGGCCAATCATGCCCGCTTGAAGCTGGGCACCCTCTATGCCGGAGTGCAACGGCCCGATAGGGCCGTTCCCGTCCTGTCCCGGGTCCTGGACCTGAGTGCGGACAAATCCCTGCGCGCCGAGGCCCTCTACCGGTTATGCCTCGCGTACGAGTCGAACGGTCAATACCTTCAGGCGATTGAAACCGCATTGAGTCACGCTGAACAATCGGAGGCGGACAAACGACGAGATCTCCTGGACTATATTCAGAGTCTGATCCTGGAAAAGATGAACGAACCGTCGCTTGGGGACGTCATCGATGCCTTTCCGAACACGTCTCCCGGAGATTTGGCCCTCATCCGCCTCATTGAACTCCACGTGTTACGGGACGACGACACATTGGCTGAACGGGACATCCGGGCATTCCTTCAACGCTTTCCCGGACATGCCTATGCCCGGACGGCAACTGCGCTTCTGCGGACCGTCACTGCCGGAATCAAAGCTCATCGCCACGTGATTGCGGCTGCCCTGCCTTTCTCGGGAAAAATGAAACCTTTCGGGACCGAGGCGTTCAACGGCATCCGGTTGGCCTTGAATGAAGATCCGGCCTTTGGGAATTCCCACGCAGTCGGTCTGGTGGTCAAGGACAGCGCCCTGCCGGCGACCCAACTCCGTAGCGAGGTGTCTCAACTGCTCGACGAATTTGCCCCCATCGCCTTGATCGGTCCTTTGTTGGCCCGAGAGATCCAACTCCTCGCTGATACGCCGGACCTCGCGGTCGTGCCCTTTATCACCCCCACCGCCACCCTGCACAACGTCAAGCAGTTCGGACGGTATTGGTTCAGCAGCGCCATGACGCCTGCTCTCCAGATCAACCGGCTGGTGAACTATGCCATGCAGCATTTCGGCCACACCCGTTTTTGTATCCTCGCGCCACGGACGCCTTATGGGAAAACGTTGCTTCACATGTTTCAACGGGCCGCGGTTCAAAACGGGGGCGAGGTGATCGCGGTTGAGTGGTATCAACCGGGAACGACCGATGCGTCGCGTCAAATCATTCGCATGAAAGAGACAGACTTGAGCCTCTATGGAGAAATGTTGCCCCTGGAGACAGAGGTGATGATCGATCCGGAGAACGGTCCGGTCCGGGAGGACGAAACGCCTGAGGACGGAAAGGAAGACGCGCCGTTAGTGTATACTCCCGGATTCGATGCCCTGTTTCTCCCCGGCCATCCGACCGACGTGGCATTTCTGGCCGCGCAGCTCGCCTTTTTCGACGTGAACGTCCCCCTGTTGGGAACAAATACCTGGAACCACCCCGATCTCCTGAAATGGGGACGCAGTTCAATCGATGGGGGGCTGTTCGGCGATGCCTTGTTCCTTGAGACCACCGATCCGAAAACCCGGCGATTTATCACCGCCTATCGTGAACGGTTTCAGTCCGACCCTTCTATTTTTGCGGCCCAGGCTTACGATGCCATGCACGTGGTCCTTGACGCGATCCGCCGCGGGGCCGCCACCGGACCTGACGTCCGCATCCAACTCTTTGTCCGGCATGATATTCCCACCCTGGGCGGTTTGGAAAAATTCGATGCGGGTGGCATCCTCACCCGCAAAGTGTATATGATCCAAATTCAGAATGGCCGGTTCGTCCAATTGAACTAAGCGGAATCAATCAACCATGGCCCAATTTTTTCATACCCTGTCCTATGTCATTCTTCCGCTGATGCTGGCCGTCGTCCTGCATGAGTATGCGCATGGGTGGGTCGCCAATTATTACGGAGACGGCACGGCCCGGGAGCATGGCCGGCTGACGCTCAATCCACTCGTCCACATCGACCGGTTCGGCACGATTATCGTTCCACTGCTCTGTCTGCTGATGCCGGGCGGCTTCCTGTTCGGTTGGGCAAAACCCGTGCCCGTGACTCCGGGACGATTGCGCAACCCCCGTCGCGACATGGCCCTCGTGGCGGCAGCCGGTCCGGCCATGAATTTCGTGCTGGCCATTCTGAGCGGCATCCTGTTGAACGTCCTGCTCGCGATCGACCCCACGCTGCAGGAGAGTTGGCCTCCGCAGGCGGGCGTCACCCCCAGAAGCGACCTGTTGGGGATGCTCCTGTTGCCGTTGGTTGCCATGGCCCTCTTTTCGGTGATCATCAATACCTTGCTCTTTGCGTTTAACCTGCTTCCGGTCCCCCCGCTCGATGGAGGCCGGATCCTGTTGAGCAGCCTTCCACTCAAACCGGCCGTCCTTCTCGGCCGCTTGGAGCCTTATGGCATGCTGGTGATCCTCGGCCTGATTTTTTTCGATTCGCGGATTCACGTGGTGAGCGGCTTTATCGGAACGATCTTCCAATTCATGACCGGGAGTATTCTTTCGCGGTTGGTCTTGTCATAGCTTGTGAAGGAGTCAACGATGCGCGTGTTAAGCGGGATGCAACCCAGTGGGCGCCTGCACCTGGGAAATTATCTGGGAGCCCTCACGAATTGGAAAACGCTTCAGGACAGCCATACGTGTTTCTTCTTCGTGGCGGATTGGCACGCGCTGTCCACCAATTATGAAGACACCGGGCACGTCACGACCTACGTCCGGGAATTGTTGATCGACTGGCTCGCGTCGGGAATCGACCCCGAGCGGTCCACGGTCTTTATCCAATCTCACGTGCCGGAACATGCCGTGTTGCATTTGCTGCTCTCGATGTTGACCCCCGTCTCATGGCTTGAACGCAACCCGACGTATAAGGAAAAGCAGGAACAACTGGAGGGACGCGATCTCTCCACGCACGGGTTTTTGGGATACCCCGTGCTGCAGGCCGCCGACATCCTGCTTTACAAAGCCGATGCCGTACCGGTCGGGAAAGACCAACTCCCCCACTTGGAACTGACCCGCGAGATCGCCCGCCGGTTCAACAGTCTCTACACCCCCGTGCTGGTGGAACCGCAGGAACTGCTCACGGAGTTTCCCAAGGTCGTCGGAACCGACGGTCGCAAAATGAGCAAGAGTTACCGGAATACGATCAACCTGTCCGACACCGAACCCACGGTCCGGCAAACCCTCAAGACCATGGTCACCGACCCGGCCCGGGTGAAACGAACCGACCCGGGGAACCCTGAGATCTGCCCGGTCTTCGAATTCCACAAGATCTATTCCGATTCCGCGATCATTGAGCAGGTCAACCAGGAATGTCGCACGGCTCAAATCGGCTGCATCGACTGCAAGAAATTCGTGGCGGACCGCGTCGTGGCCCAACTCTCGCCCATTTGGGAAGCTCGCGGCTCGCTCGAAGCCAACCCCGCACGGCTCGACGACGTAGCCCGGGCCGGGTGCGAACGCGCGTCCGAGGTCTCCCGCCAAACACTCGGAGAGGTCAAGGAAGCCATGAAGATTTGACTTCATCCGTTCCCAAACGTATTATGTAGTTTCCCCATCTCCTTGCGAATTTTCAACCATTGTACAAACGGAAACGTGATGGCTATTCGTGTCGGAATCAACGGATTTGGACGAATCGGGAGAAACTTTTTTCGGGCATCCTTGAGTGACCCGTCCATTCGCGTCACCGGAATCAACGACCTGACCGATTCAAAAACCCTGAGTCACCTGCTGGCCTTCGACTCGATCCACGGACGATTTCAGGGAACGGTGGAAGCCGGAGACGATCACCTGCTTGTCAATGACCAGCGCATCAGCGTCTTTGCTGAACGGGATCCCAAGGAATTGCCCTGGAACGAGCTCGGGGTCGACGTGGTCATCGAGGCGACTGGTCGCTTTACCGACCGGGAAGGCGCAAGCCAACATTTGTCGGCCGGCGCTCCCCGTGTGGTGATCTCGGCCCCGGGGAAAAACGCCGACTTCACGGTCGTCCTAGGAGTGAATGAGCACTCGTATGATCCCCATGCCCACCACGTCATTTCCAACGCTTCCTGTACGACCAACTGTTTGGCCTCGGTCGCCAAAGTCCTGCTCGAACGGTTCGGCATCGAGCACGGCTACATGACCACCATTCATTCCTATACCAATGACCAGCAACTCCTGGATTTGCCCCATAAGGACCTGCGGCGCGCCAGAAGCGCGGGGCTTTCGATGATCCCGACCTCAACCGGCGCGGCCAAAGCCGTGCACTTGGTCATCCCGGAACTGAAGGGCAAACTTGACGGAGTCGCTATTCGCGTCCCCACCCCCAACGTGTCCCTGATCGACTTGGCCGTGGAGACCGAACGGGACTGCGACGCCGCCGAAGTCAACGCCGCTTTTGCCAAGGCCGCCCAAGGCCCGCTCGACGGCATCCTGGGGTATTCCGAAGATCCGATTGTCTCCATTGATTTGAATGGGAGTTCCTATTCGGCGATTATTGATGCGCCCCTCACCACCGTGATGAATCGCCGACTCGTCAAGGTCTTTGCCTGGTACGACAACGAATGGGGCTATTCATGCCGGTTGAGGGATTTGGTGAAGTTTCTGGCTTCGAGGAACTAGGCATTCAGGACGTGTCGTGCATATTACCAAACAAACCATTGATCAGGTGGACCTGCAAGGGAAGCGGGTCATCATACGCGTAGACTTCAACGTCCCGCTCGACGAAGACCGGAAAATTACGGACGATTCCCGGATTCGTGCGGCGATTCCCACCATCAATCACGTGGTCGACGAGGGAGGGAGCGTGATCCTGTGTTCCCACCTGGGTCGTCCCAACGGAAAGGTCTGTCCGGAACTCAGCCTGGCGCCGGTGGCCAAACGCCTGAAACGCCTGTTGGGGAAAGACGTGACGTTCGCCCCGGACTGCGCCGGCCCGCTCGTGAAAAACCTCGCGAGCCGCCTGCAACCCGGCGACGTCCTCTTGCTGGAAAATCTCCGGTTTCATCCCGGAGAGGAAGACAATGACAAAGAATTCGCCTCGGAACTGGCCTCGCTGGGTGACGTCTATATCAACGACGCGTTCGGAACGGCGCATCGGTCTCACGCCTCCACCGCGGGCATTCCCCTATTCATCAAAACGTCCGCGGCCGGCTATTTGATGAAACGGGAAGTGGAGTATCTCGAGGGGGCCGTTGAAAATCCCGTCCGTCCTTTTGTGGCCCTGTTGGGGGGCGCGAAGGTGTCGGGAAAAATCGGAGTCATCAAGAACCTTGAAAACAAAGTCGATAAGGTCCTGATCGGCGGCGGCATGGCCTTTACGTTTCTGAAAGCCATGAACCTGGAAATCGGCCGGTCCCTGGTCGAAGACGAGATGCTGGATTTCGCCAAAGGCGTGTACGAACGATCCGTCGAGCAAGGCATCAAATTTTACCTGCCGGTGGACTGCGTGGTGGCAGCCAGCCTGGACCCCGGCGACGAAACGAAAATCGTGCCCACTCAAGAGATTCCCGAAGGATGGTATGGACTGGATATCGGCCCGGCCTCCGTCAAACTCTTTTCGGAAGTCGTTGAAAATGCCAAGACCATCCTCTGGAACGGGCCGATGGGCCTGTTTGAACGAGATGCGTTTGCCCGGGGGACCCAAGCCATGGCCCATGCCGTCGCCAATGCCTATGCCCTGACCATCGTCGGAGGCGGCTCGACGGCCCTGGCCATCCACCGCGCCGGGGAAACCGACAGTATGTCGTTTATTTCAACGGGGGGTGGGGCGGCCCTCACCTTGTTGGAAGGGGGAAACATGCCCGGGCTGGCGGCACTGCCTGCCCGCTAAGGGGTCCGTCTCCTTTCCGTTGTCCCGCTTTCTTACGGTCACCGCCTTCGTGAAACCCCGACTCATCGCAGGCAATTGGAAGATGCACAAAACGACGGCCGAGGCTGTCGAGTTTGTCCTCCGGTTCCGGCAAGCCCTGGATCATGACGTCTCCGTGGAGATCCTGCTTATCCCCCCGTTTACCGCCCTGTCCAGCGTCCGGCAAACCCTCCGTACCGGCGACCGGTTCAAACTGGGCGCACAGGACCTGTCCTGGGAAGCAGAAGGAGCGTGTACGGGTGAGGTTTCCGGTCGCATGCTGAAAGACGTCGGCTGCGAGTCGGTCATCGTCGGGCATTCGGAACGCCGGGAACGCTTCGGAGAAACCGACGCCCAAGTCAACAAAAAGCTGAAAGCCGCCTTGCAGCACGACCTCGCTCCCATTCTCTGCGTGGGGGAAACCCTGGAGGAACGACAGGCCGGTCATACTCAAGACGTGGTCAAAGAACAAATGCTGAAAGCGTTAGTCGACGTGCCGGCCGAACGGATGAACGGGCTCGCCATTGCCTATGAACCGGTTTGGGCCATCGGGACCGGCTACGCCGCGACCGTCCGACACATTGAAGAAGTCCACGCCTTTCTTCGCTCCACCCTGCGGAAGGAACGGCCGCAGATCCCGGACACCACGCGGATCCTCTACGGTGGGAGCGTTGCCCCTCAAAACGCCCGGGAACTCTTCGGGTCGGATGAGGTGAATGGAGCCCTCGTTGGAAAAGCTTGTCTTGATCCTGATAGCTTTGCTAAGATCTGCCGGATGGCCTCTTGAGTCCGTGACGAGATAACCATCCAAAAACATCCATGTATACGGCTACCGTCATTCTCCATCTCATCGTCTGTTTTTTGATGATCGCCGCGATCCTGCTTCAGGCAGGGAAGGGGGCCGAGATCGGTGCGGCATTCGGCGGGTCCAGCCAAACGGTGTTCGGCAGCCGCGGGCCCGGGACGTTTCTCAGCAAAGTCACGGTGGCCGCGGCCGTCATTTTCATGCTGACCTCGCTCAGCCTGGCGTTACTGTCCAAACAGGAGAACGCCGCGTCGGTCATTGACGTTCCCGCCACGTCCGGCGAACCGGCCTCCTCCGCTCCGGCAAACACGGAAGCCCCATTGGAGTCATCGGCTCCCGAATCATCAGAAACCCTTCCCGAATCATCCGACACGCCCGCTGAAGACCCGGCACAGTAAAGTTTCCCTGAGTCTTTTCTGTCATCCTCAACATTGTGGCTCCCTCACTCCTTGAGAGTGTACGGGCCGGGGCGAGGGGTCCCCGATCGGGGCCTGTCCTTGACGTTTTTAATCGAGTAAACAGGAAAAACCCGTGAGGCTTACACGGGAGTCAGCCAATGGGCGTGGGACAGGTCTTCGCCCTTGACGATGTCGAAGAAGGCCTTCTGGAGTAGATCCGTGATGGGGCCCCGTTTTCCGGTTCCGACTTGACGGTTATCGATTTCCCGAACCGGCGCCACTTCGGCGGCCGTTCCGGTCAGGAACACTTCCTCGGCCACGTATAAGGCATCCCGGGTAAACCGTTCTTCCACCACCGGGATCTTTTTCTCCCTGGCCAACTCCAGGATGGCATGACGGGTGATCCCTTCCAGGATGGAGGTCAAGGGAGTGGTCTTGAGTACGCCCTTCGCCACGATGAACACGTTTTCTCCGGTTCCCTCGGCCACGTAGCCTTCCGTATCCAGGAGAATGGCTTCGTCGTACCCCGCACTTTTCGCTTCACATTTGGCTAAAATGGAATTCACGTAATACCCGGAGACTTTCGCGCGGGTCATGGAGACGTTCACGTGGTGGCGGGTAAACGACGAGATCTTGGCCCGAATCCCATGCACCAGGGCGTCCTCGCCCAGGTAGGTGCCCCAGGGCCAGGCGGCGATCGCCAGCTTGACGGGATTGTTCCCGGGATACAACCCCATTTCCCCATACCCCACGTACAGTAACGGACGGATATAACAGGATTCCAGCTTGTTGATCCTGACCGTTTCCACGATGGCTTCGGACACGTCCTTGCGACTGTAGGGAACGTTCAGCGCGATAATGTGCGCCGACTCGAACAGCCGGTCCACGTGCTCTTGCAAGCGAAAAATCATCGACCCGGTTTTCCCCCGGTAGCAACGAATGCCTTCGAACGCTCCCAGGCCATAATGCAAGGAATGCGTCAACACGTGGACGGAGGCTTCGTCCCAATTCACGAAGGTTCCATCCATCCAGATTTTTTCACTCGGTGTCACCATGACCCACCTTTCCGCTCTCGGCTCGGTTTCCGGAAATGCGCCCCCATACTTCTAGCTTATAGCGAGGCGGTCTCAGCCTGTCAATCCGGCTGTCCCGGCTTGCCCGCACGCCTTGACACCTCTTTCGGGTGCATGATACATGTGCAGGCATTGAAAGGATGACACTCTTATGTACGCGATCTTGGAAACCGGTGGAAAGCAATATCGGGTCGAACGGGGTTCGATCCTTCAGGTCGAAACGCTTCACGCCGAAGTCGGTCAAACCTTGGAGTTGAAGCCCGTTCGTTTCATTTCGACGGGCGAGGAACTCCTTCGCGGACAACCGGTGATCGAAGGAGCGCACGTGCAAGCCACGGTCATTCGGAACGGCCGAACCCGGTCGATCACGGTGTTCAAGAAGAAACGCCGGAAGAATTACCGGAAAACCCGCGGGCATCGTCAATCATTCACCCAACTCCGCGTCGATGACATCGTCACGGGCTAGGAAAAGGACCGGGCATGGCACATAAAAAAGGTGGCGGGTCATCTCGCAACGGACGCGACAGCAACCCTCAATATCTGGGAGTCAAACGGTACGCCGATGAACGGGTGCAACCTGGAAACATTCTCATTCGCCAGCGAGGCACCAAGTTTTATCCCGGCTATAACGTCGGGATGGGCAGAGATCATACTCTCTTTGCCAAAGTGGCCGGCATCGTGAAATTCGAGGGAGGCGAAGCGCGTCGTAAGATCAGCGTGTATCCCTCCTCAACATAAACGATCCATCTTCCTCCCCCGGCTTATTCTCTCCCATCTTCCTATGATAATCGTGGTGCCGCATGTTCATCGACCACGCAAAAATTTTTGTCCGGTCCGGCGACGGCGGGAACGGCGGCTGTAGTTTCCGTCGTGAAAAATTCGTCCCCCTTGGAGGCCCGGACGGCGGGGACGGCGGGGACGGCGGAAGCGTTGTGGTCGTGGCATCGACCCGCGTCACGACGTTGCTCGACCTGAAGTATCGGCGTCACTATGAGGCCAAATCCGGCGCGCCCGGGCAAAAAGCCAATCGCCATGGACGTTCCGGCGCCGACGTGACGATCACCGTACCGGTCGGGACCGTCATCAGACGCGCGGAAACCCACGATCTCCTGGCTGACTTGGTGACACCCGAACAGCACGAGGTCGTGGCCAAAGGAGGAAAAGGCGGCAAGGGGAACGCCCGGTTCGCCACGTCCACAAACCGGGCACCGCGGACGTTTGAAGAGGGGACACCCGGTGAAGAGTTACACCTCGACCTTGAACTGAAACTCCTGGCCGACGTCGGACTCGTGGGGTTTCCCAATGCCGGCAAGTCCACGTTGATTTCCGCGCTTTCGGCCGCCAGGCCGGAAATAGCCGATTATCCCTTCACGACCCTGCAGCCGCATTTGGGAGTCGTTCCCCTGGGTGAGTACGACAGTTTCGTCATGGCCGACGTTCCCGGACTCATTGAAGGCGCCCACCGGGGCAAAGGCCTGGGGCATCAATTTCTCAAGCACGTTCAACGGACGCGTTTCCTGTTGTATCTTCTTGACGTTTCCGAATGGACCACGGATGATCCCGTGAACGCGTTGCGCGTGTTGCAGGGAGAAGTCTCCGCATTCGATCGCACCCTGGGGCAGCGTGCCTTCGCCGTCGTCGGAACCAAAATCGACAGCCGGGGCAATGGCCAACGCCTCCGGGAGATCGAGCACTATTGCCAGGACCATCAGATGACCTTTTTCCCGATCTCCTCGGCCACGCGCGAAGGACTCGAACCCCTGCGCGCGTTCCTGGCGCAACGCCTTCAGGAAATCAAAGCGGCATGAGAGACGTGATCCTGTCACACGCCAAGCGGCTCGTCATTAAAATCGGCAGCAGCATCCTGGCCGCGGCGGCGGGCTTGCGGCTCGACCACATTCAACGCCTCTCCGGTGAAATCGCCCGGCTAAAGCTGGAAGACCGGGAAATCGTCCTGGTGTCGTCAGGAGCGATCGTGGCCGGGATCGGAAAACTCGGCCTCAAGTCCTATCCGCACACCCTCCCCCTGCAACAAGCCGCGGCGTCGGCCGGACAAAGCCGTCTCATTCACGCTTATGAAACCTGTTTCCAGAAAACCGGGCAACACATCGCCCAAGTGTTGCTTACGCATGAAGACCTGGCCGACCGGAAACGTTTTCTCAATGCGCGGCACACGCTGACGACGTTGCTCAAGTTGGAGAGCATTCCGGTTGTCAATGAAAACGACGCCGTCTCGGTGGACGAGATCCGTTTCGGGGACAACGACACCCTCGCCGCGCAGGTTGCCCACCTAGTCGACGCGGACCTGTTCATTATTCTCTCGGACGTCGACGGGCTGTTCACCCGTGACCCGCGGCGTGACCCGGAAGCCACGTTGATTTCACACGTGACGGACATTACTCCGGAAATCGAACGAGGAGCGGGAACCTCGCAGAGCCAGGAAAGCCGCGGAGGCATGGTGACGAAAATCCAGGCGGCCAAACTGGCCCGGCAATTCGGGGTCCCCACGTTGTTGCTCAACGGTGAAACCCCGGACCTGCTGACCAGCGTCTTTACCGGATCCGAACACGGCACCCTGTTCTGTTCCCAAGGCCGGAAACTCCCCAGCCGCAAACATTGGATCGCCTATACGCTCCGGTCGAAAGGACAACTCGTGCTGGATGCCGGGGCCGTCACGGCGCTTATCACTCGGGGAAAAAGTCTGTTGCCTTCCGGGATCATCGACGTGAGGGGAACGTTCGCGGCGGGCGATCCCGTGTCCTGCGTGAATGCGGACGGCAAAGAATTTGCCAAAGGATTGGTGAATTTTTCATCGGACGTCGTCGCCGGGATCAAAGGGCGTCGAACCAAAGAAATTTCCCATGAGGCAGGCACTCACGAATATGAAGAAGTCATCCACCGGGACAACCTTGCTCTGTTGGGCTGACAGCCGCGGCCCTGTTACGGCACACTCATTCGTCGACGGGATGAAGGGTTGACCACACCAGAATTGTCATTCCGAGCTTGCCCTGAACGAAGTGAACGGGTCTGGCGAGGAATCTCTCGCTCAACAACCAAACGTCTCAACGACGAGATCCTTCGCAGGCCCTTCGCGTTGCTCAGGATAAGCTCAGGATGACCATTTCGTCATGAACGCCGGATGAGCAATTCCCCTCATACTCGGATCGGTTTGCTGGGCGGCACGTTCAACCCCATTCACAACTGCCACCTGTCGGTCGCCGGGCAGGCGCAACGGGCATTGGCGCTCGACCGGGTGATCTTCATCCCTTCGGGTACGCCACCGCACAAGTCAGGCGAATCGCTGGTCCCGGCGCACCACCGATTGAGCATGGTGCAACGCGCCGTCGCGGATTTGCCGGACTTTACGGTTTCCGACGTGGAAACCAACGCGCCGGATACCTCCTATACCATCGACACGATCCACACGTTGCGGGAAACCGTGAAGGGAGAACTGTGGTTTCTCATCGGTCTCGATGCGTTTCTTGAGATTGCAGAATGGAAATCGGCCGACGCCTTATTGGTTTCGACGAACGTTCTGGTGCTGTCGCGGCCGGACGTTCCCTTTTCCCGTGTGGCCTCGCTGACGCTGTTGCCTCCCCTGCCGCCCTCGCAACTCGACCGTTTGGACGCCGGTCAACAACGTCGCGTGGATCTCCCCGTCGGCCCGCGGGCCACGATCACGTTCCTGCGCATCGACCCGTGCGAGGTCTCCGCATCCGCGGTTCGAGAACGAATCCGGCATGGCGAGGACGTCGCCGGCTGGTTGCCACCCCCCGTCCATTCTTATATAATTCAACACAACTTGTACGTCCCGCGTTAAGGAGCCGCCCTATTTCAGACATCAAACGCAAAGCCCTGCTCATCGGAGGAATCGCCCTCGATAAACAAGCCTCCGACGTCATGGTCCTGCAAATAGGACATCTCACCTCGATTGCCGACTATTTTGTCATTTGCTCCGGAAATTCAGGACGCCAGGTCAAAGCCATTGCCGAAGCCATCCGGCAGGAAATGGCGCATCGCTTCGGAGACCACGGCACCATAGAAGGTGAAACCGCGGCGAACTGGGTCCTGCTTGATTATCAAGACGTCATCGTGCATGTGTTCCGTGAAGAAAGCCGGATGTATTACGGTATCGAGAACATGTGGAGAGACGCTCCGCAAATCCCGTCAACGGAATATGATTCGGAAGCGCTCAGACGCCTGCTGTCTCAGCCTGCCGAATCTCCGAAAATGGTGCCTCAAGCAAGCTGACACCGGTGTTTTTCCAACTGAGGGAGTAAGCGCATGACTCGATTCGACGTTCTCGCGGAACAGGTGCTGCAAGGTCATTCCATCACGCGCGAAGAAGGCTTGGCACTTCTTCAAACCGACGACACCCAACTGTTACCCCTCGTCAACGCCGCGTATACGATTCGCCACGCCTATTTCGGTCGAAGAGTCACGATCCAAATGTTGTTCAACGCCAAGAGCGGCGCCTGTCAGGAAGATTGTCATTATTGTTCGCAATCCAGCATCTCCACCGCTCCCATCGACCGCTACGCGTTGGTGTCACCGGAGGACATGCTCAAGGCCGCCCGCCGTGCCCATGAAGCCAAGGCGGAACGGTACTGCGTGGTGATCAGCGGAAGAAGCCCGCTCGAAAAGGAAGTGGACGACATCGCCTCCGCGGTGCAACGGATCAAACGGGAACTTCCGATGCAGGTCTGCTGTTCCCTGGGACTCCTGACCGAACCCCAGGCCAAACGACTCAAAGCCGCGGGCGTCGATCGCATCAACCACAATCTGAACACGAGCGAGGCCTATCACTCCTCCATCTGCACGACCCACACGTACCGGGATCGAGTGACCACCTTGCAAAACGCGCGCGCCGCCGGATTGGAATTGTGTTCGGGCGGCATTATCGGCATGGGAGAATCCGACGAAGACCTGGTCGATCTGGCCTTCGCCCTGAAAGACCTCAATCCCGACTCAATCCCGTTGAACATGCTGCATCCGATTCCGGGCACCCCCTTGGCCGACGCCAAACACCTGACCCCGCAACGATGCCTGAAAATCCTCTGCCTGTTCCGCTTTATTCATCCGCAAAGAGAGCTGCGCGCGGCGGGCGGGCGAGAGTTCAATCTCCGGTCCCTGCAACCCATGGCCCTCTACGTGGCGGACTCGCTGTTCGTCAACGGCTACCTCACGACACCGGGCGATCCCGCCCGCGAAGTGCAACGGATGCTGAAGGACATGGGCTTCGAAGTGACAGGGCAGCCAGCACCCTGTTAAGGGTAATACCAGTAATACCAGCCTTTGCCAACCTTAATTCCATATTGCAACTGGATCCTAAAGAGCGAGGGGACGATGAACAATCCTTGGCATTTGTCAACGCCCTCTTTTCTTGTTCTTTACCCGTTCCCTGCCTCGTTTTCTGATGTCCTCGAAATCCAGTCTCTTGGTTGGACCGCTGCCTAAACCCGCCTGAATGTCTTTGCGAAGCTGCCCCATTCTCAGTTCACGCAAATTTTCTTGTTCTTCCCACAAACTATTTGAATCATTCATGGTAGCTTGTCCTCGCCTCATTGACTCTTAGAAACGCTCTTTAGGATCTTTGGAACATCCGACACCTTCTTGGCAATGGCATATCCCCATTGCCCAAACGTTCCATCGGCATTGACCGCGCTTACCCATCGTTCTGCAGCGGCGCGCTTGACCTCTTCCAACGGATCATAGCCTTTTGTTTCAAGGATCAAGTGTCGTGGCGGATCGGCGCTTAGACGAACGATAAAATCAGGAACATAGTCGTGCATTTGGCCGTTATGGAGATACGGGATGGCAAATCCCAGACCGGCGTTTTTCACAAAAGCCTCAACCGACTCATTCTTATCCAGGAAATAGGCCGTGGACTGTTCCCATTTTTGAGTATCGGCAACCATGTAATTCAGGTGGCTTTTCCCAACTTCCCTCACCTCACGGCTGGTCCAGAAATCCACCTCAGCCGTGGAGCCAGGCCCCCGCATGGTTTCGTAGCGAGGCACTTCCGGGGCTTCACCTTGCGAGGCATCAGGACGAATAGCCTCCAATAAGCGCTCGACAACCCAACCGTAGTACGGCGCAAGAAAAATATCTTTTTTGTCCGCGGGCGGTAGAGCCGTGACCCTCGTATTAAGATAGCGTTGAATAATGGCAGCCAACTGGGGAAAAAGCTTGTGGGCGGGAACGGAGCATTGATTCTGAGCAACGTGATCCCGCGTAAGCGTTTGGGCAAGGTCAAACACTAATTCCTGAGTTCGGCATTTGGCCCGAAACTCCTTTAGAGTGACATCGTCACATCGACCCGGTCCACTCAGTGAAAGCCTTCCTTGATTGTTGACGTGCAAACCCTTCATTTCAACTTCAGGAGGGATACGATCCGGTTCCAATATTTGGGGAGCGATCCTCTCCCAGTCTACGGTCAGGCGATTGTGAATCGCTTGGGTGTACCCTTCAGCGCGAGGGAAAGTGATTTCATAACGTGATTTCGCGGGCAGGGCATGAACGTGATATCGCTTGACCCGTGATTGAGTTTGAACCTTCGGTGAAGCTTTGAACGGGATAACCTCGAAAGGAACTCCGAACACTTTGGCCGTTTCCTCGGTCAGCATCCCATCCGGACCGACCTCGTAATTTGTCCGGCGCAAACCACGTCCAACGACCTGCTCACACAGGAGTTGAGACATAAAGGGACGTAGACCGATGATGTGCGTCACCGTGTTGCAGTCCCAACCTTCGGTCAACATGCCCACGCTAACAATACACCGCACGTCACGACCGGGTGGATGATCCGGTTTCTTAAGCTTATCGGCCAGTTCTTTGAATTCATCGGGGTAAAGAGGACGGCCCATTTGATCGGTAGGCCACGCGGTCTTCCCCACGGTATCAAGAGTAAAACGCATCCAACGCACCTCGCTACTTTTAGCCTCGCCAGAGTCGGATTCATGCACAACCTTGGAATCTACGCGGATCGTGTTCTGGCTACCATTATTCTTAAATCCTTCGACCTTTAGCGGTGGAATTCCCGTTGGCGCTCGACCCTCAGCCAACCATTCATAAAGCACCTTGGCAATCTGTGTGTTTTTGCAAACGATAATAAAAACAGGGGGGCGTGGATCTTCCTGATCCTGGCTCCATTCCTCGCTTTCTTTTTCCCAGAGCCCCCCAAGCATGGCGATGGGATGATGGGCATACTTCAGGATAGCTTCCGGCTTGGGATTGGCTTTCTTGCCGCCACGTTCGGCAGCGGTCAGTTGCGGTAAAATCCAATGCCAAATATTGAAGTAACCGGGGATCTCTTTGCCGGTCGTATCCCGAACGGCCAGTTGCGGAATCTTCACCAGTCCGGATTCGATGGCATCAATTAAACCAAAGTCGCTGACCACCCAAGGAAACGGCCGATTCGTGTCCTGTCCGACTCGTCCGAGAAAATAAGGCGTCGCCGAGAGATCCAGACAGAAATTGATTCCCCGATGTTTCTGGATACGATCCAAGCCATCAATCCAAACCGTGGCCTCCTTGAAAAAATCTTCGGCATCTTCTTCCTCGCCGAAAAGATCTTCTTCATCTTTATCTTTTTTCTCACGAACGATGCGATAGGCATGGTGCGCCTCATCGTTCATGATAAGAATGTTCTGTTTTTCTCCGACTTCTCGACCAAGAAGACGATTAAGAAGAGCCGTATCGCTTTCAACATAGCGACTCGATTCAACCGTGACCTTTAGCAGGCTTCCATCTTTGCCGATTTCTTCATCCCGTACAGTAAGCATGCCAGCGGCAACTTGACGTTCAAAATCCTTCAAGGTCAGGTAGCGTCGACCACGGGCCGTCGTAGTTTGTGAACCGATGGTAATGGTCTCTTTGGTGCAAACCTCCACCCCCGCTTTCATCACCCTGGAACCCACACCGCCCGTTTGGATAGCCTGCGGCTCGAACACGTGCCAATTTCTGACCAAAACGCGACCCTGCGTTAATAAAGGCATTAAATGCGATGGAACAAGATCGCGGGTACAATACAGACTGGCTTCGCCTTCCTTCGGATCAAGTTCCCGAAGCCGGTTGCGGATCGTCACATTCGGACAAACGACCAGCACGACCTCTGAAAATCGTCTATCCTGACGGTCGTTAACTTTATTGAGAATGCTCCATGCTGCAAGCATTCCCATGACGGTCGTCTTACCGGAGCCCGTTGCCATCTTGCAGGCATAGCGACGGAATCCTCCAAACCCTTGAGCCCTTTTCTCATCGCTCACTTCTTCCTGGGGAACGTCGACACCCTGTAGAAAATCCTTCCGGGCCTCGGTGAGAAAAATAATCGTTTCAGCGGCATCGCGTTGGGCAAAGAAGAGTCGATTCTTTCTTCCTTCGCGTTGCCACCATTGAAGCAACTCCTGGGTGGTCCTGGTGACACCGGGATACCCTTCCGCCCGCCATTTCTTGACCTGCGCTCGAATGCGGTTGACCAGCTTCAGTTCGATAGTGGTGGCAGCAACATTCCCGTACTCTTTCTCAGGTTTAGCCTTGGGATCGCGATAGAAATACATGGCCGGGCGACGACCCGGTTTTCTTGAAGGCGTTTCGCCTTCGACAATGTGCCAGTGTCCCTGTGGTTCTGCGAAAGGAGAATTCAGGATAGGCTGGGGAACTTCATACGCACTCATAGACGAAAGGCCCGCTGAATGGCGTCAAGTTTTTCTTTGACTTCGGGATGGATTTCTTCGGGAAGTATCACTGCAGCAATTTCATTGAAGCGAGTGTAAGAAAAGCCATGCAATCCGGCCGCATCGAGAATTGGCGGAATGACTTCTGTTCTGGCCTTATTTTGACGAAAATATGCATCGACCAGAGGATTGGGCTTTAGGGGTTCTTGAAGAAAGGCAGGGGTAAACGTTTCCTCCAGATAGACCAGCATATCTTTCCTGGCTTCCGCCGAAAGAGCCCCCGCACCGACTTGTTTCTCGATGAACCGTTCCAAGGCATTTGGATGTACCAGATAGCTTTCAATTTCGTAGCGACTCCAGCGAAGGCGTTGTAATCCGTTCCCCGTCACGTCCGTAGGAGGAATCCTCGAATGATCATCACCATCGAGAAGGATCAAACCCGGTAAATCCTCGCGGACAAGTTTCAGGGCATCGTAATGTTCTTTGGCCTTGATTCCTGATGCCCCAGGCCTAGGCTCCCAGACGCTCGGTTTCCAAAATAATCGCGTTGTCAGTGTTTCATACACCGGATGATTCAGGATCTTTGCCCATTCAACGAGAATATTGATATCCGTATACCCTTCGACATATAAAATGCCGGGAGCATCCTGCGCCAAAAGAATATCCGTGTTGGATAACAGCCCCAGGGAAGCGGTTAGTCTTTCTCGATCAACAACAGAATTCAAAAGCTTTGGTTGGTTAAGCAATACACAGAGTTCACGCGGCTCGACGGAGTTGATAATCACCTCAGAATGCGTGGAGATAATGAGTTGCGAGTTTTGTTTGGCTGCGACGGAGCGCAATTCCCCATAGATCGCATCCTGAAGAATCACGTGCAGGTGCGCGTCCGGTTCGTCCAGCAGCAGGATCGAACCTGGCCGGGTGTGCAAAAAAGTCAAGAGCATGAGCACTTGTTGAAAACCACTACCGGCACTCGCAATGTCAAGCCGTGGTCCATCGGCATGGTCCTGATATTCGGCAATGATATCAGCCCCCGTCGCATCGGGAGGCAAAATTTCATAATGAAAAAGCCGCTTCATTGAATCTCTGAGCGGGTCCCATGCCGAAATTTGATGGGCCTCGACCAGCAAATTCCGGATCACGTCGCCTGGTTTTCCCTGGCCCAACAGTTGTTCGACTTTCGGTCGTTGATACACGGGCTCTCCGATACTGAGCCCCGTCATAGGCGGAACAAATGCCGTATTGAGTGCGACCTGTCTGACCGTATTCGGATCGACATCAGGTTTGGGACGCACGTAGACCTGCTCCGTGCTATCGGCCATCAACTCCATAGTGACGGTCCACCCTTGAGAGTGACGAACCTCAATCTCGATAGAACCGGCATATTTGCGATCGTTCCAAAGAAGATCAAAAGCACGAAGAGGAACCGCTGTGAAGGTCTGTCTGGCAACAGGCACTTTGACGTAAAAACCCCTATGGCGTTGGTAATCGTGTCGTTGCTTCCAGAAGGTCAGCGCCAGATCCCAAGCCGTAATGGCCTGCAACATCGTCGTTTTTCCGCAATTATTGGGGCCGGCAATAACGACGTGTCCGGGAAGGGAGAAGGTTACATCGGCAAAACGCTTGAAACGCCGAATTGTGATTTGTTCGATCACCCCCTGGCTCCATTCAGTTTTTTCACAAGCAGCAATTCGTTCCCGCGGTCGTCTATGACTTTCACGGCAATTTGCTTGTGTTCACCGGCTTGGAATGGCGCACTCGTCTTGCCAGACAGATGATCCCATACGCTTTCGTCGTATTCGCCCTTCAAGGCCTTTTTGAGATTATTCCAGGCACCAGTTCGTGGGAAGAACGCCTGAGAAACGTGAAAACACAGGTCGTTATAGTCAATATCCAGAAACCAGGCCGGCACGTCATCGCCGGTCCGGTGGACCACCTCCATGGTGACGGGATCGAACACATCCAACCCGAGCAACTCCACTTGATAATAAACTCCCTCTCCTCTGGAGGGAGAGGGCTGGGGTGAGGGGGATTTTATTTTCTGCACCACAATTTCCGGCTGACCGCAAACACTGAAAATCTGACTGGAACGCATATTCTTGAGCAGATCCCCCATCATCAAATCGGGAGTGGCCTGTACGTAGGTAGCAGGCACGCCCACCACCTCGGTGCATTTTTCCACCAACGTTCGAGCATTGGGTTGAATGGCAAAACCGACGACGTAGAGATGAGTATAGCTTTTGGCATGGGCTTCGCGTGCGGCCTCATACACCAGTTTCTCACTGACAGCTCCGTTTTCAGGTCCGAACACCAACGCCACTAGCTTCCCGGATAACGGAAGCCGACGACTGTTTTTCTCTTCCGCCTCATCAATCGCCTCTGACAAAGAAGGACTTTGACCGTGTGCTGTAGCATCAACAAGGGCTTCAGCGGAAAGCGACAAGGTTTTTGCAGGCGGGCGGATACTCTTGAAGGTAACGGTCTTGTTGCCCTCCAATCGTAGGACAGGACTCTTGCGCAGCACTTCCAGCATCCGATCCACGAAAGAGCTGTAGCCTTCTCCCTCGACTGGCCACTCTTTTTCCCCTCTCCCTGTGGGAGAGGGCAAGGGTGAGGGTGACGCTTCTTCCCAATCAACGGGTGTGGGAATTGTCGCCTCGACGCAGAATGGCCCCGTCACGCGGGTGATGCCGCTTTGTTGCTCAGGACGATCCACAAGAATTTCCTCCAGTGGAGGTTCGTTGTTTGCAATGGATTTGAGGGTGATGTGCGGAACGATGCCCCCGATCTCTTCACCCTTTTTGTTCTGCTTTCGCTTGTAGACAAAGCCTCCGGCCGGACCACGCTGCTCGTCCTTAAGTTCATGCCAGGGAAACGTGCCGGTCAACAGACGTTGCCGAGCGAGCGCCAGCGGCACACGGCTGGTATCAATTGTGATCCAACGGCGTCCCCATTGCTCCGCGACAAAGGCCGTTGTTCCGCTACCACATGAAGGGTCAAGGACAAGATCACCCGGGTCGGTGGTCATGAGAAGACAGCGCTGAATAGCAAGTGCAGCAGTTTGCACGACGTAAAGCTTGCCTTCGGTTCGGTTCTGAATTCCCCCAATATCTGACCAAATATTAGCGACTGGGAAAACCGGAAAATCGTCAAGAAAGCGAACATACCTCAGAGATTTGCCCTCAATCATGATACGACCAGCATCTGCCAAGCGGTTAAGACCTTCTATTGTCGTTTTCCAATGCAGACCCACCGGCGGTTTCCATTTCCTGCTGCCAAATTCAAATTCTTGGTCAGATGCCTGTGACTCGCCTTGCGACGTCAGATCAGCTGACGTCGCAAGGCGGCTTGGATCTATTTTCCCTTTTAGCGCTGCCTCAATAGTACCAAGAGGCCTGTATTTGGTTGCACCTTCATCTCCCGCTTCTTTTGGCCGATACAATTGGCGGTATTTGATCCTCGATGTATCCTTCGCGTACCAGAGAATAAAATCTGCAACAGAGGATAGCGTTTTGCCTGCAAAGCCTGTTGTCTTTGCAAAAGCAACCAGGGAAACAAAGTTCTCCGCCCCAAAAATCTCATCCATCACTTCCCGTACGTGGTGCAGGTTCTCATCACTGATCTGAAGGAAAATGCTGCCGCTGGGCGCGAGCAGATCGCGGGCAAGCAGCAGCCGATCTCGCAAATACGTCAGGTAGGAATGCAGGCCCAGTTCCCATGTGTCCCGATACGCCTGAACCATTTCAGGCTCGCGGGTCATGTCGTCATCGGCATTATGTGTGACATCGCGCTTCTTGACAAAAGGCTGGAAGTTGGATCCGAACTTCACGCCATAGGGCGGGTCCATATAGATCATCTGCACTTGCCCGCCGAGCCCTTCATAGTGCAACAACGAGTTCATGACCACGAGCGAATCACCGAGGATCATCCGGTTCACCCATTGGTCGGGATATTCATAGGCTTTCAGCACCTGGTCGGTGATGGAATGCCGGGGATCACCAAACAGGTCATACATGTCCAGTTGCTTGTCGGTCTTGTGTCCTACCAGCGTTTCAATGATGGCTTTTGTGGAGAGCCGTTCGTGGATAAACAGCGGCAAGGTGGGCACGTCAAAAGACAGACGTTCCGCTTTACCCGCCCAGTCCAGGAAGGGTTTGCTCAGGGCTTTAAGCTGGCGTAGCGTCTCTTCGGCCTGACGCAGGGCCTTGAGAACTTCACCCTCACCTGCGCCCTCACCCTGCCCTCTCCCGGAGGGAGAGGGTAAAGAGGCGATACGCAACTCTTCGATGTGTTGCTCAAGTTGTGCGATCAGCGTTTCGCCCTGCTCGCGGGCAGGGTTCTTGGCATCCCAATCAAGCGCCGGAGACAATGAGGAATCGTAACGGTAAGTTTTGGGCGGTTTCTTCTTCTTGAATTGGGCTTGGGTCCCGACTTCCGGCCGCATGAGGCTCATCGCCTCCGCATGCCTGTACGGTTCCGCCTTTTTCGATTTAGCCTTTACGGCTTTCGTCTTCCTACTCTTTGGTGCAGCCATCGAGCATTACCCTCTTTTGAATCAAAACAACGCGTTGAAGGTCGAAGTCAAGCAGAATGCCACTCAAGGGAAGCTATGCTATCCAACCTCTATAAAAAAGTACAGCTAAAGCAAGGAGTGTCCCTAGATTCTCCTCACTCGTACCGTAACCCGTCGGCGATAGCGCCGTGGGTCGCCCAGCGAGCCGGAAGATACCCGGCTAAGAGCCCCGTAAATCCCGCGACCAGAAAGGCTTCCAGGATGGTCTTGGAGGGGATGGTCATGTGGATGGTCCAGCCGAAGGACTGTTTGTTGATCACGCTGATCAAGAGGGTGGCAAGCAGGATCCCGGCGAACAACCCGAGACCCAACCCCAGGAAACCCAGGCAAAGCGATTCGCGGACCACCAATCCCCGAACTTGCCTGCGACTGCCGCCGATCGCACGAAACGTGGCAAACTCCCGTTGTCGTTCGACGACGGTCGTCAGGAGCGTATTGATAATTCCCAACAGGCCGACGATCACCGTGACGAGTTCCAACCCGTAGGTCAACCGAAACGTGCGATCAAAGATTTTGAGGATATGCGACCTGAGTTCCGTGTTGCTGATGATCGACACCGGTATGAGCGGGCCGAGCGCCTTTTTCAGGTCGCCCCGCACGCGTTGAACGCTCGTGTTCGGCTCAAGGTACACCGCCAACACCGTTGACGTGCGATCACCCCACCATCGTTCATACAGCGACCGGTCCAGCACAATCTTTCCGCCGTCCGTCGCATAATCGTAGAAGACTCCGACCACGGGAAACTCCTTTTGCCCGCCTCCGGTCGGCAAAGACAGCACGTCACCCGCATTGATTCCCAGCCGATGGGCCAACACTTCCGACACCACCACGCCTTGTTCATCGATGGCTTGACGGAGCCGTTGAGAGGAGTCGCCGTCCAGGAACAGGTATCGACTCCGCTCCGCGTGAAGGACGAGATCGCGTGCCGCGACGTAGGCTTGGGTGGATCCTACTTGGATGCGCACCTGACGGTAGGGATCTACGGCTGCCACGCCCGGTACCGCCTTCGCACGCCGGACCATTTCCGGAGAAATGCGAAAGACGTTGTCATGCGCATCGGCTTCCAAGCCTTCCTCATGCGGCGTCACCACCAGATCCGCCATCAGAGTCTGGTCGATCCAGTGGACTACGGTATCCCGGAAACTCTCGATCATCACCCCGACACCCACGACGATCGCAATGCCGACCATAAAAGCCGACAGCGTGACGCTGTTTCGACCCGAAGACCGGACAATCTGATCCGCGGCCAGGCGAGTCATGGGCCCCGGGTTGAGGCCCGACATCGAGACCCATCTTCGGCTCTTGTCCTCGACGCAACCGGGAATCCGGGATGATCGCGACGAGACCGCCAAGCCCAGCAGGTGAATGCCCAAGGGAGAGAGCAGCGTGCACCCCAACAGGACGCAAAAGGCCGCGGCATATCCAAACACGGGAAGGCCGTTCACCGGGCCGGGTAAGGAGAGAAGCCCGGCCAACCCCAGCACGCCCACGGCCAGGAACGTCCATCGGCCATGATGATGCCGCGTGGCTTCATATTGTCCGGGCGCAATGGCCAACGCCGGCGCGGTCCGGCTTGCCTCAAGGCATGGACCCAACGCCCCGATCACGGACAGGGCCGTGCCCAGGAGACCTCCTCCCAACAACACGGGCAACGTGAGCGGCAGTTCTCCCAGCGTCGCAATGCCATAGAGTTCGGAAACCGTTTCCCGTTCCAGCCCCACGAGCCAATGCGCCAGCCCACTCCCGAACGCGGCACCCAGGCATCCGCCAACAAGGCCCGTCATGATCGCTTCACCCAGAAACAACAGGGCGACGTGCCTGCGAAACATGCCTATCGCTCGCAGAATCCCAATTTCCCGTCGATATTGAACAACGGAAAATCCGACGGCGTTGTAGATCAAGAACGTTCCGACGAAGAGCCCGACCATACTGAGCGTGGTGAGGTTCAACTGAAAGGAGGTGAGCATCCGTTGCACCTGGGCGTCACGTTGGGACGGACGATTGACCAGGACGGAAGGCCCCAGACCCGCTTGCAGTTCCTGCATCACGCGGTCCACGGACACGCCGGGCGTCGTCACCACGTCCACTCCGTCGAGTTGGCCGAGCCGCTGCAAGTGCACCTGGGCGGCGGCAATATCCATGATGGCCATGGAATCCCATCGTGTTTCATCTTCGGAAAACGTCAATATCCGGCTCACGGTGGTCCCGAATCGACGCGGCCCGACGTGGACCGTCACGGGATCACCTCGGGCCACGTCCAAACCGGTCGCCAACTCGCGATCCACAAAAATCGCTTCCGGGCTGAGCAAGGGATCCAGCGAGAATTCCTCGTCACCGGAGGATTGCCGTATGCCCGTCTCCCTACCGAGTACGTCCAACAGGTCCAAGCCCCACACCATGCTGGATCGGGTGTCCCCGTCAGCCGTTTCGAGGATGACGGATTGTGAGAGATACGGATGGACTGCCTGGACGTCAGGATGCAGGCGAATCCGTTCGACCAGGGTTTCATCGAGTCGCTGCTCCGCCCCTGAGATATGAATTGTGGCCTCGCCGGCAACTCGCGTGACGGCTCGCTGAAACGATTCGAAGACCGTTTGATTCGCCAGGGAGATAGCCAACACGGCCGCGACGCCGACGCCGACCCCGACCACCGTGAGCATGGTTCTGAAAGGCCGGCTCGTCAAATGTTTCAAGGCCAACGTTCCAAATAGGAATACCCATTCCAAAAAATGTTGTCTCCTAAAATCGAGTTGTGGTAACGTGCGAAAACTTCGCTTAATAACTTTCGTTAAAAACCAGGTGCGAGTCTTTTATGGCCAAAGTCAAATCGGCTTCTCGAGAGAGCAATAACAATTCCAGGGAAGACCCAGGCGAAGTGCTTTCGCTGACTGCCCGGCAAAAGGAAATTCTTCGTCTCGTGGCCCAAGGTCACACGAACCGGGAAATCGGCCAACAACTGAACATCAGCGTCAGGACGGTTGAAGTCCACCGCTTTAACCTGATGCGGCGACTCCGCGTACGAAACGTGGCCCAACTTCTCCGGCAGGCGATGATCCTACGGCTTATTCCCAAGAATGCCGTCTCCGTCGGCAAAGCCCACTGAATTCATGTTCCTTCCATCCGGCCGCCTGACGGGCATGCATGAACCTCGATGGCGATATGGACAAGCCCGAGATTCTTGGGAATACGCTCCTTGTATTGCACGGGAGTGGCGGGATCGTGAGCCACAATGGCGATAACCACGGAATAGATATTCGGACCGATCGACCACAGGTGAAGGTCGATGATTTTACTGTCTTCATCCTGTTCGATACTGTTCCTGATTCTGTTCCGGATGCTTTCCGGCCCTTGCTTATCGAGCAGAATTCCGCTGGTGGTTCGCAGCAAGCCGAACGACCAACTGGACACGAGGATGGCCCCGATAACGCCAACCACCGGATCCATCCACGTCAGGCCCAGATATTTCGCGGAGAGCAGGGCCCCAATGGCCAAAAGGGACGTGAGCGCATCTGCCAGCACGTGCAAATAGGCTGACTTCAGATTGTGATCATGGTGAGTGTGCCGGGAGTCATCGAGATCGTGGTGATCCCGGTGGTCGTCCACCCGGAGAATGAAGACGCTGGCTCCGTTGACCGCCAACCCGAGAACGGCCACGAGAATAGCTTGATTGACGATGATCTCCACCGGGTGAAGAAGCCGGCCAACACTCTCCCAAACCATCAACAGGGCAAACAAGGCCAGCAGGATCGCACCGGTGAACCCGCCCAGGGCGTTGACCTTGCCAGCGCCAAAGCTGAAATCCTCGTCGTGTGCGTGGCGTCGCGCATAGACGTACGCAAAAGCGTTCAGGCTCAGGACCCCGGCGTGCGACGCCATGTGCAGACCATCGGCCAATAACGCCATGGATCCCGTCAGGACTCCCGCGACGATTTCCACGACCATCATGGCGCCGGTGACGGCAATGACGATCAGTGTCCGCCGCTCCCCCGGACGCTTCAGGTCTTGTCCGAATGTATGGCTGTGTTGCCAGGCCTGAAGGTCGTCGGTATGCATGCTTCCGTCTTACCCGAAACCGACTCAGAGTTCCTGTAACGTTCCGCGACAGGCCGAGAGGGAGGCATAGCCTTTTCGTTGCAGGAGTTCGCCGAGTTCCTTTTCCAGCCGTTGAAAAACTTCGGCACCCTCATCAACGAGGGCCGTTCCGATTTGCACGGCGGACGCCCCGCATAGAATATGTTCGAATGCGTCCGTTCCCGAGACGACCCCTCCGGTCCCGATAATGGGCATCCGGCCGTCAAACAACTTCCAGAAGGCCCGCACGTTAGCCAGGGCCACGGGTTTGATCATAGGCCCCCCGAGCCCCCCGAACCCGCCTTTGGGCTTGATCACCACGCGTTCCCGGTCCGGGTCGACCACCAACCCGTTTCCCACGGAATTGATCAGCGACAGAAAATCAACCCCAACGTCCTGTAACATACGGGCCGTGGCCTTATGATGCACCGGATCGAAATACGGAGGAAGTTTGACGCCCATCGGCACGGTGATGATGTCCTTCAATTGCAGGAGTAACGCGCGGGAGGCCTCCACGTCATAGCCGATCTGCGGCTTTCCCGGGATATTCGGGCAGGAGAGATTGACCTCGATGAGGTCGGGCAAAACGGCCGTGACCGCTCGGGCCGCTTCGAGAAAATCCGGAGGGCTCAGCCCGGCCACGCTTGCAATGATGGGTTTCCCGAACCGCCGAAGGGTCGGGATGATGGCGGCGTAGGCCGGATAGCCGAGATTGGGCAGCCCCATGGAATTGATGGACCCCCCGGAAAAGCTGTAATACCGCGGCTCCGGGTTGCCCTGCCGAAACGCCGGCGTCATGGACTTGGTGACGATCGCTCCGCTCCGGCTCCGGCCCAAGGACTCCAGTTCGTCCCTGGTGACGCACAAGGCTCCCGAGGCATTCATCAGACAGGTTGGAAAACGGACGTTGGCAATCGTGGTTGAAAGATCCATCTCACGTCGTTCCGGGGACATGGGACATCGGATAGAATTGCCCGCCATTGAGTTCGTACACGTGATCGCCGACCCGGGCGGCGGATTCCGAGTGGGTGACGAAAACGACGGTCTGTGAGGCTTCTTTGGATACGTCCCTGATCAGCGCCACGATCTCTTTGGCAGTCCGGGAGTCGAGGTTTCCGGTGGGTTCGTCCGCCAACAGGATACGCGGTCGATGGACGAGAGCGCGGGCCAAGGCCACGCGTTGTTGTTCGCCACCCGATAATTCCCAGGGTCGATGCCGGGCCCGATGGGAAACCCCAACCCGCTCGAGCGTTTCCGCCACGCGTTCTTGAATAACTGCCGACGACGTCTTCCGGAGCCGTAAGGGCAACCCGACGTTTTCGGCGGCCGTCAACCCGGGCACGAGATGGAACGCCTGAAAGACCATGCCGATCATCTCCCGTCGATACCGGGTCCACTCCGCGTCGGAAAACGCGTGCGTGGGCTGATCATCGAGCCGAATGAACCCGGACGTCACGGAATCGAGACCCGCAACCAAATTCAGAAGCGTGCTTTTCCCGCTTCCGCTCGGGCCCATGATCACACAAAACTCTCCGGAGGCAACGTGGAGGTCCGCGTCCCGGAGCACGGAGACCGTGACGCTGCCCCGTTCATAGACTTTGCAGACACGATCCAAGGTGATCGTAGACACCGATACCTCTCTCGACACCGCGAGCGTGTGACGGCGACCTTGTCATAACGATTCCGTATAGCACATGATGGAAACGCCCAACAACGCGGTCTGACGGAATGCAGGGTCATTTCCGTGGCCACCAGAGCATACTGTCCACGTCCCGGACCTCGAAACATATGACTGCCGGATTGGTTCGCCGACTCCTCCATACCGTGTTTCCCATGAATTGCCGGACGTGCGACCATGCCCTGGATGACGACCCCGTTCCTTTTTTTTGCCAACGCTGCTGGAACCAGATTACCCCGGTCCTCTCGCCGCGTTGCCCTCGCTGTGCGCATCCCTTTTCTTCTCCGCACGCGCTGACTCATAGTCCCGAACACCTGTGCGGACCGTGTCGAAAACACCCGCCGGCCTATCACCGGGCCTGGACGCCTTATGCCTACCAATCCCCATTGAAGGAAGCCATCGGACTCTTGAAGTACCGTGGCAAGACTCAGTTGGCCCCGGCCTTGGCTCGTCTGATCACCCTCACCCACCCTGGCCCCACGAACGTCGACGTCCTGATCGCTGTCCCGTTACACCCCGACCGCCTCCGCGAACGGGAATATAATCAGGCGCTCCTGTTGGCCCACCATTTGGGGCAACAATGGAAGCTCCCCGTTCTCATCGACGTGCTCAGGCGGACGAAGCCCACCCTTCCCCAAACGTCCCTCACGCGAAGAGAACGTCTGAAAAATCTTCGAAAATGTTTTGTCGTGGCGGCTCCTTCTGCCGTTGAGGGAAAAACCACGCTGCTTGTGGACGACGTCTTCACCACGGGTGCCACGGTCAATGAATGCGCCAAGGCGCTCAGAAAAGCCGGCGCACAGGCCGTCTACGTTCAAACCCTGGCCAGGATGAGCGCCCATGACCAGTGAGCCACGCGCAAAGAACTGCTTGACATTGTAGATGGTTTTATCTAGTCTAAACACCTGAGGATTCGTGCTCATATCCCATCCACGGCCATTGGAAAGGGCATTTGCCATGTTTGCCGGACAATATCACTGTAAACTTGACGAAAAGGGGCGATTCATCGTCCCGACCCCATTGCGCGAGCAAATAGAAGGAGACCGCGCGATTTTCGTCAAAGGGCAGGATCTTCCGTTGTCAGCCTACTCGGTGCAAGAATGGGAAAAAGTCCTCGCTCGCGTCAAAGAAACGTTCGATGAAGATCAAAGCCGGCTCTTCATGCACTATGTCGTGGCGGAAGCCGCGTCTTCTGAAATCGACAAAACCGGCCGGGTCCTCATACCCGGGCGGCTGAGAAAAACCATCCCGCTTGAAGACGACCTGGAAATCGTGCTCGTGGGCATGTTTCACCGTTTGGAAATCTGGAACCCTTCCGAATGGCGTCGCTACCTCATGAAGCGTGATGAGCAATTGGAAGAAAACCTCGGTAAAATGCTCAACCTGCTGTAGGCCGCCGGGGCCCATATATTCCAAGCGCCCGTTTGAACTTCTGCAAATACCCCGTGAAACGTCGCCGCGCCCCGTCGGACCGACCGGTAAGCCTGCCTCAATACGTGCTGAAAAACCGTCGCGGGGAGTCAGCCGGCGCCTCCATCGCTCACTTTGTGCGGGACACGGCCATGAACGCTTCCCCGGAATCTCGGAAAAAACCCAAGTGGCCTCGCCACTCGACCGAAGCCGTCTTGCAGGGCACGTTTTTTTCCCTGACTGACAACGCCCTTTCGCTGACCCTGCCCCTTCCCCCCAGCATCAACCGCCAATATGCCACGGTCAACGGGCGCCGCGTGTTGTCCGCAACGGGGCGTCGCTACAAGGTCACGGTCGGCCAATTACTCATGACGGCCTCCTCTTCCTCCGAATGGCCCGCATTCTTGCAGAAGACGCAGGAACATTTCCTGACACTGACCATCCATTTTTACTTTCCGACACTGCTGCGACGGGATATTGACGGTGGATTGAAAATCGCTCAAGACGCCCTCTGTGAAGCGATGAGCCTCAATGACAATCGCATCATGGAAATCCACCTGTATAAAACCCTGGACCGTGACAACCCGCGACTTGAGTGCATCCTGGCCCTGGCGAGTCCCCTGAGCCGGGGAATTCGCCAATCATCCCGGCGCGCCGACCGGTCCCTGATCAAACCTCGCCGTCAAGCTCAATCCCGGAACCGCAAACCGTAGTCCCCCTCGGACTATCTCCCCTCCCTTGCTTTCCGCCCGTTCTCCTTGATATACGGATGACTTAACCTTCGTCCTGAATCTCCAAACGGAGCATGCCGAGCATGCCTATCACGTTGTCCTGGATCATCGGTCTTTTCCTGTTGGGAACCTGTTACGTTGCGCAACCCGTTTCAGCCGAACGGATTCTCTTCACCCCCCAGCAGAAATCTCACCTTCAACGAGTCAAAACCATTTTCGTGCAAGCGGTCGCGCTGACGGAAAAGGGCTTGGTCGACCCGACCCTTATCGGAAAAGCAGTCGCCGACCGGCTGACCGCAGCCGGATTCACGGTCATCACGACAAAGAGCGAGCCGCATGACGTCGCGTTGAAAGTGAAGTGCGATGAGCGAAAGCCGTGGGGGGGAGTCAGGAAATCCGATGGAGAGATCCAGCAGCCGGGAGCCCCTTCTCGAAATTGGAAAGGACCGGCCTGCCAGTTGAGTTACTTGTTCGATGGCCAAAAAGGGCCTTGGCAATATGAGGTCCGGACTGCTTTTGAAAACGCATGGGAGGCGGCCAAAGCCGCCGGACACGACGATGCAGGCCAATTCGCGTTGCAGCACCTCAGCCAAGCATTGCGGGACAGTGACTTCCCGCTTGACCTTGCAGCGGAATGGAAACAAGCCAAGCGGCTGTCTTCCCTTTTGACCGACGTCCAAACTGACAAGGCCACAAGATTCAAAATCCTCTCGCTCGCCGGCCATGTACCGGGAGAGGCCATGCTGCAGGCCCTTCTACAGATTCGAACCGAAGTCGACTTCGCCGTCCCCGCCACAATCGCCTTGGGGGCCATGGGCGAACCTGCCATTCCAACCCTGTTGGATCTTTTATCCGGTCCATCGGTGGACATTCAGGCCGCGGCAGCGGAAGCACTTGGGGAAATCGGAGCCCACAGCGGCAACGTCGGAATCCTGCCGCCCCTCCTGGCCATGATGCAAGCACCCGACGTCCACCTTCGTGTGCAGACGGAAATCGTGAGAGCCATCGGGAAAACGCCGGATTTCCAGTCGGTCGAACTGCTGGAACAACTCGCCCTCAAGGCATGGACCGACCGTTCAAACGATCCACTCATGCAGGAACTTCGAGAAGCCGTGGATTGGAGCCTCTGGCAGATCAACCCCACCGCTCACACCGAGGCGGGGTACTGAATTGGCGCGCCCGAGAGGAGTCGAACCTCTAACCTTTTGATCCGTAGTCAAATGCTCTATCCATTGAGCTACGGGCGCGAACCGGTTGTTTGACGGAAGTACCCCCGGGAAAGGCTTGTTCCAAGGGAGCCCATTATATACAAGGCCCGGCGAAGCCGGGTCAACTGGACGGCTCAAGTGAGAACCGGTGTCGATTGGGAAGATCGCAAGACGTTCAGCCAACGGCGGCAAGCGAAGAAACAGGGGTCCCGAAAAGCGTAGAGGCTGAGGCATCCTCCACCTTGATCGTGGTCCGGTCTCCGAGGGAAAGGAGGAGCACGTCTTTGTCCCAGACCACGGTCACGTTACTTTCCGTGTGCCCCATCCATTGTTGAGAAGATTTTTTCGCGTTGCCTTCCACCAGTACGTCCACGGCCGTTCCGATCAATTGCCGGTTTTTCCCGGCGGAAATCGTTCTCTGAAGATCGACCAATTGCGTGACCCGTTCCGATTTGACCGATTCGGGAACGTCATCGGGAAATTTCCGATAGGCAATGGTGTTCTTTCGTTCCGAGTATTTGAAGACGTAGGCCGATTGAAATTCGACCTCCCGCACCAGATCATAGGTCTCGAGAAATTCCTCGTGAGTTTCGGTGCAAAAACCCGCAATGACGTCCGTGCTCAGGGCAATGTCTCCCTGCTTCCGGAGTTCGGCGGCCAAAGCCCAGTACTCCACACGCGTATACGATCGTCCCATCAGATCCAGGATGCGGTCGCTCCCTGCTTGAAGGGGAAGGTGCACCTGCCGGCACACGTTCGGGTGATGCGCCACCACCTCGATCAGCGCGGGCGGAAAGTCCTTGGGGTGCGGGGACGTGAAGCGGACGCGTTCGATCCCGGCCACGTCGGCCACGTCCGAGAGAAGTTTGGCAAACGTGACGTCATCGCTCCGATACGAATTGACGTTCTGTCCCAAAAGCGTGACCTGCTTGTATCCTTGAGCCGCAAGGGCGTGCGCTTCTTCGAGAATCCCCTGCGCGGGGCGGGACCGCTCTCTCCCGCGGGTATAAGGCACCACGCAGAAACTGCAAAAATTATCACAGCCCCGCATGATCGCGATCCAGGCGTTGACCCCGGGCTTCCGCTCCGGAAGAATCGATTCGTAGGTTTCGTATTCCGATAAATCCACGGCCATGGACGGTTCATGGCGCTCCAAAGCCTTCGACAACAGATCCGGCAATTGTCGATAGGAATCCGGCCCCGCGAGCACGTCGATGACGGGTTGCGACTCCATCAATTCTTTTTTCAGATTCTGGGCCATGCACCCCAGGACGCCGATGACCACGCGCCGTGATTGCCTCATCGCCTTCCACTCGGCCAAATGGCCGTAGACCCGGTTATGCGCGTTTTCCCTGATCGCGCAGGTATTCATCAGCACCACGTCTGCCTGTTCCGGATGCTCCGTAAACGCGAACCCCCGGTCTCTCAAAAGCGATCGCACCAGTTCGGTGTCATATTCATTCATCTGACAGCCGAACGTTTGAACGTAGACGCGATAGGACACCTGGGAACCTCTCGAACCGTTGTTCGGGACTTTGCTACGCCGGGAACGCAGCTTCCTTTTCAAAGGACTGAAACACCGGAATCGGGAATCGCTTGGGCTGCGGCGGTTCCTCGTCCGCCAATTTCCCCAAGGCCGCATGTTCCATGACCCCGGTCAGCCTGACCCACCGTATCTGATTGGCCAACGAGCCGGAACCGGCCACGCTCACCCGAATAAAATTATCCGTCAGACCGGTCCATAATCCGTCTTTGCCGACGGACTCAAACAACACCAGGCAATCCCTGTCGAGAAATTGCTGGTAGAACTGCGCCCGTTTGGTTGCAGACAGCCGCGCAAGCGACCGGCTTCGAGTCTTGATCGCCGCCGAAGGCACGGGATTGCTCAAACGGGGGGCCGGGGTCCCCGGTCGAGCGGAATAGCTGAACACGTGGGCATAGGCCAACGGCAGATCACGGACCACGTCGTACGTTGCCGAAAACCGGCGGTCCGTTTCTCCGGGAAAGCCGACGAGCACGTCGGTGCCCACGCAGACGTCAGGGATCTTTTGCGCGACACGTTCCACCCATGTCCGATACGCTTTCACAGAGTAGCGACGGTTCATGGCCGACAGAATTCCGTCATCCCCGCTTTGCAAGGGGACGTGTAAAAACCGGCACAGCTTCCGGGATGTACTCATATACTCGATGAGTGCGTCCGGGATGGTCGTGGGCTCGATGGAAGAAATGCGGATGCGCGCCAATCCGGGGATGCGTTCCAACCGTTGAATCAGGTCCAGAAGCCCTTCGGACCCATTGGCGAATCGCCCGATATTCACACCGGTCAGGACCAGTTCCCGATGGCCCCGTTCCACCAGTTGTTCGGCCTCTCGCACCGCGTCGTCGGACAACCGGCTTCGTTCCCGTCCCCTGGCAAACGGGATCAGACAAAAGGAACACATGAAATTGCAGCCGTCCTGGATCTTCAAATTGGCTCGCGTCGTCGCATATTCTCCTACCCCGTCCTGAACGAAATCCTCTCGGCTTATCGAACTCGAATGCCGGACATACGTCGATGACGGCTTATGCACGTGAGGCATCTCTTCCAGGTAGTCCGGCAGCAACATTTTGTATTGGTTGCCCAAGACAAGATCCACTCCGGGAAGGTGCTGCAAGGTCTTGAGCCCGGTTTGCGCATAACAGCCCGTCACGGCCACGAACGCCCGCGGAGAATGACGCAACGTCCGGCGAATAACCCGGCGACAATCGGCCTCCGCGTTTTCCGTCACGCTACACGTGTTCAACACGAGCACGTCGGTCGGCTCGCCATAGGCCACCTGTTCGTACCCCATCTTCGTAAACCGGTCGGTTAGGACCGCGGTCTCCGATTGATTGAGGCGACACCCTGCCGTGTAAAACGCGACTTTTTTCTTCATGCGTCCTGATCTCGTTTAAAGAGAAATATTATAGAGAACCTGCCCTCACGCCCACAACCGTTGACGGTTCCTGCGCCGAGGCTTGGCAAGCGTGGTCTCTACCCAGCCGTGGTCATCCTGAGCAATGCGAAGGATCTGCTTTTAGGAACGTTCGGTCGTTGAGCGAGAAATTCTTGTAGCGGCACCTTCTCATGGCGCTTTCTTTTTGTCATCTCTATCACATACAATCCTCAAAGATTGACACCAAGCGCAACGTGTGCGCTAATAGCCCCCCAAGAAAGCCCAGTCTGCAAGTATAACCATGCCCGACCACGGCTACTTCGCCAACCTGATCTGGCAAATCGCTGACCTGCTACGTGGCCCCTACCGCCCGCCGCAGTACGAGCGCGTCATGTTGCCCATGACCGTGTTGCGCCGCTTCGACTGTGTGCTTGCCTCGTCGAAAGCCAAGGTCCTGGCCGAATACACACGGCGCAAGGGTAGTAAGGTCGAAGGCGAGGCCTTGGACCTTCGGTTAAACAAGGTCGCCGGCCAGCGCTTCCACAACCGCTCCGACCTTGATTTTAAGAAGCTCAAGGGCGACCCCGACAATGTCGAGAAGCACCTCGTCAGCTACATCAAGGGTTTTTCCAGGAATGTGCGCGACATCTTCGAATTCTTCGAGTTCGAGAACGAGATCGAGCGAATGCGCGAGGCGAACATCCTCTATCTCGTCGTCTCGAAGTTCTGTGACGTCGACTTGCACCCCAACACGGTGCCGAACGAGCAGATGGGACTTCTCTTCGAGAACCTCATCCGGCGCTTCAACGAACTGGCCAACGAGACCGCGGGCGACCATTTCACGCCGCGCGAGGTCATCCGATTGATGGTGAGCGTCCTGTTCATTCACGACGACAAACTGCTCGCCACACCCGGCACCGTCCGCAAACTGCTCGACCCCGCCTGCGGCACCGGCGGCATGCTCGCTGAGGCGCAAAACTACCTACGTGAGCACCATGGCGCGGCCAAACTCTATGTCTACGGTCAGGACTACAACAAACGTGCCTTCGCCACCGCGGCATCCGACATGCTGATGAAGCAAGTGGACCACAATGGTACAGGCAACAACGTCCGGTATGGCGACAGCTTTACCGAAGACCAGTTCGACGGCGAGACCTACGACTACTTTCTAACCAATCCCCCGTTTGGCGTCGATTGGAAGCGACAGCAGAACGAAATCAAGCGTGAACACGAAAAGCAGGGCTTCGCAGGCCGCTTCGGCGCGGGACTGCCAAGGGTGAATGACGGTTCGTTGCTCTTCTTGCAGCACATGTGGGCCAAACGTGAACCCGTGCGGCCAGCGGAACACAAGTACGGTTCGCGCCTCGCCATCGTCTTCAGCGGCTCGCCTCTCTTCACTGGTGGCGCAGGCTCCGGTGAGAGCGACATCCGCAAGTGGATCATCAAGAACGACTGGCTCGAAGCTATCATCGCTCTGCCCGAGCAGATGTTCTACAACACCGGGATCGGCACTTACATCTGGATCGTTACCAACCGCAAGGAGAAGCGGCGTAAGGGCAAAATCCAACTTCTGGACGCACGTGAGGTATGGACAGCAGGCGGCAGCGAGGACAATAAGCGCAGCCTCGGCGACAAGCGCCGCCACTTCACCGGCAAACAGGTCGCCGAGATCGTGCAACTCTACGGCCGCCAGATCGACGGCGAGACCTCCAAAACCTTCGACAATGCCGATTTCGGCTATACGCGCGTCACCGTCGAGCGGCCCTTGCGCCTTCGCTACCAGATGACCGTAGAAGACAAGGCCCGCTTCCTCGATGCCTGTCCGCACCTGCTCGACGATGTCCAAGCCATCGACAAAGCGCTTGGTCGTGAGCCTCTTAACGACTGGAATTCCGTATGGGAGCGTATTGCCGATCTCCTAAACGAGCGGCGGTCGCGATGGAAAGTGACCGAGCAGAAGCTCTTCCGTAGCGTCTTCACGCAGAAAGACCCCGAAGCCGAGCCCGTCGCCGAGGGCGTGTCCGCCGACGGATATGAGCCGGATGCCGACCTGCGTGATTTCGAGAACGTGCCGCTCAAGGACGACATCGAAGCCTACTTTGAACGCGAGGTGTGCCCCCACGTGCCCGACGCTTGGATGGACCGTAACAAAGACAAGGTCGGCTACGAGATAAACTTCAACCGACATTTCTACAAGTACACGCTGCCACGCCCGTTAGAAGAGATCGACGCGGAACTGAAACAAGCGGAGGAAGAGATCATGCGTTTACTGCGTGAGGTGACAAAGTGAGTCTCCTCGCTTGGACCGATCAACTACCCGACAACTGGGACACGAAGCCTCTGCGCTCAGCAGCGAACTACGTAGTTAGCAATGTTGATAAAGTGTCGAACGACGGCGAGATTCCCGTTCGACTTTGCAATTACAAGGATGTCTACAACAACGAGTTCATCACGCCTGCACTTGACCTCATGCAAGCCACCGCATCAGAGGCTGAGATTGCAAAGTTTGGGGTAGTGGTTGATGACGTGATCATCACGAAAGACTCAGAATCGTGGGACGACATCGGCGTACCTGCTCTGGTGCGGGAGACTGCTGGCGACCTTGTGTGCGGATATCACCTCGCGCTTCTACGTCCCTTAAAACAAAAAATGGATGGGGCTTTTCTGTTCCGATGCCTCCAAGCAAAGCCGGTTCGGATGCAGCTTGAGTTGGCGGCGAACGGTGTCACGCGCTTCGGGATACCGAAGTCGGAGATAGGGACGATGAGGCTACCGGTTCCACCTCTCGCGCAACAACGCACCATCGCCGACTACCTCGACCGTGAAACGGAACGGCTGGATACCTTGATTGTGACCAAAGAGCGGTCAATAGCCCTCCTGAAGGAACGCCGAGCGGTGCTTATCGCTAAGGCTGTGACCGGTCAGATCGACGTGATGCAAGTGGCAGGAGAAGATCATGCACCTGCTACGAGAGGCGACAGAAGGAGTGCTGTGGCTGATCAACTGGCACCAATATTTCCGGATGGCTGGGGAACGACCCAACTTAGATATGCGTCAATTTGTCTCGACGGATGCCGGATACCGCTCAACATCGAACAGCGATCACGTAGACAAGGAGAGTACCCGTATTGGGGTGCCAACGGAGTCGTTGATTCTATTGATGAATACCTTTTCAATGAGCCTTTGGTCCTAATCGGAGAAGATGGTGCACCGTTCTTTGATTCGACCAGACAGGTTGCTTTCTTCGTAACCGGAAAGATCTGGGTCAATAACCATATTCATGTCTTGAGGATTGGACGAAACTTCGACCCACGCTTCGTTACCTATTGTCTAAATGCGACAGACTACGGTCCGCATATCGAGGGCAGCACCCGGGACAAGCTAACCCAGGAAAAAATGGGAAATATTAGGCTTCCGTCCCCACCCCTGCCCCAACAAAGAGCCATCGCCGACTTCCTCGATCAGAAGACAGCTCGACTGGACGCTTTGAGCTTCACGACCGAGCGCACCATAGAATTGCTCAAAGAGCGCCGAGCGGCACTCATCGCTACGGCGGTAACCGGTCGCATTGAGTTGGAGGGTGCATCATGAGAGTCACGTCGCTTAAGCTTGCAAACGTCCGTGCGATTGAGATCGCTGAGTTTCGATTTCAGCCGGGCTTTAACCTGATCGTCGGAGTGAATGGCGTCGGCAAGACAAGTGTGCTTGATGCCTTGGGCGTGTGCTTGTCGGCGGTCGTCAAGTACGCCAACGGGTTGAAATACAAGGTACGGCCGTTTTCTTCAAACGATCTTCGTATTGGAACCGAGGCGCTGACTGCCGAATGCGAAGTCCAACTCGATGGGGCTGCGTTCACCTACCTTGTCCACAATCCGCGCGAAACTAGTGTCGCCCGAGAGAAGAAAGCGGGCGAGCCGCGGGCACAGGTCCACGACACGCCCGCGAAGGCAGGCTTCACCGGCGACACACCATCCCGCTTGACGGTGCCCAGAGACGGACGCCCACTCGCAATGCTGTTCATGACGCCCCGTGCATTCACATCTGCACGGGAACCGTCGAACCTTGTGGCGGCTGGGGGAATTGCCGCGGCATGCGCCGATGCATTCGCCAACCGAAATCTCCTGCTTGGCGACTTCGCGGCGTGGATGCGGGTACAGCAGACGTTGGCGGCGGAACAGCCGTCCGCCAAGTGCGTTCTTGCAGCGTTCGGAGCGGCAGTGTCGAGGTTTCTTCCCGAGTACTCCAACCTTCGGATCGATGACGAGACATCGCCGAATCTTCTTATCGATCATGGCGATACGCCTCTACCAGTGGCCCAACTCTCGGATGGCGAGCGTGGCGTGCTGGCGATGGTGTTGGACCTGACCCGTCGGTTGGCACAGGCCAACCCCGAGATGAAGGACCCCGCCGCCGAGGCTGAGGCGGTCGTTCTGATCGACGAGATCGAGCTTCACCTTCATCCGAGTTGGCAGCGGCGGATCGTCAATAACCTCACCGAGACATTCCCGAAATGTCAGTTCATCGCGACAACCCATTCGCCACAGGTCATCGGTGAGGTCGAACACGACCGCATCCAGATCATCGCGGATGGTGAGGTCTACTCACCCACCCATTCGTTTGGAATAGACTCAAGCCGGGTGCTCGAAGAGATCATGGATTCACCCCCACGCGCCACGGAAGTCGATGAATTGCTCAAGAAGGTGTCCAAGGAAGTCGGCAAACAGCGGTACGAGCATGCCCGTCAATCTCTGGCCCAACTCGTCGAACTGCTGGGGGAGGTTGATCCCGAAGTGACCCGAATCAGAACCCTCCTCGACTTCATAGAGGGCGAGGGATGAGGTCAATCACCAAGAGCCCTGAACCGGCGAGCCTGATCGGACATCGCAAAACGTCGCACAGTCACTATGACAATTATAATGCCAAGGACGCTCTTCGTAGGGCGCTCGTTTCCGAGCAACGTGGGCTATGCTGCTACTGCATGGGCCGCATCCACCCTGAGCCATCGTCCATGAAAATTGAGCATTGGAGAAGCCAAGCACGCTATCCGGGGGAACAACTCATTTATCGAAATCTCCTCGGCGCCTGTCTTGGCGGGCATGACCAACCAGGTCACCTCCAGCACTGCGATACGAGGAAAGGGGACAGCGACCTTAAGTGGAACCCTGCCGACCCAACACATCGCATCACGACCCACATCAGATACGAGCTCGATGGCTCGATCCACTCGGAAGAGCCAGATTTCGATGGCCAGTTCAACAACGTGTTGAATCTGAACCTCCCCAAACTGAAAAACAATAGGAAGCGCCTGCTTGATGCCGTCCTCGATTGGTGGAAACGCGAGAAGGCTCGGCTTGGCGGCCCCGTGTCGCGCGACAGTATCGTTCGGAAACGGGACGAACAGGTCGCTGGCAGCGGCGAGCTATTGCCTTACTGCCAAGTTTCCGTATGGTGGTTGGAGCAGCGGCTAGCGAGGACGGCAGCATGACCACCATTCGCCGCTCCGATGTCAGCGATATCAGGCTTACCCACGGCGGAAACACTTCCGCACATAATCAAGTACGTTAAACGAAGACATGACTGCACACGTGGTGCCCTTTGCCCAAACTCTAAAGGCATATGCTAAAGCTTGGTCAACTTAGTAAACCGGCATGCGAGATATATGTCCTACTTAGACGATCTTCCCAAACGCGATGGGAACCGCAGGATCGAAGAGCAATCCCGAACTGCTTTCCGAACGGCAATATCTGAATGTGGAGAGTTTGTCGTTCAATCAGAGGACGAGCGTGACTACGGCACCGACTTTCAGATTGAAGCCAGCGACGCCGGGGCAATGACAAATGTCAGAGTACACGTCCAATTGAAAGGGACCGGCCGCAAGAAAAATGCAGATGGTTCCGTTAGCCTGTCCATCGACAGAACGAACTTGAACTATCTGGCTATGCAGCCTGGCTCGATTTTCGTCTGTTACCATACCTCTTCAAAGCGTCTATTGGTGCGAAGGGTTGATGGCGTTGTCCGCGAATATGAGCACAACGGTAAACGTTGGGGCGATCAAACAACCGTCACGGTAAGATTTAAGGATGATTTTGACCAAAGCTTTCAACGAACCCTGAAGACATATGTCGTTGCTTGTGCGAAAGGGGCGAGAGACCATCGCTTGCACTTTGCGACGCACCCTCCCAAAAACATATCCTCCTTCCTAGAAGAGGGAACAATCGACCTGCCCGTTCCCGCTGATCAACAACAAGCAGCAGAGATGCTCGCCAAGCTTTATGACAACGGTCATGACAGAACAATAAGCCGATCCTTTGACAAGTTCCGCTCAATCCTCGGTGCTTCGAACGGGAAGTTCATGCTCGCATACATGGCCGAAATCAATTTAGGGCTAAACGGAAGGGAATGCAACAAGTCCCGTATTGTCGATGGAATCAACGTTATAAGCAGTGCCATCGATAACGGAGTGTTCCAGCCAGGGTCTTTGCTTTACTGCGTTGGCAATGGCTGGCTCGCCATAGGCGAGCATGAAAAAGCAAGGGATGCCTATAATTCCGCCTTGATCTCTCTGGATCAGGTCAACACCTCAGGCATTGCTGCCCAATGCTACAAGAATCTTGGGACGGTTATGGAGGAGATGAACGCACTTGATGCAGCCCACGCTTGCTACACACGGGCACTGGAGTTGGACCCCAACCTCGCTGAGGCACATTTCGCACTGGCTCTCTGGCATAATCGCAAAAACGCAGACCTTGATCGTGCCCTGGAGCACCTGGACGCTATCGTATGGCCTGCCAATTCTGCGGGAACATTGCCGTCGGTGCAGGGTTGGCGCGCGGAGATCTTGTTCAAGCAGGGAAAAATAAAGGAAGCATTTCGCGATATTCGTGCCCTATTGGGCGATAGAGATGAGCTGGATTGGGTATGGCCATGGTGTGCAAGACTGGTGGCGACATACGGCAGAACGTCTTACGACTCGGCCCAAGACTCAGTCCAATTTTGGGACACATACTTGAGAAGATTCACTGACGACCTACTCGCTCAAAGAGAGAGACTACTTTGCGTCTGGCTTATCCACGCTAATGGTGGCCAAGCCGAATGTGACTATGATGGGTTCAAACAGACCGTTGCGGATGCTGTGGCCAGTGGCGCACCGAACCCAGCGTTTTTATGGGATCGAGCCGGCCACTGGGCCCAAGACGAAAAGAATTGGTCAGAGGCTGAGAAATGCTATCGTAAAGCTTTTGATCTGTCGCCCGCCGAATACGGGTATTGTCTAGGAACCGCATTGAATTTCCTGGGCAGGTATGAAGAGGCATTACCTATACTGCTGCCGCAGGCAAAAGAACATCAACCGAACGCAATGAGCTGGTTCCAGGTTGCGGTCGCAAGGGAAGGAACTGGCGATGTTGAAGGATGTATCAATGCCTACAAGCGTGCCCTGCAACTGGATGAAAACTACGATCTGGCTTGGTTTAATCTGGGAGGCGTCTATTGGAATTCTCAAAACGAGGCAGACGCAATGGCAACCTGGAAGGAAGCGATACGACGATTCCCAACGCATCAGCTATCGTCGAAACTCCAGAGAGACTTCCCAATTCTACTAACTCGTCGAACCTGAATAACCTGGATTTTCAGCATGACAGACTGTTTTAATTTCTACTTTCTGTAACATCCCATGGTGGCTTGCAGTATCTCAAACACGTTTGGTCTTTCATGGCGAGGAAGTGGTTAAGCACTGGGTGAAAATCCCTATTGGCAGACTTTTGCGGGGAAGACTATTTCCTGCGTTTTTCCACCCTTCCTAGTGACGTGAAAGGTCTCGACTTCCTCAATTACATCCGCTATCTCAACGGCGAAAGACCACACTCCTCGCTCGACATGAGGGCCACGAACATTTCGCTACCTTGGCAGCGGCTGCCTGATGTCCGAAATGTGTTGAACCAGGGAACGTGGTTGCTATGACCAATCTGACTAGCTAAAGTAACACCATGGCTCTCACATATACGGAATTGGATGGGAAATGCTTGAAGGGCAAATTATGTACAGAGGGTCAGATGCTTTTACTGACTCGACGCAACGAGCCGTTACCGTGCTCAGGCAATCAAACCGACCAAGGGCAGCCAGCGAAATTCAGGAGGCACTTCGGGACATCTCACGCCGTCTGGTTGCCGATGTAACCGGTGCTATCCAACACGCAATGGCTCCAGCATACCGAGATCATGATGAGAGGACAAAGCCTATGAATTGGCGAGAACACATTACCGTTGATCCTGAAATCTGCCATGGAAGGGCCTGCATCACCGGCACCCGAGTCCTGGTAACCACGGTCCTCGACAATCTGGCGGCAGGTCTGGATTCGGAGGAAATCATGAGAAGCTACCCATCGATCAGTCGAGAGTCCATCCAAGCGGCCGTGTGCTATGCCGCAGAGTTGGCGAACGAACGGGTAGTTTCATTGTCAGAGTAGGATATTCCGTGTGCGGTTCAAGCTGGACGAGAACCTGCCGGTCGGACTAGCAGATTTGTTCCGCGAGGCCGGACATGACGCCGTGACGGTTCTCGACCAGGGACTCGGCGGCGTGAGGGACGATGATCTCGCGTCAGCCTGCGTTCGTGAGAGCCGAGCCATCGTCACGTTCGATACGGACTTTTCGGACATCCGAACGTTCCCACCTAGTGCATATTCCGGGCTTGTCGTATTTCGACTCGATAGCCAAGCGCGTGATCACGTTTTAGAGATCGGAACCCGGTTTCTTCGGGCTCTTTCCAACGCGACACTCGACGGTCAACTTTGGATCGTAGAAGAATCGCGCATTCGAGTGCGGGAGTGATATGAAGCGCACGAGCGAAAAGGCCTTCGAGACCGTCATCGAAGCACACCTGCTTGAGAACGGATATATGCCAGTCACGCGTGAGGGCTTTGACCGCGAGCGCGCAATCTTTCCTGAAACGGTCCTCGCTTTTATCCGTGAGACCCAGCCGAAGGAATGGGTAAAGCTGGAGGCGCTGCACGGCAACAAGACCGGTGAGCAAATCCTCGGCGACCTGTGCAAGTGGATGGACACTCACGGCGTTCTGGCGACGTTGCGCCACGGTTTCAAGTGCTATGGCCGGACGCTCCGTATTGCGTTCTTCAAGGCGGCACACGAGCTAAATCCGGAACTCGAAGTCCACTATGCCGCCAATCGTCTGGGACTGACTCGCCAACTCCACTTCTCGCCCCGCTCGGAACAGTCGATCGACGTCACACTCAGCCTGAACGGCATTCCCGTAGTTACGCTGGAACTGAAGAACCCGCTCACGGGCCAGCGGGTCGAAGATGCGCGCCGTCAGTACAAGCAGGACCGCGACCCGCGCGAGCCAATTTTCGAATTCAAGCGCCGCACGTTGGTGCATTTTGCCGTGGACACTGAATCCGTGCTCATGACCACCCGGCTGGCGGGCACGGCCACTCACTTTCTTCCCTTCAACAAGGGTTCCGCCGGAGCAGCCGGGAATCCACCGGACCCGGAGGGCCGCAACTACCGCACGGCATACCTGTGGGAAGAAGTCCTGCAACGGGACAGCCTGCTCGACCTGCTTGCGCGCTTCATTCACCTGCAAATCGACGAGAAACGCGATGATCATGGTCGTAAGGTCAAAACTGAGACTATGATCTTTCCTCGTTACCACCAACTCGAAGCGGTACGTCTGCTGGTGGACGCCGCACGTAGCGAGGGCGTGGAAAACAACTACCTCGTCGAGCATTCTGCTGGTAGCGGCAAGAGCAACACGATCGGTTGGCTGACGCATCGGCTCGCATCCCTGCACGATGCCGCCAACGAGCGCGTCTTCGACAGCGTGATCGTGGTCACCGATCGCGTCGTGCTTGATCAGCAACTCCAGGACACGATCTACCAGTTTGAACACAAGCGGGGCGTCGTGCAGCGGATCGATGAAAGCTCGCGACAACTCGCCGAAGCGCTTGAGAACGCAGTGCCGGTGATCATCACCACCCTGCAGAAATTCCCTTTCGTCTCGCGCCAGTTGCTCAAGATGGCCGAGGAACGCGGAACGACCGGCACGGGCACGCTCGCCACCCGGCGTTGCGCCGTCGTCGTGGACGAGGCACACAGTTCCCAAGGCGGCGAAACGGCAACCGATCTAAAGGAAGTGCTCGGCGGTGATGAGCTTCAGAAGGAAGCCAAAAAGCGTGCAAAAGATGAAGGCCGGGAAGATATGGAAGAGGTCTTCCGCAGCATGGCCAAGCGCGGCAAGCAGACGAACCTGAGCTTCTTTGCCTTCACAGCCACGCCCAAGCACAAGACACTCGCCGTATTCGGCCGCGATGGACAGCCCTCGCATCGCTACACCATGCGGCAAGCAATCGAGGAGGAGTTCATCCTTGACGTACTGAAGCACTACACCACGTACGAGACGTACTTCCGGCTGCTCAAGGCCTGCGAGGAAGATCCCAACGTCGAGCGTAAGACGGCCGCGCTGGCGCTGGCGCACTTTATGAAGCTGCATCCTTACAATATCGCGCAGAAGACCGAGGTAATGGTTGAACACTTCCAAGCGGTCACGCGACATAAGATCCGTGGTCGAGCCAAGGCGATGGTGGTAACGGGCTCGCGCTTGGAAGCGGTTCGCTATAAGCAGAGCTTCGATCGCTACATCCAGGCGAAGGGCTACGCCATCAAGTCGCTGGTGGCCTTTTCGGGCAAGGTAGTGGACGACAAGCTCGCGGACGTCACCTACACCGAGCCGGGTATGAACCACGGCATCTCCGAGAAAGAGCTACCTGAGAAGTTCGCGACACAGGAATACCAAGTCTTGCTCGTCGCGGAGAAGCACCAGACCGGGTTCGATCAACCTCTCCTACACACGATGTTCGTAGACAAGCGGCTCGCGGGCATCCAAGCCGTGCAGACATTATCTCGACTAAACCGCATTCATCCGCTTAAGGAAGACACGTTTGTGCTCGACTTCGTTAACGACCGGGAGGAGATTCGCGAAGCCTTCAAGACCTACTATGAGGGCGCTGAGATGGGTGAAGAAGTCGATCCCGTTCGCATGTACGTCATCAAAGGTGAGCTGGATTCGTCGGGAATCTACCTCGACGAGGAAGTTGAGCGGTTCAGCGCCATCTACTTCAAGCAGAAGCTGCAGCAGAGTGCGCTGGACCACCGGACCATGAATGCCGCTCTTGATCCGGCGGTATCACGCTTCACGGCCCACCGGAACGACAACGAAGAGGAGGCTGAAGATTGGCGCGGCAAGGTGCAAGCGTTTTTGAACCTGTATGGATTCCTGAGCCAGATGATTCCGTATCAGGACTCGGATCTCGAACGGCTGTACGTGTTTCTCCGCCATCTCGTGGCAAAATTACCGCGCCGCAAGAGAGGCCCGGCTTATCAGTTCGATGACGAGGTGAGGCTCGAGTACTACCGGCTGCAGAAGATCAGCGAGGGATCCATCTCGCTTCAGGACGGTGAAGCCAGACCCCTTGACGGTCCCACGGAGGTCGGTAGCGGCTTGGTGCGGCCTCAGCCCATGCCGCTTTCTCAACTCATCGACATCGTGAACGAACGCTTCGGCACGGACTTCAACCAAGCCGATCAGCTCTTCTTCGACCAGATTGTCGAAGCGGCAGTCGCCGATGATGGTCTGCGACAGGCAGCAGCGGTCAACTCTAGCGACAAATTCGAGTTAGTGTTCAAGAACCTGCTTGAGAATCTATTTGTCGAGCGAATGGACCAGAACGAGGAAATCTTCATCCGGTACATGAACGACGAGACATTCCAACAAGTTGTGAGCAGATGGATAAGTTCCGAGGTGTACCATCGGTTTCGAGTTGGCGATGAACCCTCAGACCAAGTTCAACCCGACGAAGCCTTACCGCCAGCTTTGCGGATCGTAGAAGGACAACCAAAAGATCGCTATGTCACCTGCATTCCCCTCGTACCACTTGCGGTTGCGGCTGGCGCTTTCAGCAATACCCAAAATGTGGAAGCCGATAAGGATTTGAAGTGGGTCGAGGTAAGCACAGGACGCCGTCTGCGACCCGGAATGTTCGTTGCGCAAATCGTAGGCCGGTCAATGGAGCCTGCTGTCCCCGACGGCGCCTACGGCTTGTTCCGCTCCCCCGTGGAGGGCACTCGCCAAGGGAAGATTGTGCTCGTTCAGCTTCGTGATGCCACCGACCCCGAAACCGGGGCGCGGTACACCGTTAAACGGTACGAAAGCGAAAAGGTCCAGCATGATGATTCCTGGCAGCACGCAAAGATTACATTAAAGCCGAATAATCCCGAGTTCGATCCTATCGTTCTCTCCGGCGAAGACGAAGGCGAGGTCACAGTCGTAGCAGAACTGGTGGAGGTAATTCAGCGTCAATCATAAAAAATCGAATTGCCCAAGGGCATAGTTAGGAGTAGAATGAACGGGAGTTGCCGGAGGAATGGTTGTTCAACGTCTCTTCTTGCCGGAAGGTGCCGTATGGCCCACCCGTTTCCGATTGCACCAATCGCGCTCTCCTTGCTGCTTGCCCTGCCGGGCTTGAGCGTCGCGCAGCCGACCCTTCCCGTGGAGCCGGACGAAGAAACCCGGCTGGAGGAAATTTACGACCATGAATCGCGCATGGTCATCTTTTTGTATTCATTGAAAGGGACGGAAGAGGTCGATTACGTGGTCGGGCGAAAAGTCTGGGAGCACCAGAGAAGCGTGTATGGCAATCCCGTGTACTATCTTGAATCCTATCCCCTGTTTTACTGGTGGAACCACACGATGTGGAATGATCCCGAACAGGACGGAGTCAATGGGAACGAACTCGTCTATAAAGAAGACGTTGACTTTGACGCGACCCGCTACAAACCCTGCCTTTTTAACGGGCAACGCTGCTGACCGCTTCCGTCCCCCGTATGCTCTTCAAGGCAAGGGATAACGGCACTCTCCCGAATGCGAACGGACGTCCCCAGACTCACGCAATGCCGCCCTCATGCCACTGCTTGAACAGTCCCAACCGACCCCGTCTTCCCTTCGCAGCCGGCTGACATCCATTCGACTTTTGCCCGGTCAGGTCGTCGCGTTAGCCGCCGCAGCCCTGATTTTCGTCGGCGCGGCCCTTCTCATGCTCCCGTTCGCCACCCCCGACGGGATAGAATTACGGTTCATCGACGCCTTATTTACTGCGACGTCAGCCGTGTGCGTCACCGGGTTGATCGTGATGGACACCCCGCATGAATTCACCACCTTCGGGCAACTCATCATCTTACTGCTCATTCAAATCGGCGGGCTGGGGTACGCCTTGCTGGCGACGATTATCCTGCTGGCCCTGGGACATCGCATTGGCCTCCGGGACCGGATGATGCTGGCCGAAACGCTGAGCACGTTTGACATGGCCGGCTCGATCCGCTACGTCAAAATCGTGGCCATTGCCACCGTGGCGTTGGAAGGATTGGGGTTTTTCTTTCTCGCCTTGCGCTTTTCGCGGGACATGCCGTGGGGAGAGGCCCTCTACTCCGGGCTCTTCCATGCCGTCTCCGCCTTCAACAACGCAGGGTTCGCCCTGTTCTCCGACAGCCTGATCTCCTATCGAACCGACCTGTCCATCAATCTGATCGTGACGGTCCTGGTCATTCTGGGAAGCATCGGCTTCATTCTCTTTCAGGATGCGTGGGACAATCTCAAGGGCCGGCGATTCCGGCTCCAGACGCATACCAAACTGGTGGTTGTGGTCACCCTGATCATCCTCGTATCAGGCACGCTCGGCATCATGATTCTGGAATGGAACAATCCACGGACGTTTCAACCCTTGAGCATCGGAGAACGCCTGGCTACGGCACATTTCCACGCGATGTCCCGGACCGCGGGTTTCACCACCATCGACATCAGCGCCATGAATGACGCGACCCTGTATTTTCTGCTGCTGCTGATGACGATCGGCGGCTCACCCGGCAGCATGTCGGGAGGAATCAAGACCACGACGTTCGCCATTATCTGGGTGACCATCTGGGCGGTCCTTCGACGCCGGCAGGACATTGAAATTTTTCACCGGCGAATTTCCCGGGAATTGGTGATTCGCGCGTTTTGTCTTGCCATCCTCGCCTTCACGGCCATCACCGTGTTCACCCTGATCCTCGCCTTTACGGAAGAGCGCCCGTTTTTGAGCATCATGTTCGAAGTCACGTCGGCCATGGGAATCGTGGGCATGTCCCTCGGCGACGGGGATGGACGAAGCTTCTCCGCGCTCTTCACCGACTTCGGCAAGCTGGTGATCATCGCCTCGATGCTGATCGGTCGTTTCGGACCGCTCCTCATCGGCCTGTTTGCCGTGTACACCACCACCACGCCCCGGTATCGGTTCCCGGAATCCCGGGTCATGATTGGATAGGCCTCCCCGGCTATTTCAGACGCCGCTGCAGGATCAGGACAAACGCCATGAGGGTAGGCAGCGGGGCAACCAGAAGAGGGAGGAGCCAAACCCACGCGTTTTTCCCGCGAACGCGCGCCTGGTCGAATATCCAGACAAACACCCACACAACCAGCAGGAAATAGTTGATTCCCAACCAGTGGGTGGCGCGTGTGGTGAGGCCACTGGTACCGTCACCCGTGGCAGTGCTCCAAAAGATCATTTGCAGGACGCCGAACGTCACCAATAGGGTGATGACAATCCGTTTACTCCACACGTACATGAGGCGCGCCTCCTTTTGTGAGAAAGATCAAGATTCACACGTGAACATGGGTTGAAGTTCCTTCCCCTTGCGCAACCGGCAGAATACCTCATATTTTCTTTTTTTTTCATCCGTTTCGTCATCGAACCTGACGGAACCCTGTTGATGAATGCAAAATATCATTTTTCGTCCTGTGGATAACGCAAAATTTTCGTTATAATATATTGAATTATATGGTTTTTGGTTATTCCCAAACTATCCCATTTATCCACAGCAATAAAGATGAAAAACACAACATTTAGTATTGACAATTCTTCTTCTACTCTATAGATTGTGTCACCTCAAGAAGCGCCCACTAGAGTCAAAATCCTTAGGTTCCCTCCTCTAGGTGAAGAAATGGATCGGGCACTTGTCAGACTTCGTAACGACCATCTGGTCGTGTACGCAAATCGCCTGAGGCAAATCCGGCGATATCCTGCAAGCAACCGCCGGCATCATCCCCGCCCAGGTCAGGAGATAACCCAGTGAGTCAGGTCGGCCACCATTGGCAGCAACGAAGTATGGTGCATGCCGCCAATCCCGGAAAGCACATAAACTCGACCTCAGGACCTGATTGAGGTCGGACCCAGGGAGCATTGTCGTGAAAATCGAACGCCGTTTTACCCGAGCCGAAGACTCTCCCTACGAAAGCATTCCGTTTTCCACCCGGTCTTCGGAAATCCGGAATCCGGATGGCTCCGTTGTATTCCAGCTCGATGACATTCAGGTCCCGGATCAGTGGTCCCAACTGGCCGTGGACATTCTGGCCCAAAAATATTTCCGGAAAGCCGGTGTGCCGCAGGTCGATATCGATGGGCAACCCATCAAGGATGAGCAAGGGAACCCGGTCACGGGAGGCGAACGTGATGCCCGGCAGGTGTTTCATCGCTTGGCGGGTTGCTGGACGCAGTGGGGCAAGACCCATGAATATTTCGACACGGACCAGGATGCACGGGCCTTTTATGCCGAACTGTGTTACATGCTGGCCAAACAAATGGCCGCCCCCAATTCACCGCAATGGTTCAACACGGGCCTGCATTATGCCTACGGCATCAGCGGCCCCTCACAAGGTCATTATTTCGTCGATCCCCACACCCGGAAACTCAACCTGTCCAAAAACGCCTATGAACGGCCTCAAGTTCATGCCTGCTTCATCCAATCCGTGGATGACGACCTCGTCAACGACGGGGGAATTATGGACTTGTGGGTCCGCGAAGCCCGCTTGTTCAAATACGGGTCCGGCACCGGAACCAACTTTTCCAGGCTGAGGGGAGAAAATGAGCCGTTGTCGGGTGGAGGAAAATCTTCCGGGCTGATGTCCTTCCTCAGGATCGGAGACCGGGCAGCGGGCGCCATCAAATCAGGCGGCACCACCCGGCGGGCCGCCAAAATGGTGTGCCTGGATCTGGACCATCCCGATATCGAAGAGTTCATCGACTGGAAGGTGATCGAAGAACAGAAAGTGGCCGCCATGGTGACCGGATCCAAGATCTGCGCCGGTCAGTTGAACGCCGTCCTGAAGGCCTGTCATCAAAAAAACGCCGATGGGGCCGATACGGTCGAAATCGACCCCGAACGCAACCGTCCGCTCAAGGAGGCCATCCGCGCAGCCCATCAAGCCAGTGTCCCCGAGGCCTATATCCAACGGGTCTTTGCCTATGCGCAAGAAGGCTATACCCATTTCACGTTTCATGAATATGATACGAACTGGGACAGCAAAGCCTACCAAACGGTGTCAGGGCAAAACTCCAACAACAGCATTCGGGTGCCCAACGGATTTTTTGACGCGCTACGGCAAGACGGCGAATGGCAACTCATCCGCCGGACGGACGGCGCCGTGGCCAAAACGCTCAAGGCCAAGGATTTATGGGATCGCATCTGTTGGGCGGCTTGGATGTGTGCCGACCCGGGCATTCAATACGATACCACGATCAATGAATGGCACACGTGCCCGGAGGACGGGCGCATCAACGCCTCCAATCCGTGCAGCGAATATATGTTCCTGGATGATACCGCATGCAACCTGGCATCCCTGAACCTGGGCGCCTTTATCACGCCGGACGGTGAATTCGACGTCCCGGCGTATCGACACGCCATCCGGCTCTGGACGATCGTCCTGGAAATCAGCGTACTCATGGCAGGATTCCCGAGCAGGCCCATTGCCGAAAAGAGTTTTTACTTTCGAACGTTGGGGTTGGGATATGCCAACCTCGGATCTCTGCTCATGCGAAAGGGCATTGCCTACGATTCTCCCAAGGCATTGGCGATCTGCGGGGCACTGACTGCCATCCTGACCGGCGAAGCCTACGCCACTTCAGCGGAAATGGCGGGAGAACTCGGGCCATTTCCCGGGTTTGAGAAAAATCGCGAGCCGATGCTGCGGGTCATGCGAAACCATCGAAGGGCGGCGTATCAGGCCAAACCTGACGACTATGAAGGCTTGACGATTATGCCGAATGGCATTGACCAGGCTTTCGCTCCGGCCGCACTGGTCCATGCCGCGCAGGAGACTTGGGACCGCGCCATCGAATTGGGGGAAGCCCACGGATTCAGAAACGCCCAGGCCACGGTCATCGCTCCCACGGGCACCATTGGGTTGGTCATGGACTGTGATACCACGGGGATCGAGCCCGACTTTGCGCTCGTCAAATTCAAGAAATTGGCCGGCGGGGGGTACTTTAAGATCATTAATCAAAGCCTGCCCCCGGCGTTAAAGGGACTGGGCTATTCCCAAGAGCAGATCCACGACATCATCACCTATGCCACGGGCACCCGAACCCTGAAACAGGCTCCGTTCCTGAATCACGAATCGCTCCGCGTCAAGGGGTTTACACCGGAAACGCTCGATCGCCTGGAATCGACGTTGGACGAGGTCTTTGAAATTCAATTCGCCTTCAATAAATGGACGTTGGGTGAGGAGTTCTGCCGGGACGTCCTCGGCTTCTCCGACGACCAACTCAACGATCCCCAATTCACGATTCTCAACGCGTTGGGCTTTACCCAGGAAGAAATTCTCGCGGCCAACGACTTTTGCTGCGGAACCATGACGGTGGAAAAGGCGCCGCACCTCAAAGACGAACACCTCCCGATTTTTGACTGCGCCAACCGGTGCGGTCGCATCGGCAAGCGGTTCATTTCCACGCAGGCGCATATCCGGATGATGGCTGCGGCCCAGCCGTTTATCAGCGGAGCCATCAGCAAGACGATCAACATGCCTTCGGATTCCACGGTCGGGGACGCGGAAGACGCGTACCTGATGGGGTGGCAACATATGCTCAAGGCCGTGGCCTTGTACCGGGACGGATCCAAACTGAGCCAGCCCCTTAACGCCTCGACGGATCTGACCGGCAAATCCGAACAGCGCGACGACGTGATGAAGGCGGCTCAGCAGGTGACGGAACGGGTGTTGGTTCGGTATCTCGCCAAACGCCGCCCTCTTCCCTCACGACGCGGGGGCTATACCCAAAAGGCCATGATCGGCGGTCACAAGATCTATCTCCGCACCGGGGAATACGAGGATGGGACGCTCGGAGAAATCTTTCTCGACATGCACAAGGAAGGAGCGGCGTTTCGCAGCCTGATGAACTGTTTTGCCATTGCCATATCTTTGGGCCTCCAACACGGCGTCCCCCTCGAAGAATTCGTCGAGGCCTTCCTGTTCACCCGCTTTGAACCCAACGGTCCCGTCAACCTCAATGACCACATTAAAATGTCGACCTCGATCATCGACTACATCTTCCGTGAATTGGCCATTACCTATCTGGATAAAAAAGAACTCGCACAGGTCAACCAGGACGACCTGCGCGGGGATTCCGTCAAACAGGATCCCGAATGTACTGATGATGAACCGGCCGACCCCAGGACGATCACGACGACGGCCATCAACCCGGAGCTCTTTCCAGCTCGACAGCGCATTCAAGGAGAGAACGGGAATGGAACCGGCCAGGGAAACGGGAGCGTCGCACACAAAATCGAGTTGAAACGGGAAACCATCACCTATGCCGCTGAAATAGAGACGGCGTTTCAGAAAGGCTTTGAAGGCGACCCCTGTCCCAATTGCAAACAGTTCAAATTAGTCCGCAACGGGATGTGCCTGGTGTGCAGAAACTGCGGTGAAACCACGGGGTGTTCGTAGGAAACCTCTGCTTTATTGCACTATCGGGCGCATGGCTGCGTTGTGTCCTCGCTCAACCCTCACCTATCTCTATGATAAGCCTCGGGTTTCGCTCCGGGACGCCTTGCCCTGCATCCCGCTATCACAAGAAATCAGAGGTTCCGTAGTTTTATTTCTTTCCGTCCTGCTTCACGTCCATCGCGCAACGGAACCCGATCGTCAAATCATTCGCGTCGATGGGGAAATTGGGTTCGGCGCTCCGCCTGGCCGTCACTTTCAACCATTTCGGCGGATCTTCCCACGACCCGCCTCGATAGACTTTCCGCTCACCCTCAGCAGGCCCGGGTGGATTTTTCTCCGGACTCTCTTCGTAATACGTTCGATCGTACCAATCCGCCACCCATTCCGACGCGTTGCCCGCCATGTGGTATAACCCATAGGGACTCTTCGTCCCCTCCTTCAATCCATGGCGTATGCTCATTCCGGTCACCCCGCTTTTCACGGGCGCCAAGGTCGTTTCATAGCTGACCCATCCGGTCGTGCCGAAATTGTACCGGGCAATATCCACAAACGGCTGCATGTGCCCCCAGGGATATCGGCGGCCGTCTGTTCCACGGGCGGCCTTTTCCCATTCGGCTTCGGTCGGCAGCCTTTTGCCCACCCATTCGCAATAGGCTTTCGCGCTGTCCCACGCCATGCCCACGGCCGGACGATCTTTCGCTTCTTCAAGAGCCGCATAATCGTCCCACAAGGGAGGCAAATCGTGATTGGTCTCATCAAGAAACTTCTGATATCGCTCCATCGTCAGTTCAAATTGATCGATATAATAGCCGTCCAACAGAACCGTATGTTCCGGACGTTCATTCCTCGACCCGTCATTGGCCCCCATCAGAAACTCCCCTTCGGGAATCTTGATCATCGGAGCCCCATCCTTCCCCTCGATCATCTCAAATTTGGATTCGACCGGAGGTTCGGTTGACTCATATTTCCATTCGGCCGCCGCCGGTTGCCATCCCAGGACCATCCCCGTCAATCCGATGAGAACAGTCAACCACGCTCCACGCTGTTTGTGCCGATTCATGCTGTTCCTCCGTCCACAACTGCACGTCGTTATGATGTTGAATTCCGTTGGCCTGCCTGCATGCCCTGAGGGCTGTCTCCCCATTGTACAAAGTGCCATGCGGGATCACAACCGATACCTCCCTCTTCGAGAGGCTCGCACGACCAAGTCACGCCGAGTAAAAAAAGAGCCGCTGAAACAGAGTCCAGCGGCTGCTCTATAGTGGCGTCCCCAACGGGATTTGAACCCGTGTTGCCGGCTTGAAAGGCCGGCGTCCTAGGCCAGACTAGACGATGGGGACACGAAGCGAATGCTCGGAAAAGATGCATGGTAACAGGGGTGACCAGACCGCGTCAAACGACACCTTCCTTCCCAAACGGCGTCTCTCGGCCCCACAATTACTCTCCCCTTGAGGCGGAGTCGCAGAAGCCGTAGGGGACGGCCTGCGTGCCGGCCCAAAAGGCTGATGCGGTGGGGGAATGCACTCAGGCTGTTGGGAAAAAGGTACGGGGGTGGGTCGATAAGCCGGATTCTGTTCCGTATCGATCGTGCATACGGCGGCGACCATGTCTCTACGGCTTATGTTACCATAAGCCTCCAGCGACCTACCCGAGAACCTCGGCCGGGCCGGCCTCTCCCGAACGTCCTGACTCATTTCCGCACACGATGTTTGCCGTGCGAAGGCAAGCAGGCCGTTCGGCGCGTCCTCCTATTTGGTCTTGCTCCGGGTGATGCTTACCCTGCCATCCACGTCGCCGCGGACGCGGTGGGCTCTTACCCCACCATTTCACCCTTACCCCGGGACCGGTCCGAGGATGGTCCGGGGCGGTATATTTTCTGTGGCGCTCATGTCGGATTGCTCCGCCTGGGCGTTACCCAGCACCCTGCCCTGTGGAGTCCGGACTTTCCTCTCACCCGAAACCGGGCAAGCGGCCACCTGACCCACGCCTCATACCCGAAAACCATGATACGCAATGCCTGTCTTGGAAACAAGAGACGAGCGAGAGAGAACATTCAGGATAGAGTCATCCATCCATCTGTTCTTGAGCCACGGGTTCTTCGGTCGCCAAGCTATCCGGCCCCTCATGAAGCGCGGCTTCATAATACAAGATGCGATAGCAGTAGGGGCAGGTCAACAGATCGTCGGCCCGCTTCACACTGGCGACTAACTGGGGAGGAATGTGCAATTGACACCCCTGGCAGGTTTCACCCCGGACGGTGGCCACCACCACGAGCTTCATGGAAGATTTGAGCATGGAGTATCGATGGTGGACCCGTTTTTCCAGCGAGGCGATCAGGCCTTGCTTTTCTTGCTCGATCCCCCCGACCTCATCAGCCAGTTTCGCCGATAAGGCCTCCAGTTCACCCTTTTCCCGTTCCAGGGTTTGGGTGAGTTCCTGAAGCAGGTTCTCGACTTCGTCCAATTCCTTGCGCTTCTCCTCACCCCGCTCCATGGCCAGGAGAACACGTTCTTCCAGTCCATCCTTTTTCTTGTTGGCCAGTTCAAGTTCAAACAAATGGGCCTGATACTCTTTGTTCGTTTTCAACTCATTCAACCGCCCACGCATTTTTTGGACGTGACTCTCATGCACACTCAAGTCATCCTCGCTACTGCGCCGCTGCGCCGCAATGGTTTCCAGCAAGGCCTTCAAGTCTTCCGCGCGTTTCCGCGCCTCATCGACCGGCGATTGCGCCGCGTGAAGCCGTTCGGGAATCTGTTGTTGCTGTTTTTCGAGATCATGCAGCTTCAGGTCAAGCTGCTGGAGTTGAACCAGGAGGGAAAGTTGAAAATTCAAAAACGCCTCTGCGCGTCAGGAAGGAGTGAACGATTCATGGGAAAGCACTTTACCGTATCGGCTCTACAAATAGCAAAGTTGGTGGGCCCACCAGGACTTGAACCTGGGACCAACTGATTATGAGTCAGCCGCTCTGACCAACTGAGCTATGGGCCCACGTTCGGTCACGCGTTAAAACCCTTCGGCAAAACTGCGCAACTTCTTGCTCCGGGTCGGATGACGGAGTTTGCGCAAGGCCTTGGCTTCGATCTGCCGGATCCGCTCCCGCGTCACCTCGAAGTCCTGCCCCACTTCCTCCAACGTGTGGTCCGTCGCCTCCCCGATCCCAAACCGTTTCCGCAACACCTTCTCTTCCCGTTGCGTCAGCGATTCCAGCGATTTCCCGATGTGTCGCTGCAAGTCGTACCGCACCGCCGCCTCCAACGGCGACACCGCTTTCTTGTCCTCGATGAAGTCCCCCAAGTGGCTGTCTTCTTCTTCCCCGATCGGCGTCTCCAGCGAGATCGGTTCCTTCGCAATCTTCAGTATCTTCCGCACTTTCTCCAACGGCATCTCCATCCGCACCCCGATCTCTTCCGGCGTCGGTTCCCGCCCCAATTGTTGCACCAGGTGCCGCGACGTCCGCACCAGCTTGTTGATC
>JAJDVY010000010.1 GCA_022825885.1 Nitrospirales bacterium | reverse complement strand
CCGCGGCAAACAACGCAAGGTCGCCTTGGTCGCGTGTATGCGCAAATTGTTGACGATCCTGAATGCGATGCTCAAACATCGAACCTATTGGCAAGAACCGATGCATGTGACGCCTTAACCTCCAGACAGTTGCTTACAAAGGGGAGGGAAAATGGCAAAGACGCTGGATTCCCGATTAAAAATGTCGGGAATGACAGATTGGTGAGCGCGGGTTACAACCTTCCCGTCAGCCGTTGATACACGCGCGGCAACCGTTCGGGCAAGGTCAGGATATCATCCAGGACCAGGTATTGAACGTCGCCGTACATGCGTTTGAGATAGCCGCTTGCCTGTTGGTCGATGGTCAGGCAAAAGGGACTGATCCCCTGTTGCCTCGCCTCCCGAAGCGCCATGCGGGTATCCTCCAAGGCATATTCTTCTCCGTACTCTCCGTCAAGTGGACGACCGTCGCTCAACAGGATGAGCAACCGGTGCCGGGCCGGGCAGCGCAGGAGTTTTTGGACGGCATGCCGGATCGCGGCCCCGTCACGATTCTGCTGCAACGGCGTCATGGCCGCAATGCGCCGGCCGGTCTGAGAGCGCCGGGTGTCGTTGAAATCCTTCAAGACCATAAAATCCACCTGATGCCGGCCCTGGCCGGAAAATCCGTATAACGCGTATTGGTCCCCAATGGCCTCCAGAGCCTCGGTGAGCAGCACCAGGCCTTCCTTTTCCACGTCGATCACCCGACGCTGTCCCGTTTCCAATTGCCGTCCCGTCGAGCCGCTCATATCCACCAAAAACGCCACGGCAACCTGGCGCTCACGTTTGTCCCGCCGGTCATAGATCCGGTCGGAGGGATCGATGCCCACCCGCCGTTCCGCCACGTGGCGAATCGCGGCATCCAAATCCACGTGTTCGCCATGATCATACCCGTGAACCCGTTGCAAGCCCGTGGGCCGCATGCTTTCAAAATAGCGACGCAGGACCCGGATAGCCGGGGCATGTTGTTCCAGGACCCGTTGAGCGAAATCCTGTCCCCCTTCCCCGGCGGGACACTCGACGACCCGGCACCATTTGAGCCGGTAATCCTGGATTCCGCCGTCCCATTCCGGATACACGTACGTCCGTTCCTGACCGGACGGCACGGGCAACAATCCATCGCCCGAGCCCTTCACGTGGAAATATTCGTCCAGGACGGATCGCTGGGACGTCGATTCGCCGGCGTCGTCCGGTTGGACTTCACGGGTGTCCGGCTCTTCCCTTCGATCCGCCGGAGGAGCAGGAGGCTTGACCGCAGTCTCCGACTCCGGCCCCGGCTGTTCATGGACGTCCTCGCCTTCGTCCGATTCCGTGGATTCTCCACGGACGAAATCCGGGTTCATCTCACCCCGATAGGCCCAATTCGTTATGCCTCGATACCCTCCCGCGGTTTCTTCCGCGGCACGAGGCCCCGCACCCAACTCTTCTTCCCCGGCCGTCGAATCCGCATCATGTGGAACCGCGACTTCCAGGCTGCCGATCATCTCATCCAACACCTGATAGATCCTGTCGGCCAACTCGACGGCATGCTCGTTCGTCGCACCAAGGGCCCGAATCGTCTGCGCCACGTCCCAGCACTGATCCACGACTTGCTGAAGATTGTCCTGAACCGGCGGGTTATCCGCTCCTTGGGTAAACCGGAGCAGCAACTGGTCCAGCACCATCTCCCTGGCCGTCATGCCATGGAGTAAGGACCGGGTCTGCACCGACGCCCGGGCCACGTCGGCCAGATCATCCCGCAGACCCGGATATTCCTGCTGCAACAAACATTCCACGCGCGCGTCTTCCAGAATGGTCCACAGGTCCCGGACCACCCCTTTTTGCGGATAGAGGTCAAAGAAATCCGTCAAGCTGTCGATAGCCGAAACGTCTGCATCGAGTCCATACCGGTCCGCCACCCGCCGGGCCAAGAGCCGAAGAAACGGCAGATCGATTCGATACGTTCCGAACTCCACGTGGCCGACTTCATGCGCCAGCGTGACCGTATAATTGCGAACGTTTTGCTCTTTCACCGGAAACCGGTTCATGATCGACGGCAGATACACCGCGGGACCTTCGGCATTCATCTCCAGACGTGGCCGCTGGGTCGAATCGGCCAAGGATTCGATTTGGACGGGTTGGCCGCAGATCATGTGGGCCAGCAGCTTCAGCGAGCGCGCCACCTGCCGAAGCGGCACGTGATTGGCCGCCTGTTCGATCGCGCTTAGCGCCTTCGAGGTTTCGAGCGCAAAATACGCGCGTGCGCCATCCGGGCTGTAGTCCAACACTTCCATACCGCCACGGAACCACGTTTCAAAAGCCTCGTCCCGGCCCTCCGCGCCATCACACAGACGAATCACCTCCGGCGCCCGGCGAAAATATTCCATGGTCACGCCGGCATCCCGTTCGGACAGCAGCCCTCCGTACCGGAGGACTTTCATGCGCCGTTCCACGGACGGCAGGCTTGCCATCAGCCCCGGCGCTTCGGCCAAAAAGGTCAGGGCCGTTTCAGGCGAGTGATCCGCCAGGGTCGAGCCCACGCTCACGATTTTCGGATGCAAGACCGCATCGGGGATTTCCCCGATCAGGCCGGGGCTCGCGCGAAAGAATTCCAGAATCCCCACGTAATCGGGTTTTCCCAAACTATTGTGCGTCATCAGTTTCATGCCAAAAGCGACCCAAGGCCGCACGTCTTCCAAGGCCAGCACTTCCGCCACCCTCGGACATTCCCGGATGAATTCAATGCCCAACACGTCATTCCAGTCCGTGAGTTCCCGGCCAATCTCCGCCCACCGGGCCAAGTCGGTTTGTGAGTCCACGAGCAAGAGTTCAGGAGCCTTTCGGAAGAATTCAAACGCGCAGTTAGCCGCAAACTCCGAATCGCCGTCAGCAAGTTCCAGCGTCGTCTCAAGCACCGCTTGACGAAGTGCAACGGAACCCAGGACCCCCAAAAGACGAGGGCTCTCTTTCAGATATTTCAAGGTGATCGCCCCCGACAACCCGGCCAAGGTCACGGCCACGTCCAGCCACAAGACAACCGGCTCGGGACCGCACCGTTCGATCATCTCGGGGAGCGCTTCCGTGGCCTGTCCCGCGAGTTTCACGGAACGCTCCTGAAGTTCGTTCACTAATTCGGAGACGTGGCCGGCCCCACCCGCCTCACCCAGAGCCGTTGCGACGTGACGCGCACTGTCGGGACTCAACCGGACTGCCAGTTGAGCCCGGAGAGCTTCTGAGGCAGATTGGGCCATTGGTCGCAAGAAAGAGATGAAAAACCGGATTATAAAAAGCGGCCAGCGTGAATTGCCGACACGCGAAGGATCATTCTTCCGTCAATTATCCTGCCATGTGTCCTTCTGGTTGCCAGCGATGTATTTTGCGAATTTCTATTCCCAGTGCGGCCTTGGCCTTATCCAGATCATAGGCCTTTTGAAGATTGAGCCATAATTCCGGTCCCGTCCCCAAAAACTGACCCAGACGCAAGGCGGTATCGGCTGTAATATCACGCTTACAACGGACGATCTGCGAGATACGATTAGGCGGTACGCCAATCTGACGTGACAACTCAGTCGCCGTCATTTCAATTTCTTCTAACTCATCGGCCAGAAACTCGCCCGGATGGATTGGTTCTCTAGCCATGATCGTCACCTCCGTCATGCATTTCCCTCACCTAGTGGTAATCTGTAATTTCCACATTATGGGCACCTTCGTCCCACGTAAAACATATACGCCATTGTCGATTCACGCGTATGCTGTAAAGCCCTGCTTTATCACCGGATAACGCTTCAAAACGATTACTCGGCAGGGCTCGTAAGGCTTTCAGTGTTTCAGAAGCATCCAGTATCCTCAACCGCTTATCGGCTTGCCTGGAAAAACCTGAGAAAACAGGGACCCGTTCTCCTTTGAACAAGCGCTCCGTTTTCTTACATTTAAAACTTTTTATCATTTTCTATCCTGCCATATATTGACGCATTACGTCAATCGTCAATATCATACAGAAATCCTACCTCGTCAATAAAACAAGCCCCCAACAAAAAAAGCTTGACAACGTTTCGGCGGCTCGATTAGAATGCGCAAATATGATAACGGAAATCAATATCGCATTCGGTGAACGTCATGTATATCTGTGTTTGTAAAGGCATTAAAGAATCGGACGTCGAAAATCTCGGCCGGGCCGGCGTGACCTGCCCGAAGAAACTGGCCGCCACGCTGGGAATCGACGACGAAGATAATTGTTGCGGTCGCTGTCTCAACAACATCAACGACCTGGTCACCATTGCCTCACGCGAACACAAGCGGCACGGCGCTTCCGTTCCAATACAAACTTAGCCCTTCGCGGCACCCCTCCCTCTTCCACTCCCCTTTTCTTCCCGGTTCTTCTTTGCGAATGCGTCCGTTCGTCAACATCGAGAGGGATCTTATGCCGAATCCACTTATCGCTCCTTACGGATCATGGACTTCTCCCCTGACCTCCGACCGGATTGTCTCAGAATCCATCAGACTCGGACAAATCGCTCTCGATGAGGACCGGGTGCTCTGGGTCGAAAGCCGTCCCAATGAAGGCGGGAGAAATACGATTGTCCAGATGGATGCCGAAGGGGCTCTGCACGCCCTGACCCCCGCCCCGTTGAACGTTCGCACTCGAGTCCATGAATACGGAGGCGGGGCGTACTGTGCCACGGAGGGAGTCGTGTATTATTCCAATTTCGCCGACCAGCGGCTGTATCGACAACGTCCCGGCGGCGTCCCTGAACCCGTCACTGCGGACGCGCCGATGTGCTATGCCGATGGCATTATGGACTTCCGGCACCGCCGCCTTCTTTGCATTCGCGAAGATCATACCCGTTCCGGTCGGGAACCCCAAAACTCCATCGTGAGCATTCCGCTTGACGAAGACCCCGCTCAAACGTGCGGCGACGTCCTGGTTGAAGGCAATGACTTTTATGCCTCTCCACGCCTGAGCCCGGATGGAAAGCAGTTGGCATGGTTGACATGGAACCATCCCAACATGCCGTGGGACGGCACGGAACTCTGGGTTGCCGGCCTCGCCCAGGACGGCGCCATCCGGATGCCACAATGCGTGGCCGGAGGACCCGACGTTTCGATTTTTCAACCGGAATGGTCGCCGGACGGCCGCTTGCACTTCGTGTCCGACCAATCCGGCTGGTGGAACCTGTATCGCTTGGACAACGAACGGGACACCCCGCTCTATCCCACGGAAGCCGAGTTCGGCGAGCCCCAATGGGTGTTCGGTCAACGCCTCTATGCGTTCGAATCACCCGACCACGTGATCTGCGCCTATACTCAAAACGGTTTCTGGCATTTGGGGCGTTTGGATACGGCACAACGCACGCTCGAACGTTTTCCGCTGCCGTACACGACCTTTGACGACGTTCACGTGCATCAATCCCGGATCGTGTGTACGGCCAGTTCTCCTTCCGACCCCCCGGCGCTCATCCGGATAGACGTGGGATCGCAAGCCGTGACCGTCCTTCGCCGCTCGGTGGAGTTTTCCCCAAACCCCCGTTATCTTTCCACGCCCGCTGCGATGACCTATCCGACGCAGGACGGATCAACCGGGCACGCGTTCTATTATCCCCCGCACAATGAGGATTTCCAGGCCCCGCCTGAAGAGCGTCCCCCACTCCTTGTCAAAAGCCATGGAGGCCCGACCGGCGCATCTTCCCCGGCCTTCAATTTGATGATTCAATATTGGACGAGCCGGGGTTTTGCCGTACTCGACGTGAACTACGGCGGAAGCACGGGATATGGCCGGACCTACCGGAAACGGCTCAACGGCCAGTGGGGCATTGTCGACGTCGATGATTGCGTGAGTGCGGTCACGGCGCTCATTGACCGGGATGCCGTGGACCCGGCGCGCGTGGCCATCACGGGCGGCAGCGCAGGGGGCTTTACCACGTTATGCGCCTTAACGTTTCGCGACTGCTTTACGGCCGGGTCCAGTTACTACGGCGTCTCGGACCTCGAGGCGCTCGTTCGGGAGACCCACAAGTTCGAGTCGCGCTACCTGGACCGCCTCGTAGGCCCGCTGCCCGAACGGCAGGACCTCTATGACCAACGGTCTCCCATTCATTTCACCGACCGGCTGTCCTCGCCCCTCATTCTCTTTCAGGGTTTGGAGGACAAAGTGGTCCCGCCGAACCAGGCGGAAAACATGTTCAACGCGGTAAAAGCGAAAGGGCTACCCGTGGCCTATATCGCCTTTGAAGGCGAGCAGCACGGATTTCGACAAGCCAAACACATCAAGCAGGTCCTGGACAATGAGCTATATTTTTATTCCAAGATTTTCGGCTTCGTCCCCGCCGACCCGGTGGACGCGTTCCCGATTGTCAATCTGGAAGAGTAACTTTTGAGCGAGTAATTGCTCCGGGGTGTAGACGCGGCCTTTTTCACCGGCCTTCATTTGTTTGACGGCTTGAAGCAATTCAGCGCCTGCCGTCGTCATCTTCGTTGTACCGGTCATGGGCTATTACCTTTTCAAATTTCACCTTTTCCCAAACGATTAATAAATCACGAGGATGCCGCCACGACAGCGAACCGTCCCGACGTCATTCCATATAGACCCCCGGTTCGTCATCCGGCCCTGCCCGTTCAATTTTCAAGGCTTTGTTATTCATGAGGACTTTCGCCTTGATCCGGTCCCCATATCCGAATTCTTCCGTGATCTCGGTCTTATGCGTGGCTTCGATTTGAATCTCGCCCCGTTCGCCCCGCACGATGTAGAAATCCCGGTCCACGTCCAGCAGGTCGGCGACAATGGTTTTGGATTCCGGTTGCTTGGGCTGCGCGACCGGCGCAGGGGCTTCTCCCTTGGCGGCTTGTTCGGGTTCAGGGGCCGGCGCCGGTGCCGGCACATTTTCCGTCACCCCCGTCACGTCATCCGGTCCGGCGCGCTCGATTTTTAACGCCTTGTTGTTCATGAGCACCAGGGCTTTGATCCGGTCCCCATATCCGAATTCTTCCGTGATCTCGGTCTTATGCGTGGCTTCGATTTGAATCTCACCCCGTTCGCCCCGCACGATGTAGAAATCCCGGTCCACGTCCAGCAGGTCGGCCACAATGGTTTTGGACTCCGGTTGCTTAGGCTGCGCGACCGGTGCAGGGGCTTCTCCCTTGGCGGCTTGTTCAGGTTCAGTGGCCGGTGCCGGTGCCGGTGCCGACATATTTTCCGTCACCCCCGGTTTGTCATCCGGTCCGGCGCGCTCGATTTTCAACGCCTTGTTGTTCATGAGCACCAAGGCTTTGATCCGGTCCCCATATCCGAATTCTTCCGTGATCTCGGTCTTATGCGTGGCTTCGATTTGAATCTCACCCCGTTCGCCCCGCACGATGTAGAAATCCCGGTCCACGTCCAACAGATCGGCGACGATTGTTTTGGTGGGTTGCGTTGAGGTTCCTTCCTGCGCGAGGAGAGACTGACCTTGGACCAGGAGGATGACACAAACGGCACCCAGAAGTTTCACAACAGCGACAGACCCTTTCATCCCGCCACCACCTTTCCTGCTAAACGCTGTAAGTTGGACGCGCGAATCCGCAGCACGTCACCGTTCCCGCTCAAATAGTACCATACCCGTTGAACCTCATCCAGAGACTTCCCAGCACCAGGACGGCAATCACCGCGAGCGCGACAAAATCGGCCTTTTGCATTTTCGAAACAAACAAGGGGCGCCGAACCTGTCCGGCCCCGAAGCCCTTGGATTCCAGAGCCATGGCGAGCAGGTTGGTCTGGCGAAGGGTATGACCGATTAACGGCACGATCAACGGAGGGTACCGGCGGATCTTTCCAACCACGCCCCTTGAGTGTGCGTCCAACCCTCTTGACCGCTGGGCCTGAATCACGGCCCCGATCGAACCCAGCAACGCGGGCACCCATCGAAAGGCAAGCGACAACGAAAATCCCAGGGGGCGGGGCACGCCCAATCGATTCGACGCCTCGCCGAGTTCTTCAATGGCCGTGCTCGACAAGAGCACGATCCCGCTGATGAGCATGGCATTCAGCCGCAGACCCATGCCCATCCCATGCAGCACGCCTTCCCGCATGACGGTCAGCCCGCCGATCGTGAATAACGGGGTGGTCCCTTCCACGAAAAAGGGCCAAAGGATCACGCTGTACACAAACAACAACGCCAGCAGGATCCATATCTTTTTCAGATTGTGAAGACTTCGCGCCCAGAGCACCAGGGCCAGGACGCCGGCGCAAAGCCCCAACAAATACACCGGATCGGAGAACAGCAGGCTCAGGGAAAAGAGCCCGAGCAGGCAGAGGATTTTTGTCCGGCCGTCCAACCGGTGCAGCCACGTCCGGGTATCCACGTACAACGACAGGTTCATGACGCGGACCAGGCCTTCCGCACTTCCTCGACCGTCAGTAACGTGGCCCCCCACCGCCTGGCGAACCGGGTCAGGGGCGGCAACGCCAAAGCCGCAGACCGGAGGAGTTCGGGGTCAGAGAACATTTCCCTGGTCGGACCATCCGCCAGTATGGTGCCGTCCCGCATCAGCACGCATCGCGTCGCGTAGTTCGCAACGATCCCCATGTCATGGGTAATCACGATAATGGTATGGCCTTGTCGATGCAGCGCGCGCATCACGGTCATCATGCGAGCCGATTCTTCCGCATCGAGCCCGGTGGTCGGCTCATCCACGATCAGGATCCGGGGTTTGGCAGCCAGGATGGACGCAACCGCCACGCGCTGTCGTTCGCCTTTCGTCAGGGAAAACGGGTCCCGCTCTTCGGCCCCGGTCAACCCCACCGCTTGCAGGGCTTCGGTGACTCGGGCATCGCATTCACCGGGTGAACAGCCCGCGTTCTCCGCGCCGAAGGCGACTTCTTTGCGCACGGTTTCCGCAAAAATCTGGTGGTCGGGATTTTGAAAGACGTATCCGACGATGGACGCCAAACTCCCGGTTTGCGGTCTCTCCTTTCCGAGCACCGCCACGCGGCCTTCCGACGGCAACAGAAGCCCATTGCATAATTTCGCCAGCGTACTCTTTCCCGAACCATTCTGCCCGAGAATCGCCACGAATTCGCCGGCCTGAAACGACACGGAAACCCGGGAGAGCGCCGGAACGCCCGACTGGTAATACGCCGACACGTTGCTGAACTCCAGCAAGGTTGCCGGAGGTTCGGAACGGACAACGTCTGAATCCTGCTCGTGCAACTGCGGGGCGACGATGCTGAGACCAAGGGTATCCGCTAATTGCCACGCTTCTTCAACCGTCGCCGGCAAGGGTTGCGTACCCCGTCCTTGAAAACATACGGCCAACGGATATGGGCTCACGCCGTATCGTTCGGCCAGATCGGGCCGGCCGAGCAGTTCGCGGGGAGTGCCTTGCCACGCGATCTCTCCTTCATCCAGCACACAGACCTTGTCCGCTTCCATCAGGTCTTCGACTCCATGCCCGGCGACGATGATGGTTGTCCCTTTGGCTTTCAGTTCCGCCAGGAGCCGGAGAAACCGCCGTCTGCCCGCGGGGTCGAGATCGGTCAGCGGTTGGTCCATGACGATCACCTGCGGTTCCCGGACCAGGACAGATGCCACCACGAGACGCTGCCGTTGCCCGCCCGACAAGGAAAACGGGTCACGCCGTTCCAGACCCGGCAACCCGACAAGATCGAGAAGGCGTCGCACGTGCTCACGAAAGGATTCCTCGTCGGCGAAGCCGCGCGTTCCTCCCTGCGCTTCCAGGGCGCAACGGAGTTCAGCCTCCACGTTGGTTGAGATCAATTGCGTTTCAAAATCCTGAAATACCATCCCGACGCGATTCGCCTGTTGCCACACCGGCGATTGCGTCGTGGAGTGTCCGTCTACCATCACCGTGCCGGTCCATTCACCCCGGATAAATTGCGGCACCAGCCCGTTCAAGGCGTAGCACAGCGAGGATTTCCCTGATCCGCTCCGGCCCATCAGCACGACCAATTCTCCACGTTGAACGTCCAGTGACACGTGTTTGAGCACGGGACGCTCCCTCTCCATCGGGCAAAACGTGAAGTCCTGAATGGAGACGGCCACGGACCCGGTTTTCGCCGGTTGTGCCGACCCTGGTGAGGGGAGACACTCGCCGGAAGGAGTTTGTCGCTCTCCGGCCGCAGCCGGGGACGCCAGGTCACGGTAATACAGGTTCCATCGCCTGACCCGTGGAAAGAGAAACAACAGCAACGGCGGGCCGAGCAACGTCGCCATCACCAGGTTGTTCAAAAAAATGGCCGGGAACAACAACCAAAACGGGAGGAGACCCAACAGTTCCACGCCCCATCCGATCATGGCCGCACACACCATGGACGCGGATGCACAGACGATCACGTATTCCACGCCCTGTCTCCAGGAACGCACCATGGGTTCACGTCCGGACGACAACCACCCCAGGTTTCCCCACAACAGGTAAGGCACGTACCCGTAAAGAAAATTTCCCAGAAACCCGAAGAGACTGGCCGGACCCAGCGTGCCGAAACAATCCCCGATCACGTTGCCGATCCCCGCCCCCCACGCCGCGGCCGGACCAAAGAGCAGCGAACTGACAATGGGAATCACGTTGGCCGGCCTCAGTTCCACAAAGCCGGGGATGATCGGAATCCCCACCTTGAACGGGATCAGCACGGCCGCATAAATCGCCGCAATCTGCGCGGATAGAACCAACAGCCGGGTATCCTGCCAGACGTGCCGGAGTTCCGCATACCATCGACGCGGATTCCAGCATGGGAGTGAGTTGTGCATTGGAATTTTTAAAGAATGACCGCAGACTCAACCTGACGGCAATGGCATCGACGCGAGGAAGGTGGTATCCGTGTCAGCTCGTGGAAGCTAATTTTTTAGGGTGGGTCTCAAACTGAAAATCCATCAGGTTTACCGGCTGCGGTCGTCTCGAAAGATAAAGCACCTCGATACCAACGACCTGATTGGATTCGTCGTAGTCCACAATCACACCAGGAGCGACTTCTTCAGACTCCTCCACCGGTACGTTAACGAGTTCCAAATGCAACGCATCGGCTTCTTCATCTATTCGCAATTTCATAGCTGTCCCCTCATCTTGCGGTCGAAATAACACGTGATGGCCCGGATCGGGTTTGTCTGTTTTTTGACAATGACGCGCAACGCGCACCCTTCGTATTCCGGAATGCTCCTCAGGCGATGCTCCAGTTCCAAATCAAAACGATCCGGTTCCACGCGCTCAGGTTCTGCAAGCACCCGTTCAATCCATCCCATCTGAATAGTCGGACGTTTTCGTAAACTTTTACGTGCATGTTCGGTTAAATCGTAGATCATTCGTCAGTGTCCATCAACTCCAAACTCCTGCTGTCCTGCCTCTTCCCACCCCCTCTGTCCGCGCGCCATCATCCCAATAATATCAATCAGCCAAACGTGTGTCTTCCGGATTATGTCGTGAGGGACTCCGCTGCCGAAGGTCACTACCTGTTCACATCGTGCCTTTTCCAGCCGGGCACGTGAGCGGTCATTAGCGCCTTGAAGAGTTTGCTGTGGTTGTGTACGCGCAGGTGGAGCAATTCATGGGCGATGACGAAATTTTGAAAGCTCAATTCCCTGTCGGCCAGGTCGTAGGCCAGGGTCACGATGCCCGACGTTGAACACGAACCCCACTTCTGCGTCATGTGCTGAACCCGGACCAAACGCGGGCGGACGTTCAGTCGCCGCGCCCAGTATGCAACACGGTTGCGAATAACCTCACGCCGTTTGTCACACATCCGCATCGGCGCCGTCGTCCAGAAGAATGGAGAGGATGAGTTTCACAACGCGGCTCCGTTCCCCCCTGTCCAGCTCCAGAAGGAGGCGATAGAGCACCATGCGCAATCGCCGTTGCTCGTCAGGGTTGACGGCAGCATTGGGAAAGCGCGTAAGAAGATCTTCCGCTTCCTTCGCCAAATCCATGGCCGAGATGCCGGTTATTTCGAGGCTCGGATCATGCTTCAGTATCCAATACACGCCGAACGCCCGTGGTGAGAGTCCGCTTTCCTTCGCCGTCTTGGCAGCCGCTTCCTTTTCCCTGGCAACGTCGGCGAGCAGATCCATTGCTGCAAGCCCGGTCGTTCTGCGTTCCTCCAGATCTTTCAGAACTTGGTCTGCGCGATCCTTGAGCGGACGGAGCACAGATGCCGAATCCCGATTATCCTCAACCTCCCGGTGCAGGCCGCGCACGAGGTTGAAGACCTTGGCCTCATCGGATCCTGATTCCCCTCGAAGCACTTCGAGAGTGCTCACGTCGAACGTCACGGTTTTTGTCCGGTAGCCAAGACCTTGCTGAACGGCACCATCCTGGATCAGCGAGCGCGTCTTGTTGGCGAGGTCAATCACGTAGTTGACCCTGGTGGTGTAAGCGTTCCGAACGGCTGCGTAGAGTTGCGCAAGCCGCTTGTACGTCACGATATGATCGCGAAGCTCGGGCGAAGGCGAGAGAATTTCCCAAAGCGCCTCAATCTCCTTGTAAGTCTCAAAGAACACCTTGCGCGGCTCCGGGTCCAGGAAACGTCCATAGACAATATCTTCAAGGCACTCGTCAGCAGCGTCGCTTCCTTTTCCGGCGAGGTAGTCAGCTCTCGCCAGTTCGATCTTATCCAGAAAATCAGCCAGCAGCAGATCAAGGTCTTCAATCACACCGCTCACATCCGTGGAGTCAAACCGTAGCGCCTTCTTCAACTCGCGCAACACTCCGACGAAATCAACCACGAGACCGATACGCTTGCGGGTACCGATCTCATCCACGTAGGGGCGGTTCACTCGCGCAATCGCCTGCAAGAGCACGTGATCGCGCATCGGCTTGTCGAGATACATGCAATACAGAAGGGGCGCGTCATAGCCCGTCAGCAGCTTGTCGGTGACAATAAGGATCTTTGGATTCTCGCCTGCACGCTTGAACATGAGACGCACGTCTGCCTCGCGCTCCGGGGAAAACTGAAGTTCGGCAACCAGCGGACGCTCCACCACGTCGTTGACGTTTTCCGTATACACCGGCGTGGTCCAGTCGGAAGGCAGCAGCCTGTCGAGCGCGCGCTTGTATTTGGCACAGGCTTCCCGATTCACGGCCACGAGGAACGCCTTGTAGCCGAGCCGGTCCACGTTCTCCCTGAAGTGCTCAGCCACAAACGCCGCAACCTTCTCGATCCGGTCATCAGCGGTGAGGAACGTACGCAGACCGACGGCTTGATCAAGGACTTTATTGAGTTCATCAACGTCAGTAACGCCCTCGAATTCGGCCAGGGCGAAGAACTCCTTGTCGAGGCGTTCAGCGGGTATTGTCATCTCGCTCGGGGCCATCGTGTGACGGATCGGGAGCGTTGTCTCATCTTCGATTGACTCGGCGATGGTGTATTTGTCGAGATAGCCGAGTTCGTCGTCGGTGCCAAAGATTCTGAACGTGCCCTCGCCTTGGGCCGTCTTGTCGATCGGCGTGCCGGTGAACCCGATGATCGTCGCGTTGGGCAAGGCCGCCATCAGGTACGTGCCCAGATCCTTGGCCACCGACCGGTGCGCCTCGTCAATGAACACGTAGACGTTGTCACGGGGATTGGCGTCCTTCTCGATGCCCTCGAACTTGTGAATCATCGAAAGGATCAGACCGCGCTTGTCGGTTTCAAACAAATCCCGGAGTTCGGCCCTGGAACCGGCTCGCCAGACCGCGATGTCCTGCTGCTGCATCTCGCCGAGCAGCCTCTCAACCCAACCCTTGAGTTGTCCCTCTAACTCCGTCCGGTCCACAACCACCACGACCGTCGGCGTATGGAACTGTTCATCGCGCTCCAGGATCAGGCGCGCGGCCGTGAGCAATGTAAAGGTCTTGCCGGAACCCTGCGTATGCCAAATCAGCCCGCGCCGCTTCCCTGGCTCGGAGCAACGTTCGACGATGCGATCCACTGCTCGACGCTGATGCTGACGGAGGACTGACTTTCTGGTCTCGCCATCCTCGACGTAGAATAGAATCCAGTCCCGTAGTGTGCGCAGAAAGCCGGATGGTTCAAAGAACGACTGCACGGCGAACCGGTAGCTCTCCTCGGGCCGTTCCTTCCAGCGGGCCATATGCCGGCGCGACGCGTTCCAGGTGACACCATACCAGTATTCAATCAGATGCGTGACGTTGAAGAGTTGCGGTGAGGCTATCAACTCGGGGGTCTCAATTTCATAGCGTCGCAGTTGCGTGACGGCCCGTTCGATGGCGTCGGCGTCCTTGGGGTTCTTGTGCTCGACGATGGCAACCGGCACACCGTTGATCACGAACATCACGTCAGCCCGGTTGCCCTTACTACGGGCCGGAGGCTTGAGTTTCCACTCCCAGGTGACGTGAAAGACGTTAGCATTCGGCATTTCAAAATCGACGAGCCGGACGCGCCGATGACGCTTTTCATCCTCGTCATACCATTGGCGCTCACCATGCAACCAAGCCAGCATCTCACGGTTACCCTCGATGGTCGGAGGGATCGCCTCGATCCTCTCGACCACGGAGCGGATGACGTCGTCCGTCATCCAGGGATTGAATTGCCCAACTGCTCCTTCGAGTTCGTCCCGGAATAGCATGCCGGCCTCGCCGCCACGCTTATGCATCGCTTCTTCCGGCGTGAGCGGCATCCAGCCGACCTCCGCCGCGTGACGAACCATGGGGAACTGGACCGACGCAGCTTCGCTAATCCTGAGATCGGTCACAACGTGTCCTCCATGAATACCCGGAATGCGTTGACACACCATTAAGAAGACAGCATGGTGGCGACATAATGATGGTCAGAACGCAGATAACTCTCGATTCCGAGTTGCACACACGAGTGCGTGCACGCGCTGCCGGGCTTGGCATTTCACTCGCTGAATATATGCGCCGACTGGTTGACCGGGACCTGGCCGAGTCCCCACGAAGTATTGACTGTTCCATCGTCTTCGATCTTGGCACGTCGGGGACCTCTGATATCGCTTCCGATAAAGATCAAACGATCGGGAAAGCAACGGTCGCCGGAACGCATTCGAAGTGTCGCTCACCCTCGCGTGTCGCTTAGACGGCCGCGGCAAGCGTTCGGGCATGGGTGCCTTCCCTCATTCGTACTAGGGGACTATCTGGCGCGGGTCGCAAGCAAAGCCCGCACGGCAGGCACCAACTCGTTGGGAATCTCCATCACCGTCTGCGTGGAGTCATCAAAAGCGGCCTCATCCTCGGCAACCGCTTCTTCCTCCGTCAGCGAGTCGTAGTGCTGAAGGACGCGTTGGACGCGCGCTTCATCCCATCCCGGTGGGAAGTTGGTCTTGTTCTTCATTTTCCTCTCCTTTTCATGCGCCTCCGAAAAGCGGTAAGCGGTTTGCCTCTTAGTTCGTATGCCGTAATGACGAAGGCCTGATCCGGTTCGCGGTCAGGCACATAGATGACCCTGAGATAACGTCCGCCAAGCGTCCTGCCGATGGCAATGCGCACACCTTCTCGCCCGGGCCGGTCTTCACTCGGCGATGCCAAGACATCCTCGACTTCGCTCTTCTCAACTCCATGAGAGAAGATATGAGGATAGCCCGTTTCCGGATCAATGTAGAATCTAACATGCACAGCATCAGCCTTCAGACACTGGACCGGCCATCACCCTGGCCTGCGTTACACCAAACAGCACCTGCCCGCCAACTTGGTTCAGAAAAGCGCACTCCGTCCTGACCACCTCACTGCGCGTCCCGGTCGTCGTCTTGAACTCCAGAGATCGGATTCGCCACACAACAGCGCCGCAACCACAAGAACAGATGTACTCTTTCTGAAGTGTGCACCAAGTAGTCTCGGCGCTGATTTGTCAATCAACAATTTCATCCGATTTTCCAGCAAGCACTGTTTTGGCTCATTCGAGCACTTCAATTGCCTGGCTACGAGATATCGTGGGGTAACTTTCCAGGAAATCGTCAAGCCGGTCGCTCGCCTCCAAATACTTAATCAGGATACGTATGGGGCTGTGCAACATCGTCGTTGGCCGTTGAGTCCCAGACAGGACGAGTTATTTTGGTGTTCAAAGATTCCTCCCTGATGATAAGAGTGCCACGGTGCTCTCTCCGAAGGAGTAGTCAGATGCGGCATGGGGGCACGGAATTCATCAGCGCTCCGTTTCCAAGCCAAAATCTCGAACTCCTTACGCATCGTCAGCACCCAAAAGGGTGTCAACAAGATCGGCGCGGCGGAAGGTAGCCGACAGTCGTTGAAGTGTCCGTTCCCTTTCCTTGAACAGCCGGTCAAGAGCCTCGGCTATTTGTCTCTCAGCACGAGAGAAATAGTCGTCCGATTTTTGTTCGACTAGGTTCCGCGCCTGCTCGAAGTTGCGGTGGTCAAGTTTATCAAACGCAACTTCCATTTCCTCCAAGAGATAGCGACCCATAAGCATGGCGATAAAACGGGAACCATAAGCAAGGAAATCGGGCGCATCTTCTGGTGGTCTCTTGCGACGGTTTTCCGCATGCCTGAGCAACAGGGCGGCAATGATCGCTTGAGCACCGTTCAGATTTTTCGTGAAAATTTCATTGTACAATGCGCCGAAATGTTCGCGTATTCTGAACCTTGCCTGATGCGGCCGGTGACGCCAAATTGCCAATACGGCCTCGGCAATGACGGCACTCGTAAACTCGTTGGACGATACTGCTCGGTCTTCACGCTTGGCGCGGTACGTGTAGCCCAACTGGCAAATCGATTTGCCGAGAGCCTCTTGGTGCGGATCGTTCGCTTTCAGATCTCTTAGGTCAACCGGGTTCTGGCTGTTTGTCGCAAAAGTGATCGCCTCAACAACCTTGCTGTCGTTTTGCTGAAGTTCGTATATGCGGATTAGCACCTCTGCCCCTTCAATATCTGTCCCGATTTCCTCGGAAATCTGCTGAACGGTTCTGGCCGTCTGTCCGCCATTAACGATTTGCAGATCGTTTACATGCACCATCCAGTTATCTCTTTGAAGTGCGTTGTGGCGAAACTGAGAGCAGGTGATCGTAATACCGTTATTATAGAAGTAAAAATTGGGGCGTTGATTCGGATCGCGCAAAGTGGCCGCGACCGCTTCATTCACGCGGTTGCCGGCGAGGCCTAGATAACGGCGGATGTTCTTTTCGAACAAATGATTGTCGTGTTCGTTGGTTAGACGTGCGAGTTCGACGACTGACATGCGTCCTATCAATACACGCCGGAAGTCAAAAGTTTCGACAGTCGCCTGTCCAGTGAGTTTCAACTCAGCGCTAATCGGTTTTCTTGTCTGCAAGAGAACAAGAAGCTCGTCGGACCCGATATGACGCCATTCGACCTGTTTCCCGAAATCCTTTGCGGCATTGTTGATCCGTTGCTGCGCTTCAGATGTCCAGCGCATCCCGTTGTTCACGGCGACCGCAGTCACTCGTGGAATCGCGCCTTCCCTGACAAATGAACGTATGTCTTCGACCCGCTGATTCAAACGCCTGTTTAACATTACCGTTTTGGCTGGATCGAAAAGCGCGCTGATTGCATCGATTATCTTGATAATCGCGTTCTCTGGGAATGCCGCATCCCCACTGAGGTCGTTTCTATATTTCCCCTGTATCAGCGTGATGTGAAGTTCGCTGTCGTCCGGCGGTTCAAAATACAGGGCATCGACCCCAAAATCATTTCCGCCCTCAACAATGCCGTCGAACGTTTCTTCATCTGCGAGGTTGAACGCTGTTCTGGCAACAAGAAACAAGAATGCCGCCGAGCGTTTTTTCTGTTCGTCTTCTCCAAGCCGAAGTTCGTTGGCAAAAACGTCTTTGTATCTCTCGATGATACCGGACACCTGCTGATCAATGATTTGTGTAGCAAGAGACATCGTTCTCTTCCTCCTTAAACAGCAGCCTCACTTGAATTCATGGCAAGCACTGTTTTTGCTCGCTTGGACACTTCAGTCGTCTGGTTGCGCAACACCGTAGGATAGCGTTCCAAGGCATCGCCAAGCCGACCGCTGGCTTCCAAATACTCGATCAGGATACGTATAGGGATTTATGATTAATTTTTTCTATTGGAGCTCTTTTTTGTACGCTCTTTCCGTCATGCGTTCCCTTTCGTTTGATGAGTACAAATTGAGGGATAGCATTTCCAATGGTTCCTCACTTCTGTTAATCGAAATCGACTCAGCAGTTTCGAAAGAAGAATTTAAAACTTCTGATTCTCGCAGGCTATGATGAAATTTCCTATGTTTGGGGGAAATTCACAATCCAGTTAGGGTATTCTCCTGATTGACTTCGGCTAAAGTACTTGATTGTTTTTAAGGCCCTCACGTAGGCGGGAGTTTTCCATCTAACGCCTGCCTCATAAATTTTCCCCCAAATCCAGATACTTTGCTTTTCTGTCACGTTGGACTGCCTCTTTTCTCCTCGCATGTGAATGACGTCGTGCCGTAAACTCTCAAGTTCCTTATAATCCTGCCAAATATTGTCTTTTCCGTTTTTGTCTATTGGCTGTACCCCCAGTTTCTCCGGAAGAACTTGCTCTAACTTTTCTTCAAGAGCCATCATTGTGAACTCTTCGTAGCAGAGCCATGTTGCAATCGTTTTGCCTTTTTTAGTTATATATACTTCGTCTTCAGGTTGGACTGCCTCGTTTACAAAAGCTTCAATTGCCGTGTATGCCATGATGATAGACTCCATATCCTCTTCCAGCATATCAAAGATAATACCTGAAACCTCAAGCTCATTAGCTCCCACAGCTTTAGCCTTGTTCTGTTCTTTGTTCAGCAGTCTGGCTCTCTCGTAGTCTTTCCTCGCTGCATTTAGCATTAGGGCCGACGCGTTAGGCACTGGCATGTTGAGCTCTTCCTTCCCCTGCTGAGAACTCTTGAATCTTTCACGGTCTTTCCCTCCCGTCTTTTCTAGGCTTGATGCCCATCCCGGAGACCCCGCTGGTATCCATTGGTTTGTGTCGTAATAGTCTTCTGTAGTTTTGAAGGTCTTATCTATACGCCAGAATTTTTTCCTTATCTCTTCAAAATTCAGTTTTTGCTCACTTATCTGACGAACTACGACGAGTCTGTCCTCATTGTCCATTTTCTACCCTAGTTGAGATATGGCTTAGCCATGAGATTTGACATGGCTGCAGTTACTTCCACGTGTCAAAAGCTCTCCTAACCTCCGGGAGAGGGTCTGATTTGTACGACTCCCTTAAATGAGAAATTTCTGGCGGTTCGGTTTGATTGGGAAATTTGTTCTTCAGCCAGATACTCAATGCAGAAGCCAACCTTCCGAGAAAAGAGCGAAGTCCAGGCCTTTCCTCTTCAGGAAAAGACCCATTTCCTTCTTCGGAGAGCGGAAGACAAGTTTCTTGGCTCCATGGTATTAAACTCGCAACAACGAGATTCACTTGTTCAGAAGTGAAAACATCAGGTTTTTCGATTAAGAGAACCGCTAATTGATCTAAACAAGTCAGAACCCCCTCGGGTCGCCTGAATGCAACTCTCTGTATTAATTTATCAATCGCATCATTCGGCGGGTCATCCAAGGTCGTAGCATCTGCTAGATGAATCCAATGTCGAACAGCACTTGCACTCGCTTGCACAGCTTTCTCATTGCCGGATGACAAGTCGTCGAGGATCGCTTGAATAATCTTCTCTCTTTCACTGGAACGATGGAGAAGGACATATGGTAATACCATAGTCAGATACACTCCGCGTTTCCGCGTCTCGGATAAAAACGCAAGCACCCTGTTCCATTCGTCCTCACTGGCCGAATCCATTTGGGGCAATATGGCTCGCGCCATAAACATACCCACTTTGTCCAGACTGTCTGATATATGCTCGGTTCCAATACAAGGTGCAGATTTCTCGATGGAGAACATAATCTTTTCTTTATTCCACCATTTAATTACTTTATCCCATAGTTCATTCGTCTCGTCCCAATTCCATTCAATGATTCCTCTCGATTCATGGGGAATCTGAACGGCGGCCCTTGAAGCAAAAGCAGCATTAAGAATCATCGGATTTTCCTCTACTATGTTGGAAATTGGCTCAATGGCAAGTATCTCTTGTTTAATTTTCGAGACAACATCAACGTTCTCAGGCGAGGGTAAATGCAAGTAATTGAAACAATGAAGATCGGGCAAGTCAGGTAACCCATGTTCGTTGATTTTTTCCCATAACAATGTGCCCAAACGATTCTTTTGTTCCTCCGTTAAAATATTGGCGTCGAAAATGTAAATGAGGCGGATCATTGCTCTACGGCGTCCCTCGCCCGATTCGCTTTTCGCACGTTCCAAAAGCCATTCAATCGCCTCATTTATTTCGGTGAGAAGTTCGGGATGAGCTTGCTTCGCGGCACACGTGCGTCCTATAGGGATCTGTCTCATCGGGTCAGGCCAGGGATTAGGAAGTGGATTCGAGAGTCGGTCACTTCCAATATATAGCGGAAACTTGAGTAATTCAGGGAGCCATCCAAGAAGTTGCCCATCATCCGCTGCTTCAAACAATCGCCTAAACCAAGGCACACAAGACTGATGAAGGGTAATATGAGACGGAATACCGGGTTGCCTATGGAGTTCAAGTGCCAAGGAAAATGCTTCTTGAAGATCGGCTGATTCCAACTTGAATGCCAGTCTTGACAAAACTTCAGGCAGAACTTCCAGCAATGATTCTTGAGCCGAAGTCCTTACGATTTTTTCGCTCACAGATGAAAACTCTCGCCTCAACGCCTCCATCGCCCATTTGTTCAGGTTTTTCGCAAGAGCCGGTTTCATGGCAGCAACCCGTGCTCGTTCCACAAAGCCGTGCTTTGTCAAATCGTTTTTCTTGCCTGCGCGGATAAGAAGTGCCGGGCTCCAGAAGCCGGTGAAGGGAGCTACCCATTTACATGCGTTTCTGAGGGCATCTCCTGAAAGATTGAAAAAAGGTAAATGCAGGGGGATGCCAACCTGTTCGTATAGCCGGATGCAAGCAAAAGCAGTCAGCCATGGTTCTATATTATCTCTACTCCAAGTGTGCATAATATGAATAAGTCCGGGGTCAAAGCTACGGACGATTTGTTTTGTCTTTTTGCGGACTGGCGCAGTTCCCAAAAGGGCTTCGTCAAAGTACTGCTTAAGAGGCAATGGGTTACAATCCCATGCTTTCAATTCCTGCCATCGCTCCGAGAATTCTTGGTAGAGCTCCCATCCCCTAGCACCATCCATCGCATGTTCAACTGCAAATAATAAATACGTACTCCATCCCTCAAGCGAAAGTGGGTTAATGTTCCGTCCCGGAATGTTGTGGAGAGATTTTCTGATTTCTCGTAGTGCAGTTCGTAGAAGAAAGCGAGCTTCTTTCAATTCGTCGAGTTCAGCCAAAAGCCCGGCTTTCCACATCATTGCAAGCGGTGAATGTGGTGAAGGCGACCATTCTGCAAGTAGGTTTTTGGCCTGGCTTCTCTCTATGTTCCACATCATCCATAAGGCCTGCTCGTAATGATACCGGTCGGTAAATTGGGGATGACCGACAACTACTTGGGCAATCTTTTCATTGAACGCATTCCAACGCTCCGAATTATAATTTTCTCGTGCCTCACGGAGTAGCGCAAACGCAATTTCCAGCCACGCTTCCGTGACTTCTGTATCCGAAACCTTTATGGATCTCAATGCCTTGACCGACAACTTTGGAGTCGTTGCATCTTTCGGGCTGCCAAACATCTCATTGACTCCTGACTCAAACGGAGTTATCCAGTCGGTAAAAAGCGGGACCATTGATGTTTCAAGTCGCCAGTTAATCTCGCGAAAAAGCAAAAGACGATCTGCAGGTGGCCAGTTTTCGGCAAATTTGATTAATGGCTCTATACAGTCTCTCGTTTCGTGCCATAGTGAAGATCGTATCTCGTTCGTTGGAACCAACCATCCTGGGTATTGATTCCTCTCAAAACGCCAGCGCTCGATGACCTTTCTTACAGTTTCTTCGTTCAGAGGATTCTGAGAACCACTGGTTAAATTGACTTTTTCCGGTTCGGTCGAACCGCTGCTAAGAATTGGAGGTTCAAAACCAGCGGTTCCCCTAGCGCTCGTTTTGGTTTTAAGCCAGGCTTCCGGTCGTTGGGGTTTATCTCTCAGTAAACTGCGGAGAAACCATTCGATAGCGGATGCATGAATTCCATCTTGTCGATTTGTACCCGAAAATACAGGAGTGAGATCAATGGGCGTTACTCCCCGGTGTCCGAGAAGCGAACGCTGCACGTTGCTCAATGACAATGGACCGACTAAATAGATGGGAGCGTGGTGCTTGCCAAGTTCATCCCGAATCCAACCCGTCCATTGCAAAAAATTTGGATCGTCGCCTGAAAAACCGATCAAAACAAAGGTGTTTTCAATCAGTGACTGTCGAACAGTGTTGACAAATAGCACAGATTCTTTCGGGTAGGTACGGTAATCCTCTTCGGTGAGGATGAACGGTGTCTGCGATGGAAACGAGCCATGAAGTTTGATGATTCTTGGAGAGAATGCCGTTGTTAGCTCGTTTGCCCTTGTTACCGGTTGATAGACCCTTCCGTCTACCTCGGTGCGCTCAAGAAGCGTGTCATAATTTGTTGTGAAGACGTCTTTCCATGGCAGTTGAAGAAGGAGGCTATGGAGGCCTCCCGGTTGATGATCGGTGTCAGGGATTCTTGCGCGGATAAAAGACTCAAGTCTCTGGCGATCAAACATGGCCTCGTATTCGCTGGCAAGCCTGAGCGTATTGCTTTGATTGAAGCGTTCTGTTCTTTGTTCTTCAGTTTCATCCTGGGGTCGAGTATAAATCTCATCGAACATGGCCTGAGCCAATTCACTCCACGTTGGGAAGCGTGTGATCACGCCGGGCGAAGGCACTGAATTTAAGCTAAATCCGGCTCCGATCATGACCGCGGCACGAGAGTTGGGCCATTGCCATAAATCTCTCTGAAGCCGCTGTAGATGTGGGAGATCGGGAAAGTTCATGAATTATTTTTCCTGTAAACTCAAATCGTGAGCATAAATTTTAGCCACTGTAAGCTCTGAAGATGAAGTCGTTTCCTCTAGTGCCGAGAGGTCGAGATCGGTGATGTGAATTTCCCCCGTCATCAGCTTGTGCAGCAGGGTCTTAAACAAATCGTCGAGCACGGAACACTTTTTCCTGTGCAAATCGATCTTACAGTCGATAGCGTCTAGGATGGCGACGATCTCACGCTGCTCGTCGGGAGATGGCTGCGGGATCAATAGCTCCGCAAGGCGAGCACGGGAAAGATTGGGGATTGTCGTACGGTTTCCGGCACCTTCATAGGCGTTGCGGTACTTGAAGCCTTCTTCTAACCATGCCATCACAAACCGTGCATAGGTGCGTGAGGCATCCACAGGACGAAGGCGGTGAAGGTGGTTCTGAAATAGACACTCTTCAATTCCTCCGTTCCACGTTGCCGCGCGCCCAATCTCGCCGCCTTCGCACACCAAAAGGTCGCCACAACGCAACAGCTTGTTGGTCGGCGCGGCACCCACCAGACGCATCCGGCTGACGTTTTGTAGTTCGATACGCCCCCAGTACACATTGGAGGTACGGAGAAATGGTATTCCTTGACCATCGTTGGAAAGATTGCCCTTCAGAGAAAGCCCTTGCTTGATTTCAAAGACATTGCCAATGGATACCAACTCCCAACTCTCCGGCATCGAGCCAATCTCGGTTTCTTTCTGCGCCTCGCCTCGCAGGCCTTTCGTGAACAGCGTCCGCATCGCCGCGTGCTTGAGAGCAGCAGCCGTTTGTATGGATTTGGCCGCGGTCGCCATTAGCCGCTGGATTGTCTCCAATACGTCCGAGACCGCGGTTTGCTCTTCTAGTTCGAACTCGGGGAAGGGCAAACCGAGGAGTACTTCCTCAGGAACACGCTGTCGGCCGGTTGTGCCTTCCATGCGCTCGGCAACGTGATGACGAACATCTGGGTGCAACAGGTAGAAAAACAGCAAACGTCGATCGTGTCCGTCAGTGCGAGGTCGAAGAGGGATCACCTCCGTAGTTGCGAAACCAAAAGGTGTTGGCAACTGAGTCGTGAGCGCCTGTTTGCCGTTTTCAAAGGATGGGGTAATTTTTGCTACAAGAATGTCACCTCGCTCGAAATACGTTCCGCTCTTGATCTCGGTCTGAGCCTTCAGAGTGAAATCAGGCGCGTAAGCACCACCTTGTGGAATGTCAGCCATCGACGCGAATGGGATGGCTGCCAATGAAGACGCATCAAGCCCCCGAGGCTTCCTCGTAACTTCATAGGTGTCACCTACTTGCGACCACCGGCGGCGACCTGCAAATTCTATGTTAAGCAGACTCATCGACGACTCCCGCAAGGAGTTTCGACAACGACACCGAAAGCTGGTGCGCCTCGTCGTCAAGTGAGACAAGCTCTTTTAGTAGCACACTAACCGAGCCTATTTCTGCGGAGCTTCCCTGCCCCACCCACCGGCTTGGGCTGAGGTTGTAGTCGGCTTGGGCTGCTTGCTCCCGCGTAATCACGGCGACTTCGCCTTCGACCGGCTCGCCTTTGCGGAAGGCCGCCGCGAGCGGGCGAATGTCCTCTTCCGGGATGAAGTTCTTGGGACGGCCTTTGCCGACGCGACGGCTGGCGTTGAGGAGTATGATCTTGTTCTTGCGCACGGCTGGCTTGCGTTTTGACAACACCACGATGATGCCGGCGGCGGTAGTGTTGTAGAAGAGGTTGTCCGGCAACAGGATCACGCCGTCGATCAGGTCGTGATCGATGAACCATTTGCGGATGTTGCGTTCCTTGTCTTCGTGCTTGGCACCGGAGCCGCGTGTGACGGCACCGGTGTCGAGTACGACTGCGGCGCGTCCGCGTTCGTTCAGGCAGGCGAGCGTATGCTGGAGCCACGCCCAGTCGCCCTTGCCGGTCGTGATGCCGCCCCGGGGGCGGAAACGGTCGAACGGGTCGTTGGCAAAGACTTCCTGACTGAATGGCTGGTTCCACATGGGATTGGCGACCACGACGTCGTGGGTGTTGATCCGGCCTGACGCGGTCTTGAACTTGGGATTGATCATGGTGTCGCCTCTGGCGATCTCGACGTCCATGTCGTGGATGATGGCGTTCATGTGGGCAACGGCATAGCTTTCGGCTTGCAGTTCCTGACCGTAAAGCTTGAGCGGGACGCGGCTGGTAGGATCGAGTTCACGGGCAACGAGTTGGAGTTTGACGAGAAGACCGGCCGAGCCGCAGGCATAGTCGTGGCAATCTTCTCCTGGCTTCGGTCGCATGATATGCGCCATCAGGAACCCGACTTCAGTCGGCGTGAAGAACTCGCCCGCGCTCTGGCCAGACCCTTCCGCGAATTTGCGCAGGAGATATTCGTAGGCGCGACCGAGGAAGTCGGGTTGCACGTCGGCGAGACCGAGCCGGTAACGGAGGTCGGAGAAGGTTTCGACCACGGCGGTGAGTTTGGCCGGATTGACGTCGCGCTCACCGTTCCGCTCGGCTGCAAAATCCACGAGGTCGATGACGCCCGAGAGGGAAGGGTTCTGTTTGACGACAGCCCGCACGGCCATGGTCAGATGTTCGCCCACGTCCTGGGGGCGCGTGCTTCGCTTTCTGTCGTCGAGCGGCCACTCATAGCTTTCGCGGCCGTTGATGATGTTCCATCGCGCTTCGGGTGGCAGGTAGAAACGCAGTAGTTTATGATCGCTTTCAGCGATCTCAATCGCGGTGGCGCGGTCGCCGTATTCCTCGGCCAGGCGACTGATCTCATCGTCGAACACGTCGGAGAGCCGTTTGAGAAAAAGGAGCGGGAGCAGGTAATCTTTAAACTTGGCGGCGTCCTTTTCTCCGCGGATGGAGCAAGCCGCGTCCCACAACATCTGTTCCATGGGTTTGGTGGATGGAGAAGCGGCACGTCTGGTCGATTTGGCCCTGCGTCGGGTAACGCGCGCTGCCGCTTCGGTCGGTTCCACGGCTGCCTCCGCCTCGTTAAGTTCTGCCTCGGCGGCAAGTGCGGTAATCGCTTCCCGTGCTGCCTTTTGCGGTTTGGTAGTGCCGCCTTCCCAGCGGTTTATCGTGGCGAAGGAGACGCCGAGCCTGTCGGCAAGCTCCTGCTGAGTGAGATCAAGTCTGGCTCGAATGGCGCGCAGGGTTGATTGAATATCCATAAAATATGAAATGTTTGATATAAACAATATCAGATATATCAAAAAATTTCATTTTACTCAACTCTTGTGCAACCATCTTCACGCCATCATGTCATGCTATGGAAAACATAGCATATTGCTATGTTATGCTATGATTTTTATAGAATTTATAGCAAAAACATCTCAAAACATAGCAGCGCATAGCAAAACATAGCAATTAGTTCAGAACCATAGCATGGCCGTCCGGTTACTATGGCTATTCCCCCGACTCCGACCTCGACCCGCTCCGCTCCGCCTGCCATTCCCGCAGGGGTTAGCGGGAAGGCAGGGTCGTTGTCCTCACAGATAAAAAGGAAAGTAAAGACAAATGACAGAAAGACAATATCAAAGACACTGGATCCCCGATCGGGGCCTGTCCTTGACATTTTTAATCGAGGACCGGGGATGACAGCAGGAGAACAGAGGAAAAACAAAGACTCTGGATTCCCGATGAAAGATGTCGGGAATGACCGTTTGGGGATCTATGGTCTTTGCTATTTCACGGCAACCCTGTAGCGTCTGTCCTTCCCCAGTGTGGTGAGTAGTTGTTCAACCCTTCTAGTTCGCTCTTTTTTGCCAAACCGGCTCCTGCTAAGTTTCGCTTCCTTCGCGAGATCATTTAGACGTTTCTCCAATGTTCTTGCGGTTAGTGTCATGTGGTCTCTACTGCCAGCGTTTCCACAGTGACAGCATTGGGGCCGGGCATTGCCTTGTAATAGAGTCGCTCAAACCCTATCACTTCACCACTCTGACGATCCTTGATCAGGATCACTCCTTCACCAGTCTCTTCGCACACTTGGTCAGAGCAAGGTTCAGCAAAATACACGGTCAATGTCTCACCACCGGGGTCATGAATCACACGGACGTGGGCCATAGTTGCTCTCCTTCTTTGATCGTATCCGTTCTATGGCTGTAATGATAAAACCCTCTGTATTTAAGCGCTTCGCCACAACGCACAAATAATAGTCCCCTTCAGGCAAATAAAACAAATGCACCGTCGGATCATAACGACTTCGACGAACCAAATTGGGCGACCTGAGCGTCTCTTGCACTTCACGATCTTTTCCTGAAATTTCAGGATGTTTGAAAAGGAGAAGTTCCCAATAGTCCTCCGTTGTTCTTACCATGAAACCCAATGGGGTCGAAACCTCAAACTTCATCACGACCTATTGAGACCTTCTTTGACGTTCCCGCAATCTTCCTTCATGGCACGCTGAACCATTTACTCAAAAACCATTGCCTTCTCTAATACGAATACAGATGGCACCAGACGTTGTGGCCGGCTTCGGGTTTGCCGATCTGGATCAGGGGGGGATCGGTGGTTTTGCACTGCTCCATCACGTGCGGGCAGCGCGTGTGGAACCTGCAGCCGGAGGGCGGATTCAACGGGGTGGGCACGTCGCCGGGCAGCAGAATGCGTTCGTGTTTCACCGTGGGGTCGGGCAAGGGGTTGGCGGACAGCAGGGCTTGGGTATAGGGATGTTTGGCGTCGGAGAACAGGGCGCCGGCAGGCGCCACTTCCGCCAATTTTCCCAAATACATCACGGCGATCCGGTCGGCCAGGTACTGCACCACGTTCAAGTCGTGCGTAATGAACAGGTAGGACAGGCGATACTCCGCTTGCAGGTCCTTGAGCAGATTGATGATCTGCGCCTGGATGGACACGTCCAGGGCTGAGACGGCTTCGTCGCACACGATCAACTTCGGGTTCAGTGCCAGGGCACGCGCAATGCCGATCCGCTGGCGTTGGCCCCCGGAAAACTCGTGCGGATAGCGCGGGTAATGGTCCGGCCTCAGGCCCACGCGGTTGAGGAGTTGACAGACCCGATCCGTCAACTCGCTGCCTTTCGCCAGGTGATGGACCTTGAGCGGCTCGCCCACGATGGAGCCGACGGTCATGCGAGGATTCAGCGAGCTGTAGGGATCCTGGAACACGATCTGCATCCGGCGGCGCGTGGCTCGCAACGTCTTGGCATCCATGGCGAACAGGTCTTGGCCTTCGAACAATACGTCGCCGCCGGTGGGTTCCTGCAACCGCAGCACGGTCCGGCCCACGGTGGTCTTGCCGCAACCGGATTCCCCGACCAGCCCGAACGTTTCTCCCGGCTTGATGTCGAACGTCACGTCGTCCACGGCCTTGACCCATGCCGATACGTTCGAGAAGAGACCGCTTCGGACGGGAAAGTATTTCTTGAGGTTCGTGACCTGCAGGAGCGGCATGAGGGGAGCTTGCCCTGAGCGGAGCGAAGGAGCTTGCCCTGAGCGAAGCGAAGGGTCTTGTGGGTTCACGTCCACGGCTTTACGAACTCCCGGATTGATGCAGCCAACACACGGATTCATGGCCCGGCGCAATTTCAACGAGCGGCGGCTCCTCGTCAGGGCAACGATCCAGCGCGTCCGGACACCGGGTCGAAAAATGGCACCCCCGGCAATACATGAGCGGAGACGGAACCGTGCCGGGTATGGATTCGAGCCGGGTTTCCCGCGCGCCGGGCTTGGGTAACGAGCGCAACAGCGCCCGCGTGTACGGATGGGACGGCGCGGCAAACAGTTGCGGCACGCTCGCCCGTTCCACGATACGGCTGGCGTACATCACGATGACGTCCTGCGCGAATTGCGCCACTACGCCCAGGTTGTGCGTGATCAGCAGGATCGCCATGCCCATTTCCCGTTGCAGTTCCTTGAGCAACTCCAGGATTTGGGCCTGAATCGTCACGTCCAACGCCGTGGTCGGCTCATCGGCGATAAGCAGGTCGGGCCGGCACGCCAAAGCCATGGCAATCATCACCCGTTGTTTCATGCCGCCGGACATTTCGTGCGGGTATTGATCGATGCGCTTGTCCGGCGCCGGGATCTGGACTTTCCCCAGCAGGCGAATGACTTCTTGCCGGATCTCGTGTTTGGTCAGGGTGGTATGGATATCCAACACCTCGCCGATCTGATCGCCGATCGTGAAAACCGGATTCAGCGAGGTCATGGGCTCCTGAAAAACCATGCCGATTTGATTGCCGCGTATCCGTCGAATCTCCTTGGCCGGCAAGGTCAGCAAGTCGGCGCCCTTGAACGTCACCTGACCGCCCACCACCTTTCCCGGAAAATCCACCAACTGCATGATGGACAGAGCCGTCACGGATTTCCCGCACCCGGATTCCCCGACGAGCGCCACGGTTTGTCCCGGTTGCACCGAAAAACTGACGTCCTCGACCGCGCGGATTTCCCCTTGATCCGAAAAGAAGGACGTGGAGAGATGCGAAACTTCCAGGAGATGGGATGAAGCGTTCACCGTTCAGCGTCTCCGCAGTTTGGGATTAAGGGCTTCACGCAACCCTTCCCCGACCAGGTTAAAGGCCAACACCACGACCAGGATCGCCATGCCCGGAATGAAAAAGAGCCAGGGAGCGTCAAAGATGAACCCCTTGCCGTCGGCCAGGATGTTGCCCCACGTGGCATAGGGCGGTTGCACGCCGAACCCGAGAAAACTCAAGCCCGACTCGGTCAGGATGGCCGTGGCCACGCCGATGGTCGCCGAAACCAACACGGGTGCGATGGCATTGGGCACCATGTGCGCGAAAATCACGCGCCGGTCCCGCGCCCCGATCGAGGTGGCGGCCACGACGAAATCCTGTTTACGCAACGCGAGAAATTCGGCGCGGACGAAGCGGGCGGTCCCCATCCAACTGGTCAGCCCGATGACGATCATGATGTTATAGATGCTGGGCGGGAGCAGGGCCACCACGGTGAGGATCAGGAAAAAGGTCGGGAAACACAACATCACGTCGGTAAACCGCATGATGAGCGTATCGACCGTCATCACGCCGAATCTGACGTTTCCGTAAAACCCGGACAGCCCGCCCAGCAGGATCCCGATCGCCAGGGAAATGCCCACCGCGATAAACCCGATGGACAACGACACGAACGACCCCTGGAGCATGCGCGCGAAGACGTCACGGCCCAGTTCATCCGTACCCAACAGATAGATGCCCCCGAACGGTCGATCATGGGCCGGGACCTCTTCGGTCGACGAGAACGTCAAGGGCGGCAGAAATTTTTCCGGCAGGCGGACGACTTCGGGATCGAACACGACCACCCATTCGGTCAGGACCTTGCCGAACATCGCCGCAAACAGGAGCATCACCAGAACATAGGCCCCCACCACCGCCAGACGATCCTTGCGAAACAACCGCAAGGATTCCTGCCACGGCGTTTCCGACGGCAGAAGATCTTCCCCTGTAGGGGCGGACCTGCGTGTCCGCCCTTCCGGATCCTTTGTCAGGTCTGAAATACGTTCCACTGTTGCCTCAACAGGTTAAACTCTCTGCTCTTGTTTCCCCGTACTTCCCTTCCGTCATTCCTGTATGTGTTCAGTCATTCGTTGACAGAATTCGTTGTCTCTTTCTGTCATCCCCGACTCCGATCGGGGATCCAGTGTCATTGGGTTTTCCTTTATTCACAAGGCAAAAGACACTGGATCCTCGATTAAAGATGTCGAGGATGACAGATAAAAGAAAGGCGCCATGCCCGTTTCACCAATCATCCGTCCCCTTGCAGCCCCGTTCGAATCCGCGGGTCCACCACGGCGTACAGGATGTCCGAGACCAAGGTCCCGGCCAACGTCAACACCGCGGCAATAAAGTTCAAGGTCAGAATCACCGGAAAATCTCTCGCGAGAATGGCTTCGTAACCCAATCGGCCCAATCCCGGCCACGCAAAAATCTGTTCGAAAATGACCGAGCCGCCAATCAGCCCGGGCAACAGAAACCCGAACATGGTCACAAACGGCAGTAACGCGTTGCGTAGCGCGTGACGGTAGATCACCGCGTCCTCTTCCGCGCCCTTGGCGCGCGCCGTGCGGACGTAATCCTGACCCACGACTTCCAGCATCTGAGAGCGCACGTACCGCGACAAAATCGCCATCCCGCCCAGGGCGGACATCAGCGACGGAATCACCAAGTGCCAAATCCGGTCCATCGTTTGAAAGAGTGGGGGCGCCATGTCCATCCCGAAAGTCTTCAAGCCGATCACGGGAACGCCGAACAGGTCGACGACCCAGAGAATCACGATATAAGACAGAAAGAAGCCCGGCACGGAAATGAGGGTATAGGCCGCAAAGGTGGTGGTGCGATCGTAGACCGCCCCGCGATGGATTGCCGCCTGAATGCCGGTGGGAAACGCCAGGGTCCACACCAGCAACGTGGCACAGATAAACAGCGGCAGGGAATTCAGAAACCGGCGCCAGATTTTTCCCAGGACGGGTTGGCTGTCCTTGAACGACTTCAGTTCGCCGGACGCAAGGTCACGGACCCAATAGGCATACTGCATATACAGCGGGGCATCGAGGTGAAACGCCTCGCGGATCTTGGCAATGTCTTCGGGCTTCATCCGGGGATTCGCCGGATCGACCTCGCTGGGTTCGCCGGGAGCCAAATGGATCACCGAATGCGCGAGGATGGAGACGACGAACACCAGCACAAGCCGTTGAAGAATATTGCGAAGGATAAAGGCTTGCATCCGCGATTAACCCTAGAACCTATTTGTCATCCTGAGCAACGCGAAGGATCTGCTTTTCATAGCGCCCAGTCGTTGAAACAACGAGATTCCTCGCTTCGCTCGGAATGACCATGATGGGATGGTCTGTCCCTCATTCTTTCAGCGAACATTTACAATCCCCTCACAACGACGGCGTGAATTCGAGCTTTCGCCATTGGTGGAAGTGAAACGTGATGTCGCCGCTGGGAATGGGATAAATCTTTTCATACTGTTCCGACCCGTCTTCGTCCCTGTGGACCAATACGATCTTTTTATCCAACACCCGCGTGCCCAACGGCGCGTAGAGAAACGTATACGGCTGTTCCTCCGCAATCAGTCGATGCAAGCGGTGGGCCAGTTCCCGCTGCACGTCCTGATCGTACTCCTGCCGGATGCGGACGATCAGGTCGTCGGCCAGGGGGTTGTGATACCCGATAAAATTCAATTGTTGAGGCCCGGCTTGGCTCGAATGCCACAGTTGATACAAATCCGGATCGACGCCCATGCTCCACCCCAGGACCACGGCGTCGAAATCCGCGGTATTGACGAAGTCCTTCAGGAACACCGCCCATTCAAAATATTGCGTGTTGCACTTCACGCCGATTTTCTTCCAGGCGTTCTGCGCGATTGTCATGATGTTCTTGCGAATGGGATTGCCGCTGTTCGTGATGAGGTTGAACTCGAAAATTTTGCCGTCCTTTTCGAGCCAGCCGCCGGCGTTGAGACGCCACCCTTTGGCTTCCAGCACAGCCCGCGCGGCCTCGGGATCATAGGGCAGGGGTTCCACGGTCGTGTCGTACCACTGAGTGTTGGGGGGATACGGACCGGTGATGTGTTCCCCTTCGCCGTACAACAGGTACCGGAGAAAATCCTCCACGTTGATCGCCAGACCCAGGGCCCGGCGCACGTCCGGGTCGGCAAACAACGGCCGGCGGTTGTTGTACCCGATGTAGCTATAGCCGAACCCCAGGCTCGAAAACGACTGGTAGGTGTCGTCTTCCTTGTACCGCGCGACCTGGTGCGGTTGAGTCCCGTAGTAATCGACCGCACCGGACCGGAATTCCATTTCCTGCGTCAACAGGTCAGGCACGATCCGCATGTAATAGTCTTCGTATTCCGCGGGCCCTTCCCAATAGTCGTCATTGCGCCGCAGATGAATATATTCGTCGCTGTGCCACTCGACGAAGCGGAATCGTCCGCTGCCGATGGGGTTGCGGTTGAATTCACTGTCGCGCATACCAAACGCCGCCCTGGCGGCATCGGAGAGACCGCGGCCGTCCATCTCCCGTTGCATGGCCTCGGCGTTGAGCAGGTGCTCGGGCAGGATGCCCATCGTCCAGGCGTTGATCGCCGGAGAGAACAGCCGCTTGTACACCACGCGCACCGTATGCGCGTCGATCATCTCGACGGCCTTGATCGGTTCGAAATCAGACGTGCGAGGGGACAAATTCCGGGAATCCATGATGGCGTCATACGTAAACTTCACGTCGCCGGCGTCAAACTCATGGCCGTCGTGGAACCGGACGCCTTGGCGGAGGTTAAAATCGATGACGGGATTGTGTTCGGCCACGGGAAACAGTTCGGGCAATTGCGCGAGCACCTGGGCCTTCATCGCCGGAGCGACCTCCTCGCTGAAGGTGAGGTACTGCTCATACGGAAAGTTTTCGAGGTAGCGGTCGCCAATAACCGGCAGAAGCCGTTGAAAAAAGTCCTGGTCCACCCGGTGCAAGGAAAACGCCACTCGCTCGGGAACGTTGAACGTGACCGCCACGTCCCCGCGCGCCGGGTTGCCTTCCGCGTCCTGCGTTTGAACGGACACCGCGGATGCCCTGGTGACGGGAGGCAACACGTCGATAGAGCGAACGTTTTCAGCCAACGCGGCAAAGGCCTCGTCTTGCAGCGCGGTCCGAATCCGGCCGGCCAGGCCCGCTCCCGTGATCTCAGCACCGTCGGGGAACCGGTTGGAGGCACTGGCGAAGAGATAGGCTTTTTCGGAAATCGTCCAATCCGTGGCCAACCGCCCCCGGAAGTTCAGGTTTTCGTCCAAATCCAGGAGCCCTTCAAACGTGAGGCTCACAATACCCGAACTGGCCGTATCCGCATTCAAAATCGGATTGAGAATCTTGGCGTCGCCGGATGACGCTTCGATATACGTCACCAGGCGCGCCGGATTCCCCGTCGCCTGCTTCTCATACGTCGGCACCCAAAAGTAGGACTGCAACAACAGGATCGTCAGCAGCAGCGGAGCGAGAAGAAGCCAACGTTTCACGTGCATGAAGAATCTTTCCAGGTTAGATGTGCGTTTGGCTCTACCCCACCCGCATTCCCTCTTCGGAAATGCGCCCCATTACAAAGGGGAGGAGAATGACGGTAACTCTTTTTTGCTTCCCTTCCTTTGCAAGGAGGGGTGAGGGGAGGCAGAAGCTGTGATTTGTTGTTCGGCATGATACGAACTGCGCACCAAGGGACCTGATTCCACGTGCCGGAAGCCCAAGGCCATCCCGTGTTGTTTGAGATCCTCGAATTCCTCGGGCTCGACGTACCGCTGCACCACGAGATGGGCTTTGGTCGGCTGCAAGTACTGGCCGATCGACACGATCTCACAGCCGGCCGCGCGCAGGTCGTGCAGGACCGACCGGAGTTCCTCGATGGTCTCGCCCATCCCGACCATGAAACCCGATTTCGTGTTGGCCCCCCGGTCCCCGGCCCGACGAAGCACCTCCAAAGAACGGGCATAGTTGCCCTGCGGTCTGACGGACGGAAACAACCGGGAGACGGTTTCGATATTATGAGAAAAAATTTCCGGAGTCGCCGCCAGGACAGTATCGATTGCGTCCGGCTTCCCCTGAAAATCCGGGACGAGGACTTCCACGGTGCAGGCCGGCTGAAGCCGCCGGATGGCATGAATGGTCGCCGCAAACATGGAGGCGCCGCCGTCGTCCAGTTCATCGCGATTCACGGAGGTCAGCACCGCGTGCCGTAAGTCCAAAGCGCGAACGGCTTCGGCCACGCGTTCCGGTTCGTCCCAATCCACCGGGTCCGGGCGACCCGTGGTCACGGAACAGTAATGACAGCGCCGGGTACAAACGTCGCCCAACAGCAAAAACGTCGCCGTCCGGTTATTCCAGCATTCCCATTTGTTGGGACAGCGCGCCTCCTCGCAAATCGTATGAAGCTGCTTCTCCCGGACCAGCGACCGGATGCGCCGGTAGTGCGGCCCCGCCTCGATCCTGACCTTGAACCACCCCGGCAACCGGTAGGGGCGAACCTGTGTGTTCGCCATGGTCATTCCGGTCTTTCTTTTTGTCATTTGGATGTGTTCACTCATTTCTTGATTATTTCCGCGTCACAACTCCCTCTCCCCTTGAGGGAGAGGGCTGGGGTGAGGGGACTTTGGTAGGGGCAGACCCGTGTGTCTGCCCTTCGTATCACCCTTCGTCATTATGAAGAACAGAGGGCAGATCTTCAAGAAAGGAGACGTAGCCGCGAGAGGGCCTTCGTGGGCTATCACGTTTTGAGGCGTCGAATCGTCAATGGATCTTTATTGTCTGACCGTTGACAAAAGGCACACACCATGAGACGATTTCGGTTGTGCGTGCATTTGACTGGGACAAAGAGAAGAATGCGGTTCTTGAACAGACACGAGGCATTGATTTTCAAGACGTCATCTTTCACATTCAGAATGGCGACATCCTGGATATTATCAAACATCCCAATGAATCACGCTATCCGAATCAGAGGATCATCGTTCTGAACGTAGAAGGGTACGTGTATTTGGTCCCCTACGTGAAGCAGAAAGGAACACGGTTTCTCAAAACCATTATCCCAAGCAGGAAAGCGACAAAGGAATACCTTAAATGAAAAATACGCTCAAATTGGACGAAGAAGAAATGAAGATCCTCCAGGATTTCGAACACGGGGAATTGACAAGCCTCGCCAATTTCAAACAGGAAAAACGACAATTGGAAGAGGCCGCACACGATTTCCTTCAGAAGGACAAGCGTATCAACATCCGGATCTCGTCACACGATTTGGAAGCCCTTCAAAAAAAAGCGACAAAGGAAGGGATGCCCTACCAAACGCTCATCTCAAGCACACTCCACAAATTCGTGACGGGAAAATTGAAAAACGTGGAATGACAAATTGTCTCAAACTCCCTCTCCCTTGACGGGAGAGGGCTGGGGTGAGGGTGAAAAAGAGGATAAGATCATGAAGAAGCAAACTGTAACCTACCCGTTGCGACTGCCCGCGTCTCTGAAAGCGGCCGTCGCGGAGATCAGCAAAGAAGACGGCACCAGCATCAATCAGTTCGTGGCGACAGCGGTTACCGAGAAGATCTCCGCCATGAAGACCGCCGAGTTCTTCACCTCGCACCGAGCCAAAGCCGACATCAAGGCGGCCCGCCGCATTCTACGAAGGAAAGGTGGTCAACCACCGGAACCCGAAGACCGCCTGCCGTGAACACGGCATTCACGTATCTGCAAAGCGAGTTCGACGCCGGATGATGGGCAGGGATGGACATTCATGAAAATGCCGTCTTCTTTGGCGTAGAGATACACGGTTGATTTCAGGCAGCGTCCACGCTGATTCCTATCTGCTCCGGAGAGGAGAGGTCATTTATTATTTTACGAACACTCTCTTCCGGCTCAGTCACGTCAAATGGGAAACACGCCAATGACAATTCCTCATCAAACCTGTAGAGCAACGTTTTCCGAAAATCCTTCGTCTTCGGATAGACAAGCGCAACCAACTTGCAGCCATACTTCCGCCCATACGCGAACAACTGATACATATCTTCTTGGCTGATCTCGTGCTTTCGGTCACTGTCTTCTTCTTTAATGCGCTTCCATTTCGCGTCCAGGATAAATTTCACCTTACCGACGGACATCAAACTGATGTCCGGTTTCATATAAAAAACGTCTTTGCCATCAATCTTGGCTAACGGTTTTTGCGGCCCCTGCGTGTACACGGAAAAGTTCCGTTGGTGTCGCCGAAAAGAGGACGAAACAAAATCTTCAAAAACTTCCTCCATTGGAAACAACAGGGCTTGGTTAACGTGTTTGCCGGTAAAAGTGGTCAGGCCGCGATTAAAGAGAAATAGCCCAACCCACTGCATCACGGCTTCGTAATGTGGCATCGAACGATCCACGCGGTGTCGTTCCCAGTCACTTTCGGGCCGGGGTGATACTGGAATGTCGGCGAAGCAGATACGCAATTGGTGCAACAATTGCTGATTGCTCGGCTGCCGCACGGAACCGATCAGTTTGTGAATAGTGCTGTGAATCAGCCGGTTGGCCGGACGGTCGGCGGTAAATTCGTCATAGCCGACGTAAAAACGCGTGCGGTTGACCGAATTTTCACGAATATGCTGTGGGAACAATATTCGCCCGCGCAGACAAAGCAGGTTGTCTTCCACGAGTTGATAATGGCGGGCGAGACCGCGTTGTGTCAGCAGGACCAGGTTGTTCAGAAACAGGCGAACAAACACCTCCAGCATATTGAAATATTTCACGGCGTTGATGCTGCTCTCGTTGAACTGCGCCGACTTGAAACCGCGCCATACACGCAGCATGTTTAGAAAAACTCGTTTGGTCGTTTCCGTATCTTCTGCAAAATCCACTTTTGGCAGAATTTCGAGTATGGTTCCCATGCGCGTTTGAATAATACCAACAAAGTTTTGTGCATACAGCCGGTTATTTTTCAACGCCAAAACAGGCCGGTAATTGCCTTGTTTATCAGTTTGATTTGCAAGAGCAAACTCTTTCAGGTCTTGCTGTTCATCTTGGTCAAGACCCCTCAGTTCTTTATATTCTCTAATGACGTGCATGGTCAGGTGGCCTGTTCGGTTTTGTCTGCTTCACCTTGTTTTTCTTCGTAGATCGCTTGGTAACTCTTGGGATCTTTCCATTTATCGTTCTTGACAGGCAGTAACTCATAGACGCCGCGGGTATCATCTACCAAATTGGATTTGCCTAAATCTTCCGGGGCCGGGATTTTTTGAACAAAAACGTTATTGTTAAATACCAAGTCAATTTTTTCCCAGTTATCGTAAAAATACTCCTGCAGCAACGGGATGATTTTATTTCTAAAGGTCTTGGCGAGAGAGTCCATGTCTTTAACACCCATGAAATACGTGTGTCCGATTTGATGCTCCCGGTCAAGCAGAAAATGAATGCGCTTGTTCATAGCAGCAAGTAATTCCCGACAATTTACTCCTTCAATATCCGTACCGATTCCATCATGTGATGAATCTGGCAGCATCTCAATAAACTCAAACCTTCGCCGCAATGCGGTATCCAGCAGGGCAATGGAGCGATCAGCGGTATTCATCGTGCCGATGATGTAGAGATTGTCCGGCACACCGAAATTCTTTTTGGAATAAGGTAGAGTAACTGTCGTTTCGTCAGCCTGCCTGAGGCGTTTGGATGGTTCGAGCAAGGTAATGAGTTCGCCGAAAATCTTGGCGATATTGCCACGATTGATTTCGTCAATAATCAGGATATACTTTTTCTGTCTGTTGTCATGGGCTCGCTCTGCAATTTCCTTGAAAACACCTGGAAACAATTCATATCTTACATCTCCGCTTTTATCATCCTTCAGGACGGGTCTGATTCCTTCAATGAAATCCTCGTAGGTGAAATTCTGGTGAAACGTCACCATTGCAATCTGACCATCCCTTTTCAATTCATCAAATCGTTGCTTTACCTCTTTATCGTCTTCAGATTGAAGCTCATCTAAAGACTTGCCCTCGATAATCGCCAGCGCGTAGTTGGCGGCGTTCCAGGTCTTACCCGTACCCGGCGGGCCATAAAGGATTTGATTCAAAGGGCTTTTCAATGTATCTACCTCAGGTTTCGGGACGTTAATTTCATGTTCAGAATCGTTTCCATGGGAATTTGCTGTCCAACTCTTAATCAAGTTAAACGAAGGTTTGTAGTACTTCGCTTTTTCAAAAGCTGAATACGTTTTGAGGCCTGCCTCGTTAAAACCAGATCTTTCCGTTTGACCAAATAATTCTTTTTTCAATTTGTTTATCCACAAGACGTGAATTGCACTGTTTTCGTTTATTCCTTCTGCTTCGGCATAATCATTTCGATAAACAATGCCAATCGCTCTTCCACTTTTTACACCCGTTCTGACTAAGATAATATCGCCCGGCGTAGGTCTGGTCAGAGGGTAATTCCCGCCTTCCTCCCACGACCTTTTAGATCCTGGGCCACCAGTATAGACATAGCTATTTTTCCTAAAGTTATCCCAATGATCTAAATTCTCTTCTCCATATGCCTGCGTGCTTACCTGAAAAAATTTACTGTCCGCCTTTATTCCTTTGCCGCGTTGCTGTAGCCATAAGAACATATTAATTTCGCAAGGTCGGCACTCTGGGAATGTTCCCTTTAACATGTCAAGAATATGCTGGTATTTTCCATAGCCATCATCTTTTATTCTTTTCTCAATATCCGACGGCAAATCAGGTATAACCTTCGTTGTCTCATCAATGGGCAGATAATATTCGGCATTTATCAAAAACAGGGTTTGAGTCAATTTTGCAACTCCAACGTTTGGTATTTTCAAGACTTCCTGGAAATCTTTCCCATCAACTGTTCGAGCATCCTGTGCGACCTGACTGAACAAACGCCAAAGCAAATCAGAGTGAAAGACTGTGCCGTTATGAAAAAGCATATTGAACTTGGGAACGGGAAAGAAATAGCGGTCAGGCCGGTTTTGAATTTCAAATACATCGCCGACACTGTTGTATACCGACTCCCGTTGATTTGTAGTATTTTTTGAAGCCAAAAAATAAAAGAAGGAAAAAGGATCAATACCTTCATCACCATATTGAAGCAGAGCGGGGTTTTCTCCCTTCCACTCTACCTGCCTCGCTTTTCTAATCAGATCGACTCTGCCCCCCTCCACAATTTTTCCTGCCAACACTCGAAACCACGGCACCCAATCATATATTTCTTTCATTTTGACTCCTCACGCGAATGTACCCGCAGTACGCGAACGAGAATCCACCGTGCAAACTTGAAGCCGGTGCACGAAGAGATGAGAATGGGACGCGCTGTCCCATATGGCAATAACCACATATCCTTTTCAGGAGAGTGCTACTAGGGCGAGTCTGAAGTCAACGCCGCTGCAGGAGACACGCTACCAACTGAACGGGTAGATGAGTGCCAGGCGCACGAGGGCAAGATTGTTCTCAACGCGATACGGGCACGGCCTGCGAGGGGAGTCCGGCCCACAAGGGTCGTTGCCGGAGCGGTTCGCGTAATAGGTGCTGGATCCGAAATCCAAGTATGAGCCCTCGAGTCGCAGGGTCCAGCCGTCAGCCAGCGGAGTTTCGACTCCCGCCCCAACCACCCAACCGATTTCCGTTGAACGGTCGCGAAAGGAATCGTCGGGGTCCAAGCGCGTCGGGGAGAAGTCGATATCGGTGACCGAATTGGCAATCCTGGCAATTGCCAATCCGCCGGTCGTGAAGACGGTCGCACGGCCAACGATGTATTCGAGACCGGCGCGGGTCGTGATACTCCAACGAAATTCCGCTTTCGCCGTCTCGTCCAGACCCTCGGGGTCGAGTGTGTTCGTGGCTGCCGACAGGTCGCCGAACGTGCCGTCGACTTCCATCCTGAACGGCATGCCCCCGATTTTGAACTTCCTTCCGACCAGCACGCCGCCGGCGAACCCGTCATCGTTGTAATTGGAACCCGAACCGGGATGCCCCCAATTCGCAAAACCATCGACGTCAACGATCCGGTTGTCCATTCGGCCGTAGCCGGCGAAGACCCCGGCGTAGGGCTCCGCCCACACGAAATCAAGAACGGCATCGTCCCCGCCCGCACTCGCAGGATCGCCGTTCACGATTAGAAGAACGGCCGTGAACGCAAGGACGGCCCGGCGCCATGCGTCACTTTGCCTGGAGTCAAGTCTGAAGAACGTTGTCATGGTCGTCTTATAACATGACCGTCACGAGATTACATCGTTTTGAAAAGACGTCGGTTGACGCAGACCTCTTCAGGTCATCGAAAAAGAAGGGTTAGGATGGCTGATCGAAACCGAGAACCTTGCGGGCTCTCTGCTCGAACGTGGGATCGAGGCCGGCTGGGGACAGGTCCACATCTTCGGACAGCCGTTTGACGATGGCATTGATCGCGGCAAGACGGCCATAGTGTTTGCTGTTGCCCGGGATCACGATCCAGGGCTGGTGGACAGTCGAGGTTCTTCGGAACATTTCTTCGATCGCCACTTCATAGTCGGCCCAGCGGGCCCGGTTGCGGAGGTCTTCCGCTGAAAGCTTCCAGCGTTTGAGCGGGTCGTTGAACCGCGCCCGGAACCGCGCGAGTTGTTCTTCCGGCGTGATGTGCAGGAAGATCTTGACGAGACGGACCCCATCGTCGTCGAGCAGGCGCTCGAATTCATTGATCTCGGCGTACGCACGTTGCCATTCGCTCTTGGTAGCGTAGCCTTCGATCCGTTCCACCAGCACCCGGCCGTACCAGGATCGGTCGAACACGACAAGTTGCCCGGACCGCGGCAGACGCGTCCAGAAACGGTACAGGTAGTGGTGGTCCAGTTCGTCCGGGGTCGGTGCGGAGATCGGCCAGACCTTCAGCCCGCGCGGATCAAGCGGCCAGTGCATCCGCCTGATGACGCCTCCTTTGCCTGCGGCGTCCCACCCTTCCAACACGACCACCGCGCGCCGGCGCTGAGACTGGTAGGCCAGCGAGAGCTCCTTCAAGTGAACCTGAAGCTTGGCCAGTTTGGTCTCGTACTCCTTGCGACCAACGTGCTTCGTCATATCCAGCTTGGCCAGGCTGGGTGGACGACGCTGTAACCGGATGGGTTCCCGCTGACTGATCCTGGGCGCCTGGCTGCTGATTTTCTTCTTCATGGGTTTGTTACTCGCTGTCGGGTTACGACGAGCCCCCCTCACCCCTGCCCTCTTCCGCGAAGACTGGATTCCTGCTTCCGCAGGAATGACCGAAGAGGGCGTTGCGGTTCAAGCCGGGGAAGCCGGTTCAAGGGAGATCTTGACGTCGTTCCCTTCCACCGCCACGGGGAATCGGGCCACGCATGCGGACGGATTCGTAATACAGGCGCCGGTGGTGACGTTGTATTCCCAACCGTGCCAGGGGCACGTGACCACCTCGCCGATCAATTCGCCCTCACCCAACGGTCCCGCACGATGCACGCAGGTATTGTCCACGGCATAAAACGCGCCGTCGACGTTAAAGAGGGCGATCTCTTTACCCTCGACTTCGGCAACAATGCCTTCTCCGGCTTTCACCTCATCGGCATTCGCCACTTTGACCATTTCTGCCATTGGAATCCTCCAGCGGTTAAGATTCAGGCTCTTCCACTCCCCCCTCACCCCAGCCCTCTCCCTATTTCCCGCTTAATGCGGGAAATAGGGAGAGGGGATTTTGAATTATGCCATGGGTTCTTTCAACTTCTTGACCATGTCACTCAGGGTTGCCCCCGTGGCTTCACTCGTGAGTGCCTGCACGCGCGCTTGCAACGCCTCCGCCGCATTCCGAAACGCCAGAGTGAGCGGCGAATCCGGAGTCGACGCGACGACCGGCATGCCCGCGTCTCCACCTTCGCGGATCGCCGGATCCAAGGGGATACGACCCAAGAAAGGAATGTCAAACTTCTGCGCCGCACGCTCGCCGCCGGCAAACGCAAAAATTTCGGTTCGTTCTCCGCAACGCCCGCAGACAAAAAAACTCATATTCTCAATCACGCCCAAGAGGGGGACGTTGACTTTCTTGAACATCATCAGGCCCTTGCGCACGTCGTAGAGTGCCACTTCCTGCGGGGTGGTTACCGTCACCACACCGGTCAAGGCAACGATTTGCGAGAGGCTGAGTTGGGCATCGCCCGTCCCTGGCGGCAAATCCACCAACAGGTAGTCCAGTTCGCCCCACAGCACGTCACGAAAGAACTGCTGGATGGCGGTATGCACCATGGGTCCCCGCCACACAATGGCGGTTTCTTCCGGCACGAAGAACCCCATGGACATGATCTTCACGCCATGCGCTTCGGCCGGCTTGATTTTATCGCCCTCTTTCTTCGGCGGATCCGGCACACCCATCATCATGGGAATATTCGGGCCATAAATGTCCGCGTCCATCAGCCCGACTCTCGCGCCGCTTTGCGCCAACGCCACGGACAAATTGGTGGAGACCGTGGATTTGCCGACCCCGCCTTTTCCACTGGCGACCGCGATCACATGTTTGACGCCGGGCAACACGGCATCCTCCGCCGCCGGGGTTCCCGTGCTCACGTGCGTTGCAGCCTCGTCGCTCATTGTTTGCTCCCCCCCTTCAACTTCACTACCGGCAGTTCTGAGCCAATCGAGAAACGCTCAGAACAGGCGTTTCCAGTCGGAACGTGGGTACTGGCAGAAACTCTACCCTGTCACCAACCACTGAGGCAAATGCTCGCTTCGTCTTTCATCCGTCATCCCTGGATGCGTTCAGTCATTCCCTTCGCTACGCTCCGGGCAGACCCCTCAGGACAAACCCGGAACGGCAAATTAGAGCCGTATGCCGGAGGAGCATCCCTTGAAAAACCGGCAATGCCTCCCTAGGATGGTTCGCACCTTGGAATGCTCGAAACCGCGGGCAGAGCGTTCCTTACGACTGGATATCCATTTTGAACGCTTACATCCCTCCGTTGTGGGTTTCTCTCTCCTTCCCTGAAATTGATCCCGTTTTTTTCCGGTTAGGTCCCCTGCAATTTCGCTGGTACGGGCTGATGTATCTGTTGGGTTTGCTGGCGGCGTATTTCCTGATCAAACATCGGGCCGCCAGCCGGAATATCCCCTTAGGCAAGACCCAGTTGGCCGACCTGATCGTGTTTGCCGCGTTCGGTGTGTTTCTCGGCGGACGGTTGGGCTATACCCTGTTTTACAAGACGGCGTACTACCTGCAGAACCCGCTGAAAATCCTGGCCGTGTGGGAAGGCGGGATGTCCTTCCACGGCGGGTTGCTCGGCACGTGTCTCGCGCTCTGGCTGTTCTGTTACAAGAAAGGATTCACGGCATACACGATTGCGGACCTGGCGGCGCAAGTCGCCCCGATCGGATTGGGCCTGGGGCGCTTGGGGAATTTTATCAACGGGGAATTATACGGACGGCCCACGGACGTTTCCTGGTGCATGGTCTTCCCGAGGGGCGGGTCGGCCTGTCGCCATCCCTCACAATTATACGAGGCGGCGCTGGAAGGGGTGGTTTTGTTCGGGATGCTCTGGTTCCTGGGCAGGAAAGCGACACCTCCCGGCACGGTCTTTTGGAGTTTTATCGCCGGGTACGGCCTCTTCCGAAGCTTCGCCGAATTGTTTCGAGAACCGGATGCCCACCTGGGGTTTATCTTGGGACCCATGACCATGGGACAACTGTTGAGTCTACCCATGATCCTCCTGGGATTGACGATGCTGGTGGTGGGCTATAGAACGCATTCAAGCCGCGAACGCGGGGGAAGTCATTGAATGCCTCTACCTCCCCCGCCCCTCCTCACAAAGGAGGGGAAATAACGGATCGGTCCGCGACAACGATCCGAATCGGGGTCGGCTAAAATCCGCCGGGTGGGGCCCCGCCGGGTCTTCCACCACCACCGCCGATTCCTCCGAGTCCCCCCAATCCCGGAACCCCGGGTAGGGTACCACTGCCACTGACCGATGGCGTGACGTCACCATACCGTCGATAGATCCGTGAATTCCAAATCACCTGATGTCCGGGAGCGAAATTCGCGGCTTGGGTATAGTGAGTCTCGGCTTGCTTTCGCTGTCCCAACCGGTCCAAGGTCAGGGCCAGATTGTAATGCGCCTCCGCCATGGTTTCCTGGATGCTGATGGCTTTTTCGTACTGCTGCTTCGCCACGGCCCATTTCCCGGCGGCAAAGGCCTCGTTGCCGGCTTTCAGGATGGACGCCGCCTCGGGGTTGCTCCCGCCCGGGGCGTTCAAGGCTGTGATCCTGACTTTCTCTGTACTGCTACAGGCTCCGATGAAGACAAGACTGCATATGAGGCATCCTATTTTCCAATTGCACAGTGGCATGAAGGTTCTCCTTTCCCAACGTGTTTGCACGGAACGCTTCAACAACCCCCTATCCTACTCAAACCTCGACGCTGAGTCCACTCCGTAAAAAGATGAGTTGCGCCCGGACGGGACCCTGGGCCAATACCGGCTCGGCCGCTCTACGATAGATCTCCATTTGTGCGCGGGACTCCTGTACGACCTGCTCCGGAACGTGTTTTTCCATCCGATGCGTCTTGTAGTCGGCAATCCAAATTTGTTGATCCCGGCGATACATGACGTCGATCACCCCTTCCATCACACACGTCGATGCAGCCGGGGTGCGTTCCGCGTCAGCCGCCACCGCACTCCAAGGAACGGCAAAGGGAATCTCCCGGCCCAGGATGTCTGCCTGCCGGAGCACGGCATACGGTTCAGACACGACGAAATGCGCGAAGATTTCCTGCAATTCCGCCAGGACGCCGTCCGACTCCGGCCCCCATTCCTCAGCCAGATACATCCGGCAGCAGGCTTCGACCCACGACGGCAACGTCGCCGGATCAGCGGAAAAATCCCAGCCGGACATGACGCGATGGGCCAACGTCCCCATGATTGCACTTCGACCGGATGAACCCGGTTGTGACGCCGCCTTCCGGCGTCGAGTGGCGATGAATTGGTCCCCGGATTGTCCGGAGGCTTTCTCCAGAGACGCGAAGGACTCCGGCGCCGGCGGGTCACTCGTCAAGGACCGTGTTGCGGAAAGAAACAGCGGGGTCTTTCGGGCCGTCTCCGCTTGCTTCAACCAGGTATCCCATCGACGTTGGTGAGCCACACCATCCGGCATGGTCGCTTTCCATGTGGGGGAAGCGGGCCGGACTTTCTTTAGGGGCTGCGGGACCGGCACGACGGTTGTGGTCACGGCCACGTCTCCGACAAGATGGTCGCTCCGGGCGCCTTGTTTGGCCGCTTCAACCATGGCCGGCACATCCAGATCCAGGCCGCGCGTGATCAACGACAGGAACGTCCCCTTCCTGCTTGTCCCGTTCCCGTGCCATGCCGCCGACAACACGAGCCGCCGTTGCGCGCGCGTCATGGCGACGTAGAGCAACCGCACCTGTTCGGCCAGTTGTCGCTCTGCGACTTTGGTTTCGAGAAAAATACCTCCGAGGTCGGCGGCCTGGCCCAGCCGAAGGCCGATGGTATCGGTCAGCCAGTCGTGGGACGTCCGGACCAAGTCTCTTCGACGATCCACGTCCCGGTGCAGGCCCGCGACGATCACCATGGGAAATTCCAGCCCTTTGGCTTTATGGATGGTCAACAACCGGATCGCCCCTCCCGGTCCCTGGGACGTGAGCCCTTCCTCGACCAGGGCCCGTTCTCCTTCTATCACGGGGTCGTCCACCCATTGTTGCACCTGACGAACGATTTCCCGCAGCGTCAACCCGGACCGCACGGCCAACGCCAGCATCACGTCTCGAAGTTTGAGTGCGTTTGCGAGGGCATGCTCGCCGTCGATGGAGGCCGCGGCCAGTTCCGCCAATGGCAGTTTTTGGAACACGCGCCGGATGGCCTCCGGAACCGGAAGCGTCCGGACTTCCGCGTGCAACGAACGCAGGATCGAAAAAACCGGAGGCAGGTGCGTGAGGGAGAATCCATTGGCCCAATCATCCAGACACCCTCGTTGCACGATCGACTCGATCTCCACGTCGGAACAACCGCCGCAGGGAGACCGCAACACTCCGACCGCGGCGAGTTCATCACGGGGGTCCATCAATGCCCGCCACACAAGGCTGCAATCAATCACTTCCTGCCGTTCATAAAAATGCTTTTCCCCTTCGGCGAGGCAAGGCAGATGGCGCCGCCGAAAGGCTTCCAGGCAGATTCGCAGATGGTCAGACGTTCGGCACAGCACCGCAACGTGACGCGGCTGAACGGGCACCGCACATCCACCCACGAGCAGGGATTCTTTCTCCAGGACGTCCTCCCGCAGCCAGCGAGCCAAGGCGTCCGCCTCCGCGCGCCCAGCCATATTCGCGTCAGCATCTTCCTGCGCCAAGGTGACGATGCGGAATTCCATCCGTTCGTGAGGCAACGGAAGCGAGTCCGACGGCACGGGCAGGAGCGGTTCGTACAGAGGTTGCAGCCCTTCGACGGAAGCGGACGGAAACACATTGGCGCAACAGCGGTTCACCGGATCAAGCAATTTGGCATGGGTCCGAAAATTTCCTTGCAAGGCATACCGCTCACCCTTGGCCGACGGTGCCAGCACGTGGTCCCGGACGACGGTGTCGTAGGCTTCGATATCCGCGCGTCGAAACGCATAAATGGATTGCTTGGGATCGCCCACGATAAACAATTTGCCCGGCGACAGTTGCACGCGATGCCAGTCCCGGGCTTCGGCGCCCCCGGCCTCGGCCAAGAACAGGATGATCTCGTATTGGACCGGGTCGGTATCCTGAAATTCATCGACGATAATCGCCTGATACTGTTCCTTCAATTCGGCGCGCACGTGCGGATGATCCCGCAGCAAAGCCCGCGCACGCGCCAGCAATCCATTAAACGACACCAGCCCCTTTTCCACGAACGAGGTTCGGCACTGCGCGACAAACGGGACCAGGAGTTGCACGGCGTCCCATAGCGATTCCGACCCCGACTGTGCCATCGCCTGGGCGACCTTGATCAGCCCCTTGGCGTCTTCGTAGTCCTCGTCAGTCCAGGCCACTGTCTTCTTTGGAATCGTCTCTTGAAGCACGATAGCCTCATCGGTACCTTGCAGCCGCAGCATGCCTTTCGTTTCCACTTCCGCCAACAACGCGACGGCGGCATCGAGCAGACGATTGATCTTCAGGGTGCCTTGATAACGTTCCTGCAACGGACGACCGCGGTCGCGTAAGGTCGCCAGCCAGGATCGCAGATACGGGGTGACCGCGGGGTGCGGAGTGCGGATGCCGGGCAAGGGAATCAATTCATCCGTCAACGCATGGGCGAGTTGTTTCACGTCCTCCAGGCCATAGCACGTCAGCACCCGGCGCCAGGCGTCGTGCCGGGACCCGCCCTCGTCCAATTCACACTGCACCCATGGCTCCCACTCGCGATTGAAATGCTCCTGAAATCGCGTGCCGTCGTCTTCCTGAAACGACGGGTCCACACCAGCTTCCACCGGATACAGCCGCAGGAGATGCCCGGCAAAACTGTGAATGGTTTCGATGTGTGCCCGCTCCACCTCGCGCATGGCTTCATCGCTCACCACGGCCAACTCCTCGTCGGTGAGGCCGGAAGATTCCTGGAGTTGCCGGATCGACCGGATTTCGTAGTCGTGGAGTTCATCTTCGGCAGACCGGCCCGTGGCAAGGTCCTTCATGAGCCGCAACCGATGCCGCACCCGCAGCTTCAATTCACTCGCCGCCTTGTTGGTAAAGGTCACGGCGACGATCTGCGTCAACGACAATGGTTGGTGGCGCCGGGTCAAGACGTGGAGGATGCGGTCGACGATGAGCGAGGTTTTGCCCGTACCCGCCCCTGCGGTCACCACGACGTTGGCGCCTGACGCCGTGACCGCGCCATGACGCGCGTGGCTGTCGGGAAGCATGTTTGATTCCACAATACTCCTTAACCGGGTTGCTGTCGGCGCATGTTTCGATGCGCCTGGATCTGCGTGTAATCCTCCCGGGCGCGCCGAGCGCTTGCCGGATGGGTCCGGTGACACACCGCCCGTACGTCGCACCAGTCGCAATGCCGTCCCGGCACGATGAAGAACTTTCCTTGCCGGATCCCTTCGACCAGCGTGGTCATCAGCGTCTCCGTTTGCGGGGCGATACCCGCCCGCGTTTCCGCCGTAAAGGCCACGGGAGCAAACCCCTGTTCCTCCGGAAGTTCCCGAGGCGCCACGACGTAAAACCGGACGCCTTCACAGGCGACGGCCCGCCCGTCCTTGCCCGCCCCGAGCCGTTGTTCCAACAACGGCGGTATCCCTTGCCCGGCCAATTCCATATAGAGCAACGGTTGCAGGCGAGTTCCCTGCACGACATCCCTGACCAACGTCTTATCCGTCATCACGCTGCCGCCGGTCAATTTATAGTCGATGATCCGATACTGGCGCCGGGAGGACGACCAATCCACCCGGTCGAGTTGACCGGAAATGGGAAGCGACGCCGTCCCGTTGGATGCCCGCACCGACATCTCCCCGTTCAACGGAACTTCAAACAGGACCGGAAGCCATTCGTCCCCCATTTCCCGCTTGTCTTGCTCAAAGATTCGTTCGAGCATATTCATGATTTGTTCCTGTCGCATCTTCCACAACAGCGCAGGCCCGACGGCGTTCTGTTGTTCAAACTCCCGGAATGCGGACTCCGCCACCTGCTTCACTATGCCGAACGGCTTGCAATCAGGAGGAGCTTCCTGCGCGAACCACCCGTGTTGTGCCAAATGGCCGTACCATTCTTTTAAAATTTCATGGAGCAACGTCCCCACCTCCAACGCGCCCGGGCCCTGACTCCGGGGCATCGTCCCCGGCACGTGGAGCCCCAGCACGTTCCGGACGAAATATTGAAAGGGACAGGCGGCATAGCGTTGAAGGCTGGTCGCCGATAGAGTCAGACCCTTCCAATATTCCGGCAGGGATCCGGTCAGGCCATCGTAGGCCGTCAGATGCGGCCGGTCGCTCTCCTGATCACGGAGTGCCTCAAGCCCGTTTTCCATGACCTTCCACCACTCCGGTCCCTCGGATGTGGCCCGGGCCGGCTTATGGCGTTGCAACAGGTGGCGTACGAGCCGCTCGCGCGGCGTCCATCGCGCTTCATCTGCAAACGGCGTTGCCTGGGATTTTTGGAGCACGGACCTGGGGACGTCCATGGCAGCCAGACCCGGCATGCACCGCTCCACTTCCTGCAGGTACCAGGACGGGATAGTCATCCGGCCCTCTTCGTCCGACCGTTGGGCCACCAGCGTGACGCCGTCCCGCGCCGCGTGCATCAACAGGTAGAACAGTAATTTTTCTTCGTCATAGCCCCCGGTCTTTTCCTGGATTTTGAACCCCAGGTGCACGTCCAGGAACCGGCGCGCCGAATCCCGGAAAAAGCCGTCCTCTCGAATATGCCGGGGAAAGACGTGATCCGTCAGCCCGATCACGAACAGGAAGCGAAAGGACAGACCCCTGGCCGCCATGGCATCGACCACGCGCACCCCGTTCCCCGTTTGCGACGGGTTCCGCGTGGACCGTTCTTCCATGAACCGTCCCAACGTCGCGTGAAACTCCGCATAGGGAACCGGCCCGCTGACATCAGCGAGTGCCCGGATCTCCGCCAAACACTCCCGGACCGTTTGATACACTTCTAATTGTGGATTGTTCTCTGTCGATTCCCGATCCACAATCCTTAATTCACAATCCACGATGTCCGATGACGGACCCATCAGCGCGAGGTCCATGAGTTCCATGGCTTGATCCGCGAAGACGTCCCAACCCGCTTCTTCCGGGAAGACAGCAAGGAGTTGGGTTAATCGATCCAGCACATGCCACAGGGTACGGACTTCCTCGCCGGCGATCGTGTCCTCACCCTGTCTTCGCTTGTGCGGCATCGGAACCCCGGTTTCAAAAAACCGGATTAATCGCTCCCGCTCTTGCAGGCTACGTTCAATCCCGATCTGCCGGCTCAACTGCTCCCACACGTCGGGACGCGGGGTCGCAACGTCGGGACAGAAGGTCTGCCAATTCACGAACGGGGAATGCAACACGTCAAAGGTCGCGTTCCGGTCGGAATCGGGAAGACGAAGCGCAAGGAAACGCAGCAGGGTTTGGGGAAACGGATACTGGCTCAAGGGCCGGCGCAGGATCGCCTGGAAGGGAATACCGTGCGCCGAAAAAACGCGAGGCAGCACGTCTTCATATCCGGCCAACGTCCGCCCCACCACTCCGACGTCATGAAACGGAATTCCTCGCTCGTGTACCAAGACCAGGATCTCTTTGGCCACGACCTCAATCTCGTCGTTCGCACCCGAAACCGTGACAAGACGACAGAATTCGATTGCGGATTTTTGATTGTGGATTCCCAATCCACAATGTTCCTTGCCGGTTCCGTCCGCTGCCGGCTCCTCGGACACGTCAACCTTCGGGGACCGGGACTTCGGCGACGGATCGAACAAATCTCGAAACGGAGACGCGGCCTCGACCTTGTGGTCGATCGATCCCGTGGCAAGCCCGCGGACGTGCTGATCGAAAAAGTGCTGGGCGAAACGAAAAGCCGGATGCTGATCGAGTAAGGGAAAATACAGGGTCGCGGGGTACTGCCTGACGATCATTTGAAAGAGATCGAGTTGCCCTTGGGTCAAGTCATAAAATCCGTAATAGAAGATATGGGCCTGCTGCCGAAGCCACAAGGAATCGGAAACCAGGTCGAGCGCCAACGCGGCGACGTCGTCATGGTCATAGAACGAATGACGACGTTGTTCCTCACGCCAAGCCCTATACAAGCGAACGACCGAGTGCAGCCTGCGATCCGTCGGGAACGAGTTTTGGCTGAACGCCTCCAACACCGCGTCGGCGTCCACTCGCGCGTCCTTGAGATCCTTGAGCGTGGCCCAGAGTGCGGCCCAAGAGCCAGGCATCGAGGCAAGTTCATCGAGCCCGGGGAAATCCGCGCCTCGCTTGCGCAACCGTTGGTGTACCCATTCCCGGAAAAAAGACTCGCCTCGCAGCCGGGGCACAACCTGACGGCTTCGTTCTTCCAGCAACCGCACAGCCAACTGGTGAAACGTCAGGACGTGAACGTTGAAAAGAGGCTGGCGTTTCTCAATACAGAAAGTCCATTTGAGGTGCGTGCGTAAACTTTCGGAGGGAACGAGGATCAGGCGCGGCGGCGAGGGCGGAGCGGTGAACGAACGAAGGTCCGAGGCTAAGGCTTGTTCCAGATCCGGATGAAAGAGGCCCGTAACGACGTGAAGCATAGCAGGACGAGAAACGACGAGCGGGAGCGCGCGTCACGGGAAAGGGGTACGAACCGGCGTCCGTCTTATCCCGTCTCCGGACCGATCAGTTCTCCGTTACAATCCGCGCACCCCCATTCCGCATCGATAAAGGTCATCGGGTCGCCGCAGAACGGACAGTCGGGAGGCTTGGCGGATTGCCGGGACGGCAGGACCGGAAGCTCAAGTTCCAGATCCTCTTCATCCATCCCAAACGGAAGGGCGGTATTCATCGGGAGGACCTCTCACACTGGAACATTGTGGATTGCTGACTCTTGATTGGAAATCCGGAATCAAAAATCCCCAATGCCCCATGCCGCGTGGATACAGGTTAACCTCGACGTTGACTCAACGCTTTTTCCGCGCTCTGCCGCGAGGGCACGCCGACAAAGGTGAGTCGTCCATTGATGATCGTGGCAGGAACGGCTCGCACCGCGTGGCGGTCAGCCAGTTCCTGACCATCCGGAGTACTGATGTCAATTTCCCGGTAACTGAAGCTGTACTTCACCCGCAACTGCTTCCACAGACTCTTGGCTGAAGGACAGGCTGAACACGTCGAAGAGACTAACAACGTCACATTGGCCATACCACGCTCTCCTTTTGCTGTGGAGAATGGTAGCACCATCCGAAACAGCGTCGCAAGCGGCAGCAGGACAACGCGCATGGTTATTGCCTGCTCCCTGGCACGTGAAATGACACCAAAACAGGTGTGTGCATCCTGGTGTGAAAACCGCTCAGGGGTGCGGTTCGAGTTCGATGATGCCTTTTCGGATGGCCAGGATCGCAGCTTGGGTGCGGTCATAGACGTGGAGCTTGTGGAAGATGTTGCGGACGTGATTCTTCACGGTTTTCTCGCTGAGGTCCAACACGTTGGCGATTTCCTTGTTGGTCTTGCCGTCCGCCACGAGTCGCAGGACCGTGATCTCGCGCTCCGTGAGGTCGTGTTCCAGCAACGACTTCTTTTTGCCTTTACCTTCGGCCAGTAACGAAAATTCGGCTAAAATCTTGCTCGCCACCGACGGATGGATCAGCGACTCTCCCCGGAATATGGCGCGAATGGCCGCGACGATTTCCGTGGAATCCGAATCTTTCAGCAGGTAACCCGTGGCCCCGGCCCGGACCAGGTCGAAAATGTATTGATGATCCTCGTACATCGTCAGGGCGATGATCCCGATGTGCGGCATCTCCCGCTTGATGATCCGCGTGGCTTCCACGCCGGTCATGCCCGGCATGCTCACATCCATGACAATCACGTCGGGCAGCAATTGCCTGGCTTTCTCCACGGCTTCGCCGCCGTCACCGGCTTCGCCGACGATGTGGATTTCTTCCTTGGTCTCCAGGATGGCGGACAGGCCTTCACGTACGACCCGGTGGTCATCCGCAATCAACACCTTAATTTTTTTTGCCATTTCGCCCACTATCCTTTCTGGTCAACGGAATGGAGACCGTGACCGTGGTCCCTTCGTCCTTGCGGGACTCCCACGACACCTCGCCATTGAGCAACTTGGCCCGCTCCTTCATCCCGCGCAAGCCGAAGTGGTCCCACTTGTCGGGGTTTTGAAAAACCGCCTGCACGTCGAACCCGTTTCCATCATCCTGGATGATGGCTGAAAGGTGATGCGGTTGAATGCTTAATTGCACGAGAACGTTCGATGCCCCGGCATGCTTGGACGAATTTTGCAGAGCCTCCTGGATCATCCGGAACACGAAGACTTTCGTCTTCGGAAGCAAGCGGGCATCGTTCCCCGTATAGGTGAAGGCGACCTGGACACGGTTTTGCTTTTTATACGCATCGAGGTAATTGGTCAGCGCCGAGAGCAGGTCCAATTGCTCGTATTGACCGGGTCGCAAGTTGAACACCACTTGCCGCGCTTCCTGAATGCCGTGTTTCAGGTGGTGTTTGGCCTCACTCAACAGGGCAAGACACTTGGCGGGTTCCTCCTGGACCAGGTCGCCGCACCGTTCCATCTTGAAATTCACGCCGACCAGCGTTTGAACCAATCCGTCGTGAATTTCACAAGCGATACGCGTCCGTTCCTCATCGACCGCGCTCTCGGCTTCTTCCTTGACGTATCGCCGGAACAGGGACTGGTACCGGCTCAGAGTATTTTCGATTTCCGTCGTGGCCCGAATTCGCGCGTCGATCAACTGCCACATGAACTTGGCGCTGGCGCCGCCGATGATCGCGACGCTCGGTTTTCGTATTTTCTGCAAGGCCCGCTCGACCTTGGGACTGCCGGTCACGTCAATAATCAGGTCCACTTCCTTCATGTTCAAAATTTCACGATAGTCCTGAGTCACCGGAACCCCCAACTGCCGGGCAAGCCTGGTACCGAGCGTCCGCGGTTTGGATTCCCCTAAACCGACGATACGGGCCAACGGGTCCTGCGCAAAAATCTCCAGCAGGGCGCGCCCGCCGCGGCCGCCTCCCAGGATCGCCACGCGGGTAGCCGGAGCCGCTCGACGGCGAACCGGTTTGGACGAAGGTTTGGACTTGCGTTGGGAAACGGAAGCCGGGATCCGCCGGGACCCCGCTTTTTGGACGGAACGGCTAGCGGAGGGCATACGCACACACCACGGTGGCGACGTTGCGCATCAGGTGGTTCCCCTATCCTGCGCAAGGGACTTGATCGTTTCCATAAATTGATCAATGTCCTTAAACTCCCGGTATACGGAAGCAAACCGCACGTAGGCCACTTGGTCCAACCCATGAAGTTCCCGCATGACTTCCTCGCCGATCACCCTGGCTTGAAGCTCCGATTCACCGGAATCCTGGAGTCGTTTTTCGATACGGCCCACTGCGGCTTCCAGCGTGTCACTGCTGATTGGTCGCTTTTCGCAGGCCTTTTTCAGACCGGCCATGACTTTGGCGCGATCGAACGTTTCCCGCCTGTTGTCTTTTTTGACGATCGTGGGAAGATTTTCTTCAATCCGTTCATACGTCGTGAAGCGGCGCCGGCATCCGAAACACTCCCGGCGCCGGCGAATCACCTCGCCTTCCCGTGCCGTGCGGGAATCAATCACCTTATCCTCGAGTCGATTACAGAACGGGCATTTCATACCTGGTCTGGAACGCCTCCGCGCGTGCGCAAAGCCTGTCCTGAGCGTAGCCGAAGGGAAAGAGGGACCGTCTCCCCGCTAAGAAGACTGTAGGGGACGGCCTGCGTGCCGCCCCGCAGGAATGGCGGAATCCACATATCAACTGCAGATTCCTTGCTTCGCTGGGAATGACACCTATGCCACATTGAAGTGCAAGAACCCCGTTATGAGTCCGAAAAGACCGGGAAGCGGGCGCACAAGGCCTTGACTTCCTTGCGAATCCGGCTCTGGATCCGTTTCTTCGTGGGATGTTGCAGCACCTCGTCCATCCACGCCACGATTTGTGACATTTCGGTCACTCCCATCCCCCGAGTCGACACGATGGGGGTACCGATTCGAATGCCGCTGGCGACTGCCGGCGGTCTTTCGTCATACGGCACGGCATTTTTATTGACGATGATCCCCGAGGCGTCGAGCGATTCCTCGGCCTCTTTCCCCGTTACCCCTTTGGAATTGAGATTCAGCAGAAACAGGTGAGTATCCGTCCCGCCGGACACCACGTGGTAGCCTCGCGCGGCCAACCCGTCCGCCAGGGCCCTGGCATTATCCAGAATGCGTTGCTGATAGGCGGTAAAACTCGGAGCCAGGGCTTCCTTGAACGCCACGGCCTTGGCTGCGATCACGTGCATGAGCGGCCCGCCTTGCAGGCCGGGGAAGACGATCTTATCGACGGCTTTCGCGTGCTCTTCTTTACACATCACCATGCCGGCGCGAGGTCCGCGTAGCGTTTTGTGGGTGGTGGTGGTGACGAAATCGGCATAGGGCACCGGGCTGGGGTGCAGTCCCGTGGCCACCAGGCCGGAGATATGCGCGATATCGACCAGGAGATATGCTCCCACGGATTTCGCAATCTCCTGAAACCGCGGGAAGTCGATGACTTTCGAATAGGCACTCGCCCCGACGATGATTATGCGCGGGCGGACTTCTTCGGCCTTTTGCTGCACCGCGCCGTAATCGACCAACTCGGTTTCGCGATCGACGCCGTAGGAGAAGGCCTGGAACAGCTTTCCTGAAAAATTGACCTTGCTGCCGTGAGTCAAATGGCCGCCCTGCGACAAAGCCATGCCCAGGATGGTATCGCCGGGCTTCAGAACCGCAAGGTACGCCGCCATGTTGGCGGTGGAACCCGAATGGGGTTGGACGTTGGCATGTTCACACCCGAACAACTGCTTGGCCCGGGCAATCGCCAACTCTTCGACGTCATCCACGAACTGGCACCCCCCGTAATAGCGACGCCGGGGATAGCCTTCCGCGTATTTGTTGGTCATCAGCGACCCCTGCGCGGCCAAGACCGCTGGGCTCGCATAATTTTCCGAAGCGATCAATACCAGCTTGTCGCGCTGTCGTTTTTCTTCGGCGCGAAAAGCCGCGTAGACTTCTGGGTCTTCTTGTTGAACGGCTTTCAGAGTCCCGACAACGTAGCCCATTAGCCTGCCCTGAGCGAAGCCGAAGGGTCCTCTAGCTCCGGCGCTTCCGCCGGCGGAGCGCCGTCGTCGGTCGCATCAACGGCTTCATCTGTCTGAGTTTCAGCCTCAGTCTCTCCACCTTGTTTGACAAGACTGACGGACACATTCGCCATGACGTCCCGATGCAACTTGATGCCGACGGTAAACGTGCCCAATTCTTTCAGGGGATTCGCCAATTGAATCTTTCGGCGGTCCACGTCGAACCCTTCGGCGGACAACCCGGTTTCCAGGTCCTTCGTGGTAATGGACCCGAACAGCTTGTCATCCTTGCCGGTCTGGACCGGAAACGTCAGCGAGACGGCGGATAATTTCGTCGCCAGAGCCTGGACGTCCTGTTCGACTTTCTTCGCCTTATGGGCCGTCACACGCTTGGCATGCTCCAAGGCCTTCACGTTACGGGGATTAGCCTCCAAGGCTTTTTGACGGGGAAGTAAGAAGTTCCGCGCATAACCGTCAGCCACGTCGAGGACGTCCCCCACGTACCCCAAACTGTCGATATTTTCTTGAAGAATTACCTTCATCGTCACCCTGCCTCCCTTTCGCTGTCGAAAGGGTAGTATCATAAGGTCCGTATGGGGGAAATGTCAATTTGAGGCCGGTGCAACTCATGTAACTAACCTGTACTGACGCGAGATGCGGCCCTGCATAACACACGAGATGTCGCGGGCGCATGGCCTTTGCGTTTTTCCTTGTCATCCTCGACTCCCCCCTCCTGTCATCCTCGACATTGTTAATCGAGGATCCAGAGTCTTTACTTTGTCCTCCGTTCGTGAAGACAAAAGACACTGGATTCATAAGTACACTGGATCCCCGATTAAGACTGTCGGGGACAAGCGTCGGGAATGACGGAAAAGGCTATTTTCATAGCAATGACACAGAAGGACTCCATCACGCTGGACACGTTCTGCAAGCCTCCTCTACAATGCCTGCATGCCACATCACAAGATTATGTGGGTCCTGAGCGTGGTGTGCCTGGCCTTAACCATGGGCATACCACATACCGCTCAACGGGCCGGGGACGCGGCCCTGGCGCAAGGCACTGCTCGGGACGTCCTCGACCTGACGTCGTTAAACGTCCGGCTGAGTCAACGGGCAATTCATCCTCCAAAAGCTCTGGTTCAAGCCGTCGTGGAGTTGCCGCACGTTGAAGCGGCGCGCGCCAAGATCGCGCCGTCGCCGAAATCCGCTGTGTTGGAAGATGATAATCATAACCGTGCGCTCGTTCTGTCCGTGCTGGATGATGGTCGACTGCAAGCCTACGTGCTTGACGACCTCGATTTGGCGCAGCACGTGCCTTTCGTCACGGCCTGTGCAGAAAATCGAGGGTGCGCCTTTGATCGACGCTCCATCACGGGGGGACTGGGCTGCGTGGCCATTTGTATTCAGCAGGCGCTCGATCCCAGTCGCGAGCCATGAAACTGTCTGACCTCCTCGACACGTTTGCCACACGGTTGGCGAACCACAAGGACGCCGCTGGTGCGGCCGACACGCTGATCGAGTCCCGCGCAACCCAGGATCTCGGGACAGCCGGCGCACTGCACTTGTATGCCATGGAGATCCCCACGGGAACCGCCTTTCTCGAAGACGTACCCGTCACCATCGTGCCGCCCGGAGACCTGGAACCCACCGGCGGCTTCCTGCTCCGGCGCCAGGGCGACACTGCCCTGGTCCAGACCCAGGATACACTGGGGCAATCCACGCTCGACAATACGCTCGTGCCGGATACGATAGAATTCTTTCGCTTGGCGTCCGAACGACTCGCCGATATGGCGGCGCACCCCGAATCCTACGCCCTGGGACCGGCCGAGCGGCTGGCACCCTGGCTGGACCCGGAACAGAACGAAGCCAATGCCTCGGCCAGGACCGGCGCATCGGCGGCCGTCCTGACCACCGTCTGGGATGACGACCAAACCGCGCGTTGGACCAAACTCGGGACCCTGGCGGTGAACCTGATGCGACACAACAAACGCGTGCTGCTGGTGGCGCCCACGCACGACGCCGCGGATCACTTGCTCGGGTTCCTGGCCAAAACCTTGCGGAATGCCGCCCTGCCTTTTGCCAGTCTCTTGAGCCGCTACGAAATTGCGGCGCTCCAGCAAGCCGAAGGAATTCCACTCGGGCAATTCGGGTTCGAAGTCCAAATGCACAAGTTCTTCGCCAAATCCCGGTCGCACAAAGATACCCTTCGCCAGAAGTATGAACGTTTTCGAGAGCTGATCCCCATCCTGGCCTACAAGGGGCAGAAACAACGGGACATGGATGAAGTCAAATTACTGGAATGGCGGCTTATGGCCCAGGTGAGTGAGTTCCAGCGGAAAATCAAGGAGATCGATCACCTGACCGCCAAGTACGAAAGCCTGCCCATCTGGAAACGTCTCGGTATGCAGACCATGGGCAAAAACGTCGAGACCCTGAGCGAATACCGGAAACTCTATACCGGGAACATCGCAGCCCTGATGAAAGAGGTGGAGATCGCGCAGGCGCGCATCCGTGAATTGTTGCCCGAGGCCGCGATGCCCAAGGAGATGCGGCCGGAATACGAATCGTTGAAAGACGACATCTCCAAGCTCGGGGGCACACAAAAAGTTCGTGAAATGCTGGCCGCGAGCGAGGCCACGAACCGGCAGGCCTTCATGCAGAACAAACGGTTGGTCGTGGCGACCCCGGGGAGGATCGTGACCGACCCCTTGTTCAAACGCATCCGCTTCGACGTGTTGATTGTCGAAAATGCCCCGCAAGTTCCGGTCCCGTTTTTACTCGGCGTCGCCGGGCTCATTCGTGAACAGATCATCATCGCCGGCGACACCCAAGACCTCCAAGGCCCGAATCGACTCTGGCGCCAAGAATACCAGGAACTTCTTTCCACACCCTTTTCCCCTTTGTCATCCCCGACTTGATCGGGGATCCAGCGAAGACGTCGGGTTACGCCTTCGACTAACCCGACCTGCGAGGCTACCTTGTCTCATGACCTATTTTTAGTCTATATTCAGTCCGACAGGAGGTGGCCATGAAACTGTCCAGCCGGATCAAGCCCATTAGTTACCTCAAGGCCCACGCCGCAGAGATCGTGCGCTCACTCGGGGACCAGAGGGAACCATTGATTATCACGCAAAACGGGGAAGCCAAAGGGGTCCTGCAGGACATCGACAGCTACGAGCAAACGCAGGAAACCGTTGCGCTGCTCAAGATCCTCGCGCTGGGCAATCGCCAGATCGAAGCGGGTCAGGTCCAGCCCGCCGCCGATGTCATCACGCGGCTTCGGAAGCGAAGACCGGCTCGCTGATGCCTTTCCTGGTTCAGTTGACCGATGACGCGGTACGCGATCTGGAAGAGATCTGCGATTACATTGAGCAACACGATTCGCCGGGCAAAGCGGACCATGTGCTGGAGCAGATCGAACGGACGTTCAGCAGACTCTCCAAGCATCCCCACCGCGGACGCCATCCGAAGGAGTTGCTGGATATTGGAATTCGGGAGTACCGTGAAATCTTCTTCAAGCCCTACCGCATCATCTACCGGGTGCTGGGAAACAACGTCTACGTGCTCGTGATCGCCGATGGGCGCCGTGACATGCAGGCGTTGCTCCAGCGACGCTTGCTGACGGCTTGACGCCCAGCCGGGCAAAAGCTGATAATTGTTGACGGTTCTTTCACTCCGCCTGCCCTGAGCATAGCGAAGGGTTCAGAACAATCTATATGCCGAAGTGGCGAAACTGGCAGACGCACTAGATTCAGGGTCTAGCGCCCCTTGGGGTGTGCGGGTTCAAATCCCGCCTTCGGCACCATCCTCCCTTTTCCTACGTAGTCCATCTTGTTCCTCTAAAATCCGTAAACATATTGTCACTACTGGTTATTTCTATTTCTTGACAGTCTTGACTGAGCCGAGGCAATCCTCTATAATTTCATCAGTTGCGTGGTATAAACTGTGGGATAGACTTGTATTCTTTTCAACTGTCAAACACACACCTCACACGGGACACCGTACCACCGAGAGGGAATGACGACTCCGCGACCCAACAAAAAACCCGACCATGACCATTCAAAACGTCATCTCAAAAGCTAAACTCGTCAAAAAAATCGAGGAAGGGGCAAAAAAATCAAATTGGCCCATCAATCGGGTTGGCTTGATGAGTCTTTGATCGGCCGGATCGCGAAAGAAGATGGGGCATGAAGGGTCCACTCACCTATGTCAAAATCAAATCGTTGACGAAGCCGGGTTCCTATGGCGACGGCGGGACCCTGTACTTGCGAATTGCCCCAGGCGGATCGAAGCAGTGGGTCCAGCGGCTCGTTATCAGAGGCCGTCGGCATGACCTCGGTCTGGGAGGCTGGCCACTCGTGTCCCTACAAGAAGCAAGGGAGGCTGCATTTGAGAATCGAAAACAGGCGAGGCGGGGTGAAGACCTCTTGGCAGCCAAACACCGTGAAGCGGCCCCGACGTTTGAGGAAGCTCTAGAAAAAGTAATTCGACTTCATCAACCGACTTGGAAAGATGGTGGGCGGACGGCCAACTCATGGCGGGCCTGCCTCAGGCAATATGCCATGCCGAAAATTGGCCGCAAGCGGGTGCCTGATATTACGGCAGCGGATGTCCTCGACATTGTTGGAAGTATTTGGACTGCCCGACACGAAACAGCCAAAAAGGTCAAGCGACGTCTGGGGGCGGTGTTGGCGTGGGCCGTGACGCAAGGGTATCGTGCTGACAATCCCGTGCAGGCGATCACGGTAGCACTCCCCAAAGCCGACAACCTCAAAGGCCACTTCAAGGCCATTCCCCATGAAGAAGTCCAGACGGCCATTGAAACGGTCCGAGCGAGCCAGGCGCATCCGTCGACCATTCGGTGTTTTGAATTTTTGATCTTAACTGCCACCCGAAGCGGTGAGGCCCGTTTAATGAGATGGACTGAAGTCGACCTCAGAAAACGGACGTGGATCATTCCGGCCGCCCGAACGAAAACGGGCAAAGAGCATCGGGTACCGTTGTCATTACGGGCCTGTGAAATCTTGCGAGAGTCCCAGGCCAAGAGTGAGTCGGCCTTGGTGTTTCCGAGTGCACGGGGCAAGGCTTTGTCCGATGCGACGATTTCCAAGCTGGTCCGAGAGAACGGGATCAATGGCGTACCCCATGCCATTGCCAGGGCATGTTTCCGGTCGTGGTGTGCGGACGTGAACGTATCACGGGAAGTGGCCGAATCCTGTCTCGCCCATGTCGTCAAAGGTGTTGAGGGAGCCTATCAACGCTCCGATCTGTTCGAACGGCGGCGATCCGTGATGCAAAAGTGGTCCGACTACGTCACAGGTACCCCAAGTGCCGACATGATTCCGTTGCACGGATGATTGAATCTTTTCCTTTCCAGTCTAGACACTCCTTGCTTACCGCTCACCGGGCATGAACCAAAACGCCGAATCCTTTACTTTTGAACTGTCTCCTTGACGGGGAAGCTTACGACGGTATCATTGCTGTCCCAATAGCCTTTTTTTGTCCAAAGCCGGGTACCTTCAGGAACTCCAGAAATAGGGTAACTCGTACCAAGGAGCAATGTGTTCTGATTCTGGTCGCAATGTTCACGTTGCCAATCGCCAAAATTGGTAGCACCACCTGCTTGTCCTGAGTGTTGGGCGGCAACTATCGCGCTTGATTGTTGGGTTGCATCTGTCGTGATTAATCTCTGAATATCCCTATAGGACAGTTGAGATTTTTGTTCGTTTGGACGCTCGGATTTTGCTGCGACAATTGGATACCCAGTATATACCTCCCTAGAATTGGGTTGGCAAACTATGGCAGTAAATCCTCTTTGCCTCTCCCTTAGGCGATCGGGACTTGTGCGATTAAGGGCGTTTATCTCATATGTATAGAGTGGGACAACGGACCGCAAAGTCTTTGGAGCAACGAGTGCCTGAGCAGCAAACCTGGCTCCTGTCCAGATGTCTATTTCTTCGAATCTCTTAGGAGACGTCACGGAAAGGTGAGACGACGCTTGAGATGCTTCTTCTGCCACTGTGTCGGTAGATGCTATTCCAGCAACCAGTATAAGAACTAAGGTACCAACGAATCGACTCATAACGCAGCCCTCATTCTCTCAAGAATCGTTTGCACTATGAAAAGGACAAAACCTGTAAAGACTAGCCCTTTCACAAACAGAAATAACGGCCCTTGTCTCCCCGGACTCCAACTGACCAGCCACGTAAAATAAAGGGTAAGAATCAGCACGAAAACATATATAAAAAACTCGACAACAGGGATGTCCCATACAATTGGCTCTTCCTGTACTTTCGTCTCCAGCAGTCGTATTGCTTCGCGCAGTACTATTGCCTCCCTCAGTTTTACTGCATCCTTCTCTGATTTTGTTGGCTCCAGTTTTTTTTCTTCCTCCCGTGCTTTTGCCTTCAGCAATGAAATTACATCCTGAAGTGTTTTCGTCTCCAGCAGTGATTTTTCCTTCCGCAATACTTCTTTCGCCTCATCTAATTTTCCCTCGAGCAGTACGTTTGCCTCGTGCAGTGCTTTTGCCTCCCTAGCTGCATTCTCGGCGAAACCCCCAGCGAGATTGAAAGCCACTAGAATCGTAACGCCAGACAAAAAGGAACCAGATAAAGCATATAGAAATCGCCTGAGCCTAGGGAGCGGTTTCTCTGGTGGGCAAAAGTATGCTTCGCGTAAAAAGGTGAAAAAGGAGTCTGTCTCTTGTTTGACTAGATTGTTCGGTTCCATGTGATGATCAACGCTTGACGAGCAGACAAGTTATATAGCAAGGCTGTTTAGCGTGGCTTTTTTCTCCTCCGCACTTGCGAAGATCTGCCTTCAATGTCTATTGAGATCGTACATCATTTGCTAGCAGAAAGTCGATATTCCATATGGATTCGACACTTGGCAATCAGCGTAGTAGATGAAAATGGATTGTAATTGACCTTGGCCAAATCTCGGCCATCTCTGTTATCCCCTCACCTGTCCCCTTGGCACGAAAGTCATGCCCCCTCCCTTCCACGTCATCCCCCGCCTCAGCAGCTTGTCCGCACAAGAACTCCGTTCTAGACGATAACCGCCTTTGGAGCGCGATCAATCCCCTGCCACATATAGGCATGCAAGAGTGCTCCCGAGAGCTTGAGTGCGCTCATCATTGAGGGGGCCCGATTCTTAGTCCACATGGTCAGCGATTTTCTGACCGCTGTTGGTGCCACTGCGCCTTGTACTGCAAGGGCGCCAGGTTCTTGAAAGACCGGTGAGGCCGCTCCTCATTATACTCCTGTTTCCAAACCTGCAGCTTCGCCCGGGCGTCCGTCAAATCCTCGAACCAGTGCATATTCAAGCACTCTTCCCGGAAGCTCCCGTTGAACGACTCAATGTAGGCATTATCGGTCGGCTGGCCCGCCCTGAGAAGTCCAGGGTGACCTGGTTTGCCTATGCCCAGAGATCCATCAACCGCTCGGTAAATTTGGTCTGCAACCCGAAAATTGATCCGACAGAGAGGTGATTTTCTGGCAAAATTGACCTGAAGAAAGGAGGGGCAATGTGCCATGAAAAAGAAGCGGTACTCGGAGGAGCAGATCGGGTTTGTGTTGCGCCAGGCCGAGA
>JAJDVY010000049.1 GCA_022825885.1 Nitrospirales bacterium | reverse complement strand
CGTGGCCCCCAAGAAAAACCGAAGGTTGTCATTCTGAACGCAGTGAAGAATCTGTTTTTTGTAGGTAGTCGGTCGCTGATTGAGAGTTCCTTCGCTAGGCCCGTTCACTTCGTTCAGGGCAAGCTCAGACAGTCCTCGCCCTCATATGGAATGGACGGGACCGGAGCGCAGCCCCGCCCGCAGGCGCCGGGACATGTTCTTGTCATCCCCGACCCCGATCGGGGATCCAGCGTCTTTGCGTTTTCCTCCATTTGCGAAGAATAACGACGCTGGATCCTCGCGTACGCAAGGATGACAGACAAGGGCGAAAAGCCAAACAGCGGCTTCGTTGCAGATCAAGCCTGGGATTCTGTCAACAAATTAGTGAACATTTACAGGAATGACGGAAAGAACAGGATGCGGGCAAATGTCGCAGTTTCAAAACCATCAGAACGGTTACCGGCGTATAAAGCAGGCACCCCGCCAGGCCCAGCAGCCATTCGCCGATCCAGAACGTCATGACCAGATTGAACAGCAGAACCAGGTAATACAACCCGCAGCCCGGCAGCACGTCCTTGACCGGGACTGCGTCAGGAAACACGGGCAATACCCCGCTCCGGTCCAGCAACCGGTAGCCCATCATCGCGATTAATCCCACCACGAACCACCCGGCGAAGTTGGCCAGCGGCACGCCAAAATACACGCCGGGATCGGGATAGCCGTAAATGAGTCCCAAATACCAGCGGTCGCCTCGAAGCGCCACCGGATCGATCACGACGTCGATCAACATGAAGAACAGGCACGTCAGGCCGATGACCGGCCAGGACAGTAGGGCACAACGATCGTTGTGCCCTATGCGCGTCAGGAACCGACAACCGGATTCCTCCGCAGCGGGTTGAGCCGGAAGGACGAACCAGAGGGCCAGGCAATAGCTCGCATACAACAGGAACGTGAACGACAACGAATCCATGAACGGGACGTTGGCCACGTACAACTCCTCGCCCACGGTCGAGCCCGTGTAATAGTAATCGCCGAACGGAAAGCCGATGCGGGTCGAGGACCATTCACAGACGAACGCGGTGAGCCACGTGACGCCGAACAGCGCGCCGGTGCGCTGCCGGCCCAGGAACCGCGATGCAGCGACCAGGGCCACGGCTAAAAAGAAAAAGACATAGGGACGGAGCAGGAGGGTTTTCCATAGCAGGAGGAGCACGTCCACGGGCAGGGTCACTCAGTTACGCATAGCGATGTTCCCGAAACCAGCGTACCGCCTTTTCCAGGGCCACCTCGGGCGGCGTCTGGGGCAAGTCCAGTTCCCGGACCGCTTTGGCACTATCATAGTGCATCACGGACTTCGCCATGCGGACGCCGTCGAGCGGAATGCGCGGGGTGCGATGCGTCACGTAATCCGCCAGCCACTTATTGACGTGGGCCAGGGGCAACACCAATCCCCGGGGGAGCTTCACCTTGGGCGCCTTCACGCCCGTCAACCGGCCCAGGATCTCAAAGACTTCTTTCAGCGTCAGGTTCCGGCACCCCAGGATATACCGCTCACCAACGCGCCCGCGCTCCATGGCCCGGAGGTGACCCACAGCCACGTCATCCACGTCGATGAGATTCATCCCGGTTTCCACGTATGCCACCATGCGCCCCTTCATGAAATCGACCACGATCTGACCGGTCGGGGTCGGCTTCACGTCGCACACACCCACCGGCGCCGAAGGATTCACAATCACCACGGGCAAGCCCGCGGCCGCCGCGTTCAGGACCTCCTGCTCGGCCAGATACTTGGACCGTTTATAATCCCCGGTCATCTGCGCCAGGGACACCGGGGTCGCTTCGGTCCCCGGCCCGCCGCGTTCGGGCAACCCGATCGCGCCGATCGTACTCGTATAGACGACCCGTTCGACGCCCGACTCGCGTGCCGCGTCCAGTAACATCCGCGTGCCGCGGACGTTCACGTTGTAGAACACCGACGGGTCGCGCGCCCACAAGGCATAATGCGCCGCCACGTGATACACCTGCCGGCAGCCGCGCAGGGCCGACCGGAGCGACGCCGCGTCAGTCAAATCACCGGTCACGGTTTCAACCGTCAACCCGTCCAGGGCCCGCCGGTCCGCGCCCGGCCGGACCAGACCCCGAACCTCCGTCTCCGCCCGGACCAACGCGCGCGCCACGGCAGAACCGATGAACCCCGTAACCCCTGTGACCAAGGCTTTCATGATGAAAAAGGGACCGGCAAGGAGAGTAATAGCGTGTAATGGCCCGCTGTTACCGAAGGATGGGAGCTATTCAGAAGCCGTCGAGTGACCATTGAGAAACGGTTGGTACCATTTTGCTGCAATTTTGAGGACTTATGGAGATAACTTGACAGACGCAAGGAAGAACACATGAAAGTCTACTGGTGGAAAGGCGGGTTTCATCTGAAACCGGAGTCGAAAGCGGAAGGCAAAGCGCTCACACTCTTACTGAGCAATTTACAATTCACTAATCTTGGCCATGAGGTTCCATCCGGCCCAGTCGGAGCTATCGAGAGAAACTATCAGGAGCCGGTCGTCGCTGTCTAAAAATTTCTTGAAATAGTCTCGTAGGCCAGCAGCATTTGTATTAATTCGACGAAAGACCCATTGAGAGTAAAGAACCCGTGCGGCTCCAAAATTTTCTTGTAATGTTTTATAGAGGGCTTCGTAGTTTTGAGCAGGTTTATACAAATCGTAGCAAATCATGTACCTCATTGGTTTCTCCTGCGTAACTTATAGCTACGAAATGGATTTTATCCATGTCCATTGAAAAAACGTCCAATAATAAATCGAATGGTTCCGAGCAGTGTGCCACCTAGACCAAATATTATCCCTTGGGATGGATAGCCCAACAAAGCAAGAATCACCCCTGCAATAATTGTCAAAGCGGAAATAACCCCAGACAATATTATTTGGAGTCTTTGATTGCTGGATACTTGATTCTGTGCGTCGATTTGCGCCCTTTGCTCACTTTCAATAAACGTCATAGATCTGTCTGTGAACCCTGGCAAGAGTTCTTCGTACTGTCGTAGTTCATCAGGTGGAGGGAATGGGCCTACGCGAAACTCTATGATAGGGCCCTGGTCGCCTGGTGGTAATGGGGGGAGTTTCTGAATAGGGTCAGGTTTTAGCTGGGATTCAGGAGGTTCTTCGTGGTTCGTCATTTTTTAATTCATCAATGCGAGGAAGGCTGCTAAAGACCTGTTTGATCACACGATTTACGCGGTGTAGGGTCCATAGATAGGATAGCAAAGGATTTCTTTTTATTGGAAGAAGCTCTATTTGATCTGGCGAAGTGTAAACGTCATCCAAATAATCAAGAAAGGTTTTCTGCTCAAAATCTTCGGGAACAACAAAGTTTCTAATAAAGCGGAGAGGAGGATTCAATGGATGTTCATTGGGGCGAATAAAAATCCCTGTAGACCCCATTTGAGCATTCAATCCATTGTCGAAAGTGAAGAAAGGTGTCGATTCATGGTGAATCGTCATTTTGTCTTTTATGGAATCCATAGCTTGAGTATATTTTAACAGAAAAAGAAAAGACAAGTTCAGGACAAGCACCTACGTCTTACCTGTCAAGTACGCATACTTAATCGTTCTCTCCAGCATCTCCCCAAACACAAAATGTTTGTCAAGTTAAATACATAATTCCACAGTTTTGCATCATTTCTGTACATTTTGGTGACATTTTGCTGCACTTCAGCTCTATTTAGGGGAATCATACGCTTAACTTGACAAGCCTTCAACATCCTTATAAACTCCTCTTCTACTATACACCTGAAGGGAGTCGAAACCATGAAAAAGCGGGTCGCTACGACATTAAGCCTGTTTCAGTTAAGCACCATGTTTCCCACGATTGAGAGTGCCATTCGGTATTTTGAAGGCATCCGTTGGAACCATTCCCCTGTCTGTACGAAGTGTACCAAAGCCGAGAAAATCACGCCACAGAAGAAAATCGGCACCTACTGGTGCGGGTCCTGCCGAGCCTATTTCACGGTCTTTACGAATACACCACTGGAACGGAATAAGGTTGATGCCCGGAAGTGGTTATTTGCCGCCTACCTAATGTTGACGGCTTGCAAAGGGATTTCTTCCTATCAACTGAGTAAAGAACTGTCCGTTCGACAGGCAACAGCCTGGTATATGATGCACCGCCTTCGGCTCGCGTGTGAGACAGACTCTATCTTGTTATCCGGGATTGTCGAAATTGATGAAACCTACATCGGCGGGTTGGAGAAGAACAAGCATGAAAATCGAGCCTCCTTTTTACTGTCAAACATACAGTGAGGCCCATGCAGAAGTTCAACGACGAAAATCGTTGGCGGAAAGTGAGCAGCTGATCCATCGCATTACCATGTCTCCGTATCACGGGTATGTCGTCCGATCCGTGGACTCTGACATGTACGTGGAGTCGGTTATGGATGAAGCTGCAGCCAAGGCCTCTCCCTTAGAGCCTGTCTTTGGGCCAACATTGTGGCCTCGTGAAACGCGAGTCAGCTATGGACGACGACCTTGAATCTCAAAACATGGAAGCACTTCCACCTCGCCCTGAACAACAGGAACTTTTCCCTCTTGTCAAAAAACAGTTAGAGCTTGAAGGCCAACGCATTGACAGTGCCAACCGACGAACGGAGGTCGCCGATAAAGCAATACAGGCGACGGATGCATCCGATCAACGACAGTTTAACTATTATATGACCGTCGAAGAGAACAGAAGCAAGGCGTCAGAACGGACGCACTGCATTGTCACTAAAGTGATCAATTTTGGAGGGTGCTTTCCTGCTATTGGGAGCGGCGGTATTGGGGCTTGCGTTCTTTGGCAATGCCGATCAAACCGTTTTAGCCCTCGACATCATTGAAACCATTGGCACGGCTCTTGGTGGCGGAGGGCTGTTTTATCTTCTGTTCCAAGTGGTTCCTAGATTCCTCTCCAATTCGGTGTCGACCAAGTAATGCTTCCACATTATTGCTCTGGCCCCTTGGCCGTACACGCCTTTTCGTTCACCCGCAGATAATTGGCCTAATTTCATCTATAGAGCCAATCAGCAATGTACCAGCCAAGGCCAAGGCCAGAAAAAAACAACGCGCCGATTATGAAGTTGAATCCCCAAAAGTCTCTGCCTCGCTCTAGGCTAGTTGCCACAATCATAACAAGGAAAAGCCAAATTAAAATAAAGGCGTACCGAAAAAAATCAATGACACGTTCCCACGTCGGCTTCCGTGTGTCACAAGACAAAACATCCATAATCTCTTCGCAGTCATTAAGCAGATCGCTCTCTTTCCATTGACTTAGCCATTCCAGTAACCGCCTCCGCTCCTCCTTGTCCTTACCGAGCAGGTATTTCATGGAAGGGCTGAACGCTCCATCAACCCTCCTGCTGGCAAGGCACAAGTTTTTATATAACAACATTCTCATGCCTCCGTCTATTTGGTATTCGTCTATTTGTATTCGTTGAGGAGGTACTGCCTTGCTGCTTCTTGGCCCTCCTTGCAGTTCTTATAGTATTCTGACTTCCATCCCAGCACTGGGAAAACAATGAAGCCCAAAACAAAACAGAAGGTCAGGAAACGGAAGAAAAAACCATCACTGATGATATTGAGCAAAACTTTCAATGCTTGAAATCGCTGACAATGGAGGCTAGGATCGGGAGATTATCGTCGGTCCAAATGGTGCCACTGCTCCAGTTCGGCGTCCCCATGGATCGGCACCGTAGCAAACCACAAGATAGGCGTCAAGTTAAGCGTATGATTCCCCTATTTAGATTAAATTTAGCGTATTTTCGGCTCCAAAAATGTGCTTTTGGATGATTTTTAGATCTGTTTGTGCATCTTTTGGCGACTTTGAATCATCAATGCTTCCGGTCGACGATATACCGGGCAAGGCCCCGCAACGGATCGGCCTTTTCGTCAAACCCATCGAGCCGGCCAATGGCCTGCGCGGCATAGTCCTGCGCAAGCTGTTGCGCGCCTTCCAGCCCATAGATCGCCGGATACGTCTGCTTGCCCCGTTCATCATCCGTGCCCGGATCCTTGCCCAGCTCCTCCCGCGTCCCCGTCACGTTCAACGCGTCATCCGCAATCTGAAACGCCAGCCCGATGTCCTCGGCATAACCGGTGAGACGCTCGAACTGCGTCATGCCGGCCCCGGCGAGCAGCGCCCCGATCCGGACCGCGGCACGAATCAGTTTGCCCGTTTTATGGACGTGAATCTGTTGCAGCCCGGCCAGGTCCACCCGCCGGTTTTCCGCCTGGATATCCAGCACCTGTCCGCCCACCATGCCCCCATGCCCGGCGCCCAGGGCCAGTTCCGCGATAATCTGAACCTGACACTGGGGATTCAGATCCGTCACGAGATCGGCCCGGCTGCACCATTCAAACGCCATGGTGTGCAACCCGTCGCCGGCCAGAATCGCGATGGCATCCCCATAGACCTTATGATTCGTCGGACGACCCCGGCGGAAATCATCGTTATCCATCGCCGGCAGATCATCATGGATCAATGAATAGGTATGGATAAATTCGGACGCGCAGGCCACGGGCAGCAGCGACGCCGGGCACGGCCCGATCGCCTCCGCCGCGGCAATCGTCAGGATCGGCCGGACCCGTTTCCCCCCGGCCAACAGGCTGTACCGGATCGCCTCATGCAAAACCGCCGGCGGCGTGTTGGGATCAGGAAGATGCGCGTCCAGATACCGGTCGACGATGTTCCGTTTTTCCTCGAGATAGGTCTTGATATCCACGGACATGCGGCACTCTTTCTGTTCCGTCATCCCGGGCTTGCGCTGAGCACAGCGAAGGGCCGGCGAAGGATCTCGCCGTTGAGGCACTCGGCGGTTGCGCGAGAGATTCTTCGCCTCCGGCTCAGAATGACAGAAGGGAGTGATGCGGCTCGATCCAGAACCTAACAAAGGCCCCGAAGGGTGTCAAACGAAGGGAATTCTGAGTGCTTGTCAATGTATCCGGCATTTGTAATTCCTTCGGTGCTCCGGCTATACTGCGTGGCGATGAGCATTCGAAAGGGCGCAGGCGAATGGGAACCGCTTTTGTTGGGCATCGAGCCTGAACGTTGCGGGGTGTGCAATCAAGTGCTGTATCGCAACACCACCATGCTCAAGGGTGGGTGGGAGCGCTGTTCGGTGTGCCACCGATTCGTCCATTATGCCTGCCTCGTCGACGGCAGGTTCGCCTACCTCAAACGACGACCCCGCGTGTGCCTCAACTGCGAACACACGCTCGCAAAACCCGCACAACAATCGTAGACCTTCAGACCGGTGAACGCCATTCCGGACTTTCGCGAAACAGGATTCGGAAAGCTGCCCCTGTCCGCCCTCGTCAACCTGGTGCTGGCCGTGCTCCTCTCGGCATGGAGCGGCTTTTTCACGATGGACTTCCTGCTCAGCGGGATCTATACGTGGCCCCGGTCGAGTCGTGTCGTGACCCTCACCTGCGCCGTCATCATCCTGGTCTACGAATTCATTTACAAGGAACATCAAGCCCGGCACGCAGCCGTCACGGGCATCCTTCCGCTCAAGATGGTTGTGTACACGTGCATGATCCCATACATGCTCGGCACGCTGGTCCTGCTGACTCTCATTAATCTGAATTGAGCCGATTTGCGTAGTTCGCGCAGGTCGGATGAGCGTACCCCTTCGACTAACCGGACATCCCTTTCCTTGCCCTTTCTGTCATCCTTGCGTACGCGAGGATCCAGCGTCGTTGCTTTTCACGAATGGAGGAAAAAGCAAAGACACTGGATGCCCGATCAAGCCGGGCATGACAGAAGGAACACCCGTTCCCGGCGCCTGCGGGCGGGGCTGCGGTCCCGTCCATGTTATTTTCTTCCCTCTGTCATCCTTGCGTACGCGAGGATCCAGTGTCGTTGCTTTTTGCAGTTGTCCGGGCGCGAATGGTTTTGGGTCCTTTTGCCGAAACAAAAGGCTTGTCCTGAGCCTGTCCTGCCTGTCCTGCCTGTCCTGAGCGGAGCCGAAGGAAGCGAAGCCGAAGGAAGCGTAGTGAACGGGCCTCGCGAAGGAACCTCGTCGTGCGGGGGCGAAACCCCGCATACCCCCCTACCCGTCTTCGCGGAGGACTTGGGCGGTCCAGGAGGTGCCGGATTGGATCAGTGCGGCAGGCGGGCCTTCATCCACGATTTGTCCGCCGGCGTGGCCGCCGTCCGGGCCCAGGTCCACGATCCAGTCCGCGTTGCGGATGACGTCCAGGTTGTGTTCGATCACAAGCACGGTGTTGCCGTGTTCCACCAGCCGGTTCAGCACGTCGAGCAGGCGTTGCACGTCCGCGAAGTGCAGTCCGGTGGTCGGCTCGTCCAACAGGTAGAGGGTCCGGCCCGTGGCCCGCTTGGATAACTCGCGACTCAACTTCACGCGTTGCGCCTCGCCCCCGGACAACGTCGTGGCGGACTGCCCCAGCTTCACGTAAGGCAGCCCCACGTCCGCCAGCGTCTGCAATTTTCTCGCGATCGCCGGGATGTGTGCGAAAAACTCCAGGGCCTCGGCCACGGTCATCTCCAACACGTCCGCAATATTCCTGCCTTTGTGCCGCACGTCCAGGGTTTCCCGATTGTACCGCCGTCCCTTGCAGGCCTCGCAGGTCACGTATACGTCCGGCAAAAAATGCATTTCGATCTTGATCAGTCCCCCGCCCTGACACGTCTCGCACCGGCCGCCCTTCACGTTGAAACTGTAGCGCCCGGGCCGGTACCCGCGCACGCGCGACTCCGGCAACCCGGCGAACAGCTCGCGGATAAACGTGAAGACGCCCGTATACGTGGCGGGATTGGAGCGCGGCGTCCGGCCGATGGGCGACTGATCGATGTCGATCACCTTATCCAGGGCATCGGCACCCTTGAGTGCCCGGCAGCCCTCCATGCGCGGTTTCCTTCCGGCGACGCTTCCTTCGGCTCCGCTCAAGACAGGCAGGGCAGGCCGGTGAGACAAAAATGACAACAGCGACGGGAACAGGACTTCCTGCACCAGGGTACTCTTGCCGGACCCCGAGACGCCGGTGACGCACGTCAACAGCCCCAGCGGGAACTTCGCGTTCACCGCTTTCAGATTATGCTTGCCGGCACCCACGACCGTCAGAAAGCCTTTGGGCCGCCGGGTGCGCACCGGCAACGCCACCCGTTTCTCTCCGCGCAAATATTGTCCGGTCAGCGAGTCCGGGTGCCGCATGATGTCCGCGGGCGACCCCTGCGCCACAATCGACCCGCCGTACACGCCCGCGCCGGGCCCCATGTCCACAATATGATCCGCCACGCGCATCGTCGCGGCATCATGCTCCACCACCAGCACGGTATTCCCCAAGTCGCGCAGCCGCAGCAGGGTTTGCAGCAACCGGTGATTGTCGCGTTGGTGCAGGCCGATACTCGGCTCGTCCAGGATGTACAACACCCCCACCAGGCCCGACCCGATTTGAGTCGCCAGCCGGATGCGTTGCCCCTCCCCGCCCGACAGCGTCGCAGCCGCCCGGTCCAACGTCAGATAATCCAAGCCTACGTTCAACAGAAACTCCAACCGTTCCCGGATCTCCTTCAGGATGCGTTGGCCGATCACCCGCTCGCGTTCGTTCAGGTCCAGACACTCGAAGAACGACCCGGCCTCGCGGATCGACAGTTGCGTAACCTCGGCAATGGATTTCCCGCCGACCCGCACCGCCAGGCTTTCCGCCTTGAGCCGCGTGCCCCGGCACACCGGGCACAGGTACTGTTCGGAATACTCCTGCCCCTCCGGGCACGCAGATACCTCGTATCCGATACCGTCACACGCGGGACACGCACCGTGCGGGCTGTTGAACGAAAACACCCGGGGCGCCAGTTCCGGGTAACTCACCCCGCACGTGATGCATGCCAACTGCTCACTGTAGAGCGTGACCGTGTTCTCCCCCGTCAACACCCCAACCAGGCCGTGAGTCAGTTTTAACGCCGTCTCCACCGAATCCGCCAGCCGCCGCTGCAGCGACTCCTCGTCCTTCATCACCAGCCGGTCCACCACGATCTCGATCGTATGCTTGCGTTGCTTATCCAGCGAGATGGCCTCATCCAGCCCGACGATCTCGCCGTCGATGCGGGCGCGCACGTATCCCGCGCGGCGGGCGTCAGCCAACTCCTTGCGATACTCCCCCTTGCGGCCGCGCACGATCGGCGCCAGGACCTGGAACCGCGAGCCCGCGGGCAACGCGCCGATGGCATCCACCATCTGCTGCACGGTCTGCGCCGTAATCGGCTGCCCGCAACTCACGCAAAACGGCTGGCCCACGCGGGCGAACAGCAGGCGCAGGTAATCGTAAATCTCCGTGACCGTCCCGACCGTGGACCGGGGATTGTGGCTGGTGGTCTTCTGTTCGATGGAGATGGCGGGCGAGAGACCCTCGATGGAATCCACGTCGGGCTTGCCCATCTGTTCCAAGAACTGGCGCGCGTAGGCCGACAACGACTCCACGTACCGCCGCTGCCCCTCGGCATAAATCGTGTCGAAATTCAACGACGACTTGCCGGACCCGCTCAACCCGGTCACCACCACCAACTGATCGCGCGGCAGCACCACGTCGAGGTTCTTCAGGTTATGCTCCCGCGCCCCCTTGATATGAATCGTCTGGCTCATAGGTCAGTATGCGGCCTCTCCGCAGTTGTAGCCACCGTATTCGCGATGCCCACCACGCCACAATTGTCATTCTGAACACAATTGTCATGAACACAATCGTCATTCTGAACACAATTGTCACGAACACAATCGTCATTCTGAACACAATTGTCATTCTGAACGAAGTGAAGAATCTCTCTCTCATGAAGAATCCCTCTCTCAATAACCCCACGCGGCGAAAAGCAGATTCCTCGCTACGCTCGGAATGACAACCTTCGGTTTCGCAACCGCATCTTATGCGGCCGACAATGCGGCCAACTCAAAACAGCATCATGAGCTGACGCAGCTACGAAGGTAAGGGGAAAGACGCCGGAGACCCGCCCAAAAAACAAGGGCCTCCGAAGAGGCCCCGCACCCTGCGATCGAAACCGCAAGGGGTATTGACAGCAGACTAACCTTGGCAACGCCGAAAATCAAGTCTCGATTTTGCGCCATGAGGCATATCCCTGCCCCCGAGCAGGGATGCCGCGGCTACATATGAAAACAAAGACACTGGATACCCGATCGGGGTCGGGCATGACAGGACGCTGGATGCCCGATCGAGCCGGGCATGACCACTTCTCCTGTCATCCCCAATCCTCGATTAAAAATGTCAAGGACAGGCTATTTGTAATCGGGGATCCAGGGTCTTTCGCCTTTGCGAGGAATAAGAAAACAGGGTGGGCACACAGGCCCACCCCTACGCACAGACACCACACCACGATCCTGTAGGGGACGACCTGCAGCCTGCCCTGAGCGTAGCCGAAGGGTGTCGTCCCGTGTCTTTCCAAACAACGGAGGAAAAACCAAAGACCCTGGATGCCCGATCGAGTCGGGCATGACAGAAGAGGCAAATGCCGCCTCCCGGCGTCTGCCGGGCGACAAGGATATTTGATTATACGCAGGCCGTCCGTTACAATCAGAGTAATGTAGCATCGACTGCCAATGCAAAAAACACTGGATTCCCGCGTCCGCGGGAATGACAGAATCATTCCCGTTCTTTATACAGGAGAGCGTCGTTTATCAGACTGGGGGAGGAGAATTTCATGCGCAGATTGTCACTGATGGTATTGGCCGTGTTGGTGGGCCTCGGAGGCGCCATGACGGCCACCGACGTCCTGGCCAAGAAATACGAACTCACGAGAAACAACGTGCAAAAACCCGAGGACGTCGATAGCGCCACCGTGTCCTTGTACGGCGTCCGCTTGGGGGACCCGGAAATCGAAGCCGTGGAAATGCTGGTCAACGAAAAAATTTCCGGGGTCCGCGCCGAACAGGAAGGCGTCTTCGTGCTGCTGTGGGATCAATCGAACCCCACCGGCGCCATGGCCGGCGTCCAGATCCTGGACGGCCGCGTCACGCTGATCTTCATCAACAACCGGTTCGTGCATAAAACCCGGGGCATTTTCCGGCGCGTACTCACGGCCCAGAGCGCGAAGGAAATCCGGGAACTGCTGGGTCCCGAAGACTTCGGGGACGAAAACGTCATGGGGGCCATGTTGAACTACCAGAGCAAAGGCTTTCTCGTGAACTACCTGGGACGGGACATCAACGTCGAATTCACGCTCCCGTAACCTTCCCTTCGACTTCGCTCCGCTACGCTCCCTTCGACTTCGCTCCGCTACGCCTGTCCTGAGCGCAGTCGAAGGGCTCAGGACAAACGGGGAGTCATCATCCGTTCACCCTGAGCATAGGTCTCTTGAGACCGAAGTCGAAGGGGCAGGATAAACGGGGGGTGATCATCCGTTCACCCTGAGCGTAGGTCTCTTGAGACCGAAGTCGAAGGGCGCCGTCCCAAGTCCAGAAGATCCGTTCATGGAAGATCGCGTCGTCACCGACCACCTCCTGGAAGAAGAGCAGCAGAGCGAAGGCACCCTGCGTCCGCAAACCCTGGACGACTACACGGGCCAGGCGCGCATGAAAGAATCGTTGCGGGTCTGCATCGAGGCGGCCCAAGGCCGCGGCGAACCCCTGGACCACGCCATCTTCTACGGCCCGCCCGGCTTGGGCAAGACCACCATCGCGCACGTCATCGCCAAGGAGATGGGCGGCGGCATCCGCTCGACCTCCGGGCTCGTCCTGAACCACGCAGGCGACCTGGCTGCGATCCTGGCGAACCTGCAAACCCACGACGTGTTGTTCATCGACGAAATCCACCGCCTGCCCGCAGCCGTGGAGGAAGCCCTCTACCCCGCGATGGAGGATTTCCAGATCGATCTCGTCATCGGCCAAGGCCCGGCCACCCGCACCATGAAACTGGACCTGCCCCCGTTCACCCTGGTCGGGGCCACCACCAAAGCCGGCGCGCTCACCTCCCCGTTGCGTGAACGCTTCGGGCTGGTGTACCGGCTGGACTTCTACACGGCGGAGGAACTGGAAGCCATCGTCAACCGGTCGGCCGGATTACTGAACGTGGAGATCGAACCCGGCGGCGCCGCGGAAATCAGCCGGCGCGCGCGGGGGACGCCCCGAATCGCCAACCGGCTCATCCGGCGGGTGCGGGACTTCGCCGAGGTCAAAGCCCAAGGCGTCATTACCCAACAGGTGGCGCAGGACGCCTTGCACTGGCTGGGCGTGGACGAGGCGGGATTCGACGAAATGGACCGCAAGATCCTCCTGACCATCCTGGAAAAATTCAACGGCGGCCCGGTCGGCGCCGAAGCCCTGGCGACCGCGGTCCGTGAAGAAAAAGGCACACTCGAAGACGTGTACGAACCCTTCCTCCTCCAGGCCGGCTACCTGGACCGCACCGCCCGCGGCCGCCAGCTCACCGCCAAAGCCTTCCAACACTTCGGCCGCAGCAAAAACGACCCCGACCTGTTCGGGTAAGGTCCTGGTCTTTTCTTATGCCCCAAATGTAGCCGCGCCATCTTATGGCGCTTCTCCCCAGTCGGCTCCCGGCGCGGCATGAGGCATGTCCCTGCCCCCAAGCACGAATGCCGCTCCTACACGCAGGCCTCACGATCCTGTAGGGGACGACCTGCAGCCTGCCCTGAGCGGAGCCGAAGGAAGCGTAGCCGAAGGGTGTCGTCCCGTGCCTTGGCAAACAATGGAGACAAAACCAAAGACCCTGGATGCCCGATCGGGGCTTGTCCTTGACATTTTTAATCGAGGATCGGGCATGACAGGACACTGAATGCCCGATCAAGCCGGGCATGACAGAAGGGGTTGTTGCCCTTACGTTTTCCTCCGTCATCCTCGATCCTCGATTAAGAACGTCAAGGACAGGCTATTAGTAATCGAGGATCCAGTGTCGTTATTTCCAGCGTCGTTATCCTCTGCAGTTGTCCCTGGCGCCTGCGGGCGGGGCTGCGCCCCGGTCCCGTCCATTCCATATGGGGGCGAGGACTGTCTGAGCTTGCCCTGAACGAAGTGAACGGGCCTAGCGAAGGAACTCTCAATCAGCGACCGACTACCTACAAAAAACAGATTCTTCACTGCGTTCAGAATGACAACCTTCGGTTTTTCTTGGGGGCCACG
>JAJDVY010000038.1 GCA_022825885.1 Nitrospirales bacterium | reverse complement strand
GCTCGAACGTTGGAGACAGGACTACAACACCGCTCGGCCGCCCTCGGCGCTCGGCAATTTGACGCCGAGGGCCTTCGCGCGCCAAGCTCACGAGGCCAGAAAAATCGCATAGAAACTGGACCAACTTCGGGGGCAGGACCATTCGGGCATTTCCTCACTTTCGCCGTGGACCTAAAGTGGGGGGAAGGTCAGAGCAGCGAAAACATGTCCATGTCTTTTCAGCGGAAGGCGAAGCCAAATTCTGGCTGGACCCGGAGATTGAACTTGCAAGAAACTACCGTTATTCCAGAAAACAGCTAAGAAAGATCGAAAGCCTCGTAGAGGAGCATTACCATGAGTTTACAATCGCGTGGGAACGACACTTCGGTCCTTGAGGTTACTCATATCTCTTCACACGGAGTATGGCTATTCGCCCAGGGCGAGGAGCTTTTTATGTCGTATGATGATTTCCCTTGGTTCAAAGCCCAGCCTGTTCAAGCGATATTACACGTCGTACAGTTATCCCGGGACCACTATTATTGGCCGGTGATTGACGTCGACTTAACCAAGGAAATCATCAAAAATCCCGACCGCTTTCCCCTGAAAGCAAAAACGACGTAGTGAAACATCTCGTTATCTGTGACTACGGCGCCTTTCTGGGACTGAACAGTCACCGATTGGCGGTCAAACAGGATGATGAGACCAGATACTACCCACTTAATCGCCTCTGCACCGTCTCTATCGCCAAGCGCGGCGTCGGGGTTTCGAGTGATTTGATCGAAGCCTTTAGCAGCCGTAGCATTAAGCTGTTTTTCCTGGATTTTCGCGGCATCACACACTCGGCCATCCTTGGACAATCGCAGCACGGCGTGGTGGCCGTACGCATGGCGCAAATGGCATTCTGTCAACGGGACACCCTATCTCTGGCCAAACAAATCGTCATCGCAAAAATCAAAAACCAGCGAGCCGTACTCAACCATCTCGATAAATACCATCAGCATCCGGCGCTCCAATCCGCGAGTGGTGAATTACAGTTACACGTTGACAATGATTACGGTTTCACCAGTATAACCAATTACCCAGCAACTGAAACTATGCATGATAGAAATCTTCCCTGACGATTTTCCCGTTTTTCCAGGTTTGCAGGGCGACCTGACGCATCACGACCCGGTTGCCTCCCTTGAAGGTCAGGTCGAACGTCCATTCCACGGCCGCGTCGTCGCCCTCAACCAGGATTCTCCCGACCTGGGCACCATGGAACTCCTGTACGTTTTCGAGAAATTGCACCTCGTACTCTCGATTGTTGGCCTTGCCCACGCGCTCGTCCTGCTTGTTCTCGCTCATGACCACGTCGTCGGCATACCAGGCATCAAACGTTTCCAGAATCTTCCCAGCCAGAATGCCGTCGATAACGGCTTGAACGTTGTCTCGGGTGCTCATTGTTCATGCTCCTTCCGTTGAAAGTTTTTCTCGTTTCACGAACAAGCACGTTCCCCTGTTCGCAAGACCCTTCCCGAAGATAGCAGGCACGCCATCGGACGGACAACGTGTTCGCCCTGCTTACGTCTTTCTCGTGGGTGATGTTGTGTTCCTGAAAGAAGTATGGTACGGTTGTCGTCGTGTAGCGGTTATGTCTTTATGAGGCATGCCCGATTTATTAATCGAGGTTGCAATCGGAAATCTGATCGAAAGCTGACCCAAGCCGCATTTTCTCCAGTCGTGCTTCGGCCCTCCTTTCCCGTTTTTCGAGTGTAAATCCCCAATACTTTCAAAGGAGTTGTTTTATGCCGTTTAAAATTTACGTCGGCGGATTGCCATATCCGACAACCGAAACGGAGTTGACCGATCTGTTTGTCCAACATGGCAACGTGGATTCGGCGAAAATCATCACCGATAAATACACCGGCCGGTCGCGGGGTTTCGGTTTTGTCGAAATGCCATCGGAAGAGGAAGGCAAAGCCGCCATTGCGGCGCTGAACGGCACCCAATTGGACGGCCGGACGTTGACCGTGAACCAGGCCCGGCCGCAAGAAGCGCGGCCCGGCGGACGCGGCGGCGGGTTCGGCGGACGAGGTGGACGGCACGATCGTTAATCGCGTCGTCAGAGAGAAAGGGGGCAAGGCATGAGCCTTCTCCCCTTTCATCTCTCATCCCAGTAAGCCCGCAGGACCCCTTCCAGCATCCGCAGGACCATCCCCCAAATTTGTCTCACTTCTCGGACGTCGCCGGCACGGACGTACATCATCACCATCAGGCTCCACCCGTCTATTCACAACCCGCTCGTGATTCCGGAGCCTACAACGGATCAACCGTACCTTGAAGACCTCCGCCTCGCTTGACACCCGGGAGATCTTACCCTATGCTGAATTCAAGGTCACTTGATGTGATGACACGTTTATCCCGCACAACACTCGTTCTTGGGGTTCTGGCCTGTTTCCTGGTCATGAGTGGCGTGGTTGCCAGCCAAGCTGCCGCTCATTCCCTTCACCACGTTCATCATAACGCGGCCACCCATTCGACGATTCTCTGCTCCCTGATGTGTGCGGCAGGTCAGGTGGTCAGTGTTGCCGAACCCGTTTTCGATGCTCCGCTGACCGTTTTACACGCCATAGAAGCTTCCATTGTTCATCCGGTCACACTCACCGTTCCCACGCTTCACTTCTCTCGCGGCCCTCCCCGCTTCTAAGTCTCAAGTCTTCCCTTTTTCACGTTAGAGCGCTTTTTCCGCCTGGGGATGTCCCCTTGCGGGAGGTAGTGTTTACTATTTTTCCGAACGGAGGACTCGATGACTCGATCCGGGGAATTGTCACAATCGGCATCATTCATGTTTTGCGAGAAGAGGTTTGCACATGAACGGAGTACGAAACCCGGTGAAGCCGGGACTGATATTTGTGCTTTCTTTATTCTGCCTGACGTGGGCCGGCACGCAAGAGGTTCACGCGGCATTATTGGACGGCTTGCTCGACGGAGTCGAGGAATCGTTAGCTGAGGGCTTGGCAAAAGAAGGAGAAAAACTGACCACGGGCAATTTTTACACCGACGATAAACCGAACGCGCATGCTCCCATCGGGATGATGGGAGATCACACGCATGAAGCAGGAGAAGTCATGTTCTCCTATCGCTTGATGCACATGTTTATGGAAGGAAATCGCTACGGGACCGACAGGTTGAGCAACGAAGAAGTCTTCACCCCGGGGAGCGTGCCGTCAGGCTATCTGGTGGCGCCGGAATCCATGCGCATGTGGATGCACATGTTCGGGTTCATGTATGGATGGAACGACATCGTGACGCTGACGGTCATGGTGCCGTACCTGCACAACAGCATGAATCATGTTACGCGTATGGGAGGGAAGTTTACGACCCGTTCCGACGGCTTCGGCGACATCCGGTTCGGGTCGCTATGGCGGCTGTGGGCCGTGGAAGCCCCGAGCCTCGGGGCACATCGGTTCCATTTGAACCTGTCGCTGAGTGTGCCTACGGGAGACATTGAAACCACGGACCGGACGCCCATGGGACCGAACACCCGATTGCCCTACCCCATGCATCTTGGTTCCGGGACCGTCGATTTTTATCCCGGGATTACATATGGAGGGGAGATGGGGCGAGCCTCCTGGGGCATCCAAACCATCGGCACCTTGCGGGCGGGCAGAAATTCCAATGATTTTTCCAAGGGCGATGCCTATACCATCAACGTCCATGGTGCCTATGAAGCGATCCCGGATACGCTGAGCGGCTCGGTCCGGCTGAGTTGGAATCACTGGGACGCCTATGACGGGATGGACCCTAATATTCATACGAATCACCAGATGAATCGAATGCGGATCGTTCAAACGGCGTTTCCTGACCTGTTGGGCGGACAACGCCTGGATCTCCTGTTCGGGATCAACGTCCTGTTCCCGGATTTCATGGGTCTGGAGAACCGGCTGGCAGTGGAAGGCGGGTTCCCGATTTACCAGTACCTGGACGGACAACTTGAGACCGATTCTGTCGTGACGTTCGGGTGGCAGGCGGTCTATTAATTCAAGCCAGAAGAAAAAAGAAGCTTGAAATATCTTGACAAAGGAGACATCACATGTGGCCCCGCATTTGTCCAATAGCCTGGTTCTCTCTCATCACCTTGTCAGGGTTCGCAGGTGTGGGGTTTGCCTACGACGTGGTCGATGTCAAGAACGGGGCAACCATTACGGGGAAGGTGGCGTTCACGGGCACCCTTCCCCACGTCCCAAGACGTTTTGAGGTAAGGAACGGGCCTGAGGTGTGCGGGCCGGAACGTGTGCTGACGAAACTCGTCGTGCGCGAAGGCCGGGTGCAAGGCGTCGTCATCGCCCTGGAAGGCGTGGAAAAGGGCAAACCGTTCCCCTCACATCGCGAGACAGCCACGGGACAGGGGCGCGGAGCATTTCAGTATGCCGGCGGGCACGCGATGAACCTTGGCGTTCAGCTCGAAAAATGCAGCTTCGGCCCGTTCACCGGCGTGATTCGGGCTGATGAGCCCGTCCGATTCGTCAATCATGACCCTATCAAACATACCCTTCATACGTATTCGTTAAAGGGCCGTAAAGCCAACATCATGAGAACCATGCATACCCAGAGTCTTCGCGCCCAGGGACAAACGGACAAAGTCTTTCCCGCAAAAAAGCTGCGTCACGCCTCCGCCGTGGTGTTGACTTGTGATCGTCACGACTTTATGGAAAATTGGTTGTATATGGTCAAGAATCCCTATTACGCGATTTCGGGTGAATCAGGAAATTTCGAGATCGGCCATGTCCCCCCAGGCGACTACACCCTGGTGGCGTGGCATCCGGTTCTCGGCACAAAAAAACAACGCGTGACCGTTAGTGCAAATGGTCGACTCCCGGTTGATTTTGAGTTCGTCAAGTAGGCCGATTGACGCCTGTGACTAACCCGACTTACGGTCTCCTCCCCTCTGTCATTCCCGACATTTTTAATCGGGAATCAAGTGTCTTTATTCTTCGAACGCAGGAAAAAACAAAGACACTGGATCCCCGATCGGGGTCGGGGATGACAGAAGAAATGCGGAATTGTCGGGTTACGCCTGCGGATACCCTAACGTACCGGCTCTGCTATGTTTTGCTATGAACATGCTATGTTTGCTATGACCTGCTATGTTCTTGCTATGTCTTGCTATGATTCTGCTATGTCGCGCTATGTTTTTGCTATGAAAGTGCTATGAATTGCTATGTTTTTGTTATGTTCTGCTATGCCATTCTCCGATATGCTACACTAGCCCCATCTACGACTGCTCTTCATAGCAACGCAGAAAGGAGAACTCGTGGCAACTATCATGCCTTTTCGCGCCGTACGGCCCAAGCCGGAACACGCCGCCCAAGTGGCGGCTCCCCCCTACGACGTCGTCTCCTTGGACGAGGCACGGAACATTGCCGGCGGCAATCCTTACTGTTTTCTTCGGATCGGGCGAGCCGAGTTGGAATTGACTGACGGCGTTGATCCCTATTCCACGGAAGTCTACGAAAAAGGGGCCGCGAACCTCCGGAAATTTCTCGAAGACGGCAGCCTGGTACGGGAAGACGGCCCCATATTCGGGGTGTACCGACAACGGTGGGGGGATCACGAACAAACCGGTCTCGTTGCCCTGGCCTCGATCGACGACTACGATCGCGGGATCATCAAGAAACACGAACTCACCAAGCCGGTCAAGGAAATGGACCGTGTACGGGTGATTGAAACGCACGAATCTCAATCCGGACCCGTCCTCTTGTTTTTTCGCCGTACGACTCAATTCAAGGATTGGCTTGCGGACGTCACGGCCATGGAACCGGACTGCCGGTTCACGGCAAATGACGGTGTGGAGCACACCGTCTGGAGCCTACGCGACGACGCAGCCATTGAAACAATGGTCGAAAAGTTCAAGAACCTCGACGCGTTGTATATTGCCGACGGGCACCATCGCTCTGCGGCCGCCAGCCGGGTGCGAGCTTCCCGCGCATCCGGCACCGCACAGCCCTCTCGACAACACGAAGAAGGATTTTTGAGCGTCATTTTTCCTCACGATGAATTGCAGATCCTCCCCTATAACCGCGTGGTGCGGGATCTGAACGGGTATACCCCGCAACAATTTCTCGAATCAGTGAGAGTGGGCTATGAATTACAACCCACGACAGAACCGGGGCAGACACCGGAAGCCGGGTTTGATCTGTACCTGGAAGGCCATTGGCATCGTGCGCATCCCAAATTGACGCCGGAACAACGGGCCGGGATGGAACAACATCCGGTGAACGCGTTGGCCGTGTCCGTGCTCACCGAACGTATCTTGACCCCGCTGCTGGGGATTACGGACCAACGCTCCGATTCCAGGATCGATTTCGTCGGCGGGATCCACCCACCGACCGCGTTGGCCGCAAAGGTGGATGCAGGAGAATGGGCCGTTGCGTTCTGGCTGTATCCCACGACTGTTGACGAACTCATGGCCGTTGCCGATGCCCAAGACATCATGCCGCCCAAGAGCACGTGGTTTGAGCCCAAGCTGCGTGACGGGCTATTCGTTCATATGCTTGGGGATGAATAAGGCGCTCCCGGCTTACCCATCACCATAATCCGGATACCGCGGGGAACCTGCCCGAAACAATGGCTCCCTCACGGTCCACCCGAGTTCATCGACGGGCTCAAGGGCGGGCATAACGACATCCTGCCCGGACGAACTCTTAAAATATCCAGGGAACCAGCCGCCACGTCCGCAAGCAGTAGGCTTCATAATCATCAAAGACCTCCCGCAACAACTTCTCTTCATAGCAAAGTTTGGCGATCAGGTCGGCACTCAAAAGCACCCACCAGAACCCCCGCCAGTATGAAAAGAATTCACATACCAAGGCCAGCAGGATCATCAGCCCCGCCGTGTACATGGGATGCCGGATCCATCGATACGGACCATTGGTGACCAGCCTGCTCCCGGTCCTGACCTCGGGGAACACGTTGACCTTCGTGATCCTCATGGTAAAGATCGCCCACGCGACCAACAGGATTCCCAACAGTTCCAACGTGAAAAACCCGGCATGCCCGGCAAACCATGGGCCGGTCAACAGGATCGCTCCCATGCAGACAAATTGAACGCCCACGAGAACGTAGGATCTGACGGATTGGCGTTTCATGTTCAAGCCGGGGCGGAGAAACACCGGGACGAAATGTCTCTCAATACCGGTAACCGCCGCTCAGGTGCTTCTCCAAAGTCGAAGACAGCCCGAGATGATTGCGATAGGCCGAAGACTCCACGATTTCCTTATTGGTCGGAGCCAGTTCACCGGCTCGTTTGAAATGAACCGTGGCTTCCCGGTGCTCCCTCAGCTTGTGAAGAGTCAAGGCCAAATTGAAATGGGCTTCCGGCAAATCGGGGTCGGCCTGCGTCGCCGATTCGAAACGGCTCTTCGCCTCTTGCCACTTGCCTGCATGATACTGCTGAATGCCTTCCAGGTTATGACGGGCCGCAGATGGGCTCGTCATGGGCAGGACGGCAAGAGGTCCTGACGGCGTGATACACCCTGTCGCCATCAAGAAGCATCCCAAGATGGTCAATTTCATTCCACGATGCATGCGGTTCCCTGCCTGCCTCCGTCACGAACTCTGTCAAATTGTGTCACCATGCGCGCACAAATAGCAACGCCATGATTCGGCCATGTGACGTTCAACTGCAATATGGACTTCTCAGCATTTCGAGCGTATAGTAACGTGCATCCTCTTTATATGGAATGATCGGTCATGAATTGCACTTCGCTCTTTTACTCTCATGGAAGGAGTCAACAGATGAAACAGACGATTGGTTTTCTGACGTTGATGATCATCGTCGGTGGCCTCTGGCAGGCATCGGCTTACGCATCCGGTTCCCATGCAGGCGGCCATGGCATTAGCGCCAGGAGCGCCTATGCCATGGGCAAAGCCCTCACCTTCCAAAAGCTCGTATGCCCCTCCTGTCCTCTCAAGGCGGCTGATTTAACCAAAGAACGCGCCGTGAGCCTGAAAAACAGTCTCGAAGCTCGTGACGCGACGAACAAGCCGGGCACCCCGGATGACGAACACATCGCCATACTCTGCCCGGGCAGTCGTGCCACCGGTTGCGACGGGAAACCGGACGAACAGGAACTCGTCCACTATTACCTGAAGCGACGCTTTAAAATGTAATCACGTCGGGCTTCATCATGATTTTCTACGAATGGAGGAAGGTCATCATGTACAGAGCAAGATTGATTGCCCTCATGGTTACAATCATGACGGCCATGGGGTCATCCGCATTCGCCGACGGCGTGTCGCCGTGGCTCCCCGCGCCGGGTGCCGGATTCGTCAACCTTTCCTATGTCTCCCAGAACGCCAACCAGTTCTACGTCCAGGATAACTTGAGAGGCACTCCTCCCATGAATGGCGTACCCGACGGGAAAGGCCCAAACCTCGGTCAGCACACCGTATGGCTGAACGGCATGTACGGCTGGTCGGATTCAATCGCCATAGATTTCCGCGTGGGCGCTGCCAGAAGCTACGCCTCGGCTGGACCAACCGGCGGACGTGACAAATACTCTGGTGTGACGGACAGCAATGTCGGCGTCACGTGGCGAATCGTGGACGAACTGGTGAAGCCTTCATCGCCGAGCCTCGCCCTGCGCGTCGGCGCGATTATCGCCGGATCCTACGATGCCGGCTACATCAATTCCATCGGCGACGGAGCGAGCGGCGTGGAAGTGTCGGCCCTGGCAGGGAAATTTTTTGCGGACCGGTTCGCCGTATCCGGCGAAGTCGGGTATCGTGACCGAGAAGGGGACGTTCCGGCGGACGTTTTCGTGAACGTATCGGGCGGCGTGCTGGTGGATAACATCGGGTTGAGTATCAATTACAAGCTCGTTGACGCCCAGTCCGGCCTCCAAATCGGTGTTCCGCCATTCACTCCCGGTGGGCGCGTTTTTCCCAAACTGGAAGAAGACATCCAATTCCTCAGCGGGACGATGAATTTCAACGTGACAGACACAATGAACGTTGGCGTGACTTACGGTGAGGTCATCGACGGCCGCAACACGTCGAAATCAAAAGTATTCAGCGTGACGATGGGATACCAGTTCGACACGTTCTGATGTCCCCGCGTGGCTTGATGCGCCTCAGGGCCGGTTCAGGCTCCAGTCATATTCGTAGTCCACTGAGCCGGAAAACTTCCTGAGGCGCGTTGCGAGCGCCTTGTCCGCATACGTGACGAGGTGGTTGATCACCGACTTCTCGGTGCCCCCGAAGTCAGCCGCATACCATTTGTAAATGCTCGAAATGATGATGAAATCGTCATCCACGAACTCGACGCCCCGCGGATGGTTCACGTAGGCACGCGCGCCGGCATCGAGCAATTTCTCGGTGTTGTCCGCGGTAAAGGCCGTGGGATTCAAGTTCGGACAGCCGTAGCTGGCGCAGTTCACCGCATAATGGATTCGGTTGTCCCGCCAAACAGGTCTCAGGATGCCGTGCTCAATGTTATTCAGCGTCAGGTCCAGACCGGCGACGCTGGCATGCACGTCGTCCCAGGGCCCGCCGAAGATGCTCCCCAATTTGCCGAGCAGGCTTTCGCTGATGTCCCTGATGGAAGCCACGGGATAGGCGTCCGTCACAACCTTGACGGTCAGGGCATTGTAGAAATTGATCCAATACGCTTTCTGCTCCGCACGGGAATAGTTCCTCGGATCAAGCGATTGCAAAGACGTCAGGTACGCCGCCAGCTTGGCGTTGTCCCCCGCATTGTCCTTGAGCGCCCCATAGGCAAAGCGATTCACGCCCGAGTCATGCACGCGCAGATAATCATCCAGGATTTTCTGCCAAGCCGCATGATCGATATGCTCAACGTTGTTTTCGTCGCTCGCGTCCCACGCCGGAATCAGTTTCGGGGACTGGGCATGTGCGGCAACGGCGGGCAGCATCGCCACGAACAGGCATAAGGCAATCCGCAGGCGACGCGTTGCACGTTCTGTCGTAATCAGGGTTGATTTCATGGTCGTTCGCCCTCCTTGTCCGTTCTGCCGGACTCCACGCGACGGCATCGCAACGTGGCAATCATCCCGAGAATGCCGATGCCGGCGCCGATAACGCCCTTCAGGGTCCCTCCAACCTTGGATATTCCAAAACGCCGTCGCAGAGTATTCACCGGCGTCTCGACGAGCCGCATGTTCAATTGGATGGCTTTGACCTGCATCTCCACCGTCCAGCCATAGGCAAGATCGCGCATGCCGAGCCGTTGCAGGGCATCCGCGCGAATGGCCCGGAAAGGCCCCAGGTCGGTAACCACCTGCCCCCACAGCAGCCGGATCAGCAGACCTGCCACGCGATTACCGACGATTTGCGGCATTGACATGGCACCCGGTTCCATGTGCCCCAGCGCACGGGACCCGATAGCCAAATCGGCGCCGTCCGCGATAGCCGCCAGCAGATCAAGTGCCTGCCGGGTCTCGAACGACTGGTCGCCGTCGACGAACAGGACGACGTCCACCGGGTGGAGAGCGGCGATGGCCGTCAAACACGCCCTGCCATAGCCTGGCGTCTCCTCGACGACGACACGGGCGCCCGCCGCGCGCGCATGCGCGGCGGTGTCGTCCGTCGATCCGTTGTCGCACACCACAACGTCGTCGATGACCCGGGGCCCGGCATCCGCACGAAGATCCAGCAACGCGCTGACCACCGGGCCAATGTTGTCTTCTTCGTTGCACGCCGGAATCACGACTCCGACACTCAAGCCTTTATACATCGCATCCCGTTGCTATCTCAATTGTTTGCTCTGTTGCCGAGACCGGTCGACTGCCGCCGGAACAGATCGAAGGCCAATGCCAGGAGGATCAGGCCAAACTCCAGGGGCCGCACCCACACCGGCTGCTGGTACGGTTGCAGATCACCGTCAATCAGGTTGAGCCCGGTCACGTAGCTAAGGAAGACCGCGACTGAGGCCGTCCACGCAGAGACACTCGGTGTCATCGCGGCAAACGGTAGCAGCCAGAGCAGATACCACGGATTGATGACCGGCGAGGCAGCAAGGAACACGCCATAGAGCCAGTCGCCTCTGGGGACATCACGCGCGCCGGTCTGAGAATATCGCAAATAATAGCGTCCCCAGAAGGCGGCGCACAACAGACCCAACACCACCTTGGCCTCAAAGGGTTGCAGGACGGTGGCAAGCAACCCGAAGGCAGCCGAATTGAACTCCCACTCCCGCGCAAAGACCAACAGCGATTCGACGTCCGTCCCGCCTTGCAGGACAAACGGCACGTACAAACCGGCCAGCGTACCGGCGAACAGGGTCCAAGGCCCAAAGCCCGCGCCGACCAGCACCAACGGAACCAGTACCAGCGCGAAAATCTTGGCACCCGCGGCCATCCCCAGACAGACGGCGGCACCCCACCAGCGATGCTTTCGGGCCAGCACAATCGCCGCCAACAGCAGACAGATGCCAAGACCGTCAGGATGTGCGGTAAAGGCGATTTCCTTGACGACCAGCGGACACCAGGCATAGAGCATAACGTTCACGGCCGGGGTCAGGCGCAGCAGCAGCACCATGGTCACGAGATCGACGAGAATCAGGATCGTCTGCAATGCTGCGAGGCTGCCCGGTTTCAACCAGTAGCCGAGCAGGAACACAGCCTGCGTGACCGGAGCGTAGATCGTCGGCAATTCAGGATAATTGATCCTATCCAGGATGCCGTGAAAGATCGCGGGAACACCGGGGTCGCTGAAGAACGCTTCAGGGGCGGCGCCGTATGGCGTTCCGGCCGTCGCAAAGCGGTAACCGTCCCACAAGTAACGGTAAAAGTCGTCTTCGAAAAACGGGGCACCCGCCAACCCGCAGATGCGAAACGCCACCGCCCAGAAGACCAGACGTCCCAAGGGAAAAGATTCGCCACGCCGGTGGAAGTACAGGTAGAGGACGAAGACCGGGAGGCTGGTCCAGGCAACGAGGAGAAAAAACATCAGCAGGTCGGGTTCGCCGGGACGCCGCGACAAAAAGGCCAAGGCAGCATATCCCAACGCGCACCACAGACCGACCAGGTCCACGTACCGGCACCCACGCCCGTTTGCGATCGCTGTCATGAATCATCAACCAATCTCTGGACACGGCATTGTACACGGAAGACGCTTGGGCTACTATGCCTCATGGATCTGAAACAGGATCGTTGTCCTTTATTCGCCATGCCATGACACATGACGTCCTCATCATCGGAGGAGGGTCCGCAGGGTATGCCGCGGCACGTACGGCACGCGATGAAGGCGCGGACGTCGGCATTATCGATCATGGACCGTTGGGAGGGCTCTGCATTTTACGCGGATGTATGCCGACCAAGACGATCCTGCGTTCCTCCGACGTCATGTCGCTCATGAGACGCGCGGAAGAGTTCGGGCTGAGGCCCGTGGCCGCCAAAGCCGAGTTGTCCGCCATCATCAGTCGCAAAGCTCGCCTCGTCGAAGAGTTTGTCGAGGACCGCATTCATGCGTTGAAAGATTCCCGTTTCACCCTCTATGAGGAACGCGCGGCGTTCCTGTCTCCCCACGAAGTCCAGACCGGTCCACACAAACTGGCAGCCAAGACGTTCATTATCTCCACGGGGTCCGTGGTCTCCCGTGTCCCGATAGCCGGGCTTGAAGAAGTCGGCTACCTCACCAGCGATGAAGCCCTGGAACTGCGCAACGTCCCCCGGTCCATGATCGTCCTCGGCGGCGGGCCCGTGGCCTTGGAACTGGCCCAATTCTTCCAGCGTATCGGCACCCGCGTCACGTTGATCCAGCGAAGCACTCACGTCATGTCCCAAGGGGATGAAGACCTGGCCCGCCCAGTGGAAACACGGCTCCGGGAAGAAGGCATGACGGTCTTGACCAATACCCGGCTCCATACATTTACTCGTGACGGTACACAAAAAACGGCTTACCTCACCCATGAAGGGAAGGAGAAAACCGTTACCGCAGAGGTCATTCTCCAAGCCCTGGGGCGACAACCTAACATCGACGGGTTGAACGTGGAGGCTGCACGGGTCGAGGTTCGGCAAGGCAACATCGCGGTAGACGACGCGATGCGGACAAACCAACCCCACATCTACGCCGTGGGTGACGTGAACGGACTCCATGAAATCGTCCATATTGCCATTCAGCAAGGAGAAATAGCCGGATGGAACGCTGTTCATTCCGGGGAGTCGCTTCGTCGATATGACGACCGGCTCAAAACCCAAGTCGTCTTTACCGATCCTCAAATTGCCAGCGTCGGATTAAGCGAAAAAGAATGCCGGGACGGGCAAATCGCCTATCACGCGGCTTCGTATCCGTTTGCCGACCATGGGAAATCAATGACGTTGGGTGAGACCCACGGTCACGTCAAACTTCTGGCTTCGCCGGAAAACGGCAAAATTTTGGGAGCCCATATTGTCGGACCGGAAGCCGCGGAACTGATTCACGAACTCATCGCCGTCATGTATTATCAGGGCACGGTTCATGATCTCGCTCGGATCCCCCATTATCACCCGACCCTTGCCGAGATCATCACGTATCCGGCAGAGGAATTAGCCGCTCTTTCCATCGGCAACGTGCAGCCGAAACAACGAACTCGCTCAACGGGCCAACATTCGAGTGCGGGCTCATGAGTGGAAGGACCATGCGACCCGCCAACACAAGCCAAGTCCACCGTGGCGACGGTAAGAATGGAGTCTGCAATGACCGATAAATCTTCCTCGCCCCTCGGGAAAATTGTCATTCTCGGAATTCTGGCACTGGGCATCGGGGCATTCTTCTATTTCGACTTGGGCCGTTACGTTTCACTCGAAGCCCTGAAAGCCAACCGGGACCAGTTGCTGGAATTTACCAACGCCAATTTTACCACCGCAGTCGTCCTCTACGTGGCAACCTATATCCTGCAAACCGCGTTTTCGTTACCCGGCGGAGCCATCATGACCTTGGCCGGAGGATTTCTCTTCGGCAGCGTCCTCGGGACAATCTTCGTCAACGTCGGGGCCACCACGGGCGCAACCTTGGCCTTTCTGGCGGCGCGGTACGTCTTGCGCGATTGGGTCGAACGCAAATTCGGCGAGCGCATTGAGCCGATTCAGGCCGGATTCGCGCAAAACGCTTTCAGCTATCTGTTGACCTTACGGTTGATCCCGGCCTTTCCATTTTTTCTCGTGAATCTCGTGTCCGGTCTGACCCGGATCCCGCTCGGCACTTACGTCATCGGCACCTCCGTCGGCATTATCCCGGGCAGCTTTGTCTACGCGTTTGCGGGGAGACAACTGGGGTCCATCAACTCGTTGGCGGAAATTGCCTCGCCGCCCGTGTTGCTGGCGTTTACCTTTCTGGGTTTGCTGGCGCTTATTCCCATTCTTCATCGCAAATTCGCCGGAAAGAAACCATCGTGATCGATGCCCCGGTTTTATCCCTCACGTGGTTCAGGGAAAGATCCGGGAGGACCATATTGGAAGAAAGGATACATCATGCCGACTGACGAGCATCGAGATGAATCCGTGAGCATGGCCCCGATGGACGAATTCAATCAACAACTCATTCACAACGTCCATCCTCCAACCTGGAACAACCCCACGCCCGACGGTCGATACAACATCGTCGTTATCGGCGCCGGGACCGCCGGGCTGGTCACCGCGGCGGTGGCCGCCGGGCTTGGCGCAAAGGCAGCCCTGGTCGAACGGCATTTGATGGGCGGAGATTGCCTGAACGTCGGATGTGTGCCGTCCAAAGGCGTCATTCGCGCGTCCCGTGCGTGGAACGCGGTGCAGCGTGCTCAAGAATTCGGTGTGACCGTTCCTGATGGAGCCAACGCCGATTTCGGGGTCGCCATGGCGAGAATGCGAAAACTGCGAGCGCGCCTCAGCCGGATCGATTCGGCCCATCGCTTTACCAGCCTGGGAGTCGACGTGTTCATGGGCGAAGGCCAGTTTACCGGATCGAATACGATCAACGTGGACGGCACCACACTCGCATTCGCAAAGGCCGCGATCTGCACCGGCGCACGTGCGGCAGCCCCGCCCATTCACGGACTGGAAGCGACAGGCTATCTGACGAACGAGACCGTTTTTTCCTTAACCCGGCTCCCGCCAAGACTAGCCGTCATCGGCGCCGGTCCGATCGGCTGTGAGCTGGCCCAAGCCTTCGCTCGATTCGGCAGCCGCGTGTGGTTATTCGAACAAACTGGGCACATTCTTCCCCGGGAAGACGCGGATGCCGCGGAAATCGTTCAAACGCAAATGACCGAAGACGGCGTCGCTTTCGCCTTTGATTCACGGATCACAACCATCGAAGCTCGCGGACAGGAGAAAATTCTGCATTACGAGAGCCACGGTGAGCAGCACGAACTCGTGGTCGATGAGATACTCGTCGGGGTGGGACGTGCGCCTAACGTGGACAATCTCGGACTCGAAACGGCCGGGGTGGAACACGATACAAAAACCGGGGTCAAGGTCAACAATCGACTACAGACGACTAACCCCCACGTCTATGCCGCCGGTGACGTGTGTTTCCCGTTCAAGTTCACGCATGCAGCGGATGCCATGGCCCAAATTGTCATTCAAAACGCTTTGTTCCCTCATCCCCTTGGATTGGGTTACGCCAAAACGGATTCGCTCACGATCCCCTGGGCGACCTATACGGACCCGGAAATCGCACACGTCGGGTTGTACGAGGCCGAGGCCAAAAACAAGGGCATCGAGGTCGATACCTTTACGTTCAAACTCGATGAAGTCGACCGGGCGGTTCTGGACGGGGAGGATCGAGGATTTGCCCGCGTACACGTGAAGAAGGGAACCGACGCCATCGTGGGCGCGACAATCGTGGCGGCCCATGCCGGTGACCTGATCAGCGAATTCACGTTGGCCATGAAAGGGGGGCTCGGCTTGGGAACGATCACCGGCACGATTCATCCCTACCCCACCCAAGCCGAAGTCATCAAAAAAGTCGCCAACGCCTGGAGAAAAACCACCCTTACCGAGGGCAAGAAACGATTCCTCAAGAAATTGTTTGCCTGGAGGCGGTAGGAAGCGATTCGGCAATCGGATCAGGACAACCAGGGGATGTCCCGGCATAACGATCGTTATTCCCTATTTCCACTTGATGTTGCACCCGGCGCTTGGGCGTTGGTCGCGGACCACGGGTCGATCCGACAGGACGGCCTCGATCGCCGCACGCAAATCTTTTCCCGTCACCGGCTTCCCGTTCCCCGGACGACTGTCATCCAACTGTCCCCGGTACACCAGCTTCCGCGTCTTGTCGAATAAGAAGAAATCCGGTGTGCAGGCCGCCGTGAAGGCCTTGGCCACGGCCTGGGTTTCGTCGTAACAGTAAGGGAACGTGAATTCGAGTTCCCGGGCCATGGCCCGCAAACGATCCGGATGGTCATCCGGATAGTTATCCGCGTCGTTACTGCTGATCGCAATCACGCCAAGCGATGTCCCGGCATAATCCCGGCCCAACCGGCCCAACTCCTGCTGCACGTGAACGACATAAGGGCAATGCCGGCAAATGAACATCACCAGCAATCCGTGTTGTTCGGCAAATTGGCCAGGACGGATCATGACGCCTGACACGACGTCAGGCAACTGAAAATCTGGAATGATCGTTCCCAATTCCAACATCGTCGAATGGGTCAAAGCCATATAACGTCTCCTTTACGGAAAAGAAAGAGTTCCGGCAACGCTTATGACGTCACAAAAAGGCCTTGAAAAGGAAAAGCCCCTATCCGGCTTTTCCCCTTCAAGGCTTGGACGAAACGAACGACCGCTTAACTGCCTTCTTCGTGGATTTGTTCGCTCAGGTAATTTTGCAACCCGACCTGCTTGATGGTTTCCAACTGCGTTTCGATCCAATCGATGTGTTCTTCTTCCTCTTTCGCCATGTCTTCCAGCATGTGGCGCGTTGTAAAATCGCCGACCTTCGTACAATGCTGGATGCCTTCGGTCATCATCTTGACCATGGCTTTTTCCTTGTCCAAGTCGGCTTTCAACTGTTCCGTGACGGTCTCCCCGATTTTGACCGTTCCCAGCCGCTGCATGTTGGGAAGGCCTTCCAGAAACAGAATGCGATCGATCACCTCTTTCGCGTCTTTCATTTCTCCGTAGCTACGGTCCAATACGTGATGATGCAATCGGTCATACCCCCAGTTCTTGCACATTTTGGCATGCAGGAAATACTGGTTGATGACCGTCAATTCTTCGGTCAACAGCTTGTTGAGAAGATCGACGACTCCCTGTTTGGCTTTCATCGCTGCCTCCTTTTTCAATACCGGCTGTATATGTTCGTGAACTCTCTGAATCAAGAACGTTTCAGAACTTGAATCATCATCCTGCCTTCAGGTTACCTTGACCCATGATGGATGTCAATAAAAAACACTAGGTTTTAGTACATATAAACGATTCTCTTTCTCAAATTCGCCGATCCGGATTCTCAACCTCTCACCGCGTTGGCGAAAAAGGTTGTAAGAACAGGAATCAAGAGACTCAAGTTGACCCGTTTTTTCGCCCGGTGCTACTGTCCGGTCCATGACTGCTCCCCACCCGACCCGTTCTCCGAACCGGCTCATTCACGAAACCAGCCCGTACTTGCTGCAACATGCCTACAACCCGGTGGAGTGGCATCCCTGGGGTCCGGAAGCGTTGAAGTTGGCCAAGGCTCAGGATAAGCCCCTGCTCCTGTCCATTGGGTATTCCGCGTGTCATTGGTGCCACGTCATGGAACGGGAATCGTTTGAGAACGATGAAATCGCCGCACTCATGAATCGCTATTACGTCTGCGTCAAGGTCGACCGCGAAGAACGTCCGGATCTCGACGAGATCTACATGCAAGCCACCATCGCCATGAATCAGGGAAACGGCGGTTGGCCCATGACGGTGTTTCTGACGCCGGACCAGCAACCGATCTTCGCCGGCACGTACTTTCCCCCGACGGACAAATGGGGCAGGCCCGGCTTCGGCACGGTCCTCAAAAAGATTGCCGAAGGTTGGGAACGAGACCGCGCCGCCATTGCCGACAGCGCCATGCGTTTCACCGACCGGTTGCAAACGGCCATGCGCGTCCCCGCCTCCACGACGGTCGGGCAACAGGAGCTTGACTCCGCGGTTGAACAATTTTCAGCGGACTTCGACCCGATCTATGGGGGATTTGGCCAAGCCCCGAAATTTCCCCCGGCCACCGGGCTCGCGTTTCTCCTCCGGCAATACCAACGAACCGGGACGGACCACGTCCTGCACGTGGTCTGTAAAACGTTGGACGCCATGGCCGCCGGAGGCATGTACGACCATATCGGGGGAGGGTTTGCCCGGTATTCCACCGATGAACGCTGGCTGGTTCCCCACTTTGAAAAAATGCTCTACGACAACGCCTTACTCGCCAAGACGTACCTCGAAGCATTCCAGGTGACCGGCAACCTCGATTACAAACGCGTCACTTGCGAAATTCTGGATTACATCCTTCGGGAAATGACCTCACCCGACGGCGGGTATTACTCCGCCACGGATGCCGACTCGGAAGGCGTTGAAGGAAAGTTTTTCGTGTGGGACCCCGAAGAGATCCGGGAAATTGTTCCATCGGAACAGGACGCAGTACAATTCTGCGCGTACTACGATATTACAACTGACGGCAATTGGGAGCACCACAGTATTCCCAATACCCCCCACACGCTTGAACAAGCGGCCGAAAAACTTTCCTGCTCCCCGGAAGAACTTCGGCAGACAATCGACCGGGTCAAACCACTCGTGTACAACGCACGGCTGAAACGCGTACCTCCGGGGTTGGACGATAAAATCATCACGGCCTGGAACGGGATGATGATCAGCGCCATGGCCGAAGCTGCACGGGTCCTGAGACACGGTCCCTATCTGGACAGTGCTTCCCGTGCCGCGGATTTTCTGCTCAATACGCTCTCCCGTCCCGACGGAGGCCTGTACCGCACCTGCCGGGCAGGCAAAGCCCATCTCAACGCGTACCTGGAAGATTATGCCTATCTCGCAGAAGCCCTCATCGACGTCTACGAAGCCGGTGGCAGGGAACGATACCTCATGGAGGCCGTGCGGTTGGGCGAACGACTGTTGAGCGATTTTCTCGACAAGACGCACGGCGGATTTTTCACCACGGCCAATGATCACGAAGTTCTCATCCTGCGAGGACGCGAAGGCCCCGACGGCGCCACTCCGAGCGGTAACGCCGTGGCGGCCATGGCCCTGGCCCGCCTCTCCTTCCACCAGGACCGTGAAGATTTTCGAGAGGCCGCCACACGGGCGATTCGGGCCTATGGGCAACAGATCAGCCGCATACCCAGGGGATTTGCCAAAACCATTATCACGGCGGATTTCCTGTTGAACGGCCCGCTGGAATTGGCATTCATCGGGGCGCCGGGCGACAAAGGGAACAACCGGCTACTCGATGCCGTTGCTCGTCATTTCGTTCCCCATCGCATCATCGCCCACGGCAATCCTGATGATCCCGAACCCCAGCATCCACTTCTAAAAGACAAGGGCCTCGTCGAGGGACGAGCGGCCTTATACGTGTGTCGAAACTATGCTTGCCAGGCTCCCGTCACCCATGCGGATGACGTGGCACAAGCCTTGACCGGCACGCCACGTGAGAATTCGCCGGCACGCACGCTGGCCTCTCAGGGTCTGCCGGGAACGGCAACCGCTCATGGCACCGCGGCCTACGTGTCACGAATCCTGGCGCGCTCATCCGGCGCCAAGGCTCACGGGTATACAACCCTGGGGTCCACGGGCCTCACCAACTCCAAGATCGGGTTCGGCGGCTACAGAACCGGCATCGACCAGGACAACCACCGGGCCGCACTGATGAAAGCCATTCGGGGAGGCTGCAACCTCATCGATACCTCCACGAACTATGCGGACGGCGACAGTGAGCGTTTGGTGGGCAGCGTCCTTCAGGAGTTGTTTGCCCAAAATGAACTGACTCGCGACAACGTGATCGTCGTCTCCAAAATCGGCTACGTGCAGGGGAACAATCTCCAATACGCCAAAGCCAGAGAACAAGCCGGGCGCGCCTATTCCGACATGGTCAAATACGGAGACGACATCTGGCACTGTCTCCACCCTGAGTTTCTCGATGATCAACTCGCGGGCTCACTCGACCGCCTCGGACTCTCCACACTCGACGTCTGCCTTTTGCACAACCCCGAATATTTCCTCTCCGACGCGAAGCAACGAAAACTCGTCGTCGACGCTTCCACGCTCGACGAACTGCGAACCGAATTCTACCGGCGACTTGAGCAAGCGTTTGTCTATTTCGAACAACGGATCGATTCAGGCCGCATTCAATACTACGGAGTTTCTTCCAACACGAGTACGGCCAGGCCCGACAACCCGGAAGCGACCTCACTGTCGCGCATGTTCGAAGCCGCCCAACGGGCGGCTCAACAGGCCGGCAAGTCACACCATGGGTTTCGCGTGCTTCAATTGCCCATGAACCTCTTCGAGTCGGGAGCCTTGCTGACCCCCAATACCGGACCGGACCAGACGGCCACCGTCCTGGAGTTTGCCCAAGCCCATGACGTGGCCATCCTGGTCAACAGGCCCCTGAACGCCATACCGGCTCAACGCCGGGGCATGATGAGGCTGGCCGACCCCCAATATGAACCCGTGGGAACGCCCTTTGAGACGCAACGCCAAGCCGTCGTCACGTTGGAAGAAACGTTTCGGAAAGAATTTGCGCCCCTGATCTCCTATGCGGGAAAAGGGCTTGAACCCAAAGACTTCTTTTCCCTGTCCGACGAACTTCGTGACCTGCGCTCTCAGATCCACAACCTGGAGCACTGGGATCAGATCGAATCGCAGATGATTGCGCCACACGTCAATCAGGCCTTTCAGGTCACCGCCGGGCACCTGGACCGGGACAAAGTAACAGACTGGGAAACTTGGCGGACCCGGTACGTCTCCAAACTGCTGCTCTTGCTCAAAATCATGCGACAGGAAGCGGCAAAGAAGAGTGCGCACCACCTGCAAGCCGTCACCGCGACGCTCGACCGATTCCTTCCTGAAGAAAAACGCGGAGAGCCATTGTCGCGAAAAGCGCTGTGGAGTCTGACCAGCACTCCCGGTGTCACCTGTGTCCTGAACGGTATCCGCACCACGGATTACGTTGAGGATTCCTTGACGACCCTCGGATGGGAACCCTTGCAAAATCCCCGATCAATCTTCGAGAGCATGCAGGCTTGATGATGGAGACCAACTAATGGTTCCTCCCCTTTGTAAGGGGAGGATAGGAGGGGTAGAGTCACATGCCAGTGGAGCACGAGATGTCTTTGTCCTGGCCGCAGACTCTACCTCCCCTTGCCCCTCCTTACAAAGGAGGGGCAAACAGAAAAGTTACACAAATGAACACATATCTCCGTCGTCAATATTTGCAGCCATCCGTTACACGTTTCGCACCCAGTTTTGCCAAAACCGAGATAGGTTCTCCCATTCACGACCCAGCGAATAGTCGCTCAAATCGAGAGGAACGGGCTGACGGTCCGTCGTACGGCGGATGCGGATTTCCCCGGAATTCGGCTTCGCGGAAAATACGATCGCGCCATGGGAATCCGTTCGATGAATGGTCATGTGCTCGTACGCCCGTAAAACGTCTTGAGCCGGGTGTCCATAACGGTTGCCTGGTCCGGCGGACACCACAGCGGTCTTCGCGTTGAGTCGCCGAATCCATTGTCGATTCAGCGAACTCTTCGCCCCATGATGCGGGATCTTGACGACGGTCGCCGACGCGACCAAGGGATGATGGATCAATCTCGTCAGGGCTTCGACTTCCGCATCGGCCATCAGCAGAATGGAGTGCTTCCCGCAAGTCAGACTCAGGACGACGGAGAGATTGTTCAATTCCGTTCCTCGAAGGTCGTGCAACGCGGCGTCGCCTTCCGTCAACGGCGGGTTCAGCGATATGAGCCGGCAGGGCCCTTCCTGAACCAATGTTTCTCCTTCTAAAGCAATACGCTCAACGAGTCCTTGTTTCGCAATCGCACGTCGGAGGCGTTGATAAAAAGGGGTTGTTCGCCGGATTCCGTTACTCCAATAGTGATCGACCTCGAAGTTGTCGATGATCCAGGCAAGCCCGCCCACGTGATCCAATTGCGGATGAGTGGCAATCACGTGAGTCAACCGCCTGATGCCTCGATCCCATAGATACGGTCCCACTACCATTCGGCCGATATCCCACCGTTCATAGGCAACCCCGCCGTCCACCAGGATCGCATCGCCGCCGGGAAGCTCAAGCACCGTGGCGTCGCCTTGCCCGACGTCCAGAAACGTCACGCGCAACGTCTCGTCGTCAAATACGTATCGCGGCGACCACACCCACCACAATAGGCAGAAGATCAGCGCACTCATGCTGATGACTCGAAACGTCACGTTCCGGCTGATCAACGCGATAACGAGACACAGATAGAATCCCGCCATGGACAGGATTGTCGGCGACGCCACGTGCCATTCGGCACCGGGAATCATCGCCAACGTATCGATCACGGACGTCAGGCCGCCCATGAGTTCCTGATGCACCCAGCCGAAAGGCAAGGATTCCAGCCCGCCAAGCAAGACGATCATCGACGCGCCGAGTCCCAACGGCACGACCAACATGCCGACGAAAGGGACGACAACCGCATTGGCAAAGAGTCCCAACCACGCCACCTGATTAAAATAGTACGCCACGAGTGGAACGGTCCCCACGGTGGCGGCAAGGGTCATCATCGCATACTGTCTTCCCCAATTCTTCAATTTGACCACGGCGGTTTGAGGACTCTTCTCTTCTTCGTCGTCGCTGGTGTTCCACCGGAACACCAGCGCGATAGCCAGGACGGACACATACGAAAGTTGAAAAGACAGATCGTACAACGCCTTGGGATCAGCCAAGGTCGTACTGAAAGCGGCAAGACCCAACGCAATGAAAATGTGCCGTTCGTGACCGATCCAAACCGCGAAGAGATAGAGCAAGATCATCAGCAATGATCGAACGGTTGCCACGTGCGCGCCGGACAACAGCGTATAAAACAGGACCATGGGAACGGTGACCAGTACGGCAAGTTGCCCGGGAGTCAGGATGCACGAGAGTCTTTCCAGCCATCGGGCCGGCATGCGGCGGGTGATTCCCCTCACACCCAGGAAGGAGACAAAGGCCAGCAAGCCCAAATGCGAGCCCGATATGGAAATGATGTGGACCGTCCCCGTCGTCATAAAGTCGTCACGGACATCCGGAGGAATATCGTTCTGCTCTCCCACGATCATACCCAGGAACAAACCACGGGCCGGCTGCCGGAGCGTTGAGATGACAGCTTGGCGCACGTGATTTCTCCCACGATCAACCTGCGACCAGATCCATTCCTTGAAGTCGAAGAAAGCCGGACGTTGAACCTCTATCTGATGAAGGCCCCTGACGACTGCAACCGCATGAATCCCTCGATTTCCGAGGTAGGCACCGTAATCGAACCCGCCGGGATTACGCGTGCCGAAAGGCGGACGTATGCGGGCACGGACCGTGATCCTGTCTCCTCGAAAGACGTCCGTATCCGGTTTGCATTCGTTGCCGGATTCACACGGAAGCCACGTCAAACGCAGATGACCGCCAACGTCACGGCTTGCGGCGTTCTGATGGACGGATTCCACGGCCACGATCATCGTCACTCGACCCGGAGCATGTTCGACCGGTGCCGTCACAACGCCTGAGAGCGTCACGGCCCGTTGACCGGCGTGGAACGGCAGATCAACATCGTTATGCTGGCCCTCGTCGAACGACCAATAGACCACGCCGATCAAGACACAGACATACAGAACGAGTCCCTGCTTCCTGGAAATGCGGGCCTCTTTTTCACACCAGGACAACGCCCCGGCGACGAAGACCAGAAGACTCATGATGGTAAGAGGAAGAAAAACCAGGTAGGAACCCAGCAGAAGCCCAACGAGAAAAGCGGCAATGCCGAGCAATAAGACCAACGGAAGAATTCGATACGATTGAAAATTGTCGTCTTTTACGGAACCTTAGAGGCGAGACACCTTAAGGATTATACAACTTTATTTCGACCAGTCAATCTAATTTACGGCAACACTCACCCCCCTGCCGTACCCTGATCGGGACAGAAGCTCTTCCGTTACGCGTTTGACCGGCAAGTTATCCGATGGCGGTTTTGACCACGCCGGCCAAGTCATCCGCGACTTCTTTGATCTGCGAATGATCCCGTCCCTCGACCATAACCCGGACCAACGGCTCGGTTCCGGAATACCGGACCAGAATCCGTCCCGTTCCATCCAGCCGTTCTTCACCGGATCGAATGGCCTCCCGTAATTCGGGAAAAGAACCCAGGTCGGGTTTCCGGTTGACCTTGATGCCCAACAAGACCTGCGGAACCGTCTCGAAGCAGTGGGTCAACTCCGAAACGGGAACCCCCGACCGCTTGACTAACTTAAGCATTTGCAGGCCGGAAATCAGTCCGTCTCCGGTTGTATTATAGTCGAGAAAAATGACGTGCCCCGATTGTTCCCCACCCAGGTTGTAGCCTTCGGCCAACATACGTTCCAGGATGGCCCGGTCACCAACGGGGGTCCGGATCAGATTGATCTCATTCTTCCGCATGGCCAATTCAAACCCGAAATTCGTCATGACGGTTCCGACGACGGTATCGCGGTTGAGCCTGCCGCGTCGCTGTGAATCCAACGCAAACGCAGCCAACGCCTGATCTCCATGAACCACGTCACCCTCTTCATTCACAAACACCGCCCGGTCCGCGTCGCCGTCCAAGGCAATCCCCACGTCCCCCCGACGCGCGCGAACGGCCTCCTGCAGTCGCTCCGGATACAGGGCTCCATACCCCGCATTGATGTTCGTGCCATCCGGCTCATCCCCGATGATGGAAACGTCGGCACCCAATTCCCGGACGACCTTGGGAAAGACCGAATACGCGGCGCCATGGGCGCAATCGACGACCACCTTCATCCCCTGATAATCCATTTCCCGCGGCAGGGACCGTTTCACGAATTCGATATAGCGTCCTTCGGCATCGGCAATACGAAACGCCTTGCCAATTTCATCGGCCGTAGGACGAAGATGTTCGATCTCGTTCGTCAGGATCAATTCTTCAATGCGCGATTCCAGTTCATCGGGAAGTTTGAAACCATCGTGTGAAAAGAATTTGATCCCATTGTCCTGGTAGGGATTGTGGGAGGCTGAAATCATTACCCCGGCGTCAGCCCGGAGGCTGCGCGTCAAGAATGCCACGCCCGGCGAGGGCATCGGCCCAACCAGCAAAACGTCGACGCCCATGGAACAAATGCCGGAAATCAACGCCGATTCCAACATGTAGCCTGACAAACGGGTGTCTTTCCCGATCACGATTTGATGGTGTCCGGCCATCCCCTTGAACACGTATGCCACGGCCCTGCCCAACTTGAGCACCGTTTCACTGTTCATGGGTTCCAGGTTGGCAACGCCCCGCACCCCGTCGGTTCCGAATAACCTCCGCACTGGACCTTCTGACACGCTGCCTCCCTTCAAGCCTGCGCAATCGCTTCCGCCATTCGCACCACCTCCCGGACCGACCCGACGTCATGCACGCGAACGATCCCGGCTCCACCCAAAACCGCAGCCGTCACGGCAGCGGCGGTCCCCATGAGACGTTGCTCGACCGGTTGACCGGTGACCGTTCCGATAAAGGATTTGTTCGACACACCGACCAGGACGGGACGCCCCAACTGCCGCAATACGCCGAGCCCTTTCAGTAAGGATAGATTCTGCTGTTCGTTTTTTGCAAACCCGATCCCCGGATCGATCAGCATTTGCTCGCGAGCGATTCCCATTTCCCCGGCATGATCCATGCGAATTCGTAAATACTCCCGTACCTCCTCAACCACGTTGTCGTATCGGCAATACTGCCGCATCGTCTGAGGCGTGCCTCGCATATGCATCAGCACGAGTCCGGCCTTGGTCCGTGCGATGACGTCACCCATCCGGGAATCATGCTCCAACGCGCTAATATCGTTGATGATCGACGCGCCCCAGTCAATGGCCCGTTCCGCAACTCCGGCTTTCCGGGTGTCGATGGACAACGGGACCGTCGCATGCCTGCCGATAACCTCCACGACCGGCTTCAAGCGACGCAGTTCCTCCCGCTCGTCAATGGCCGCCGAACCGGGTCGCGTCGACTCGGCGCCGATGTCAACGAGATCAGCCCCTTCATTCACCATGCGTTCACAATGAGCCAAGGCGCGTTGAGGATCAAGAAAACGCCCACCGTCAGAGAAAGAATCCGGGGTCACGTTCAGGATGCCCATCACCAGGACGTGACGGAAACAGGGAATCCTGACGCGACAGGCTTGCAGGTATGCGGAATGCGTTTCATCCATGGAGAGCCACGATTCGAGGGAGGCCCCGGTCAACGCAGGGAAAGCGTCACTCACGATGAAAAGCGGGGACGCCCGCCAATCGACACCGATGAAGAAAAATTCGAATACCTAAAGAAGGCAGGGATGGTGGGCACAAAAGCGCGATGCCGTCACACTTGCGCCGGCTCTCGAACGATGGTTCCTCGATTGATGATTTGATCGATCTCCAAGGAATCCAGGACTTCTTTTTCCAACAGGGCTTCGGCCAAAGCCCGCAGGGTGTGAATATGTTCCGTGAGCATGCGCTTCGTCCGCTCATAGGCTTCCACGATCAACCGTTTGACTTCATGATCGATCTCCAGGGCCACTTGCTCGCTGAAGTCGCGGCGCGCCGTAATCTCTCGACCCAGGAAAATTTCCTCATCCTTTTTGCCGAAGGCCAACGGCCCCAATTTGTCGCTCATTCCCCACTCACACACCATTTTCCTGGCGAGTTCAGTGGCCCGCTCAATATCGTTTCCCGCACCGGTGGTGACGTTTTTCAAAATCAACTCTTCGGCCACGCGGCCACCCAGCAAAATCGACAGGGTGTTATACAAGAAATCCTCGGAATAGCTGTGCCGATCATCGATGGGAAGCTGCATGGTCATGCCCATGGCGCGCCCCCTGGGGATGATCGTGACTTTGTGGACGGGGTCGGCACCCGGCAACAACTTCGCCATGAGGGCGTGTCCCGCCTCATGATACGCCGTGGTGCGCTTTTCATCTTCACTCAGGACCAGACTCTTGCGCTCGGCCCCCATCATGACTTTATCTTTGGCATTTTCAAAATCGATGAGTTCCACCAACTTCTTGTCCAGTCTCGCAGCCCAGAGTGCCGCCTCGTTCACGAGGTTTTCCAAATCGGCGCCTGAAAAACCTGGCGTTCCCCTGGCGATTTGATCGAGATTCACGTCGGACGCGACGGGCACCTTCTTCGTGTGGACCTTGAGAATTTCCACGCGACCCCGCACGTCGGGACGATTGACCACCACCTGTCGATCGAACCGGCCCGGCCGCAACAAGGCAGGATCGAGAACGTCGGGACGGTTCGTGGCCGCAACAAGAATGACGCCTTCGGTCGTATCGAAGCCATCCATCTCCACGAGCAACTGGTTCAAGGTCTGTTCCCGCTCGTCATGCCCCCCGCCCAACCCCGCGCCGCGCAACCGCCCGACGGCATCGATTTCGTCAATGAAAATGATACAGGGCGCATGCTTCTTCCCCTGTTCAAACAGGTCGCGCACGCGAGACGCCCCCACTCCCACAAACATTTCCACAAAATCGGAACCGCTGATACTGAAGAACGGAACGCCCGCTTCTCCGGCAATGGCTTTCGCCAACAGGGTTTTCCCCGTTCCGGGAGGGCCGACAATCAGAACCCCTTTGGGAATTCGCCCGCCAAGTTTTTGAAATTTTTGGGGATCTTTCAGAAATTCAATGATTTCAACGACTTCTTCTTTGGCCTCTTCCACCCCGGCCACGTCGGCAAAGGTCACCTTTTTCTTTTCCTCGGTCAGGAGACGCGCTCGACTCTTCCCGAACGAGAGGGCACGATTGCCGCCAATCTGCATTTGCCGCATCAGGAAAAACCACAACCCCAAAAACAGGATAAACGGGCCCCACGTGACGAGAAACGTAATATACCAGGGACTTTCATCGGGCGGTTTGGCTTCGATCTGCACCGATTGCTCTCTCAGGGCTTTGACCAGGTCCGGATATTCAACGGTATAGGTCCTAATCCGGTTGCCATCCTTCAAAATTGCACTGATGTGACTGTCCTTCATGGTGACCTTCGAAATCTCTCCTCGCTCGAGATGGGCCATGAAGTCACTGAACATCACTTCTTCTTCCGGCGGTTGGGACGGCACGGTGAACAGGTTGAATAGCAGGACCATGAACAGTCCGACCACCACCCAAAAAAGCAAATTCTTGACGCGAGAATTCATCTCAATCCGTTCCTTGTCTCTCTCAACCTTTCCGGGAAAATCGACATCGCTTTAGAAACTCCAGAAATACTACCATGAGGATCGAGCATCTGCAACCTACTGCCCTTTACGTAAGCCCGCCTGATGGTGCGTTGCAAGGCGATTCCGGTTTTCTCAAGCCGTTCTTCCGGCCGCACGAATTCGGACAACGGCAACGCGCCTGGTCTCCTCGGTCACTCGAAACCGATGATCGGAACGATACCCCCCGACCCACAAGATCCCTTCCGGGGCCACGACAAGAGGCACGGCGCTTCGTTCGGCTTGATGAATTTTGGCATCAGAGAAAAAATCCTGGAGCTTTTTGCGTCGGCCTCCCATCCCATAAGGAAAAAAATAATCTCCGGGCTTCCAGGAGCGAACAACCAACTCGTGACTGAATCGGTCCGCATCCAAATAGGCCACGGAATCATTCCGCCGCGAGGGAATCGTCTTCGTCGCCTTGATCTTCCCCTCAATGGTCTGGCCCGTAACCGGCCACTGGATCGACCCCGGGAAAAACCAGACACAGGACCATTCACGTTGAACGCGGCTGTGCCGGCCCACGGGAATTTTCGCAAACGTCACCCGGTCATATTCTCTGGCAACCGCGACACCGGCAAAACGACCGGATGAACCCGATGTTCCGTGGACAGCGTGCTGCAACAGCGTCTCCACGGTCTCGAACCCGAGCGGACTCGGCTTGCCGCACAGGGCTTCCACCGTTAAAAGGATGATCCTTCGCTGAATAGAGACGGGAACGTGCAGAAACCGTGAACGACTCCAGACGACGCGGTCCTTCGAGCGGGCGATCTCCACCGATTCCAGCGAGGACTTCGCGACTTCGTCCAAGTACTGATGTTCCGCTCGCAAAATGGCAGCCTGCCTGGACAGGACGCTCACCAGGTTGGGATTGAACGTCTTCAGCATGGGGATCAATTCACGGCGAAGGCGATTCCTGGTGTATTTCGTGCTTGCATTAGTCGAATCGACGCGAAACCCACAGCATTTTTCATCAAGGTACTGCAAGATTTCAGATCGACTCACCTGCAGGAACGGCCGGATGACGCACGGTTCCCGCTGAGCCGGCATGCCCGACAGCCCGGCAAGCCCGGCTCCACGCAGCATGGACAGCAGCACGGTTTCCGCTTGATCGTCCTGAGTATGCCCGACCGCTATTCTGGTGCCTTCCCATTCCCGGGCGACCGCCTGCAACGCTGCGTATCTCCTTTCGCGGGCAACGGCCTGAACCGACTCCCCTTTTCGCTTGTCCGAATGCGATTTCAGGTCGATCCGCCTCAAGAAAAACGGGAGGGCCAATTGCCGGGCAAGTTGCTCGACAAACGTCGCGTCCTCCAGGGATTCCTCTCCCCGTAACCCGTGCTCGACGTACACCACGGCCAACGTCAGATCCATGTGTTTCCGCCAGGAAGACAGAACCTGCAAGAGGGCAGTGGAATCCGCCCCTCCGGACACGGCAACCACGACCCGGTCGCCCGGAGACAAGAGACCGCGTTGTCTCACGTCTTTCAATAATTTATGTTCAAAAGCTGAGAGAGGGGGCATAATCGCCACCGATGGTGATGGACGTACGGCTCGATTTATGCGGCAAATACGCGTCGAGTCTGCTGAACGTCCTGCGCGATTCGTTCGGCAAGCTGCCCGGAATCATCAAACCGTTCATCGCCTCGAATGTATTGTAAGAATTGAACTTCAATAGGTTGCCCGTACAGGTCACGGACGCCATCCAGGACGTGCACTTCCAGCAACCGTTCCCCCTCTCCGAAGGTGGGACGAGTCCCGAGATAACTCACCGCGGGAAACACCGTACCGTGCCACACCATTTTCGTGGCATACACCCCGTCCGGCGGAAGAACCCGGTCCGTGTCCGGCCGAAGATTAGCCGTGCGGTAGCCCAACCCCTGCCCTCGGCGTTCACCTTCAATCACCGTGCCTTTCAGGGAATACGGACGTCCCAGATCGTCCATCGCTTGTTCCATTTTCCCCGCCCGGATGAACTGGCGAATACGGGTCGAGCTCACGATCGCTTCCCGGGAACTCACGGGTTTGAGAAAATGAACCCGGAACCCGGCTTGTCCGGCCAACTCCCGCAAGGTCTCCGCATTGCCGGCCCGGTTTCTGCCAAACACAAAATGCTCCCCCACGAACAGGTCCTTGACACCCAACCCATCCTTGAGAATCGACCACACAAATTCCTGCGGGCTCAACGCGGCAAACGTCCTGGTGAAATTCAAGACCACGAGGTGCTCGACGCCCTGCGCCTCGAACCAAGCCAACTTATCCGAAGGGGACGTCAAGAATTGAAAGGCGGTTCCGGGACTCAACACCGACACCGGATGGGGATCGAAGGTCAACACCATCGGCGTGCCCCGTTGTTCGCGCGCGCATTGAACGACGGCGGCCAGCAGTTGTCGATGACCGACGTGCTGCCCGTCAAAATTGCCGATCGTCAGTACCGGATTGGACGGCAAAGGAAGGCATGGAAGCCCGTGTGAAACGTTCATGAGGTAGCGGCATTCAGCAACCGAGCCGCGTCCTTGGCAAAGTACGTAAGGATCAGATCGGCCCCGGCACGTTTGATGGACAGCAACGTTTCCAATATCGCCTTGGAGTCGTCAAGCCATCCTTGTTGGGCCGCGGCCTTGATCATGCTGTATTCGCCGCTCACTTGAAACGCCGCGACGGGCACGTCCACCTCGGCCCGCGTCCGCGAAATAATATCCAGGTACGGCAACGCCGGTTTCACCATGATCACGTCCGCACCTTCCTCCACGTCGGCTCGCACTTCACGGACGGCTTCACGCGCATTGGCAGGATCCATTTGGTACGAACACCGGTCGCCGAACGCAGGGCTGGAAGAAGCCGCCTCCCTGAACGGCGCATACAGGCAGGACGCATACTTGGCGGCATAGGACATGATGGGCACGCGCTCGAACCCGCCCTGATCCAATTCGTCACGAATCGCCGCAACGCGCCCGTCCATCATGTCGGAAGGCGCCACCATGTCGGCCCCGGCTTCCGCATGAGTTTTCGCCATCAGACGCAAGCAGTCGAGGGTTTCATCATTCAGGATGCGACCGTCTTGCACGATGCCGCAATGCCCATGGGACGTATATTCATCGATACAGACGTCCGTCACGACGAACAGGTCCGGGACCCGGTCCTTGAGCGCACGAACGGCCCGTTGCACGATCCCGTTCGGATCATAACCTGACGACCCGCGTTCGTCCTTGTGATCAGGGATCCCGAACAGCATGACCGCCGGGATGCCAAGCCGATGGGCGTCCGTCGCTTCCGTGATTAAGCGATCGATGGACCACCGGAATTGGCCGGGCATCGACAGGATCGCCTCCCGTTGATCCGTCCCTTCTTTCACGAACAGTGGATAAATCAGATCACTCGATGCCAGCGCAGTTTCCCGTACCATTCGCCGAAGCGGCTCGGATTCACGCAAGCGTCGCATTCGCTGATGAGGAAATCCCATTATCGGTCCAAAAGCCGGCTTGAAAAAGAGTTCCCGGACTTGCGGCTCAGCGGACGAGCCCGGCCGGCAGCGTCACGTTTATTTCCTCGGAAGATTCGTGAGAAAAACCACCAGATCCCGCACGGAGATCATCCCGACGAGTTCTCCGTTCCGCGCAACCCCCAAATGCCGGACGTGTTCCTTGGCCATCAGGTCGTTGGCATCCAACAGCGTCTTGTTTTCGTCAATTTTCAACACTGGTGCCGACATGATTTGTTCAACGGTCGTCCGGTCCGAATCCAATCCCGCCGCCACCAAACGACGGACGAGATCCGTATCGGTCAAAATTCCGATGACCTCCTTGTCCCGGGAGATGAACACGCTGCCGATACCACTATCCTTCATGATTTCCGCCGCCTTCCGGACACTGGTGTCACGATCAACGGTCATAAATTTTTCAGCAGGGACCATAAACGATTTCACTGGAACCATAAAATTCTCCTTGGATTAACACGCCTCATTGAACAAACAATGCCCATCGTCCATGAAGAGAAGAACGTTCGACAATCCATGCGCCGTCAAGAAGGGACCTCGTGTTGAACGTAATCGACCAACGACTGAACCAACGCCGGGATCGTATTCCGGGTCGCCATCACGTGAACGTCCAGTCCCATTTCCCGAATCGTGTTCGCCGTAATTGGTCCGATACTCGCAATAATCGTTCCATTCAAACGTTGTCTCAAGTCACGGGCTTCGTCAAAAAGTTGAAAAAAGTTGCGAACGGTGGACGAACTGGCAAACGTGACCACGTCAATCAAATGGTCTCGAAACAGTTGCTGAACGCGCTCCCGCTCAATCGCCGGCACCACGGTCTTATAGACCTTCACGACGCGCACAAAGGCCCCGGACCGCTCCAATTCCTCCGGCAGGATCTCACGGGCTTGCGCGGCCCGCGCAAGCAACACCCGTTGGCCGGACACCCCGGCTCGCTTCAGAACGTCGATCAACCCTTCAGCCTGGAACGTCTCCGGCACCAGATCGGCATCGATGCCGAATCGTCTTACTTCCTCAGCCGTCCGTGGTCCGATACAACAGACCTGCAACCCTGCCAACGCCCGCGCGTCCCGCCCATGGTGCCACAGACGCTGCATAAATGCCTTTACCCCATTGACGCTGGTCAACACAAGCCAGTGATACGTGGCAAGCTGCTCAATGGCCGCATCGACTTCCGCCCAATCGTCGGGGGGAATGAAGTCAATGGTCGGGCATTCAATCGGTTCCCCGCCCTGTGCCCTGATCAGATCCGACAATTCCGACGCCTGAGCTTTGGCGCGCGTCACGAGGACGCGCTTGCCGAATAAGGGTTTCGTCTCAAACCAGTTGAGTTGCTCCCGCAACCGGACGACTTCCCCCACCACCATCACCGTGGGAGGGCGAATATCAGCCGCTTTCGCGCGCTCGACAACGTCGCGCAAGGTTCCGACCACCGTCCGTTGTTTGGCATAAGTCCCCCACCGGACCAGCGCCACGGGAGTATCCACGGTTTTCCCTTCCTCAAGCAACCGGGACACGATCATGGGCAGATTTTTGACACCCATCAAAAACACCAGGGTCCCCTCTGCGGCAGCGAAGCGTGGCCATTCCAACGCCGTCTCGTCCTTGTCCGGGTCTTCATGGCCCGTGATAAAGGCCACAGTCGACGCCAGGGTCCGATGCGTGACGGGAATGCCCGCGTACGCGGGGACCGCGACCGCCGAAGTCACGCCCGGCACCACTTCAAAAGGGATCCGGTGTTCAACGATCCACTCGGCTTCTTCTCCGCCCCGTCCGAACACGAAGGGGTCTCCGCCCTTCAAACGGACCACACACTTCCCTTCACGAACTTTCTCCAGCATCAACCGATGGATTTCGTCTTGAGGCCGGTAAATCCCGCACCCGCGGCGCCCCACGTAAATCCGCTCTGCCTCGGAGGAGGCGTACTGCAACAACGCAGGATTGGCAAGATGGTCATATAACACGACGTCTGCCTCCTGAAGGCAGACTTTGCCGCGAAGCGTCAGGAGACCGGGATCCCCCGGACCCGCCCCTACCAGATAGATTTTCCCGGACGGTCGAAGTTCGGCCATTTACGCACGTCCATAGATTTGCGCCAAAATATGCTCCCCGCCTACGCCCATAATCCATTTCCTGGGAATATAGGCCACAGTCATGACCAGATCTCTGACGGAAATCATCCCAACCAGTTCCCCATCCCGCGAGACGCCCAAATGCCGGATACGTTTATCAGCCATCAGGTCACTGGCATCCAACAGCCCCTTGTTCTCATCAATGTGCAAAATGGGAGAAGACATGATGTGTTCGACGGTCGTCCGGTCCGGGTCCAATCGTACCGCCACCAAACGGCGGGCAAAATCCGTTTCGGTCAAAATGCCGATGAGTTCCTTGTCCCTGGCAACAAACACACTGCCGATACGCCTATCCCTCATGATTTCCGACGCCTTCCGGACACTGGTCGCACAATCAACGACAACAAACTTTTCAGCAGGGGTCATGAACGATTTCACCGGAATCATACCATGCTCCTTGGATCAGGACGCGACGCGAAGAAAGCCCGAGCCTCCATGGGATCACCACCTTCAATCGGTCCGGTTTACGCGCGTCCATAGATTTGATCTAAAATAGGCTTTCCTCCCGCCTCCAGGATCCGCTCGGCCAAGGACGTCCCGAGTTGGGCCGCCTGTTCCACCGGTCCCTCGATCCGGTCACGAATGACCCGTGTTCCATCGACGCTGGCAACGAGTCCTTCAAACCGCACCGACTGGTTCTCCACAACCGCGTGACCGGCAATCGGCACCTGACACCCCCCCTCCAATCGATCCAGGAAGGCCCGTTCGGCTGAAACCGCCATAGAGGTCATGGCATCGTTGATGGGCTCCAGCAATCCTCGAACAAACGTGTCATCCGCGCGAGATTCGATCCCCAAGGCACCCTGGCCGACCGCCGGAAGACTCAAGGACGGGGAGAGATACTCGGTGACGTGCTCGGCCCAACCCAACCGGGCAAGACCCGCCGCCGCCAGGACAATTGCGTCGTATTCGCCGTCCTGAAGCTTTCTCAGACGGGTATTCACGTTGCCTCGAAGCATGCTCACGTTCAGATCTTGGCGGTGAGCCAACAACTGGGCTTGCCGTCGCAGACTACTGGTCCCCACCTTCGCACCGGACGGAAGATCCCGGAACGCCACGTCGTCCCTGGTGAGTAAGGCATCCCGGGCATCCTCCCGCTCCGGAACACAAACGATGGCCAATCCCTCCGGCAACACGGAAGGCACGTCTTTCATACTATGGACCGCGAGATCGATGTCTCCCCTGGATAACGCCTCCTCGATTTCCTTGACGAATAACCCTTTCCCTCCGATTTTGGCTAACGGCACGTCGAGAATCTTATCGCCGCTTGTCCGAATCCGTTCAAGCCGGACCGACACGGACGGCGCGATTTCCCGAAGCCGAGCCTGAACCCATTCCGCCTGCCAGAGGGCCAGTTGACTGCCGCGTGTACCAATGACGAGAGAGGCCCGCCGTCCATTCGTCAAGCTCACTCCGCTTCCTTTATCAGCCGTCCCCGGGACCGGCCTCGTCGCTACAGGCCCGAAGCCCGCCGGGGAATCCTTTCCTGTTCCGGGTCTTCGGTCGACGTGGAGGCAATCTCGTCCATCGCCACGTCTGTCCCGGCCCGGACATCATGATCATTGACGGACTCCTGCCCGGGAAGACTCCGTCCCAAATCATAAAACCGTCTCGCCGCTTCGATATACACAAACCCGTTGGATGATTGGGCCGCGGATTTCAAGGCCACCAATGGGCCGTGAAGCAGTTTGTTGACGATCCCGGAAGCGAGCCCTTCCACGGCCTCCTGCTGCTCCGGCGTCAACGGCCCAAGCCGGCTCAGGGCTTTTTGCAACTCCGCCTGCTTCAAGGCATCCGCCCGTTTACGCAAAGCAATAATCGTGGGGGTCGCCTTTAAAGACTGGAGCCATTTCAGGATCACTTCAACTTCGTCTTTGACGATGGATTCGGCATGGGTGGCTTCCAACCGGCGCTCTTCACGGTTCTGTTCGATATGCGATTCGAGATCGTCGATATCGAACAGGAACGCATTATCGACCTGACGAACGTCGGGATCGATATTGCGAGGAACCGAGACGTCGATCAGAAAAATCGGCTGGTTCCAGCGTGCGCGAACCGCCCGTTCCACGTCCTCGGGAGCGATCAGGTAGTGGGACGCCCCGGTGGAACACAGCACAATATCGGCCCGGTGCATGTTCGCACGAAAATCTTCAAAGGGAATGGACACCCCATTGAACCTGGCAGCCATATCCGCCGCTCTGACCGGGTCGCGCGTGGTGAGCAACACCTCGTGGACCCCGTGATTCACCAGATGCTGCGCCGCCAATTTGGCCATTTCTCCGGCCCCGACCAGCATCACCGTCCTGGCCGACAGGTCGCTGAAGACTTTCTTGGCCAGTTCGACGGCGGCATAGCTCACGGACACCGCGTTTTCCGCGATCCGGGTCTCCGTACGAACGCGCTTGGCCACGGAAATCGCCTTTTTGATCAACTTGTTCAGGATGACCCCGGTAGCATTATGGGTCAACGCCTCCTGGAAGGAATCCTTCACTTGACGCAGGATTTGCGGCTCTCCCACCACCAGGGAATCGAGACTTGACGCCACGCGAAACAGATGCGTAATGGCCCGGTCTTCCGCGTGACAATACAGGCGGGGCATCAATTGTTCCGCGGACACCGAAAGGTGCGTATCCACGAAAAATTCCTGGATCGCGGAAAATCCTTGCTCCACCTGGTCGGCCACTGCGTACACTTCCACGCGATTGCAGGTCTGCAACAACATCCCTTCTCGAATACCTTCATGAGCCATGAGCCGGTTGAGGGCTTCGCCCATCCGGCTGTCGGGAACCGCAAGCAGTTCCCGAAGCTCGATGGGAGCGGTTTTATGACTCATTCCGACAAGGATGATATTCATCAGCTTACGGAAATCCCGTTCCCTTTCAGCACGACCCCGAGAAACGTCAACAGCACGCCTGCGAAGCCTACGATCGTCAGATAGGCCGCCTTTTTTGCCCGCCAGCCTACGGTGACCCGGCCCATCAGCACCACGAAATAAAAGACCCACGTGACAAGCGCCCAAACCTGTTCCGGATTCCAACTCACGTAGGCGCCCAGCGTGACCTGGGCGGAGATGGCTCCCGTCAGGATACCGAGTGTGAGGAATGGGAATCCCAACAACATCGAGCGCTGGTTCAACGTGTCCAGGAAATCCAGCGGCGGCAACTTAAAGAACAGGACGTTGAATTGTTTGGATTTCAGGAGCCGCTCCTGCATCAGATACATGACTCCTGCCACAAAAGCCACGGCAAACCCGACCGCCCCCAACATGCTGAGCGTGACGTGGACCCACACCGCTTGAAACATGGGGTGAAGCACCGGGGTTTCCGAGGGCAACACCGCCGTCGAGATCAGCGAAAGGAAGGCAATGGGCAACAGGAAGGCACCCAGGACGTAAATCCGTTGGAGAAGGACGACCAGCAAAAAAACCAGGATCAGGGACCACGAAAAAAACGAGAGGGCCTTATGGAACGTGACACCGGCTTCTCCGGAAAAGACTTGTATGGCCAAGACCACGGTATGGATGGCAAACCCGATGCACGTCGCCGCAAGCGCCACCCTGGCAAGAACGTCGGACCGCCGGAGCAGGTAGACCAGGGAGAGCAAGATCCCGATAAAATACAACCCCAACGTCAGTTGCAAAAAGGCAACGGTCATCGGTACCCCCGGAAAATAGTCGTATACACCTAGTGTGGAAGTATAGAGAGGCCGTTTGAAGATAGCAAGAAAGGGAGCGAGACCGAGCGGCGAGGCCACTCAACCGCCAGACCCTGCCGTTGCGCCGCCGCACACGTTGATGACCTGCCCCGTAATCGAAGCCGCATCCGCGTGGCAAAGATACATCGTCAGGGCAACGACCTCTCCAACCTCCGCCATTCTTTTGATGGGGACCGCGGCCACGGCTTGGGCACGGAATTCTTCGGCGGGCATCCCCAGGATAGCCGCTGTTTCTTCAATGCCCTGACGCGCCATATCGGTATCGACCCAGGTAGGACAGATGGCATTCACCGTAATACCCCGCCCGGCCACCTCAAGCGCCAAAGCCTTGGTAAACCCGATAATGCCATGTTTGGCCGTGCAATAGGCCGCATAACCGGGGACGCCGAACCGGCCGAGGACAGAAGACATATTCACAATACGACCGGGATCTTTCATATGCGGCAACACGACTTTTGAACAAAGATACGATCCCGTCAAATTCACGTCGAGAATATTCAGCCAACGCGTGTCATCAGGATCGTCTATCGGAGTCCGGCCTGAAACCCCGGCGTTGTTGACCAGGATATCGATCTGCCCCCACTCGTTGACGACTGACGCAACAAATCGCTCCACCTCGTCACGACGGGTGACATCCGCGGGCATGCTCATGACGCTTCCTCCACCCTCACGGATCTGAGAAACCGTCTGGTCGAGCAAATCACCACGCCGCCCGCACACGGCCACGTGAACGCCTTTATCCGCGAACCCCCGGGCGATTCCCCTGCCGATTCCCGACCCGCCCCCCGTCACAAGAGCCACACGACCTTTCAACATCACCTGCTCCCTCCCTTACTCAAAATGCACACAGAAACCTGTTATCCGACATAGTCATCAGGAATTCAGCAATTCCCGAACAGCGCACCAAAGTGGTCATCCTGAGCGAAGCGAAGGATCTGCTTTTCTGGGCGTTCGGTAGTTCAGCGAGAGATTCTTCGCCTCCGGCTCAGAATGACATGTGCTATGGCCGGCCCTTTATTTTGTCAACGGCTGCGTGAAGGGGTACAATGGCCGTCCGTACGCCAAACTCAACCGAACAAAGGCCTTTTTATGCCGGGAACCTTGTATCTCGTCAGTACACCGATCGGAAACCTGGAAGACCTCACGTTCCGAGCCCTCAGGGTTTTACAGGAAGTATCGGTCATCGCGGCCGAGGATACCCGTCATACCCAAAAACTCTGTCGCCATTACCAAATCCATACCCGTCTGACAAGTTATCATGATTTCAACAAAGAAGAAAAAACTCCGGTTCTCCTTGAATTTTTGCAAGAAGAACAGTCTATCGCCCTGGTTTCGGATGCCGGCACACCGCTCATTTCAGACCCGGGTTATTACCTGGTGACCCGCGCCATTGCCAGGGATTTCCCGATTGTCCCGATTCCTGGTCCCTCTTCAGTGCTCGCCGCCATCTCCGTTGCCGGATTACCAACCGATGCATTTACGTTTATCGGATTCCTGCCCAAGAAACCAGCGGCCCGGACCCGCCTCCTGGAAAGCCTGCGTGAGGATTCCAAAAGCATCATCCTGTTTGAAACACCTCACCGGATAAAGGCGACACTTCTGGTCATCCGGGAAATCTTCGGAGACCGGCGGGTTGCCATCGGCCGGGAACTCACAAAAACCCACGAAGAAATCATTCGAGGCACAGCCCAAGACATTCTTTCCTCATATTCATCCCGAGTGTTCAAAGGAGAAATGACGCTCGTCATCCAGGGAAAAGAGAAACGGACAAAACGGATCAGGCAGGAACAACAACCGGAAGTCAGTCATCGGCCTTCTGAATGAAGACACGATGATACGAGCCGGCTACCTCACACCGAACAATATTGTGGCCTTCGTTTTCGACGCTCTGCGGGACGTTTCTGATGGGCTCCCCGTCATCCAGAAAGACCTCCAGGACCTGTCCGGGCTCCATCGTTTCCAGCCGTAGTTTGGTTTTGACGAAATTGTACGGACAGATCACGCCCCGGAGGTCCAACACGGCATGGGAATCAACTTCCTGGCTCATTGTCTCCGAACTCTTTCATAGGGGTAAAGCGATGAACGGACCGGACGATTACCGGATCCGTCACACAAACAAAGAGAGCGTGCCGGCAACAACGCCGACACGCTCTCTTTGAATCTACAACTTTTCCCGCCGGGATCAGCTCTTATTGCACTGTCCCTTTGTTGAAGTTATCCCGCTTGTCACCGTAATCGGTGGCAATCGTTTTGTCGATTCTCTTGTTCACCGTATCCGGCTGAGGAGCGCATTGCCAGCAAGGCGCGGCACCCGTCACGGTGCCAAGGCTGGAGGTAATCCCTCCCTGCACGGCACCTTCCTGCAGACCGCCCTCAGGAACACCGGTGTAGCCGGCCGTCGGGGTCGCAATGCCACGGAAATTGGTGGGATCCGGACGTTGACCTAACCCGCCGCCGAAATCCGGATTATCTGCGCCACCAAGCACCTGGGACCCTTCGAGAACGTACACGGTACGAACCATTTTCCGGCCCGTACTGAACTTCTGCGATGCAGTGGTTTCGTCCTTGGCGGAAACGGCGACATAATCCCCTTTGTTCACGGCCTTGAGGTTCTCCATGTTGGTTTCGGCATCAAACCACAGTTCCTTCAAGTTCAAACCGCCGCGCAGGGTCTGGCGTTCATCATGAGAACTGCCGCCCATGTCAAGATACAGTTTGCCCGCCGCATAATCGATGGCCACCACTTCTCCCTGAATCGTCTCAGGAGCTGAAAGATAACGTTCCATGTCATCCTGGTCGAAGACACGGGAGCGCGTTCCAGACCCTTGAGATTCTCCAACACCCGTGCCGAAGCCGGAGTGTTGAGGCGCACGCTCTTGCGCCACTGCTACGCTAACTGAGCCTACAAGAATGATTGCTGCTCCAAAATACCCTAACTTCCGCATGTGGCTCCTCCTTAGGAAGTGTAAGTTAATAATCGAACACTAATAATAAGGAATGATAGCTGGAATAATCAGTCCTTCTTCGAGACTTAGGTTGTTGTCCAGTCCTAAAGTGTCCTAACTATAGTGATCTGCTCAAACAGTGTCAAGGGGTTTCTCTTTGAAATCTTTATGATGGTGCCCGGACCGAGGGTCGAACTCGGACTCTCTTGCGAGAACCAGATTTTGAGTCTGGCGCGTCTGCCAGTTCCGCCATCCGGGCACCCGATTCCTGTTTTCTAGCATGATCACCGGGTCACGTCAATCAACGGGCTTCTCCTTTTCAGACTTTTATCCGGCATGCTAAGATTCATGACCTGGGAACACACAGACGTCCAAAAGACGCCAAGAAGATTGCAGACAAGGAGGAACCGTTATGTCGGAGATTCAATGTCTCAAATGTGAACAGCCGGCGGAAAAAATAACCGAGCCCCTGTTCATGGGAAAACTCGAAGAAGAAATCAAGAACAGCGTCTGCCTGAACTGTTGGACCGAATGGAACAAACCCGGCGGGGTCAAGACCATGGTCATCAACGAATACCACCTGAACCTCGGTGACGAAAATGGCCGCGCCACGCTCAAAAAACAAATGCGGGCGTTTTTCAAGCTGCCTGACGCCGACGCGGAATTCAAAGACTATCGAACATAGGATGGATATCCCGCTTGGCAAAGGCATCTTCCTGGTGGCAAGCCCCGGCCTGCGCGACCCGAATTTCCGGCAGACCGTCATCCTGCTGTGCAAACACGGTCCGGAAGGCGCACTCGGCGTCGTCGTCAACCGGCCGACGGAGATCAATATCACCGAAGTCCTCCCACAAGTCCCCATCCTGGAAGGCCAACAGTACAGGGTCTTTTCCGGAGGCCCGGTCCAACGCAACAATCTCCTGCTCCTCTATCGGACACCCGAAGGACCGGAAAACTCCCACCACGTCTTCAACGGCGTCTATATGGGCGGCGACATGAAGAAAGTCCTGGAGGATCTGTTACAAGATCCATCGTCCCTGGGAAACGTTCGCGCCTTCATGGGATATTCGGGCTGGGCGCCCGGCCAACTGGAAAACGAAATGCGAACCGGATCATGGCTGACGGTACCGGCCGACACCACCACGATGTTCGGCAAGGACCACCATCGCCTGTGGGGCAATATCCTCAGATCCCTGGGTGAGAACATGGCCCTGTACGCCGACATGCCCGCCGACCCGCAGATGAATTGAGCCGGCGGCAAAGCCTTCCTCGTTCACCTCATGAAAGACGACCCAGAGAACACAGAAAAAGAAGCAAGTGTCGCTGACTTGTTGTCCATGCCGGAAGTTGCCGACATCGATTTCGAACCACCAAGGTTGAAGCAAGGCTGGAGGCAACCGGAGGAGACCGGCCGGCTCCTTAAAGAGACTAAGGAGTAACCCATGGCCAAGGAACCGACACCACCGCCAACGAAGAGAGCAAGCGTGAATGAGAGCGTGTCGCCAAAACCCACGACGGCCGTCAAGCCACCACCGCCTCCACCCCCGCCGCCAAAGAAACAGGGGTAGCGCTACGGTGTCGCATGGCCTTCCGACTGGGAAACTGCACGGCGGGCGGGATAGCGGACATATGCACGACCAGAAGCCGCCTGCCTGGATCGAATATCCCTGAAAATAGCTTCCACGTCGTAGCCGAACCGGGCCGCGTGATCGTCTCGCACGGCTCGGACTTCAGCAATGATTGGATCAATCTGCGTCGTCTGCATCGTCGGGCTCCATAAGTTCGTTAGGGGTACAGATGACAGGTGGCTCATAACCCGCCAGTCGGCATACCCGTTCGATCCTAGACCGCATGGTGGCATTGGCGATATGTTGGAAATTCCACGTTATCAGATAATCGATTCCATTCGTTGCTGCAATGGCAATATGCGCGGCATCTGCAGCAGCCTTGCGCGGAACTGCCCCGAGATCAAGCAGGTTCCGGGCAAGTTCTTCCGCGTCCGAGGTCGCGTCGAGAAGCGTAACGGCTTCGAGCGACTTCAGACGAGTTCGGGCGGCATCCGTGTCGCCTGCACCAGCTTCCGTGACGACAAGCTCTGACGCAACAAGATCGAACCTGCGCGGAGCCCTACGCCACCATTCGCGCGTCACCTCCTGATACGCGGCAATCACGACATCTCGGGAAGGTCGCGCAGTGAGGTAACTGACAACCGATGTCTCGATGTATGCGGTGGGATTCATCTCGGGCATATCATCCATGAGACGAGCATTCGAGTACTGGATGATCGTGCCATGCGATCATCAGTATTGCAATGATCCCTAGGTCGATCAGACCTACCAGACTTCACCGCGCTTCATCACGGATATCCTCGGCCATGCCCTCTATCCATTCCCTCGTCTCGGCTTCTCGTCCGATATCGGCCTCCTGAGAGATCAGGCCAAAGGGGACATTTCGGCTTTGGGTTGACACCATTACTCACATATACATACAAATTCTCCACGAGGCATCTTCCTTGTCTCGACCGCCGCACGGTGCTACGATTGCACCATTCGATGGAATGGGGGCTGGAATGGATGTAAAGGAAGCCGTGCAAACGGCAAAAAATTATATTACTGAACTCTTCACTGCTGAAACGATCACAAACGTCGGCCTGGAAGAAGTTGAGTTCAACGACACGTCAAACAACTGGGAAGTCACCATCGGTTTCTCGCGACCGTGGAATTACGAAAAATTTCGGAATCCCATAGCCGAGGCCCTCGCCAACCCCCTAACCGAGCGCAACACCAACCGACCTGCAGTACGCTCCTATAAACTGGTGTGCATCAATGACGATAGCGGTCAGGTGCTATCGCTCAAGGATCGCGTCCTGACTGTTTCTCAATGAGTTCATGACTCCTTCCGGGTTCTTTATCGATACGAACCTTCTCCTGTTACTCATCGTAGGCAGTGTCGGGAGAGACCTGATCGCCAAGCATCGCCGATTGCGAAGATTCACAGGGGAAGATTTCGATAACCTGATTAACCTGCTCTACCCAGAGCAGGTATTTGTCACTCCAAATACGCTTACCGAAACATCCAACCTGCTCGCTCAACATAAAGAACCTGAACGTTCCCGCTTCTTCGACAGACTCAAGTTCATCATCCAAGAGAGCAAGGAAGTCGTCGTCGCCAGCACGGTCGCCTCGCGCAACAACGCATTCAAGCGGCTTGGGTTGACCGACGCGGCACTCTGGAGGTTGTGACTGCGGAAACCCCGCTGCTGACCGTAGATCTTGACCTCTATCTCGCGGCATTGGCCAAAGGACGGGATACGGTGGTGAACTTCACGCATCTTCAAAATCTATAATCGGCTTCACGCTTAAAAATATACGGGGATGACAGAGTGAAGAAGTCCTGTAGGTCGGATTAGCCGTAGGCGTAATCCGACGGCCCGGCTTGTCGGCTTACGCTTTGATCAGCCGCTCTGCGGGGATATTAAGGATTTTGCTATTTCCTCTATAGCCTTCATCTGTCGCCACGCCAAACCATCAAATCGACGAACATCAACCTGACACGTTTCTTCGTATCTTTTGCCGTCTATATCCTCATATGCCAGCTTCACTAAAAAAGGCTTCAAGGGCTGATGGTTTTTCTCTTGTGCAAATAAAATATGATTAACCCCAAAATCACAGATTTCAGATTCCTTTGACACTAGGAAATTGATGGGCCTAGAGGTTCCTCACACTTTTATCTCATAGCGATCAAAGTCTTCTTCGTCCAATCCTTCGATATGAAAGGCAACGTTCAATGCTACACCTTTTCCTACATTACATATCACGAGATCCATGAACTCTCCACAGTCAGCCTTTGGTTTCAGTTTTGCACTCAAACGCGGCTTCTTTGCATCTTTCCCGCTCCATCTACTCTCCAGCGCAAGCCACAATGTGAAACATGCTAAAACAACCGTAGCTAACGCCATCACCACAATTGCCGCTATCTCTACGAACTTCCTAGGGTTTTCGACTATAAAATCATACATGCCCCTTCCTTCATCTATTCAACGAGCCTTGTAGGTCGGACAGCCATACATCGCGGCTTCAGCTTTTGGGTCATGTCATTTGTCTCCTCTTATTTTTCTCGTACGATGTCCAATATCGCCGCAATCCGTCTTGCGGTGTCGGCGAAGTGCTGGACTTCTTCGGGTTTGAGGGGGCGGTCAAGGATGGCGCGTTCGCGGTAGGAGAGCCATTTCTTGAGGACCTGGTAGCCGCCGAGTTTGTAGGTCCAGACGGCAGCAGGGACGTTGCGCCAGAAGGTGCGGTCGTTCAGGTAGATGTCGAAGGTGGTTTCGCCGAGCGTGGGGATGTTATCGCCCATTGCGGCCTTTTCGTCCGGTGTGTAGGCGCGTTCGACGATGCGGCCTTGGCCCGGCATGACGGTATCACCTGTTCCGAAATGTCCCCAGCCAGCCGTCACCGCAAAGTCGTCTCCTGTCATGTTACGGCCGTCCGCGGTGGCGGGAACGGCGATGGTGGCAATTTCCGGGCGCAATGGGCCTTGGGTAACGCCTGGCACAGGCACTTCGGGGTCGAGCAACCGGGCCAGTTCACGGCCTCGCACCGCCGATGCAGCAAGTGCCTTAGCCGCGCCCTCGGTATCGCCATCCGGCCAGTTCGGTAGCGGGATGCGCGGCCATCCCATGCGAAGCGCCCCGGCATTGGCCTCACGGTAGGCGGGATCGTGGAGCACGGCGAGAACGTGGTAAAACAAGTCCCCCACGCTTGCGCTAACACGCTCAAGGTAACGTTGCGCTACGTTTGATATGTTCGAGCAAAGCCCCAAGGCTGATACGCCTAGGCTATCATCGCGGAGCCAAGCGGGAAACCAATGCGCACCGCGCTCTATCAAATGCCGAGCACCGATATGGAGTGTGAAACATGTCTGCGATTCTTCTGCGCCCTTCCGCAAGTGCTGAGCAGCGGACAGCCACAAATTCCCATCGAACACATGCGGTCGGTAATCGGCGCGTTTTTCGTCGAGCAGCTTTGTATCCGCTTCCCAATAGAGCCACCGGTTGTCAAACGGCCTGTAAGCATGGCGGATGAAGGCACCTTCATCAGGCTCACCACGTGCGAGCAGCGTATCACGTACCGCGCGGGCATCGAACCGCGCCGTGGTTTTCATCACACCCGGATAGCGCCGCGCAATCTCCTCATGGCTCAACATCTCGTCGAAGTAGTCGGCGACGCGCACCTTGAGCCGGTCGAGATCGGTATCGACAAGAAACCCATCTCGGCTGGTCTGGACGCCAGGGAACGACTTCGGAAACAAATCGGGCAGCGCAGGCCAGTCAAACCAGTTTTCGCTAACGATCAGTTGCTTAAATGGCAAACCGAGTCGAAGATCGGGCTCTAATTTCGAATAACCCGCATCAATCGCCGAAACGTCGAGACTGTCCTGCAACGCTTGCCGGCGTTCAGTAGCTTTCGCTTGATGGAAGTCACGGTATAGAATATGCGTGCTCTTTGCTGAAGCAGTCGTCCCCGATTTGGAAAACAGCGCAATGCTCGTACCCACCTTGATGCCGGACGATTGCCCCGGAAGTGCAAAGACCGTCTCGCTGGTTCGTCCATCAGGGGCGTACTCCGAGATAATACGGTCGCCATGTAAATTATCAATACGAACCACGTCGAACGCCTCAAGGTATCGCTCCCGCATGCCGGTAAACGACAGCCCGTCAAGCCATGAGTAATTCGAGATGAAGCAGACCACGCCCTGGCCCGTCTTCTCCGTAATGCGCCGTTCCGCCATGCGGAAGAAACGGACGTAGAGATCGTTCAATCCCTGGCCTTCCGGCCGGCGCACCTGTTTCGTCGTACGGTAGGCGTCCGAGAGTGCCCGTTCCTCATCCACGGCCATGCCCGCGAAGCCGTTGTAAGGCGGGTTCCCGATAATCACCAGAATGGGCGTCTCCTGTTTCACTCGCTCGGCACGGTCACGTTCCTCTTCGAGTTCGGGGAAAGGTAACGGCTTCGCCGTTCTTGGTTCCCAGCCGGTGAGCGCATTGGTAAGGAAGACGCCCGCCCGTTCCGTGCCGTCGGCCACCAGCGGTGCGTCAAGATCCTGCATGGTAAGCCCGACTTGCAAGTGGGCCACAACGAACGGCGCAGGCATGATCTCGAAGCCGAATACCCGTTCCATCGCCGCCTGCTTCACCCGCGCGCCCGCGAGTGCGCCAAGACCTTGGCCTCGGAGGCTCGTAGCGATGCGGCGCAGCACCTCGGCGAGATAGGCCCCGGTGCCGCAGCAGGGGTCGAGCACGTAGACGTTCTCCGCCGCAAGTCCGTCCAAAATGCCAAGATCGTCCTTGAGTGCCTTGTCCACACGGGCGACCATGTAGCGGACGACTTCACCCGGCGTGTACCAAACCCCCAATTGCTTGCGCAGGTCGGGATCGAAGGCTTCCAGGAACGGCTCGTAGAAGTACGGCACCGCTTCGCCTTCGTTGAAGCGGGTGAAGAAGGCCGCGCGGTCCACCCGGTCGAGCGCCGCCGCGGTCCAGTCCATCACTTCGACGAGATCAAGTCGTCGCAACCGGCTCGGACCTGAGAGTTGGTGGAACAGCGCTCGCAGTACCGGCGCGCGCAGGTGCCAAACCGCGGTGCGCCAATCGAATCTGCCTGCCGGCGCCGGCCTGGACCGTGCCCACAGCACCCAGGCGGAGAAGATGCCGTAGAACAGCGTCTGGACCAGGGTCGAGTGGAAGAAACGCGCACCGCGTTCGTCCTCGAAGCGGACGCCGAGCGCAACCTCAAGCGCGGAGCGCACCGCCGTGAGCAAGGGCGTGTCGCTTGTCGCCTCGACACGCGCAAGGCCATCTCGGGCATAGGAAGCCAGCAGCCAGGCGAGGTCCTTGGGCTCGGTCAGTGTGGCCCGATGCGACAGGGCACGGCTCAGGTATTCACCGAGGCCCGCGCCGATTTCCTGGGCGAATGCACGGGGATGCTCCAGACTCAGGCGGAAATCCTCCGCGTTTTCGGCCAAGCAGAAGGTTTCGAGTTTGGCTGGCCGGCCATCTGCGTCTTCGCCCACCAGCACAAAGTCCCGCATATTGGTCACCAGCACCAGGCGGTAACGGTTCCAATAGCGGCTTACCTGAGCGCCTTCCGCCGTGAGCCACGCAGGGTCATCGACCGGCTTCACCTCGACCACACCGCATTCAGGAAGCTGGCCTTCACGCGGCCGGCCCTTCTGCACCTGTTTGGCCGCGTAGAGGCCGAAGTCGGGATGCCCCGCGCCCTGATCGGCCAGTTCGCCGACGCAGAAGACTTTGGGGTTCAGCATAGCGCCGACCGCGTTCAGCAAATTGGCAAGCGGTCCGTAGTTCGACCGCTCCCCGGTCGCGCCACCTGACGCACTCACCCGCCTGAGGTCGGTGAGGTAGGTTTCAACCGCTGCCGTGAGTTTGGTGTTCATTCGCATCATTTCTGCTTATGTTCTGACAGAATGCCAGAGAAAGGACAACACTGCGCAAGTTCAATGAAGATTTGCTCGACATTGACGGGGATACAGGGACGCTGGATTTCCGAAAAAACGATAAAGACACTGGATCCCCGATTACAAATGTCGGGGATGACAAAAGAGGAAAAACAGACCCCTCGCGGGTCCTACGCTTAGTTCCTTCGCGTTGTTCAGGGCAAACAGGACAAGCTCGGAATGACCACGTTGGTTAGTTGGGCGAGGGCTTTAAGGACAGAGAGACGATTGTCGCGAACGTCACACGTGGCCGCCAGGCCACGAAATGTACAAAAGTTACAAATTATTACAAATGTTACAATTTGTACAAATTGTACATTTTGTACAAAACCTTACAAAATGTACAAAACTTCGTCTATTGCAAAAAATGCAATCCTGAAAAACGCGGGCCCGGCAACTGAGAGGGCAACCGCCGCGGGTCTTCGCAAAATTCATTCGATTCTGCTATTTTGTTTTGTCCCCCTCACCCGACCCTCTCCCTCCGGTCTATACACCTCCAGGGGAAAGGGAATGACAGTAGACGGAGCGAACGCGCTCCATTCAGGGAGAGGGTCATAACGACCCATGACGGGCATTAACAAAATGGGCGAAACCTTATGAGCCAAGCATTCCATCCTTCCAGGACCCGGCAATTCAAGAAATTGCTGCAATCCGGCCGACTGGAGTTTCTCTGCGAAGCCCACAATGGCCTGAGCGCCAAAATCGTCGAGGAGGCCGGGTTCAAGGGCATTTGGGCCAGCGGGCTGACACTCTCCGCCCAATTCGGCGTGCGGGACAACAACGAGGCCAGTTGGACGCAAATCCTCGACCACCTGGAATTCATGTCCGACGCCACGCGGATTCCCATCCTGCTGGACGGCGATACCGGCTACGGGAATTTCAACAATATGCAGCGATTGATCAAGAAACTGGAGCAGCGCCGGATCGCCGCCGTGTGCATCGAAGACAAACAGTTCCCCAAGACCAACAGTTTTTTGAAGGGCGAAACCCAACCCATGGCCGGCATCGACGAATTCTGCGGAAAAATCAAGGCCGGCAAGGACGCCCAAAGCGATGCCGACTTTTGCCTGATTGCCAGGGTCGAAGCCTTTATTTGCGGATGGGGTCTGTCCGAAGCCTTGAAGCGGGCCGAGGCCTACCACCGGGCAGGCGCCGACGGCATCCTCATTCACAGTGCCCTGTCGGTCCCCGACGAAATCCTGGCCTTCAAGCAGGAGTGGGGCAACCGCTGTCCGGTGGTCATCGTGCCAACCAAGTATTACGCGACGCTCACGGACGTGTTCCGGCAACACGGCTTTTCCCTGGTGATCTGGGCCAATCACCTCCTTCGCGCGGCCGTAACCATCATGCAGAAAACGGCCCGCACCCTGAAAGAAAACGAGAACCTGTTCTCGATTGAAGATAAGATTGCGCCGGTGGCCGAGATTTTCAGGCTTCAGGACGCCGCGGAACTCCAGGAAGCCGAGAAACGCTACCTCCCGCACAACAGCGCCGGCCTGGCCGGGATTGTCCTGGCCGCGTCCCGCGGAAACGAACTCGGGGACCTGACGGAAGACCGGCCCAAAACCATGGTGCCGATTCAGGGACTGCCGATCCTGTCGCACATCGTCGATGCGTACAATACCATCGGCATCAAGGACATTACCGTGGTCCGCGGCTATAAAAAGGAGGCCGTCGCGCTGCCCAACCTGACCTACGTCGACAACGATGATTTTGCCGGAACCGGGGAACTGGTCTCCCTGTTCAAGGCGCTGGAATCGAAGAACGGAGACTTCCGGGACACCATCATTTCGTATGGGGACATGCTCTTCAACAAGCACATCCCCCAGATCCTTTTTCAGGAACCCGAGGATTGGGTGATCGCCGTGGACAGCGTCTGGGAAGGGAAGACCGCCTATACCCGGCTCGGGGGATTCGCAGAATGTACGATGCCGAACTCGCGCAAAGCGTTCAATGCAAAAATCCATCTCAAGCAATTGGGGCGGGACGTGCCGCGAGAATCCATTCACGGCGTATGGATGGGATTTGTGAAGGTCTCGGCCAAGGCGACCGCACAGTTACACGACATGCTCGGGGACATACTCGCCGACTCCGCCAACGCAAAAGCCGGCATGTCGCAGTTATTTCAGGAATTGCTCAAGCGAGACGTGCCGATACGCGTCCTCTATACGGTCGGGCATTGGCTGGACATCAACAGCCTCGACGACCTCGTGCAGGCCGGACAATTTTAACCCCAGGATGTTCAGGAGAACCGATGCAAACCATCACCGCACACAACGGCGTTCCCATTCCCAATTTCATGTACGGCACCGCGTGGAAAAAAGAGGACACGGACCGGTACGTGCAAGCGGCCGTCCATGCCGGCTTTCGAGCCATCGATACCGCAAACCAGATGATCCATTACGACGAAGGCCAAGTCGGAGCGGCCTTACTGGCCTTGGAGAAGCAAGGCATCACGCGGGACCAACTGTTTCTCCAGACCAAATTCACCCCCGTGTCGGGACAGGATCATCGCACGCCCTATGACCCCATGGCCCCCGTCGGCAGACAGGTGGCGCAATCGTTTGAAAGCTCGCTCGAACACTTGCATACCGACTGCATCGATTCCTATATCCTGCACGGACCGTACGGGCGCTGGGAGCTCGAACAAAAAGATTGGGACGTCTGGACGGCGCTTGAAAACCTGTATCAGGCGGGCCGGGTCAAAATGATCGGGATCAGCAACGTCCAAGCCCTTCAACTGCAGTTGCTGTGCGAGCTGGCCGGCGTGAAACCCATGGTCGTGCAGAACCGTTGCTACGCGGCATTGGGATGGGACCGCGCCGTCAGGGAACTCTGCCGGGACCATGGCATCGTGTACCAGGGATTTTCACTGCTCACCGCGAATCGCGAGGTTCTCCAAACCCCGGAGGTTGACGCCATCGCCAAACGGTGCAACACGGGACCGGCCCAAGTCATCTTCCGGTTTGCCCAGCAGGTGGGCATGCTTCCCATAACCGGCACGACCAACACGCAACGGATGACGGATAATCTGGGCATCGACCGCGTGGAACTCACCCCGGAGGACGTCGCCCGGATCGAAACCATCGCCGTCTAATCACGAAACGCTTCTCAAATGCTGTGCCACATGATCAGACCACTGCTCCTTGCCCTCTGCTCCATGGCTTTCTGTACACTCCCGGCACCGGAGTGACGCGGCAAGCTTCACGCCGGCCCCCCGTCTGTATTCAGTCCCTTCGACCCGTGCGTCCTTCGACTCCGCGTCCTTCGGCTCCGCTTCCTTCGGCTCCGCTCAGGACAAGCAGGACAAGCAGGACAGGCAGGACAGGCTCAGGACAAGCCATTTTGTTTCGGCAAAAGGACCAAAAACCAGTGGCGCCCGGGCGGGGCCCCCAAGAAAAACCGAAGGTTGTCATTCTGAACGCAGTGAAGAATCTGTTTTTTGTAGGTAGTCGGTCGCTGATTGAGAGTTTCTTCGGCTCCGCTTCCTTCGGCTTCGCGTCCGTCGGCTCCGCTTCCTTCGGCTCCGCGTCCGTCGGCTCCGCTTCCTTCGGCTCCGCGTCCGTCGGCTCCGCTTCCTTCAGCTACGCTCAGGACAGGCAGGTCAGGCGTTGACAAGATTCGTTGCCTCTTTCCGTCATCCTCGACTTCCCCTCCCGTCATCCTCGACTCCCCCCTCCTGTCATCCTCGACATTTTTAATCGAGGATCCAGTGTCTTTGCTTTTATCTCCGCTGTCCTTCCGTCATCCTTGTCTGTGTTCAGTAATTTTCTTCGACAGGCTCAGAATGACTATTCTGGTATGAGCAGGCTGCCATCCTGCCAACGAATGCCTATCCTGAGCCTGTCGAAGAGACTGGACATTGACAATCCCCTGACCATCTTGAATGACTGTTCCCGGATAGCCCTGTGTCTCCACACTTGCGCGAATGAACAAACGGCCACGGCATAAGCTCTCCTGACCGCCACTCGGCCTACAGGAGCGCCTGTTAGCAGACAATGGTCGTCCCCGGAGCAGCAAAACTGCGCTTCCGGAAACCCCTCAAAAGAGTCACTTCTGCCTGTTTCTCTTCGGTCTTTCCAAGCCAACCGGCCCGTCTACTCCCATCCGGATCCCATCAAAATCCCAACTGATCGTTCCGTTTCGGAACCGGTTAATCGCAACCAATTGGTCGATTTTGATCCGGATTAAGCGTTCCGATTCCAAGTATTGACAACTAACTAAAAACTCTTATAAAGGCGAATAAAGAGACCTTGTACATTTTGGGTTCTCGCGAAATTCCCGACCTGCCAATTTGTATTGGCAGTCACCTTGTACGCGATGGCAATGGAAGAAAAAAGAGGAGGTAATGACAAGATCGCTGTTGTTTCATGTTAAAGCAGATACCATTAAGGGCTTTTATCACTCGAATCCCGCTGCGGCTGAGAGTGCCCCTGACACGGAGCTGCGGCCCCACCGTTTGAACCCCGCTGTTCCGCCTCCATCCGGCAGCTTCGATTCTTCCCCGGCCCCGGCACGCGTTCCTGGCACCGCAGACGTCCGTCCTGCGGCGTGCCGGCTGCGGTACGGCGTCGTTACCGCACTCTTGCTTTCTGCCTTTGCGACGACTCTGTCTCCTGTCGAGGTTTTCGCTCAGGCCAAAGCACGTATCATCGAAACGGCGACTATTTACAGAAACAGTGAAGTTGTCACGATGCCGGTACCGGGATCCTTGCAGGGCAAGAAAATTACGTTTTTTGCTCAGACAAAGACTGCAAGGGGCGGATTGCATTGCGGGAGTTGGACTGATTTCATCAACCGTGAGGTCAGGTTCGACGAAGACGACCAGAGCATTGTGAATGGGACTATTTTTATCAGAAAGACGTTAACCGGCAGTTCAGTGTCAATCCCGATCAAACTGTGTCCCGGCTCAGACGGTAAGACGTTCGATCTCGTGTGGGATACGTATGAATACCCCGGCCACGGCAAGCCTAGCCTGCACCAGCAACGCGAGGCGATATTTGATAGTACGGCTCCGAATTGTGCTGACGCGACAAAATGTCACACGACGATAACAATCGCCGCTGGCGCACCACCGGTCACGCCAGTGGCGTCCTTTGCCTCGGCCTCATCGAGTGCGGGAGAAGCCGCTGGCACGCACAACGTGACGGTGAACCTGGGACCGGCGCCGACGTCCGACATCACCCTGACCTACACCGTGAGCGGTACGGCGACGAAGGACAACGACTTCAGTATCAGCGGCTCCGGGTCGTTGTTGGTGCCGTCGGGGGCGACCACGGCCATCATCCCGGTCACGATGATTGACGACAGTGCCGACGAGAGTAACGAGACGGTGGTCCTGACGCTCACCAGCGGCAACGGCTACACGGTGGCCAGCAACGCGAGCCGCCATACGTTGACCATTCTGGACGACGACGAAGCCCCGCAGGCCAAGACCTACGCCACCTTGATTGCGCAGATGGTCGAGTGGCGCAACGACCCGCGGTGGCGGACCTACAAGTCGCACACCGACCGCTGGGACCGGGCACTGCTCGCGTTCGGGAAGGGCGTATCGGATTCGTCGCTCACGCCGATGACCGCGGCGGAGGCGCAGGCATTTGCGGACCGGGGCTGGACGCGCTGGGTGGAGGTTGCGAAGACGCTGCACGAGATCGAACGCGGCGGCACGGTCGCGGTACGCGACGACGGCGAGTCGGTGGTGAGCATCGCCGCCGGTAGCGCCATCACTGAAGGCGGCACGGCCACCTTCACCCTCAGCGCCGTTCCACCCCCGCCTGCCGCACTGACCGTGACCGTCGATGTCGTGGACAGTGGTGACTTTGCCAACAGCGGCCAGACCGGTGCGCAACAGGTCATCATTGGCACGGGTGGCACGGGCACGCTCACGGTCACCACGAACAATGACACGACCGACGAGTCTGACGGCATGCTCACCGCCACCATTGCCAGCGGCCAGGGTTATACGCCGTCCACGACCAGCAGCGCGGCCTCCGTTGCCGTGAACGACGATGACACCGCCCCGCCCACAGACTGTGCGAACGATGCCCAATGGAACACCGTCAAGGGCTACTACGACCACAACTCGGGCAAGGCCCCGAACTACGGGGCGAACTGGTACCGGGTCCTGATTGCGTACAAGCAGGCGCGTAGCGACAAGACGCTCCCCAACTGGAACGGTGCGACGGCCAGACCGACCACGCCCTACACCGTGGCGGAAGCCGAGGCGGGCGAGACGGTGTGGTCAGGCTGGACGCCGGTGCGCGAGGCGCTGGAGTGTCTGGAGAGTAGCACTATTGCGCCACCACCCCCGCCCGAGCCGACTGTGACGGTCACCGGCGGCAGTGGTGTGACTGAGGGCGACAATGCGGTCTTCACGGTGGCGGCCGACCCGGCCCCGGCGGCGCCCCTCACAGTGACGCTCAGCGTGGATGACGACGCCACGAGCGACTTTCTGGCACAGGGCGATAAGGGGACACAGACAGTGACCATCCAGGCTGGCCAGCCTTCGGCGACACTCACCCTTGCTACGGTGGACGACAGCACGGACGAGCCGCACGGCAGGGTCTCGGCCACGGTATCGAACGGCAACGGCTACGCGGTCGGTGACCCGGCCACGGCCACAGTATCGATCTCGGACGATGACGACCCGCCCCCGGTCACACCGGTGGTGCGCCTCGCCGCCGGCAGCGGGGTGACGGAGGGAGCCCCCGCCGCGTTCACCCTCACGGCGACCCCGGCGCCGCATGCGGCGCTGACGGTGAGCCTCGCCGTGACCCAGAGCGGCGACTATACCGCGGCCGGTCAGACCGGCACGCGGGAGGTCGTCATCCCGACGGAAGGGAGCGTGACCCTCGAG
>JAJDVY010000013.1 GCA_022825885.1 Nitrospirales bacterium | reverse complement strand
ATGGAGGATTGAATCACATTTCAAACCGAATCCTACTCTGTGGACCTTGCAATAAGGTCAAGAGCAATAAATTCACCTTGTCAGGCTTGCGGAAAGAGAATAAGAAAAACGGTTACATGTCAAGTTAAAAGGATAATTCCCAAACGGAGCCTTATCCCGCAGCACGGCCAGGAAGACGAGTCCGATAAGAATCCAGAGGATTTCGCGAACCCGACGGATCACGGCAAACGTCATTCCCGTCATCTCGCCGTACCCCAAAGCCGTCAGGAAAACAAGGTACCCGCCTTCCTGCACGCCAATCCCGCCGGGAACGAAGGACGCGCTTCCCTTGATCAGCGCCGCCATCGCGGCGATCGACAACGATAACGGCCAGCCGGCCTCCGCGCCCAGGAAATAGAGAATCGCATACACTTCAAGCAACTCCGTCAACCACGCGGTAAAATGAACCCCCATCGACAACAGGAACGTCCGGCGGCGCTCCCTGTAAAAGGCGTGGATCGTCCGGTCCAACTCCAACAACTGCGGTCGATACGCCTCCAGGCGCCGCGACCGGATCCGGCACGCGTCGGCCAGCACCAACACCCCTCTTCCAACCCCATAGCGTTGAACCACCAGGAACAGGAAAAGGCCAAACCCCAGCAGCCCCACGCTGACGAACGCCACCAGAACGTTGTGCTCGGTCCCTCCGACGAGCCAGAACGTCGCCCCCAACCCCAACAACATAAAGAGGATCTGGGCAAGGGACATGATCGTCTTGGCCGTCACCACGGAGGCCAACCCTTCGACCATTGGAACTTCATAGCGTGTCAACAGGTACCCCTTCATAGGCTCTCCGCCCAGCATGGCCGTCGGGGTTGTCGCGTTAATGGCTTCGCCGGCCATCCTCACCATGAACAACCGGACAAACCCCACCCGGCTCGCCCATGGCCCCAAGGTCAAGGACCATCCATACGTATCGAGCACATACACCACCAAAAACGGGGCGAGAATCATGCAGAACGCGACACCCCCGACACGTTCCATCGTCTCCCAGATACGGAACGGGCCGATATGCCAAAGTAATCCGCCCAGGACAACAACACCCGCGGCAAGAAAGACCAGCCGAATCATGCTGAGCCGGAACATTAGCGTGGTCATCCTGAACGAAGTGAAGGATCTCGTAGTTGAAGTGTTTGGCTGTTGATGGAGAGATTCCTCGCTAGGCCCTTCGCTACGCTCAGCGCAAGCTTCGGAATGACAATTTGTGGGGCCGTTGAATGGTTTCGCAGGTCAGGATTGATGAATAGAAGACACCCGGTACAGGTTCCACGCCATCATGGCCGCGAACGCACTCGTCCCGGCCGCCACGAGCCATAAGAACCAGGGCAGCACACCCAGGCAGGCGAAAACCAAGACCACAATGGAAAAGTCCCGATTGGCCACGTGTCGCAGGATAAAATCGAAACGGGTTCGTTGACGCATCCGTCGCCAGCGCAAGGCATCGGCTCTCAGGGATTTGACCGTATTCACGCACCACAGAGATACCACGGTGGAGAGAATGGCAATGCCTCCCAAGAGCAACGGAAGATAGCCGGATGACAGAAGACGTTCCTGGTAGGTCCCCCAGGCAATCCCCGCAAACACCGCCACGTGAACGATATTGTCAGCAATCAGGTCCAGCGCCGCTCCCAACCGGGATTCCGTGAAGGTGAGCCGCGCCACTTCTCCGTCGCAACAATCGATAATCACGGCGATTTGAAACAGCAGAGCCCCCGCAATCCCTTCCAGGTACGAGCCCGTCGCAAAACACGCTGCCCCCATGAGACCGATCACCATCGACAACAGGGTAATGACATGGGGAGAGCATCCCAGTCGCATGAACAGCCGGCTCAACGGCCTGGAAATTTTCCGGTTCACGTAGCGATCAACAACTCCATCCAAGGTCCCATCCACGTTTTGCAACAAACGGAACAGGTCCACCGTATGGAGTCCTTCGGCTCCCCGGACGTCCTGACAGACATGAGATGACGCGGACAGGGTTTGCACGCCCCCCTCCGCAGCCGCCCGCTCCAGGACCAATCTGACCGGACTCGTTTCCGGGATTCCCCGGGAACCGGCTATCCCCAACAGCCGAGACGGCAGGACTACCAGGTCCATGGCCCGGACAAGCCCCTGACTTTCGTCAATCTCCGCGGGTCGGTCACTGTGCCAGTCCCAAAAAACGACCCGGGGGACGAGCCCCTCCCTATGAGGATCAGCCCGCGTCATCATGCCCGGATTCCCGCTCCACCCGGATTCACCCGGACGGCCGACCGCGACCACGGCCCGTCCTTCTTTCCCCTCCTCCCTGAGTGATTGGATCAATGATGGAGCAAACACCATGTGACAACTGAGGATGAGACACGATCCTTTTATCTCGTTCGCCAGTGTTTCCCACGTCTGCGGGTCCAACGGCGGGAATTCCCGAACCGGAAGCCAGCGAATCACGACATCCAGACGAGCATCGCCGTCTATCAGTGAACGAAGCGGTTGTTCTTCCCGGCCGGCCAAGATCAGAATCTGTGAAATCCCGGCACGTTGAAGGGTGAAAACGGTCCGCTGAAAGAGGGTCATCCCGCCAACGCGGGTCAACGCACCGACAGCGGGGGAATCGTCATGATCCCCCGGATCAAACACGCCTGACGAGGCCAGGACAATGGCCGTTTCGACGGTACAGATTTCAGCTTTGTTGAGTGTTCCGTCCATTTTATGTGGAAGTCACGCTCCCTCACCCCGGCCCTCTCCCGCCGGGAGCGAGGGGGCCGCCCAACCGTGGCAGGATCTCCCGTTCCGCGCGTTCCAGATCTTCGGGGAAGTCGATCTCGATCCACGGCCACCCTCCGATTGTTTCAACCCCGACCGGAACCTCACGAAAAAAATCCGCCAGCGCGTCTTCGTATTCCATGTCCAGCAGGCCTTGTTTGACGCGCGTTTCCGCCGATCGCACCAGTTGCGGCACGGCAGCCCGTTCCACGCGCAAGAACCCGACACCTTCACCCACCAGGTCATATTCGTCCGGCACCCGTTTGGACAACCCCGTCACCCGTCCTTGCCGCACCGCGACCATGCATTCTTCTGTTTGTTGCGTCACCGTTTCATCCATCAACAGGGCATTGGGATGCGAAGAGGCCAGCAATCGCTCGAGAATGGCGGGGTGGAACAGCACGTCGGCGTCCATGATCACCACGTCGTCGTCCATGGCTCCTCTGGCCGCCCACAATGAGACGATACTCCCCCTCGCGAAATCCTCATTGACCAGGAACGTCACGTCCGCCGCAGAGGGGTATGCCGCCACCGCCTCACGAATATCCTCTTGTTTGTACCCAACCACCAGGCCTATTCGGGTCACGCCGAGATCCACCAGGGCATCGACATAGCGATACAGCAGTGGCTTTCCCCCAACGGCAATCAAACACTTGGGGCAATGCCTGGTCACGACGTCCAACCGCCGGCCGCGCCCGGCTGCCAGGATGACGGCTTTCACGTTGTCCGGTTCTCGTGCCGCAACACCTCTTCAAACGCACTGAGAAACCCGTCAACGTGTGCGTCCTGCAACGCCCCCATGTTGGCCACGCGAAAGATCTCGGACTCCAGGTGTCCCTGTCCGGCGTAAATGACGTAGCCGCGCTCCTTCAAGCGGTCATGCAGGACGGCATAGCTGATGCCTTCCGGCAAATAAAAAGCCGTCAATGAATTGGACTGATGCTCGGGGGCAAGCACAGCCCGCACGCCGAGGGCGGCCATACGTTCCCGGATCCGGGCGGCCATCCGCCCATAGCGTTGGATTCGATTGGCCACGCCTTCTTCCAGAAGCTCCGACAAGGCTTCGTTGAACGCGGCATACACCTGGACGGCCGGCGTAAAGGGGACCGTGCCGTTTTCCTGCGCCGTGTAATAATTGGCCAGGTTCAAATACCACGTGCGTTTGGGGTACTTCAGCACGTTTTCCATGAAGCCCTTGCGAACCAGGACAAACGAGACCCCCGGAAATCCCTGGATACATTTGCCTGCGGTCCCGGCCACCATGTACATGTGCCGCCCGGCAATGTCCAAGGATTCTCCGCCCAACCCGCTCACGGCATCCACGATAAAGACGCCCCCGCGGCTGTCAACCAGGTCGGCCACTTCATCCGCCGGGTTCAGGAGCCCCAGCGTGGTTTCATGATGCACCATGACCACGCCATGGGCCGACGGCTGCTGCTTCAGGGCTCTCAGAATCGCTTCCGGGTCAGGCACCGTATCCCACTTGTACTTAATTTCGGTGATCCCGAGGCGTTGCGTCGCGATGATGGAAGAAATCCGCTCCCCGTACACCCCGTTATTGACGTGAATCAGCCGCTTGCCCGGCGGCAGACAGGACATGATGGAAGCCTCAACCGCGGCGGTGCCCGAGCCGGTGAGGAGAATCGCGGTGTACTCTGATTCCGCGCCCGGGACAAAGGCTTCCAGCAATCTGCGACGAATCGTGCCGATCAAGTCCGCGCATTCGGATTCCCGATGACAGATATCCGGCCCCATCAAAGCATTCCTGACGCGGTCCGACACGTTAACCGGACCCGGGTTGAGCAGTATCATAAGCGTGACATTCTCCTTAGTCCCTCACCTGACTCACGTTTCCGGGACGGACTCCGTCCCGGTGGAAGAGGGGGTTAGCCTTGCCCTACGGCCTCACGAAATCGTTTGGTGATATCTGCCGGATCCAGCGCAACCCGGTCGGCGTCTTCTATCTGTTCGTTGACTTTGATCAGCAGGAAATGTGGCCCGTCGTTGGCGAGCATGTCTTTGAATTCATACATGATGTCTTCCCGTTCCCAGACCCGTTCAACCGTGGCGTACCCGGCCGCCTTGGCGACGTGATCCAGCCGCACGATCCGGGAATAGGACGGTTGATTGCCCGTCGTGCCGTACACTTCGTTATCGAACACGACGTGCGTCAGGTTTTTGGGCCGCAAGGCTCCGATCGTGGCCAGCGTCCCCATCCCCATGAGCACGTTCCCGTCACCGTCGAAGACCACGACCCGCTGATCGGGTTTCGCCAGGGCCAGGCCCACCCCGATGGATGCGGCCGCGCCCATCGACCCGATCATGTAAAAGTTGCCGGCCCGGTCCTTGATCTTCTGGGCTTCCCGCGAAGGGAAGCCGTTACACACGATCACCGGTTGATCGCCCAGGATTTCAAACAGCGCGTGCATCGCCTGGGCTCTGCTCTGCATCACCCCTTCTTCAGGTTGCATGGTTCCAGGCCTTCCATTAATTCCCCCTCACCCCAGCCCTCTCCCGCAAGGGGAGAGGGAGTTCCCCTCCTTTGTAAGGAGGGGCGAGGGGAGGTAGAACGTCTTTGCGTCACGGTTGGATCGCTTTCACCACGCCCTTTTTCAAAAAAAGCGCCACGGGAACGCGTTGATCCATGAACGTCCGCGCAGTCCATCGCAGGTCATCGACCAGGGTTTCCGGAGCCGGCGTTCGATACGGAATCCGGATCGCGTCCATCAACTGCGGCATGGTCTGTCCCATCACCAGGTGTTCGGGCGCATCCTTCCCCTCAAAGCCTCTCCAGGAAACGATCAGCAAGCACGGAATCCGGTAGATCAGGTGCAGCGACATCAGCACGTTCAGAGCGTTTCCCAGCCCGGAATTCTGCATCAGCACCGCGGGGATTTTCCCGCCCAGAAACGCCCCCGCAGCCATGGCCACCGCCTCGTCCTCACGAACCGACGGCGTATACAGCCGGCGGTCACTCAGCACTTCGATGATCCCGCCCAGAATGGTATCCGGCACGCCGGTAAAGAAATCAAACCCCGTATCCCGGAGCGCCTTCACAAAATCATCGCTGTCGATCACGGCCATACCGTCGTTCCCGTATGTGTTCCGTTATTCGTTGACACGTTTCGTCGTCTCCTTCTGTCATCCCCGACCCCGATCGGGGATCCAGCGTCTTTGGTGTTGTCTTTCCGTCATTCTGTCAACAAATGAGTGAACTTTTTTCAATTTGTTGCCACGTTCCCACATTGACTCAAGCCGAGAAAATACCAGACGCTCCCCCCGCTTCTCAACACGTCGGCGGTTTTTGACAACGCCTCCCACGATTGCGGAACGTCGGCAAGGCAAGGTACACTCTCAGGCGCAGATCCATTTCTATGACGATGAACAACCCGTCACGCGAAACGCGGAGCCCATGAAACGAGGACCGGAAAAGCGATACACGAAACGGCACGCCGAAAGCGGGCTGACCGCGCCCCTCCCCTCTTTGGAAACGTGGCCCAACCAATATCCCGGCTATGAGATCACGATCGAAATCCCGGAATACACCGCGATTTGTCCCAAAACCGGACTCCCGGATTTCGGCACAATCACGATTCAGTATATGCCGCACAAAGCCTGCGTCGAGCTCAAATCCCTGAAACTCTACATCCACGCGTACCGCAACGTCGGCATCTTCTACGAAAACGCCGTCAACCGGATCCTTGAGGATTTCGTGAACGCCTGCAAACCGGAATGGGCCGTCGTGACCGGCACCTTTACGGCTCGCGGCGGGCTCAGCAGCATTATTCGAGCGCAATACCCGCACCAAGCAGCGGATCATGACGTCATAGAGGGAGGTTGACGACGTCTGAGGCACTGAGTACGCTTAGACATCATCGTGCATTGAGCAGGCAATGGGTCTTACCTTCATCAAAGCCAGCATTATCAATCCCGCGAATCCACGCAGAAAGACCCGCTTGGAGTTTTTAGTGGATTCGGGAGCGATCTACTCCGTCGTCCCCAAAAAACGCCTGAAACGAATCGGTATCCAGCCACATAGCACAAGGGTCTTCACGCTCGCAGACGGCACCCTGATGACCAGGGAAATCGGGGACGCGGTCTTTGCCATCGATGGAGAACGAGCGGCATCCCCGGTCATATTCGGCGAGGATGGGGACAGCCTCTTGTTCGGCATGGTCTCCCTCGAAGCCCTGGGCCTGATCCTCGACCCGATCCGGCGCGAACTCCGGCCACTCCCCATGGTCCTCGGATAAAACGGGCTTAACGGCCGTTGTAAAATTCGCTGATCCGCCCGACCACCGACTCCATCTGTGCGCTCGTGAGTTCGGGATACACCGGCAGGGACAGGACTTCCTGAGCCAGGTGTTCGGAAACCGGCAGGTCCCCCTTGGAATAGCCGAGCGGGTGGTAGCATTCCTGCAAGTGCAGAGGGACGGGATAATACACTTTATGACCGATCTCGCGTTCTTTCAGATAGGCCATCAACTCGTCCCGTCTTTGCACGCGCAAGGTATATTGGTTGAAGACGTGGACGTTGCCCGGATCAGTGACCGGCAACGCGACGTGATCCAACAGCCCGGCCTCGGTCAACAGCCGGTTGTAGGTGGCCGCGTTCCGGGCTCGTTTGGCGTTCCAACCATCCAGGTGTGGCAGCTTGACGCGCAGGACCGCCGCTTCGAGGGCATCGAGCCGGCTGTTGAGCCCGATGTGGTCGTGATGGTAATCCGAACGGCTGCCGTGAACCCGCAACGCCAGAAGCAGGTCACGGAGGTCTCCGTCATCCGTCACAATCAACCCGCCGTCACCCACGCCTCCCAGGTTTTTCGACGGGAAAAAGCTGAAACACCCCGAATACCCGAAGGTCCCGGCGTTGCGACCGTAGCGACTGGCGCCAATGGATTGGCAGGCGTCTTCAATGACCCTGATGCCGCGTCGCTCAGCCAGTTCCATGATGGGCTCCATGTCGGCGCACTGACCGAAGAGGTGGACGGGAATGATGGCTTTCGTGCGCGACGTCATCGTTCGCTCGATCTGTTCGGGATCCATCGTAAAGGTATCGGCCCGGACGTCCGCAAAAGCCGGCACCGCGCACAAACGCGAGATGCCGCCCGCCGTGGAAAAGAACGTAAACGGCACGGTGATGACTTCATCCCCGGGTTTCACCCCCGCCGCCATCAGGGAAAGCAGCAGGGCATCACTCCCCGAGGCCACCCCGACGGCATACCGGCACCCAAGATACCCGGCGACGGCCGTTTCAAAGGCCTCGACCCGTCGACCGAGGATGAAGCTCTGTTCATTGCAGACCTCTTCGATCGCCGCCAGGACGTCCGAACGGATCTGCTGAAACTGCGCTTGTAAATCCAACAAAGGAACCTTCACGAACCGTCTTGCTCCTGTTATGATGGGTCAACCGGAAAGCACGCATTCAAGCACACCTGACGGGAACGAGCAAGTCGGAAACGGCAGGTTGGGTTCGCCGAAGGTGTAACCCGACAGGAGTTGGCATCTCTTTTTGTCATCCTCGACGCTTGTCCCCGACTTGATCGGGGATGACAGGCGATGTAAGTCTGATTGCACTTCGCTAATCCGAGCTACAAATACTGTCGAACATCATGAACTATTGCAACGCCTGCGGTGGTCCGCTCATCATGAAAATCCCCGAAGGCGATACGTTGCTCCGGTTCGTCTGCGCACGATGCCACACCGTACATTATGAAAATCCCAAGATCGTGGTGGGGTGTCTTCCCGAATGGGAGGGCCGGATTCTCCTGTGCAAGCGGGCCATCGAACCGCGCCGTGGCCTCTGGACCTTTCCCGCGGGATTCATGGAAAAGGACGAAAGCCTCGAAGAAGCCGCGGCGCGCGAGACCCTGGAAGAAGCCGAAGCCGAGGTCGAGATCTCCCGGCTGTACGCCATGTTCAGCATTCCTCACGTGAGCCAGGTGTACGTCGTATTTCGCGGAACCATGAAACGGGCCGCGTTCGGCCCCGGGGCGGAAAGCCTGGAAGTCGAGCTGTTCAACCGTGAGGACATTCCATGGTCAAAGCTGGCGTTCCGGGTCATTCACGCAATCCTGGAGCGCTACTGCAAAGACGGACCGCACGCACCGGCCCACGTGGGCACCATCTCGAGCCCTTCGCAACCGTAGGGATCAACGATCGTTGATCCCTACAGCGCATACACGATGACCCCGTATCGTACCGCTTTCCCGATGGCGATCCACGTCAACGCCGCAAGCCAATGGATGCGGAGCCACCCGCCGACCAGACACAACGAATCGCCCACGATGGGCACCCAGGACAAGAGCAAGGCCGGACTCCCCCATTGCCGAAACCACCGGAGAGGCCGGTCATAGTGGGGGCGGGTAAACCGTGAAGCCGGATACCGCCACCCGAAAAAACGGCCGACGCCCCACGTACTCATCCCGCCCAACGTATTGCCGGCCGAAGCCACGGCTAACAGGAGCCAGGGATCATAGTCACCCCTGATAGTCAAAATGGCCAACACGGCCTCGGACCCGCCCGGCAGCAGCGTGGCGGCAAGAAACGCACCCACGAACAAAGCCCAGAGGCCCGGCGCTTCAACGGTCATCACACCGGACCATTCATTCCTCCATCCAACACACCGGATCGCCGACCAGAATCTCGCCGTCGTCCAACACCTCGCCAAAGGCCCCACCGGCCCAGGCCCGCGACATGGCAGCCCGCAATCCGGGCCGGGCTTCTTCCATGCGTTCACATGGCGTCGTTTCACCCAGGATGCGAATCCGGCACGACCCGATCCCGATCACGCGATTCCTGGAACGGGATAAACTAAAGCCGCCAATCAACAAATTCGCCCGTCGCGCGGAAGGCGACAACGTGCCGCCGACTTCCGTCATCAACGCCGCCCAAATTTCCCGTTCAAGGAGAGTGACCTGCCGCCGGCCGCCCTGATTCGCATTGCCCGTCAGCCCCTTTCCCGCTTCCAGGGTCGCCTGCTCCACGCAATCCATGGGCCCCCGCTTCATGCGCTTGATCCAGATAGCTTCAAGCCGGCCGGTTGCACACACGGTCATCGCCCCCCTGATCCCGATTCCACCGGAACTCGTTTTGACTCTCCACGTTCGACGTTTTATAGTAAAGTATGGTGCGACAGAACAACCCACGCGCCCCCAACGTCCGGACCACCACAACCAGAGGCATAGGGCCGCACGTCCTCCTGCTCCTGCTGGGCGGCAGTCTCTGGGGGCTCTGGCCCGGACAGGCCATGGCCGAACATCCCTCGCCGCTTCCCATGCCGTTTGAACTGGTCAAAACCCTGGTGGGAACCTGGCATGGCAACAACCAGGCACTTGACGGGCAGGAAACCATCACCGTGCAATATACCCTGACGGCAAAGGGCACGGCCGTCATCGAACGCGTGTTCCCCGGCACGCCCAAGGAAATGGTCTCGATTTATACACAGGATGGCCATCAAATGGTCATGACGCATTACTGCCTGTTGGGCAACCAGCCACGAATGCGAACCAGCAGGCCGGTCAACGGCAATGCCATCACCCTATCCTATATCGACGGCACGGGCATGCGCTCCGTGCATGACAAGCATATGCACGAACTCACCCTGACCCTCATCGACGACCGTCATATTAACCATGAATGGACGGTATTCGAAAACGGACGGGAAACCATCACCCAGACGTTCGCCTTTGCCCGCCAATAAAGAACGCGGCATCCACACGCACATGACGGTTTGGAAACCAGGCCGGACCTCGACGTCCAAGAAGCCCGGCACATTCAAGACCATTGATTCAAAAAACGTTCATGCGTATTTACTTTTACCTTCAAACCTCATATAGTTGAGCCGGTGCTCATGCCAGATCTATTGGAAACACACGGGAGGAAACCGAAAATGAAATCACTTGCATTGATATTGGCAGTCGCACTTGCTCTGACTGCCGTCCTGTCCCTGTCCGCCTGCGGCGGCGGTTCGGGGACCGGGACCGGTCCGGGGACCGGGACAGATCCGGTTACCGGTACAGGCCCGGGCACCGCCGGTACAAACCTGGGGGCCGATACAAGCCTGGGAACGGGTACAGGTTCAGGAACCAGTACAGGCTCAGGAACCGGTACAGGTTCGGGAACCGGTACAGGCTCGGGAACCGGTGCAGGCTCGGAAACCGGTGCAGGTTCGGGAACCGGTGCAGGCTCAGTAGCCGATTCAGACCTGAATGCCGGTGCAGACAGCGGCGCGGAAGCCATACGGGCCGCTATCGCGAGAGGCTCCACGAGTTCCCCGCCCAGTTCCCCGACCAGGATCATGATAACGAGAGGCTACAATGAGCCGCCGGCAATCGACATTGAATCGAGGGTTCTCGTCGTGGACTGGAGAAGGGCCGGACCGGCCCCGGTCACGCCGACCGGAACCCGGTTTTACGACGGGTACAAGCTGACCCGCCCCAGCGGCGAGAAAGAAAAACGCATCGTGAGGGACGGCGCGGTGTACACCACCGCGGACGGAATCGAGGAGAACGCCTGGGTCTGGACCGATATCCGGCAGCCGTCCTATACGGACTTTACCAATGTTTACACCCTGGATCACGATACGGACGGCGACCAGGAGCACGACGCCCTAATGGTCACGTCGGCACATCGCGATCTCAGACTCATGACCCATTTCGCTCGTCTCCCCGAAGACATGCGCGAGGATGACAATGAGTCCGTGAACCCCGTGGATCGCGGCATTTTTGGCCAGAACAGGTCATTCAATCAGGGCCACCAGATCGACGCACGGTTTGACGGCGCATACGGTATCTACACCTGCATCGACCCCACATGCCATATCAATATGACCGGCCGGGAGGTGACGGCTTTCAGCGGCTGGGTCTTCATGCCGAAGGACGAGACGGGAGCGGGAGGCGGCACGCGCCCGCCGCAAGTTTTGGTCCCTGATTCCGACTACCGGTACTTCGGCCTGTGGCTGCGGGGCCCGGACAATGACAACGAAGGTCGCTTCGATATCAAAACCTTTGCCGGCGGTTCGGAGCCGTTTTCCGGGGACGTCACCGCCCTGACGGGACGGGTGACGTATATCGGCCCTGCCGCAGGACAGTACGCCAAGGACACGGACGGCGGCGGTGCCGATGCCGGCCTGTTTACGGCGAAGATGACGCTGCACGCGGATTTCGGGGCATCGCCGAAGATCCACGGCATCATGGAAAATTTCCGTGACGGCGGCCGGGATCTCGCCTGGAACCTTTTCTTCGAAGCGACGCCGATCAGTGGCGCGACATTCAACGGCACGACGATCAGCAACGGCAACACGGGCAATACCGGCCGTTACCGCGGGGGGTTCTATGGCGATGGCAATGACGGATACCCGAACGGGACTGTCGGGACCTTTACCGGCAAGTTCAATGACGGCCTCGTCATCGGCAGTTTCGGGGGAACCAAATAGATCTTTCATCCGTAAGGGTCTGCGGGCAATGGAGGAAGTTTTGCCCACCCCCTGAACCAGTTCTCGAACACGGCCCTGGCGACAGGACTTCTGCTCACCGCCAGGGCCTCGACTCGGACAGCAGCGTCTATAATCCGGACCTCGCCGGCCATTTACCCCTTGGCGCCTTTGGGATTGATAACCGAAAAGTGCATGGACCCCATGAGCAAGTCATTGACAGCAACAGAGGGGGTCGGGTATAGTTGTTACCCTGTTATAATGTTGCGCCAAGCCAAGCCAAGCCAAGCCAAGCCAAGCCAAGCCAAGCCAAGCCAAGCCAAGCCAAGCCAAGCCAAGCCAAGCCAAGCCAAGCCAAGCCAAGCCAAGCAAGCCAAGCTGCGAGGGCGGGGGCGTGAGTGCGCCACAGCGCGGGGCTTCGATCTCTCACCGGAATCAAGTCTCTCCACCTGAATCTCCCCGCATCGGCCATGGGCACACGACTGTAGGTCGTCTGCAACGCACACTGTGCCTGACCCTACTGTATCTAACACTGGTTGCCGTCTTTGCGCCAGGCGTTCAGGCACAAACACCCATCCCAGTCACGGTGACGCCGTCAATACTGTACGAAGACAGCGTAGTGGAATTCACCTTTACCGACTCTGCCGTGCAGTCGGGAGGGACCGGATCAAACGTTCGTCACCTGTCATCCAGTACCGCAATTGTATGGGACGGGACCAATAGCAGTACCGAAGATTATAGAATCGGTGGAAACTTCATAAGGAGCAGTGGCGAATTCAAATTTAACCTGGTAGGAACGAAGGATTCCAGAACCGAGGGTGATGAGCGAATCGACCTGCAAATCGATCTTTCCAACGATGGCGGCACAAGAACCCAGTTCACCACCAGCATCACCCTGAAGGACAGCCCGCCGCCGAGCGTCATCCTGTCCCGTAACGAATTTGAACTCACCGAAGGCAATGCCGTGAGCGGGAGTGCCGACTATACGGTAAAACTGGGCACAAACCCGATGGGGACCGTGACCGTCACGGCGATGTCGCCCGACTCCGGCGCCGTGAAGGTGCAAAGCGGGGGTGGCTCTGCCGGCGCATCGACTACGCTGACGTTCGATACGACGAATTGGCAGATACCCCAAACGGTGACGGTGGCAGCGGTTGTCGATGGCGATGGTGATGACGAAACACTGCTTATCGGACACACGACGTCCGCCACGACCGGCCCCTACCAGCCGAGCGCCGTTGTCAAATTCGAATACGAGTATCAGTTCAACGTCCTCAGAGAGGACGGCGCCGTGTCGGTCAAAGTCAGGGACAAGGACAATGCAAACTTCAACGGCATCACGGTCAGTCCCCGAACGATCAACCTCACCGAAGAGGGGGCGTCCAAGACCTATACGGTAAAACTGGACAAAGACCCGGGGGGGACGGTGACGGTCTATGTACAGCCCGACACGGCGGCGGTTTACGCCGTGACCACTGGCTCACGCCTATTTGGCAATGCGATCCTGACTTTCGATGCCAGTAATTTTGGGACGGCACAAACCGTGACGATAAATGCGCCCAATGACACCAATGCCACGCACGAGCAGGAAAGGATCACCCACTCGTTTGAGTTGCCCGACGGCTCGGGCACGTGGGTTGTCAATAAGGACCTGCTTGTGAACGTGACGGACAATGACGTCGGCACCAGCCCCGGCGTATCCATCAATAGGACCAGCATCGACTTGAATGATTACTACGATCAGGCAGACCTGAACAAATCCACGCCCTACTATCTGAGACTGGATACCGATCCGGGCGCGCAGGTGCAGATCACCGTCACCTCTTCAAGCGTAAGTGACGTCAAGGTTGACACCGACAAGGATACAGACGGCGACCAATCCACCCTGACCTTTGACTCCGACGACTGGCATCGAGACAAGGAGGTGCGCCTGACCCTGGTGCCGGATGCCGACTACAATCCGGAGATGGTCACCATTACGCACACGGCATCGGTCAGCACCGACACCACAAACCCCTATCACGGTATTACCATCACCCCGGTGACGGTGAACGTGATTGAGTACCCCGAGCCGAATTTGGCGTTCAACCAGCTCCATTGTGGCGAGGGTCAGACCGATTTCCCGAATCAGGTCGCGTTGATTGGCCCGCCCCCGGACCAGCCGGTGACGTTATCGCTGAGCGTCGACCCGGCCACGCTGGGCACGTTGTCCACAAATACCATGACCATCACCCCGCCCAACCTGCAAAGTGCGACTTTCACCTTCACGTGCAGTGACGACATGGTCAGTGATGCTCCGTTTTTCCAGAAGAATGGGACATTCAGGGTGAGCGCATCGAGCGCCGGCCTGTACAATGGGGTGACAGCCACGGCGAACGTCACCGTGCTTGATGACGAAGATGCCACCTTCGACGTCGTTCAAGGCGACACGAAAACCATTAACCAGGTCGTCGCCCTGGTCCAGGATGCCGGCGACGTTCACATTGACGCAGTAAGTGGCGACACCAATGCCATGACGGTCAGTCCCGCGCGCCATACCTGGCGGAACAACCTCGATTCGCTCGTCGGCAAGGACTTTGCGATATCCTTCCTCAACACGGGCAACACGCAAGTGGTGGAAGTGAAGCTCGATTTTACCCCCAGCGCCCACTACCACTTTCCGATATTCGACCACATTTACCGGATTCATCCGCAAACCCCTACCACGGGCGTCACCATCACACAAAGCGGCACCCCCGCTGCCACCACTGTCAGCGAGGACGGTACCACGACCACGGATACCTACACGGTCGTGCTGAACAGCCTGCCCACCCACGATGTGACGGTCACGGTGAGCGCGGGGACGGGCGTGCAGGTGAACAAGGCCGGGGGCACGGCGGGGTCCAGCCAGACCCTGACCTTCACCCCCAGCGGGACCGGCATTTGGAGCACGGCCCAGACCATTACCGTGACGGGGGTGAACGACAATGCAGACAACCCCGGCGGCGGGCGTGATGTCACCATCAGCCATACGGCGAGTTCCACCGACAGCAATTACAACAACATCAACATTGGCAACGTTACCACCAGGGTGACGGACGATGACCCGACCACGGTCACCCTGACCACACCGGATACCACGGCCGCCGAGGGCAGCGCAGCGGACACGGCCAGGCTGACCCTGACGCTGGGACGGGGACTGGTGAACAACGAGGCGCTGGTCGTGCCGCTGAACTTCACGGGTGGGGTGCCGGGCACACTGTTCACGCTTGCCTGTCCCAACACCCTGCCGACGGGAGTGACCTGCCAGAACCTGAGCACGGCCAATCCACAGGTGACCTTTACCGGTCCGAATGCGGGCACGACTGCACGGGCGGTGACGCTGACCCTCACTGCTGAGGACGATACGAACGTGACGAGCGAGACGGTGACGGTGTCCATTCCCGCATCCTCAACGGGCAGCGCACCCATATTGACTGCCACGAACCTGGCCGGCGGGGCCACGGGCAGTCGCACTGGCAACGGACAGATCACGATCTCGGATGACGACAGCGCGGGCGTCACCCTTACCGAGTCGGGGAATTCGACGACCGTGAACGAGAACGGAACCACTGACACCTATACCCTGGTCCTTGCCAGCGAGCCGACGCACAACGTGATCGTCACGGTGAGCGCCGGGGCCGGGACCGACGTGAAGGTGGACGGGCCGGATTCGGGCACGACCGGCACCAATAGCGAGACGCTGACGTTTACACCGACCACCTGGGATGACGCACAGACGATCACCGTGAGCGCCGTGGACGACAACGCCGATAATCCCGGCGGCACCCGGACGGCAACCATCAACCATTCAGCGACTTCCACCGACACCAACTACCACCAAATCACCATCGACAGCGTCACGGCGACGGTCACCGACGACGACGCCACCACGGTCACCCTGGCCGGCCCGGCGGGCAACGTCACCGAGAGCAATACCAAGACAATCACCCTCACGCTCAACCGGGGACTGATAGACGGCGAGACGCTGACGGTCCCCCTGACCTTTGCCGGCACGGCCGACAGGAACACCGACTACAGGCTGGCCTGTCCGTCGCCCTTGCCTGCGGAAGTGACCTGCCAGAACCTCAATACCGGCAATGCCAGGGTGGTGTTCACCGGCCCGACCACGGGCACCACTGCCACGGTGGCAACCATTACCCTGACCGCCACGGACGACGGCTCGACGGAAACAACGCCGGAGACGGTGCACATCGGCCTGGGCACGCTCACTCACACGGGCCTGGGCGCGGGCGGGACGAGCAAAACCGACAACCTGGCGAATTTCTCGATCGAGGATCCGCCGACCACCCCAACCCTCTCGGTCACGCTCTCGCACGCCGAACGGGACGAGGGCACGACCGGGGCCAAAACCTATGCCACGGTCACGCTGAACCTGAATCCGCCGCGGTCACAGACCACCACCTTCAAGGCCTGCCTGAAGAACACCGGCACCGCCACCCGCGGGAGCAGCGCGGACTATCAGTTCGTGAACGCCAACAATGACACGCCGCTCACCTTGGGTAACGACGACTGCTACACCGCCACCATCAACGCAAACAGCAGAAGCCAGTCGGTGCGGCTGTTGATCCATGGAGACACGGTGGAAGAACCCGATGAAACCGTGGTGGTCGAGTTGCGCGACGCGCCCACGGGGGTGATCATTTCGACCACAGCCGGATCAGCCACCTTCACCATCAGAAACGACGACACCCCTGGGCTGGTGTTCTCTCCGCCGTCCCTGACGGTGGCCGAGGGCGGTACGCGCTCCTATACGGTGAAGCTGGCGACGGAGCCCACGGCGTCCGTGACGGTCGCCATCACTTCGAGCAACACGGACGTGGTGACCGTGAATCCGGCCTCACTCACCTTCACTCGCACCGGCAGCAATCTGTGGAGCACGGCGCAGACGGTGACGGTGTCGGCCATAGAGGATACTGTTAGAGGTCATAATTCGGTAAGAATTATGCATGAGGCGTCAAACGGCGGCTACAACAACGTGAGTGGGGAAGTGGCGGTCAGGGTCACCGACAACGACGTGATTAGCCCCCCGCCCCCACCGCCACCGCCGCCAGTCACGCCGGACGTGAGCATAACGGCCGGCGAGGCCATCTCCGAGGGCGGTGAGGCTATCTTCACACTCACGGCCGACCCGGCGCCGACAACCAGCCTCATTGTACACGTCCAAGTGACGCAGGACGGCGATTTCGCGACGAGCGGCCAGACCGGGACGCGATCGGTGAGCCTCGGCTCCGACGGGACCGCCCGGCTGACCGTCGCCACGGTAGATGACGTCGAGGACGAGCCCGATGGCTCCCTGACGGCGACCGTCGAGCCCGGCGACGGCTATTCGCCACATCCCACGAACGAGGCCGCCTCGGTGGAAGTCACCGACAATGACGACCCACCGGTGACGCTGGAGGTGGCCTTTGCGTCAGCCACGACCCGCGCAGCCGAGAACGCAGGCACGCAGGAGGTATCTGTGACCCTGGCGCCCCCGCCGACAGCGGCGCTCACCCTGACCTATACCACCGGGGGCACGGCGACGGCCGGGGCCGGGAATGATTACACCCTCCCCCCTGCCGGAATCCTGTCCGTGGCGGCCAATCAGGCCACGGTCACGATTCCGGTGGCCCTCCGGGACGACCACGTAGCCGAGGAACCGGAAACGGTCATCCTGACGCTCATCGACGGCCCGGGCTATACGGTGGGCACGGCCACTGTCCATACCCTGACCATCACGGATGACGACACCGCCGGGATCAGGGGCTCTTCTTCCACCGTGCATCTGACGGAGGCCGGAGAGACGGCCACGGTCACGCTACACCTGACCTCCCAGCCCACGGCCCCGGTCACTGTGACACTCACCAGTTTACGGACCCAGGTGGCCGCCGCCACCCCCGCCACCCTGACCTTTTCCCCGGTCACCTGGCAGACCTCTCAGCGGGTGACGGTCACTGCCGTGGCGGATGGCCTCACGACGCTCACGGCCACCATGCAATCGCATGATCCGGTCTACGCAGCCCTGGCCACGGGAGCGTTGCCGCGGGTCCGGGTGCGCGTAGGCGCGGACCTGACGGCCATGACCAACCCCTGGCTGGCCCGCTTCGGCCGCACCGTCACCGGGCAGACCGTCACCGGTATTACGACCCGGCTCTCGGCCAGCCGAACCCCGGGCCTCACCGGCACCGTGGCCGGGCTGGCCCTTGATCGCATCGGGGACGACCCGGCCACGGACCAGGCCCGGCTGACGCCGGAGCAGACCGACCCACCGGATCCTCGCCTGAATCCCGGCGGCCGCCTCCTGAACGTCCGCGACCTGCTGGCCGGGAGTGCTTTTGCCCTCACCAGTGACCCCTCCGCCACCGGAGGCTCCTATGCCCTCTGGGGCCAAGGCGCCTGGACCCGCTTTGCCGGACAAGCCGGCGCTTGGAACGTGGACGGAGATACGCTTGGCGGCACCCTGGGGGTGGATTGGGCGCAGGGCTCCTGGATCCTGGGGGTGGCCGTGTCTCATACCCGGGGAGAGGGGGATTCGGCCAGCACAAAACATCAAGGGGACCTGGAGTCCAGCCTGACGCTGGTGACGCCGTACGTGGGCGTGGACGTGACGGAGCGGGTGACCCTCTGGGGCACGCTGGGGTATGGCCGGGGCACCCTGACCCTGACCTTGCCCACGGAACCGGAGGTGGAGACGGACACCGCCCTGCTTCTGGCCGCCGGGGGGATGCGCGGACAGATCCGGGAGCCGGACCCCACGGGCGGCTTGGCCCTGGCCGTGCGCTCGGAAGCCCGCTTTCTGCGCACTACGGCGGAAGCCGCCGAAGCCCAGGGGTTAGATGAAATTGAGGCAAACGTGGGCTTGTTCCGGCTGGGCCTGGAGGGGACCTGGCGGCGGCCCTTGGCCGAGGGCGGCTCCCTCGTGCCCCGGCTGGACCTGGGGCTCCGGCAGGATACCGGGGATGCCGAGGCCGGATTGGGCCTGGAAGTGCGCGGGGGCGTCCGCTGGGAAGCTCCGGCCCAAGGCCTGACCCTCGATGTAGCCGGACAGACCCTCCTGGCCCATAGTGACCGGGAGTTTGAGACATGGGGCGGTACGGCCACGGTCCAGTGGGACCCTGATCCGGTCTCTGCGGCCGGGCCCACCCTGACACTCCGGCAGACGTATGGGGCCGGCGGCACCCCCGGTTCCGGGGCCGGTACGTTCTGGACGGAAAATCCGGTGGCGGTGCTGCCTGTGCCGGGGCCGGCGAACCTGCACCTGACGGCCGAATTCGGCTGGGGGCTGCCGCTGAAGTCCGGCCTGGGCGTGCCGCACGTGGCGTATGGCTGGGCCCCGGCGAGCCGGAACCTGTCGCTGGGCTGGCGTCTGCTGCCCACACGGGCCACGGACCTGACCCTGAGCCTGACGGCCACCCACCGGGAGGCGGCCCGGACCGCACCGGCCCAGGGCCTCGCCTTGAGTCTGACCCGGACCTGGTAGACGCGGCTACAACGACAAATCCAAGGTCTTCACGACCCGCCAATCCTGCGGGTTCATGGAATCGGCTCGAATGAGTTGGAGGCGTGAGACGGGAACGCTGCCCGGCAAATCGGAGGGCAGGGTTTTGATGATCGCCCGCTTCACGTTTTCAGCAAACACCCCGTACAAGAGACTCACGTGCGGGTCGAACGTACTCGCCGGTTGCCGGTCGAAAAGCTGCGTGGCCCGTTGATGCGCCTCCAGGACCGGTGGAGACAACTCCACCGGCAGATAAACACAGCGAAAATATGACGCGGCAGAGCCCGGCCCCATGAGTCGAACCTCAAAAGGCTGAAGCACACGCGCCAATTGGTTCGTACAGGCAACCAGGGCACCCTCCTCGCCCTTGAGTCCGCCAAGCAGGGTGAGATGGGGATCGAACGCCGGACCATGATACCGGGTGCTCAGACCGGCAATCACGCCGGCAAGCCGGTCGCGCCCCGCACCCGTCGGGACCAGCCAGAGATGAAACGTGTTCATGAACGACGTTCGATCCCTATTCCACGGTCACGCTTTTGGCCAGGTTTCGCGGACGGTCCACGTCGATATTGCGCAAGATTGCCACGTGGTATGCCAACAATTGAAGCGCGGCCGTAAAGGGAATCGGAGAGAGCAACGCATGGGTGTCGGGAATCCTGAACACGCAATCGGCCAGGGCTTCCAGTTCTTCTTCGCCCTCGCTCACCAACGCCATCACCGGCGCACTCCGTGCCTTCACTTCCATCAGGTTGCTGACGGTTTTTTCGTATAGCCGGTCCCGTGGAGCCAGGACCACCACCGGCATGTCTTCATCGATCAGGGCAATGGGGCCGTGCTTCATTTCTCCCGCCGCGTAGCCTTCCGCGTGGATGTAGGAAATTTCCTTGAGTTTGAGCGCACCCTCCAACGCAATCGGATAATTGATCCCTCGTCCGAGATAGAGAAAGTTGTTCTTCCGGTAAAATCGTTTCGCCATCGCCACGAATTCGGCTTCCCGCCTGATGACGCTTTCCACGTGCCCGGGCAGGGCCATGAATTGATCCAGCCACCATTGCCCGTCTTCCACGCTCAGGATTTGGCGCACTCGCCCGACGTGCAGGGCCAGAAGATACAGGGCCATGAGTTGGCCGGTGAAGGCTTTGGTCGAGGCCACGCTGATTTCCGGGCCGCAACGGGTGTAAATGACGCCGTCCGATTCCCTGGCCAGCGTGCTCCCGACCACGTTCACGATCGACAGGACGTGCGCGCCCAACCGCCTGGCCTCCCTGGCGGCGGCCAGCGTATCCGCGGTTTCTCCGGATTGGGAAATGGCGACAAACACGTCCCCTTGCTGAACCATTGGGTTGCGATACCGGAATTCCGAGCCGATATCGACTTGAACCGGCTTATGGACGAGTTCCTCAAACAGATATTTGCCCACCAGGCCGGCGTGCCAGGAGGTTCCACACGCGACGATCCAGATCGACCGGGCATCCCGTAACTGGTCCGGCGTGATTGCCAGATCCGGCAGATCCGCTTCACCCGAGTCATAACTGTAGCGGCCCCGCAAGGTATCGAGGAGGGCCTGGGGTTGCTCATGAATTTCCTTGAGCATGAAGTGCGGATACCCGCCCTTTTCCGCGGCCTCCGCGTCCCAGTCGATTCGGACCACGTCTCTGCCGACGGGCTGGCCGTGTGCGCCGGTCACCGTCACGCCGAGCGGGGTCAACGTCCCGACGTCCCCGTCTTCCAAATACGTCACGTGACGGGTGTGGGCGAGTAACGGCGTCACGTCGGAAGCCAGAAACGCGGCCTTCTCGCTTTGCCCCAGCACCAGCGGACAACCCGACTTGGCCACCACCAAGGTCTCGGGTTCGCTCAGGCACATACCGGCAATGGCATAGCTTCCGTGCAATTCCCGCACCGTCGCGCGAAACGCCTGTTCGAGAGAGTGCCCCTCTTCCATATGAAACGCCAGCAGATGCGCAATGACTTCGGTATCCGTTTCGGATTCGAACCGGTAGCCCGCGTGTTCCAATTCCCGCTTGTGGGCCAGGTAATTTTCGATAATGCCGTTGTGCACGATGACGACGTTGCCGGATCGATGCGGATGAGCGTTCTGTTCTGATGGTTTGCCGTGCGTGGCCCATCGGGTATGACCGATGCCGATTGTCCCGGCAAGGTGTTCGTGTTTCAGCGTGTCTTCCAGGTGCCGCAGTTTGCCAACGCTTCGCCGGATCTCGATCCGGCCATGCTGCAACACGGCAATACCCGCGGAATCATAGCCCCGGTACTCCAATCGCCGCAGTCCTTGCAGCAATACGCCGCCGGCATTGTCGTCCCCGATATATCCTATGATTCCACACATAGGCTATTTGTCACCAAAATGCATCATTTTTGCTCTTGTATGTGTTCAGTCATTCGTTAACAAGATTCGTTGTCTCTTTCCGTCATCCCCGACCCTCCTGCTGTCATCCCCGACCCCGATCGGGGATCCAGCGTCTTTGCTTTTTTTCTGCCGCGGGACGAGGGGGCGGATTTCTGCTTGGACGATGACGTCCCCGATTGATAGGCGCGGCGCTTGGCGGCCCAGTCATCTTGGGTGACCTGCGGGGTCCTGGACAGCGCCAGCGCATGTGCAGGCACGTCTTCCATGATGGTGGAGCCTGCGCCCACCACGGCGCCCTTCCCCACCCTGACGGGGGCGATCAATTGCGTGTCGCTGCCGATGAACGCCTCGTCCTCGATCGTCGTCCGGTCTTTTTTATAGCCGTCGTAATTGCACGTGATGGTGCCCGCGCCGATATTGACCCGTTTCCCGATGGTTGTATCACCCAAATAGGTCAAGTGATTCGCCTTGGACCCGGCACCCAGGTCCGTGTTTTTCACTTCGACAAAATTGCCGACCTTGGATCGTTTCCTCAGCACCGAGCCGGGACGAACGTGCGCAAACGGCCCGATGACGGCATGGTCTTCGATCACCGCATTCTCCACGACTGAACTGTCCCGGATGGTGACGGCCTTCCCGACCAGGCTGTTCGTGATCCGGGAAGCGGAGCGAATGACGCAGCCGGCCCCGATCCTGGTTTGCCCTTCCAGCGTCACGCCCGGGTAGAGCACGGTATCCATGCCGATCGTGACCGAATCGTCGATGTACGTGACCCGGGGATCCGGCATGGTCACGCCCGCGTTCAACCATCGCGACCGGATGCGGTGGCGCATCGCCTCTTCGACGACGGCCAGGTGTTCACGGGTATTGACCCCGAGACATTCTTCGGAGTCAGGCGTCTTCAGCCCCACGACCTTGCGCCCTTCGGCCACGGCCAAACCCACGACGTCGGTCAGATAATATTCCCCTTGCGCGTTCTGCCTGCTCACCCGGGCCAGGGCCTTGAACAGGAACGACGTATCGACCACGTAAATACCGGCGTTGACTTCACGAATGGCGCGCTCGGCCCTGGTGGCATCCGCTTCCTCCGCCACCTTGAGGACGTGCCCGTTGGGGCCCCTGACCACGCGCCCATAGCCCCGGGGCTCGGGCAGGTCCGTACTCAGGAGAGTCAGGGTGGCTTGTTCTTTTTCATGACGGGCCAGCAGCCGCTGGACGGTCGCCCGGCTCAGCAACGGCGTATCCGCGTTCAGGATGAGACAAGACCTGCTCGCGGCCTTCCCGTTGGGCATCAGGACGGCTTGGGCTTGTTGCACGGCATGGCCCGTCCCGAACTGGTCGCGTTGCAGGACCACGTCGAAGGGCTCGAAATCCGCTTTGGATTGGTCCAGAAACTCACGAACCCGGTCAGCCTGGTGTCCGATGACAACCGCCACGCGCGCGTCCGCGACCCGCCCGGCCAACGCAACCATGTACCAGAGCATGGGTCGCCCGGCCACGGGGTGCAGCACCTTGGTCGTCCTGGACCGCATGCGTTTACCCCGGCCCGCTGCGATGACAATCGCGGAAAACTTTTTCATGGATGATGCCTCACCGTGAGGCGTGGTGAAGAACGTGGAGGCTATCCCGTCCGGACTTCGACCTTTTGCTCAGGAAAGGTAGCGGACTCGCGCGCCGTATCGAAGGTCGGCACGTTCATGGGTTTCCCGGAAGAATAGAGCCCGCCCGAGACGATTAATTTCATGGCCTCTTCCACGCTCATGTCCACGGACACCACTTCCCGCTCCGGGACCAACAAAAAATATCCGGACGTGGGATTCGGCGACGTCGGGACGTAGACGTGGACCAGGGGTTCCGGCGCCAGGGTTTGGACTTCTTCCCTGGTCTCCCCGGTCACGAAAGCCAAGCAGTAGTTTCCGTCCTTGGGGAATTGAATCATCACCACTTTGTTGTACTTCTTCCGCTGCTTGAACGACAGGATGTCCATCATCGATTTCAACGTCGCGTAAATCCCCCGGACCACGGGCACCCGTTCCAGGGACTCTTCCCACCGTTTCACCAACCGGCCCCCGATGTAATTCGTCCCCATGAACCCCGCAAAGAGGATCAGAAACAGCAGCGTCAGGATCCCCAGTCCGGGCACGTAGTAGTCCTCAGTCACCACCTCGGCCAGCATGTTCCCCAGAATGCTGTCCACGGTGACGAACAGGGTCTTCAGGACGAGGACCGTCCCCCAAATCGGCGTGACCACCAACAAGCCGGTCAGAAAATATCGCTTGAACACCGCACTGGACATGGTGACTGGCATGTTACAAAGCCGGAGACCTTCCTGCAACCCCTTTTCTTGCGAATATCAACGGGTTAGATTACGATGCGCCGTGGCAAACAGACGATCACAAGGGACCCCGTCCTCGCCGAAACGTCCTCGTCGAAAAGGCCTTTTCATCACGTTCGAAGGCATCGAAGGGAGCGGCAAATCCACCCAGGCCCACGCCCTCGCCCGACATCTCCGGGACCAAGGGTTCGAGGTGCTCGAAACACGTGAGCCCGGCGGCACCCCCGTAGCCGAACACATCCGCGAGGTCTTTCTTCGGCCTGCGCGCGGACTGCACGCGGCGGACCCGCTGGTTCCTGAATGCGAAGCCGCCCTGATCCTGGCGGCCCGCAGTCAACACGTCGCCGACCGGCTCCTGCCGGCTTTGCAACACGGGGCCGTGGTCATCTGCGATCGCTTTTCCGACTCGACGCTGGCGTACCAGGGATACGGCAGGGGACTTCCGATACGCGAACTGCGGTCACTCACGCGATGGGCCGCCAAGGGCTTGACTCCCGACGCGACCTTTTTGTTCGATCTGCCCGTGTCCCAAGGATTGCGACGCCGGCTGAACAGCACCGACGTGAATCGCCTGGATCATGAAACCGCGGACTTTCATCAACGCGTGCGGAAAGGATTTCTGAGCCTGGCCCAACAAGCTCCGAAACGGATTCATACGATCAACGCCGGCCGGTCGGTCCAGGCAATTGCCCGGCACCTGATCACGTTGATCGCCCCTCTGCTCGAACAGAGGCTGAAGAAACAACTCCTGACGGTCAAGCATTCATAACCCCTATGCCGTTTGCCGACGTCATCGGTCAGGAAGGACCGAAAAAGAAAATCCGGACGGCGCTGACCCGGCAGGCCATCGGCCATGCCTACCTCTTCTCGGGGGACGACGGCATCGGCAAACGCCTCATGGCCCTGCGGTTCGCGCAGGCCCTGTCCTGCGAAACCCCGCCCTCCTCGGCTCAACCGGACTCCTGCGGCCACTGTCGCGCGTGTGAGCAAATCAACTCCGGCACCTATCCCGACCTGTTGGTCATCGAACCGGAACGGGACAAAGCCAACCCGCAAATCAAAGTCGACCAAATCCGTGAAATCGAACGTCACGTGATTTACCGGCCGCTGCTGGGCGCGCGTAAGATCTGCCTCATCGACGATGCCGACCGCCTCACCGCCAACGCCGCGAACGCGTTTTTGAAAACGCTCGAAGACCCGCCGGAACACAGCCTGTTTATCCTGATCACCAACCAACCGTTGCGTCTGTTGGCTACCGTGCGTTCCCGTTGTTTGACGCTCAGGTTTGCGCCCGCGACTCCGGATCAATTCGAAGGGGCCTTGGCCCTGAAACAGGCCATGGCGATTGAGGACGTCCGCTTTCTTTCCCGTGTGTGCGGAAACCGTATCGGCATGGCCCTGCGCGCGGATCTTGCGGACCTCCGCAGCCGCCACGACCGGTTTTTTGATTTGTGCCGGTCCGGGACCCTGGCTCATGCGACGGCCGTGCTCCAGCAAGCCGAGGAATTCTCGAAATCCCAACCCTTCCCTGACGTGATCGACTGGCTTTCGCACGGACTGCGTGACCTGCTGCTGATGACCCTCGGACCCCGGCAGGACCTCCTGTTGCACCAATCGCAAATCCCGCTGCTTGAACAAATCGCCGAATCCTTAACCCCGGCTGACATCGTGAAACTCATGGACGCCCTGCAAACCCTGGAACAGGCCCCCACGCAGAATTTGAACCTCCAGCTCTGCCTGGAAAATTTCCTGTTCCGCTTTCATGAAACCATCCATCGTGACGCCGCCTGAAGAACATGAAAAGTTTCTGTTGGGGCAGACTTCTAGACAACCCTGCCCCATTGTCATACAATAGATGACACCCGCCGACTGACACATTGATGAGGATTGACAGTATGACAACGGAACGACTGAGCTTGCGAATCGACGCGGATCTCAAGAGAAGCCTTGAACAAGAGGCAATGCGCGAGGAGCGTTCAACGTCTTATCTTGCCGCCAAAGCAATCGAGGCGATGCTGCGCGGCCGGGCAGAAAAACGAGCGGCAATCCGCGCGGCCATAGCGGAAGCCGATGAGGGAGTCTTCATCTCGCAGGATACGATGGACGCCTGGATTTCCTCTTGGGATACGGACCGTGAACTTCCACCGCCTAAACCCGACATTCAGTCCGGTCCAACGTGACTGATGAAGCTCGTCTTCCTGCCATCCACACGTTCGGATTTGCTGTGGATGCGCACCTACTACGCTCACGTCTTCCCGGATGGTGCGAAGCGTGCTGCCAAGCAATATGGCAACGTTTGCAGTATCATCCGAAATAATCCGTTCGTGGGCCACCCGGTTGAGGAGATAGAAGACGTGCGGGAATTCTCGATCCCACGAACCCCGTTCTCCTTCATCTACCGAGCGGTTGGCGATCGAATCGAAGTATTGCGTGTCTGGGACCAGCGCAATGATCGTTCAAGACTGAAGAGTGAATAATGCCTGAGCCCTTCTACATCACCACGCCGATTTATTACGTGAACGACGTGCCGCACATCGGGCATGCCTATACCACGGTCGCGGCGGACGTGCTGGCACGCTGGCACCGGCTCCTTGGGCAGGAGGTCTTTTTTCTGACGGGCCTGGACGAACACGGCCAAAAGGTCCAGCAGGCCGCGGCCAAAGCCGGGATTGCTCCGCAGGAGCATTGCGACCGGTTGACTCCGCAATTTCAAACCCTTTGGCAAAAACTCGACGTTTCCAACGACGGATTCATTCGCACGACGGATGCCCGGCATCAAGCCGTGGTGCAACGATTCCTCAGGCAACTGCATGACGCCGGACTCATCTACCGCGCGGAATACACCGGCTGGTATTGCACGTTCGACGAACGGTTTTGGACGGAGAAAGACGTGGACGCCGGCCGCTGCCCCGACTGTCACCGCCCCGTGGAACAACTCAGCGAAATTAATTACTTCTTTCGCATGAGCCGGTTCCAGCAACGGCTCCTCGACCATCTCGACGCCAACCCGGCGTTCATCCGTCCGGAGTCCCGCCGCAACGAAGTGCTGGGATTTTTGCAAAAGCCGCTGGAAGATCTTTCGATCTCGCGTCCCAAATCCCGCTTATCCTGGGGCATTGAACTGCCCTTCGATACCGACTACGTCACGTACGTGTGGTTCGACGCGCTGGTGAATTATGTGTCGGCGTTGGAATACCTGCCGGCCCAGCCCTCGATTGATCGCCTGTGGCCGGCGACCGTGCACCTGGTCGGGAAAGACATTCTGACGACGCATGCCGTGTACTGGACCACCATGCTCATGGCCATGGAAATCCCCCTGCCCCGCACAATCTTTGCGCATGGCTGGTGGACGGTGGACGGCGAGAAAATGTCCAAGAGCCGGGGCAACGTGATCGACCCGTACGCCGTGGTCGACCAGTTCGGCGCGGATGCGTTTCGCTATTTTATGCTCCGCGAGATCCCGTTCGGACAGGACGGAGATTTTTCTCGCGAGTCCCTTATCGGCCGCATCAACGCCGACCTGGCCAATGGACTGGGCAACCTGTTGAGCCGGACCGTCACGTTAATCCAACGGTGTTGTCAGGGTATGGTGCCGGCTCCGGACCCTTCCGCCATGACCGAGCTTGACACCGGACTCCAAGCCGCGGCCGAAGCTCTCATTCACACAACCATGCCCCAGCATCTCCGGCGAATGGAATTCAATCGCACACTCGAAGCGACGTGGGGCCTGGTGCAACTCGGCAATCAATACATCGACAAGACCGCGCCCTGGGTACTTGCCAAAGATCCCGCCGCAACACCGCGTCTCCGGACCGTGCTCTTTCATGCCGCGGAGACCCTCCGGTTCCTCTGCCTGGCCGCGTATCCCTTCATGCCGCAGACCGCAGAGGAGATGGCCCGGCAACTCGGCCTCGGTCTGGATTTTTCACAAGCGCTCCTGAAAGCTCCCATTGTCTGGGGCGGGGCCTCCGGCGCCACCGTGGTCAAAGGGAAAGCCTTGTTCCCGAGAGTCGAAGCAGTCGCCACGCCATCTCCTGCCAAGCCCCAACCCGAGGCAGCCGCTCCTCTGGCCCAGGATGAAGACAGCCGGATCGGCATTCAGGATTTTCAAAAAGTCGAGTTGAAAGTCGCCAAAGTTCTCACGGCCGAACGTGTCCCCAAATCAAACAAGCTCCTGAAACTCCAGGTGGACATCGGAAGCGAACAACGGCAGATCGTGGCGGGAATCGGGAAGAAATACGGGCCCGAAGACGTCGTCGGGAAAACGATTGTGGTCGTGGCGAACCTGAAACCGGCGAAACTGATGGGCGTGGAATCTCAGGGCATGGTCCTGGCCGCGGGAGATGCAGAAGTCCAGGGGTTGGTCACGTTCGAGGACCAGGAACTTGAGCCCGGCACGAGAGTCAAATGACGGGAATGGTGCAGGGATCCACCCTCTCCCTACAGCCCGCGGGCCACAAGGTCGTGGAGATGAATCATGCCGACGACCTGGGCTTGACGATTCAAGACGGGTAAGACGGAAATGGGTTTCTCGCGTTTTTCCATTTTTTCCAGGGCCGCGTACGCGTTCTCATCCTCGAACACGAATTCCGGGGTCGCGTTCATGATGTCCTGGATCGTCAGCGCGAATACGTCCTTTTGCGCCTCCAGCACGCGACGAACGTCATAGTCGGTGACCAGGCCCGTCAATTGTTGCGCTTCATCAATGATCGAAACGGCCCCTGCCCGTTGTCGCGTCATCTCCGTCAACATGAACCGCACGTCTCGCGCCTCGTGGACAACCGGGTTGTCTTGACCGGAACGCATGAGATCGCCAACGGTCAGCAGCAACCGCTTCCCCAATTGGCCGCCGGGATGATTGACGGCAAAATCATCGGGTTGAAAATCCCGCAATTTCATAAGCGCCACGGCCAGGGCGTCGCCGACCACCAAGGCCGCTGTCGTGCTGCACGTCGGCGCCATGTTGAGCGGGCAGGCTTCTTCTTCTAGCGGCGTCAGCAGGATCAGATCGGAATGCCTGGCCATGGTTGAATGCGGTTTGGCCGTTATCGCGATAACCTTTGTGCCGATCTTTCTGGCGGCGGGGAGAATCGCGAGCAATTCGTCACTTTCACCCGATTTTCCGATAGCCAGCACGATATCCTCTTTCTTGATGATCCCGACGCCGCCATGCAGCCCGTCGGCGCTGTGCAGAAACAACGCCGGCGTACCCGTGGAGACCATCGTGGCCGCGATCTTCTGTCCGATGATGCCGGATTTTCCCACCCCGGTAACCACGACCTGTCCCCGGCAGTCGAAAATCCAGCGCACGGCTTCTTCGTACTCCGGGCCCAAGGCCGGCTTGAGCGCATTGATCGTCCGTACCTCCAGATCAATCACTCGCTGCATTTCAGCCAGGACGTCCATGATCAACGTTCGCAGGAATCTCCTTCTGTCATCCCCGACCTTCCCTGCCGTTATCCTCAACCTTCCCCGTTGTCATCCTCGACCTTCTCTGCTGTCATCCTCGATCCTCGATTAAGAACGTCAAGGACAGGCTATTTTTAATCGAGGATCCAGGGTTTTTCTTTTTCTTCACCCTTAAAAACAAAAGGCACTGGATTCCCGATGAAAGATGTCGGGAATGACCGCTTAAGGGATCCAGTGTCTTTTCTTTCTCCTCCATTCACAAAGGTTCTGGATTCCCGCTTTCGCGGGAATGCCAGACTGGAGGGTCATTGAGGCATTTGGTTGCTGAGTGAGAAATTCCTCGCTACGCTCGGAATGACAGATTCCGGTGTTTTCTCTATCAAAAGACACGTGGGATTGCCTTTTTCGCGCGCAACAAACAAAATACTTCATCACATTCCCTGAATGAGAGTCAACGTCTCCTAGGATTTTTAACTTAGGTTTTTCTACGCTATGGCCAATCCGGCGGATCGTGACTCCGGGAGAAGCTCCGCCCCATGCCGTCGAACCCGCGAAACGCCAACGGCCTTTCCCCGCGACCCCGAACCAGGCAGGTGGTCAGGGAAGTCTTTGCCAAACTGAACTACACTATACTCGGCGACGTGTATTGCGATGAAGGCGGCGCGGCCTTTTGGAAGGTCCACAGAAAACAATGCCAAACCATGGGCATCAGGATCGGAGAGGCCTTGAAGCCGCGTCTCTCGCAAAAGGGAAGAAGCCTCTACGTGGGGGCCGGTGTGGCGGAACTGCCCATGCTGATAGTGGAAACCCTTGAAATGAACCGGACCATTCAGGCCTATAATCTTCGAAAACGGGAAGTGGATATCCTGAACCGGGCGTGCGACGGCCTGCCGTTTGCCATTCACGCGACCAATGCCCAAACGGCCCCTGGCACCTTCGATCACCTGTGGATCGCCAGCGTGCTCAATGACCCCGAATGTTTTCCGGAAACCTCGGCGTTGGCCTATGGGCGGGCAGACCCCGCGCGATTTGATCCCGTGGCCTTTCAGCAGGAACGAACTCAGATCGAGGGGCTGCTGGATGCGTGTTTACCCAAACTCTCACGCCCCGGCCTGCTCTCCACCACGGTAGAGGAAGTCGCGTGGATGACGGAATGGCTCACCCGGCATCAGGTCCCGTTTCGCATCGAAGAACAACTCTACCCGACCGCCATCGTCGGCGACCCGCTTTGCTTGATCCGCCTTGAGCCGGTCCGGAAAGCAAGAGGCAAAGGGCAAGAGGGTTAGGGCGGAGGCTGCCTCGCGCCCGGCATGGACGCGCGTTGGGCGGTGAAGACCCTATGCACCTGCTTTCCCTGTTTGAGAAGCTCCTCCCTTGCCTTGGCAAACACCTGCTCAACCAACGTCCAGTCGGCCGCGGTGACGCGGTACTCGCGAAACACCTCTTCCAAACGCGGTTCGTGACCCATGACTCGCGACACGGAATGGTCCACCAATGCTTCAAGCGTCTCCGAAGTCCATCCCTGCGAGGCAAACGCCTGACTCAATGAAGCCGCCTTCTTCTCGCTGAACTTCTCAGACAGGGCGGATACCAAAAAATTCCGTACGACGGGGTCGGGACTTTTGAGAAACATCGACTGTGACTGGATCAGCGCATGGATGAGTCGATCAGCCTGACGGCTGGAGTCCGGCGGCAACGCTCCGGCCTCATGAAAGGTGGCCAGGAGCGCCATGACGGATCCGATATGCGCGGCCGGCGTCCGTCCGGATTGCATCGGGTGAGCTGGGGCAGGAGGAATGAAAATCTCATTGAGCCGGCTGTACGACCCACCCGGTCGAGGACCGCCGGTCAGCACGTAGATGTAGCCGTCCACTGCCGCGGCACCCAAACCATGACGCGAGGTCGGCATGGGCGCCATCGTCTGCCAATGATCGAATCGCGGGCCGTACCGTTCATTCTGATGAAAAGTCCCCTTCCCGTACTCTCCGCCAAAAACGTAGATCCACCCGTTCACCACACCGGCGGCAATGCCGCTCCTGGGCGTCTGCAGCCCGGCTTTGGAAACCCATTGGTTGGACTCCGCATGATACGCTTCCACCGTGGACAGGTTCTGCCGGTAGTTCAACCGTACCCGTCCGCCGATCGCATAAAGGGTCGCACCAATCGTGACCGCGGCCAAATGATCACGAGGAGTGGGCAAGGACGCGACTGCGGTCCATTGATCGATAGCCGGATCATAGACTTCAACGGCTGTGGGGTTCTCACGGCCGTCATAGCCGCCGACGGCAGCCAGCTTCCCTTGCAGGGTCGTCACGGCCAAGCCGCCACGAGCCGTGGGAAGCGGGGCCCGTTCCGTCCATGTCTCGCCGGCCGGATCGAACCGAAAGACGCGGTTGGACGGACGCCAGATCATGTTCGCAGTCCCGGCAAACCCGCCAACGACGTACAGCGAACCATCGAGCGCCGCGGCACCGGCATGATGCACCCCCACGGGAAGGTCCGGCTTTGAAGACCAGTGATTGATTGCCGGGTCATACACCTCAACCTTGGCGCTGATGGACGATTGCCGGGTCGGTCGCGAACTCGATTGCTCGAATCCTCCGACAACGTAAATGAGTCCATCCAACACAGCCACGGCCACTTCGGTCCTTGCCGTCGGCGCCGGAGCCCCGGTCATCCAATGACCTGAACCGGATTCGCCGGCTGCCCGCGGCACGGCCCCGCACAGGAGACAGGAAATCAACAGGCCGGACAACCAAACACCTCCGTCGAGCCTTTGAGACCGATCATGTTTTCGAAATGTCATCATGCGTCCTTCAGGAACCTTGAATTAGACTGTTACGTTGAAAACCAGAAAAACCCACAACTATAATCGTTCACGCTCCGCGTTTCATTCACCCCTCACACGAGGCAGCCTTGCTTGCAAAAGTCTTCAGTGCCGGACTGCATGGACTCGACGCCCATTTGATCGAGGTCGAAGTCGATATCGGCGGCGGCCTTCCTCAATTTTCCATCGTGGGGCTGCCCGATGCAACCGTCCGGGAAAGCCGGGACCGTATCCGTGCGGCCCTGAAAAATACCGGCTTCGCCCTCTCTCCGAAAAAGATTACGGTCAACCTGGCGCCGGCCGGCTTGAAAAAGGAGGGTGCGGGACTCGAGTTGAGTATGGCCGTCGGCATGTTGATCGCCGAAGGCATCATCGATCAGGCAACAGCTCAACGTTACGTGCTGGTGGGTGAACTGTCTCTCGATGGTCGCATTAAACCCATCAGGGGCGGATTATCCATCGGCATGTTATGCCAGAACCGGCATCCCCTGATTCTCCCCGCCGAGAACGCACGTGAGGCTGCGGTGATCGACGACGTCGAAGTCTACGGCGTGCATACGCTTCCCGAAGTCGTTGAATTCCTGACCGGAAAGCAACGCATCGCCCCTCTCATCGTCGACCGGCAATTGTTTTTCCAGTCCGCCGGCGCACCGGAAGAAGATTTCGCCGAAGTCCGCGGCCAATTCCACGCCAAACGCGCATTGGAAATCGCCGCAGCCGGAGGACACAACGTCCTGCTCATCGGACCGCCGGGTTCGGGAAAAACGATGTTGGCCCAACGCCTGCCCGGGATTCTGCCTCGACTCAGCATCCGGGAGGCCCTTGAAACCACCCGGGTCCATAGCGTGGCAGGTACCTTGCTGACGAACCAATCGCTGATGACCACCAGACCCTTTCGCGCTCCCCATCACAACGTCTCGGACGCGGGCCTCATCGGAGGCGGCAGCATTCCCAAGCCGGGGGAGGTCTCTTTGGCGCACAACGGCGTCCTCTTTCTGGATGAAGTGCTGGAGTTCAAGAGATCGGTCCTGGATGGTTTGCGACAGCCGCTCGAAGAGGGAACGGTCACCGTCACGCGAGTCAACGCGTCGCTCCAATATCCGGCGCGGTTCATGTTGATCGTGGCCATGAACCCCTGCCCGTGCGGATTTCACGGCGACCGGACGCGGGAATGTATCTGTAGCGCCCACCAGATCCGGCGGTATCGAGGCCGGCTGTCAGGACCGCTCCGGGACCGGCTCGACATTCACGTGGAAGTGCCTGCGGTTCCGGCGTCGGACCTGGGTCACGATCAACCGGCCGAACGCTCGGACGTCATTCGGAAACGCGTGGCCGACGCCCGTCATATCCAGGCGAACCGGTATGCCGCCGAGTCCCTGTCTGCCAATGCCCAACTCAAACCCCGGCACATGAAAACCCATTGTCGGATTGACCAAGCCGGCAAGCAACTTCTTGATCAAGCCGTGACCCGTTTGGGGCTCTCGGCTCGCGCCTATGGCCGGATCCTGCGTGTTGCACGAACGATTGCGGATTTGGCAGACTCAGAGGCTATTGAACCGTCGCATCTGGCCGAGGCGATCCAATATCGGAACATGGACCGAATGACCACATCTTAAGCAAGGACTCGAATGGACATTCAAATCGGACCTCACCTGTACCGTAACAGCAACGGCACGATTGAAGTCGAAGGCGTGCCGCAGATCGACATTGAGCCACGTTCCTCCGGCGGATTCCCGAAAGTGAATTTTGCCCTGTTCGAGACGGGGGGTAAAATGCCGGCCAAACTCACGGACAGCACGTTGGCGATTAATGAAGGTCAGGCCTATGCACTCGAGAGAAGTCCCACGAGCCTGGTGATGCGGCATCAGGACAGCGGGAAGGAAGTCCTCAATATGACGCTTGAGGAGAATGGCCGGCTCGTGATCTCGCAGGGCGAGTTCTATACCTTGAAAGGCCACACCCTCACGATTACGCCCATGGAATGGACCCTGGAAAAAACCACGGTCAAGGAAGGGGAAACCGACGTTCAGGGCAAAGCCGTTCCTTTGGAATAGCCCGGTAACTCAAATCTCCGCAGCCGCAACCGTTTTCGACCCGTCACAATTCACACACGTTCGACTGTGAATCCCTTCACTGGCCACGGCCGGACCCAGGGCCATGTTCCGGTCCAAGGCAACCACGTCCGGACCTTGATAAGTCCACAGCCGCTCGCAACCGGGACAAAAGAACCACACCGTATATCCCGGCCAATCCCGGTCACGCGTTGCCATAACAAATACAGCCTATACGTTTGCCAGCACGTTGCCGATTGTATGCGTCGCCTGTTCAACGTCCGCGTTCGACACGTCCAAATGGGTGACCGCACGAAACAGGTGATCGCCGATGGCATTCAACAAAACCCCGGCTTCCCTGAACGCTTGCAGGAGTTCCTGCGTCGAACGGTCGCTTCGCACGACCTCGAACACGACGATATTCGTTTCGACGTGGTCGGGGTCCACGTACACCGTGGGAATCTGTTGCAGTTGCAGGGCAAAACTCTTGGCATTGCCATGGTCTTCCCTGAGCCGGGTGACGTGGTGATCCAGGGCATAGAGGCCCGCAGCCGCGAGAATGCCGGCCTGCCGCATGCCCCCGCCGAACATTTTTCGCAAACGCCGGAGCTTGGCGATCCGGTCCTTGGTCGAGGTGATCAACGAGCCGACCGGAGCCCCCAACCCCTTGGACAGGCAGAACGACACGGTATCGAACGGCTGCGCGAACTCGGCTGCGGATACCCCCGTGGCCACCGCGGCATTGAACAACCGGGCACCGTCCAAATGCAACGCAAGCCCCTGGTCCGCCGCCAACTTGGTGATCTCACGGATCGCGGACAAAGGATAAACCGACCCGCCTCCGAAATTATGCGTCTGCTCCAGACACAGCAGCGTCGTTGGCGGATTATGCACGTCTTTCGGCCGGATGGCCGCGACCACGTTGTTGGCCGTCAACAGGCCCCGGTCGCCGTCGATACAGCACAATTGGACTTGCGACAAGGCCGAAGCCGATCCCCCTTCATAACGAATGATATGAGCCGTCCCTTCCACGAGCACTTCATCGCCCGGACGGGTATGGAGACGAAGACACAGTTGATTCGCCATCACCCCGGTCGGCACAAACAGGGCCGCGTCTTTTCCCAACATGCGGGCAGCCGCGGCCTCCAGGGCATTGACCGTCGGGTCTTCACCATAGACGTCGTCACCGACTTCGGCCTGCGCCATGGCTTCTCGCATACCCGGAGTCGGCTTGGTGACGGTATCGCTTCGCAGGTCAATCATCGTTGGTCTTTCATGTATGCCCGTCATCGTACTCAACGTTCCCTGCTTTATTCTACGGCAGTCTCCCTGACGGGAACAAGAAACCCGGCTTGCGACAGTACGGCTTGAATCTCCTCCGCGGATACGGGCCCTGCCCGGAGAATGGCCGGCGCATCCACCACGCTCAACAGGGTGGATGGCTCATGGCCCGGAGCCGGGCCGGCATCCAGAATGAGATCGACGTCGTGACCCAATGAGGCTTCCACTTCCTCGGCGGTCAGACACGGAACCTGCCCGGACCGATTGGCGCTCGTCCCGGTCAACGGACCCGTATGACGCAATAAGGCCCGCAGGAACGCCGGCGCGGGCTCTCGAATTCCGATGGTCCCGATCCCGGCCGTCAACACGGGGGAAAGCCCGGATTGCGCGGGGACAACGACGGTCAACGGACCGGGCCAGAATGCGTTGACCAGTACAGAGAACCAGGATGGAACGGACCCGGCCAGCGTATCGAGTTGGCTCCGTTCCCCGATCAGCACGAGAAGGGGTTTGCCCGAAGGCCGGCCCTTCGCCTTCATCACCCGGTCCAAGGCGTGAGAACCCGACGCGGATGCGGCCAATGCATACGAGCTTTCCGTCCCGACAGCCAGCAGTCCGCCGCGATGGACGAGGTCCGCAATGGGAACAAAAAAGGAAGGTGGAGGATCTGAAGGAACTGCAACGATTTTGGCCACGACCGTCTTACCTGAACGTGAGGCGGCTTACGTCAACACTCGCCCGGCAATATCAGTGCGGAAATATTGCCCTTCAAACGAGATGCGCCGCCCCGCTTCATAGGCCCGGTCATGCGCCGCCCTGAGAGAAGGTCCCCAGGCCGTCACCCCCAACACCCGCCCTCCGGCCGTCACAACGTCCGGACCGTTCCAGGCCGTCCCCGCGTGAAAGACCGCGACCCGGTCCCGGCCGGACACGTCCCGGAGTCCGGTGATTGGCAGATCCTGCGCATACTTGCCCGGGTATCCGCCCGACGCCATGACCACGCACACGGCCGACTCCTCGAACCATTCGAGATGAATCTGATCCAACTGATGCTCCACGACCGCTTCGAGGACATCGGCCAGATCCGTTTTCAACAACGGCAACACGACTTGGGTCTCAGGGTCGCCGAACCGCGCATTGAATTCCAGGACGTAGGGCGTCCCGTCCTTGACCATCAGCCCCGCGTACAGGACCCCGAAAAACGGACTGCCCACGCGAGACAGCCCTTCGATCGCGGGATGCAACACGTCTCGCATGATCGCATAGCGCAATGCCGGAGTGGCCAGCGGCGCGGGCGCATAGGCCCCCATGCCGCCGGTATTGGGACCCGTGTCGCCTTCCCCAAGCCGCTTGTGATCCTGGGCGGCCAGCATGGGGGCCACGGTTTTCCCGTCGGCAAACGCCATCAGGGTCAGTTCCTCCCCTTCAAGACATTCTTCGATCATCACTCGCGTGCCGGCGTCGCCGAAGGTCCGATGTTCGAGCATGCTGATGACCGCGTCCTTCGCCACCTGCGCCGTCCTGGCCACTACCACGCCTTTCCCTTGGGCCAACCCGTCCGCCTTCACGACGATGGGCAATGCACATCGTTCCAGGTAGTCCAGCGCAGGCCGGACGCTTTCAAAGACCCTCGCCTCCGCGGTCGGAATCCGCTGGCGCATCATCAGGTTCTTGGCAAACGATTTACTGGATTCGATCTTGGCGGCGTTCCTGGTCGGGCCGAAGACCTTCAGCTTGTTTTCTCGAAACAGGTCCGCAATGCCCAACGCCAAGGGCGCTTCGGGACCGACCACGGTCAGGTCCACGGCGTTGTCTTCGGCGAACGCTTTCAGTCCGGCCAAATCCGTCGCCGGAACAGATACGCACGTGGCGAGTTGACTGATCCCCGCGTTCCCGGGAGCGCAATAGAGTTGGCTCACCCGGGGACTCGAGGCGAGTTTCCACACCAAGGCATGCTCACGCCCGCCACTACCGACAACCAGGATCTTCATAGGGTTCGCCTTACGGCTCAAGGAATCTTTGATCCCCGACGAAGACCGCCGGAGACAGGTTTATTGTGATAGCGGGATGCAGGGCAAGGCGTCCCGCAACGAAACCCGAGACATATCAAACCGGATAGTCGAGGGTTGAGCGAGGACACAACACCGCCATGCGCCCGATAACGCAATCAATGAACCTTAATGACGGAAATGCCTCATGCCCGTCAATATCATCGCCACGTCCTGTTCATCCGCGGCCTTGACCACTTCTTCGTCCCGGATGCTGCCTCCGGGTTGAATGACCGCGGTCACGCCTGCCCGGACGGCCGCATCCAATCCATCGCGGAACGGGAAAAAGGCGTCCGAGGCCATGACACAGCCCTTGATCGGCAGATTGGCCTTCATCTCAGCCAATTTGACGGAATCAACGCGACTCATCTGGCCCGCGCCGACGCCCACGGTCTGCGTGGCATTGGCAAACACAATGGCATTGGACTTCACGTGCTTGCATACCTTCCACGCAAAGGCACAGGCCGCGTATTCGTCATCCGTGGGCTTCCGTTTGGTTGGCACCGTCAGGGCTTTCACGTCCGCCAGGGCGCCCAAGTCTCGATCCTGCAGGATCAATCCTCCCACGAGTTTTTTCAAGTCATAGCCGTCGCGGGTCTGGCTTTCGAGCGAACCCACCGTCAATAACCGCAAGTCCTTTTTCCGTTGCAGTTCGGCCAGGGCTTCGTCGGTAAACACGGGCGCGATCAGGACTTCGACGAACGTCGACGTGACTTCTTTGGCCATGTCCGGATCCACGGGCCGGTTGCAGGCAATCACTCCCCCGAAGGCCGAGACCGGGTCGGTTTCCCTGGCCTTCCGGTAGGCCTCGACCGGAGTCTCGCCAAGGGCCACGCCACAGGGATTATTGTGTTTGATGATGACCACGGCCGGGTCACTGAATTCTTTCGCCAACTCCAACGCCGAGTTGGCGTCCAGGTAATTGTTGTAGGACATGGCCTTGCCGTGCAGTTGACGACCGAGGGAAATCGAAGGTTCCGTACCGCCGATCTCCCGATAAAACGCGCCTTCCTGATGCGGGTTTTCGCCGTATCGCAGGATTTCGGCCCGTTCGTACGTGAGAGACAGGGATGCCGGAAATTTATCAGCCGTTTCGCCTTGCCGGCCCAGATAATTTGCAATCAGGCCATCGTACCGTGAGGTGTGCCGGAACACTTTCCTGGCCAATTCACGGCGAAGCGTCAACGGGACGGAGCCGGACTGCAAGGCCTCCAGCACGCGACCATAGTCACCCGGATCCACGACCACCACGACGTCAGCATGATTTTTGGCGGCCGAGCGAAGCATGGACGGGCCTCCGATATCGATATTTTCAATGGCATCCTCGAAGGGACAATCCGGTTTGGCAATCGTCGATTCGAACGGATAGAGATTGACCACGACCACGTCGATGGGCTCAATCCCCTGCTCTTGCATTTGTTGCACGTCGTCGGCCCGTCCCCGACGACCCAACAGGCCTCCGTGAATTTTAGGATGCAGAGTCTTGACCCTGCCGCCCAAAATCTCGGGAGACCCGGTATGAGAAGACACTTCCGTGACCGGCACACCGGCCGTGCGTATGGCGTTGGCCGTGCCGCCGGTGGAAAGAATGGTGGCCCCCAGTTCGACTAATCCCCTGGCAAACTCCACGACACCCGTCTTATCAGACACACTGATCAACGCATGGCTCAACTTGCCCATTGTTCGCCCCTCGACAGTCAATTCAACGGTGAATGAAAGGAAAAAACGTGGAACGTGAGCTTACCAAATGCCTCTCCCGGCATCAACGGACCTTGCACAACGGCGGTCAGGGGAGAACGGCGCCGTTCATCCTGGAATCCGCGGGGTGTACGTCAACGACACGTTCGGTATATACTCAAGAGAAATGTTTCGGTACGACCACGGGTGTTGACCAATGCCCTTTCCATTAATTGCAACCCTCGTTATTGTTTTTTTCACCGTCGCTTTTTCCCTCCAGAACGACCAGACGGTTTCCATCCAATTTTTCGGCTGGACGTTCGAAGGGTCGCTCGTCCTGGTGTTATTGACGACCCTTTGTCTGGGCATACTGATTCATATCCTGGCGTCCATGCCGTCCCGCATCCGGAAGTCAAAGGAAATCGCCGAACTCAACAGACGGGTGAGGGAATTGGAAGAAACGCCACCATCAGACGTTTCCCGACCACAGCGACACCGGCCCCCATCTCTCGATTGAACGCCAATCCGGACCCAGACCCCGATGGGAAACCTTGACACGGGTCCGGGAGATTGACACCATAGCAGCCAACCGTTCCACGATCCCCATAACCATCATGGAGCAAGTATCATGACGTCTTACACTTCAGGATCAATGAATCAGGCCGGCCATCAACCGTCGGCAGAACGTCCCACCCTTGATGAAGCCTTGGGCTGGGAAGGACACGTCAACATCCCTCCGTCTCCGATGTTGGCTAAACTGCTGCGTAATTGGTCGGAAGTGCAAGCCGGTTTGGTTTTCGGTATGGTGTTTGTCGTCGGAGTCTTGGTTGGAGGCGTCCTGTTTTCGGCGCTAGGGTCCGGCAAGAAACACTCGGACACGTAACCACCGCGCGTTGGCCCTCCATTTCATGGAGACTCAATCAGCCGTGGGGGTTCCCTTCGCGTGGAGAAGGAAGGAAGAACCTTGCTCCACGACGGCGTCCCTTTCAAAAAAACCGGTCATTGAAAAACACCCATTGCCATAGTCCGGCTTTGCGCAGACAAGGATCACCGGGTAACAAGGTGTGCCGTTTGCCGCGACGGGTTTCGACTTCGATGGTGTTATCTTGAAAAATCCTGCGCACCTTCCAGAACTTCTTGATTACGTAGGAATAGGTATCCCCGTGGCGGGAGGGGAAGACGTTCTCGGCTCGCGGACTGGGATGCGTTGAGGTTTTGATTTTCTCATACACGACAAAATTGCCGGCTCTCAATTTCATCGAGACCTCCTCTTCATCCCGGGATGCACCAGACCTGACCACCGTACAAAGGGCGTGTTCGGTCATGCTGTCCTGACGGATATTTTAAGCGTTATCTTTCAGTGAAGCAACAGGGGAGGATACCTCACGGATGACGCGTATGGAGCCGGCGAGTGGGATTGAACCACCGACCTGCTGATTACGAATCAGCTGCTCTACCACTGAGCTACGCCGGCCTTGGAGAGAACGAGTCGTGAATGCGGCGGGAGACTGCTGCTGCCGACCCGACGGTCATCTTATTTTCTGAAATGAGTTGTGTCAACTGACCATGCTGGTTCACGACATATAAAATAGTTGGGGCGAGACCGACCGCGCGTGTGCATTGTGACATCAGAAACAAAACATCGCATGGTCATCCTGAACGAAGTGAAGAATCTGCTTTTCACAGCGTTCGGTTGGCGAGCGAGAGATTCTTCGCTAGGTCCCTCGCGCTGCTCGGGACAAGCTCAGAATGACAATCATGGTGTAGTCGTTTCTTTCACTCTGTCATCAAATGACTGAACATTTACAGGAGTGACACAGGGGGCTGTCAAGCATGATTGACACCATTTTTTCTCCTACGCTACGTTGAAACGATGTCCTCCCCTGCTGGTAAACCTGCTTCGGCATCGATTCCCCGTTTCTCGTTTGCCCACCTGAGCTCTCTGATCAGGCTATCGAATCAGGCGGGCACTCTCCTGCTCATGATTCCAACCCTATGGGCGTTGGTCCTGGCGTCAAAAGGCCGTCCATCCGTTCTGCTGATTGTCCTATTCGCGGGAGGATCGTTCATCATGAGAAGCGCCGGAGTCATCATCAATGATTTGGCCGATCGTTCATTCGACCGGCAAGTCACCCGCACCCAAACCCGGCCTCTCGCCAGTGGGGCCCTTCGCCCCTGGCATGCCATCCTGTTCCTCGGCGTCCTCCTTGCCATAGCCGTGAGCCTCCTGTTGTTTTTGAATCCACTGGCCATACGGCTCGGCCCGGTCGCATTGGTCCTGGCCACAATCTATCCCTTTACGAAACGGTTCTTTCACGTCCCTCAACTTTTTCTCGGGATGGCGTTCGGGTGGGGGGCCGTGATGGCCTGGGCCGCCGTTCGCAACCAACTCGATCCCGCAGTCTGGCTGCTCTTTGCCGCCACGCTTTGCTGGGCTGTGGCCTACGACACCATTTACGCGCTCCAGGACGTTGAGGACGATCTTCGTATCGGGGTGAACTCGTCGGCGATTTTCTTCGGCTCTCACGTGTGGATAGCCGTAGGCATCATCGAGATGGCCATGCTGGGGTGTTTGGCCACGGCGGGTTGGTTGGAGAATCTGAATGCGGTGTTTTATGGAGGACTGGCCGGAGTCACGGGGTTCTTGAGTCAACAGGTCTGGCGCCTGCGCGACGAGGTCTCCCCCTCTGAGGCTTTTGCCATGTTCAAACAACACACGCTCATCGGCCTGGTACTCCTGGTTGCGATCTGGACAGGAACGCTGTAAGCGTGCCTTCGGGGTGTCCTCTTTCTGTCATGCCCGTGCACCCTTCGACTGGGCTCAGGGCAGGCATTCGCTGACAATTTTGTTGTCTCTTGCTTGTCATCCCCGACCCAGATCGGGGATCCAGTGTCTTTGCTTTTTCCTTCGTTCGTGAAGACGAAAAACACTGGATTCCCGATAAAGATGTCAGGAATGCCGGAAGGAGGTTGTTTGAGTTACGTGAACCGCGTTATTCCGGCGGGGGAATGGGGTTGTCCGGTTTTGGCGCCCGCAGGGTATCGAGATACGCCGTTACGGCTCGTGCATCATGATCATCGAGTCCCAAGTTCGGCATGCGCGTATGCTTTTTCATGCCTTGCGGGTAACGGACCCAGCGATAGACCCAGGTATCATTGAGACGGAATCCGGCACGGTCCAAGGCCGGACCCACCAGACCGCCGGCGTCTCCGATACTGTGACACCCGTTACATCCGTATTTGTCGAAATACAGGCTCTTCCCTTCTTCTTCCAGGGCTACTCGTTCAGGCTCCGCCACGGTTAGGTCGGGACGCGCGATTTGCGTCATCTTGGGACGTTTCGAGAAATTTTCCCAGGCGGCCTTGGCGGCCTCAAATTGTTCCGCCACTTTTTCATAGGCCTCTTCTTCGGGAAGCACGATTTCCTCTTCTTCATCCTCTTCTTCTAGATCGGCATCCTCGTCGTCTTCCATATCCATATCTTCGTCATCTTCTTCGGCTTCTTCCTCGGCGGCCTCCCGGGCGGCTTCTTCGGCTTCCTGTTTCGCCAAAGCTTCATCCATGACCTGTTTGGCTTGATCATGTGCCGCCTCGGCAGCCTTGAACTGCGACTCCAACTCGGCTTTCCGCCCTTCAACGTCAAACGTCAACGAGCCGCCGTGAAGCGTACGCACGTATCCGACCACGGCCCACAGTTCCTCTTCGGAAAGGGTATATTTGAAGGTCGGCATGGTCGAGACCGCGAAGTAGTTTTCATCGTCGAGCACTTCCTGCAACGTGGTATCGCGCATGTCCCGGGAAATCGTGTTGAAGATTTCTTCGTCGGCAAAGGTGGACATCGCCTCGGATTCCGACAGGTCCCGAGGACGGGGATCCGGCATGCGTCCCCAATTGAAACCCTCCTGCTGTTGTCCGCTTTCGCCGTGACAGTGCATGCAGTAATGATTATAGAGTTTGCGGCCTTTTGCCGTCCGTTCATCTTCAAACAACGCGCAGCCGCTCGTGACGGCAAACACCGCGACGACCACGATGGCGACCTTAATCAGTATCCGCTGCACGCCTTGCTCTCCCTTCATGATTCGTTGCCCCTCCGAATTTTTCTTACCAGGAAAAACTCAAAGCCGGCAGCAAGCACGATACCCAACACGACGTATCCATAAATGGAATTGTCCGGTGGCGGCTCGGCCCGAATGTACCACCATGATGAAACGGCTTTTTGCGACCCTTTTTCTTTCACGGCTCCATCCACGATTTCCCCGTCCCAAAACGCGAACGCCACGTTTCGCCATTCTCCCGGCGTGACTTGGACGTCCAACTCATCAGGCGTTTGTAAGGGCCGTGAAAAGACGACGCGCCAGGTTCCGTCCCGCCAAAATCCCGATGCCGAGACGTCCTGGTTTTCTTGCGGACGAAGCGTTTTGAAGCCCTTGGCCGTCATGTCGGTCGCTTTGCCGTGTTCTTTTTTCCAATACCAGATATTGACGTCTCCCCCCTCGACTTGCAGCATTTCCTGTCCATGGGCGAAATGGGCCATTTTATCGCCGACCATGAACTCGACTGCGGCGGCATCCGCGGCATCTTCAGACGGGTCGGCGTACTCCAGCAGGATCGCCATATCCTGACCATTATGGACCCCGCGCACATTCACGGACTTCACCGTGACTTCCTGAATGCGGTCCGGCCAATGCACTTGTGGAGCCAACTTGAATTCCGCAGGCTCGATCGTGTTCCACACGGCGGCATTCGGATCATCCGCAGGGACGGCTCCCTCAGTCAAAAAGAGACGAACGGCCACGCTGCCGGTTTCGCCTTCCGGAGGCGGATCGCTCGCGAACACGCAGGAAACCCCGACTCCCGTGACTATGAGGGTAAGCCCGAGCGCGACGTTGAAGATCTTCTTATATCCCATTTTCCTGCTCCTTGGATCCTTCCCTTCTCCACGTCCGACGTTCGCCGGACCTGCGAGGGCGCAACCTCAACCCGTTCCTTATTCCTCTTCTTCCCAAGTCCGTGGAGACTGGCCGGCGCCGTCATATTCACCCATGATGATTTTCCAGATCCATTCATCCGGCAATTCCACTTCCCATCTCGGCATGGCTGACTTCCAAGGCATGGCTTCGACCGGAAGCCCCACGCCACCTTTCTTGATCCGCCAAAAAAGATAGGATTCCTGTAATTGGGCAATGGTCCCCGGATCGCTGAAATTCGCCGGAGGAGGATTGAAACCCACTGCCGCCGGGCCTTTTCCGTCGAAATTGGCTCCGTGACAGGGAGAACAAAACGCCGCATACAAGCCTTTCCCCATCATGATATTTTCCTGCGTTCGCGGATACGGGTTGGCCAACCCGACAAACTCGCCCGGAGGCGCGGGATGAATGGTTCGGTTTTCCGCCGGCGGCATATCGCTGGGGGCAAGCCGGGTGTACGCCTGCCAACCCACCAACAAGGGAAACAATATGAACACCAGAATGCGCGCGGTCCCGGCAATACCCGCCTGTCCCGAACCCGTGAGGAATCGCCCGACCGGTCCCATGAATTCATCGAGGCCTCCCCCGCTCATGGTGTAGAAAATCATCGCAGAGGCAAAGGTCAGAGCCAGGTACAGGAAAATCAGACTGGCCGGCAGCGGTGCCGTAAACAATGGGAGTATGAATTTGAGAAAGACATACATTCCCACCAACAGGATAGCCGTTTTCGCAAGAGGACCTTTCATCGTTCATCCTTCTGGTTAAGGTGCTCCATTGACGGCGAGGGAGGCGACTTCCACCTCGCTTTCCTTGCCGATATTCATCACGTCTTCCACCTTGATGCTAATGGGTTCTCCGCTCATTTTCTGGAGAAAGGAAATGACCGAATAAATCTCTTGTTGCGACAAGGCAATCGGATTTTTATGGATGTACGGCATCCGTGCCGGATATTCCTTGGGCAGACCCTCATGCCTGAAATCCAGATAAATATAGGCTTGAGGGTCGGTGAGGCTTTCATAGATGAATTCCGGGGCGAGTTTCGCCCCGATGCCTTTCAAATCCGGACACCTGGCTGATTCACTGGGGCCGATCGAATGACACAAGGCGCACTGGCCTTTGCTGAAGAAAATCTTTTGACCGATCGAGGCCAGATCATCCGGCGTTTTGACTTCGGCAATGTCAAAGGTTTCGATCGCCGGAGGAAGGGAGGGCATCTGCGGCACCCCCAAGGCAATCAGGGTAAACGTCCCCAATACGATCACCACGAAGCCGACCACCCTGAGGAACTTCGCCTTGATGAAGAGCAGGATACAGATTCCAAGTCCTACGACCGTGAGACCGATCAATTGCAGTAATGCCACTTCACTCATGAGTTCTCTCGCTCCGGGTTGGAAATGCCAACGTCAATGGGTTCTCAATCATGCCTCGTCTCGCCCTTCAGTCCTGTTCCCGCGGGGAACCGCCGGCCATGGCCGGGGTCACGCCTGCCGGAATGTCCGCCGGTTCGGGCTGTTTCCGGTCCGGAGTTTTCTTCCCCTTGTCACCCATCGTGGCGACCCAAAAGATGAACGCCACCAACAGGCAGAACACAAACGTGTTCAGGGACATGAAGGCGGCCGCGTAGCCCAACGCAGGAGAATAGGCGTAGTCGGACGTATCTCTCATCACGCCGTAGATGTGCCAATGCACCCTGGACGATGAGCGGGCATAGCCCATCAGCGACATCAACAGAATGACCATGACCGCATTGGAGACCAACGCATACCCGGCCCGGATCGGCATTTGTCCCCAGACCATTTCCGTCGTGGTTTTGGCGCTTTTCATCAGGATGGCCGTCAAGGGTGTAAACGTCAGCATGATAAACAGGACGATCAACACCTGTGCGACGGAAAAATAATTGATCCGGATGATTGCCGGAACAAAATACCCCCAGACCCCGAGAACGATCACCGCAATTCCCGCGAGCACCAGCAAGGCTCCCATCACGGATTTGGCGATCTTTGCCCACCCGGCCGTTTCCTGCTTTCCGGCCCGCCAATACATGATAAAGCTCATAAAGGTGACCAGAATCATGAGGTTGGATACCGTCATTTTTGCGGACATCACCCCGAACACCCCAAGCAACGGGTGATGGGTCCCGCCCATTTTTCTGGCCTCTTCAAGACTGGCGACCAGGGAGTGGGGGGTCATCCAGACGCCCAAGCACACCATGAGCACGATCAACATGGCCAGGATCGGTCGTCTATACCCTCGCTCGGAGCCGGGAATCCGGTATGTAATTCCCATCCAAAAATAGTAATTGGCTCCGAGAAACAGCACCCCGATGAGCATGGCTTGAAGAATGAAAAGCCATGCCAGGAACCCGCCCATAAGGGTGATACCCATCTGCTGGTTGTATTGATAGATCTCGCGCATGAGCCAATACCCGGCGAAGGGAAGAGGAAGCATACCGAATACGCCGATGAAGTTTCCGACGTAGCCCATCCAATCATAATGCTCCCGCTCCTCCTGGCTGGCCGCCAGGAGATACCGGATACCGGCATACGCCCCGCAAATAAACCCGCCCAACACCACGTTGGCAATGAGTCGATGAATGTTCACCGGCCACCACGTCGGGTTCCACGTGGCCGCCCATGCCCGATCAATCGCCGTCCCCTCCGCCACCACGACGGGACTCGCCTGGAACGTGGCCCACGCGTTGGGCACGATCATGATCCCCAGGGCAAAGACGTTCAGCAGGAAGCCCAAAAACAGATGAAACGTCTTTTTGTTCCCTTGCATGGCGTCCCATCCGTACCAGTACAGGTACAAGGTCACGGTTTCCAACAGGAACAACAGACAATACACGATGAAGGACGGGAAAAAGATATCGGATAAATACGCCATGAGCTTCGGGTACAGCCCGATCAGCAAAAAGAGCAGAATGCCTCCGAACAGAGCCGTCGTGGCGTACGCGGACGTCAGGAGCTTGGTAAACTCTTTCGCCAGTTTGTCGTACCGGGCTTCCTTGGTCTTCCATCCGACGATTTCGCACACCCAGGCAAAAATTGGAACGCCCAACACGAACCCGGCAAGCAGCAAATGCTGCTGGGCCACAACCCAGACCACGTTGCGGCTTCCGAGTCCCGGAATGTCCCGGTACTCGACGGACATCGCTTGGGTAGCCGCATCCTGAGCCCAGACAAGCGCCGGGAGAAGCACGAGCCCCCAAAAAACACTCCATCCCAAGAGGGACGAAGGTTTCACCGTTGGCACCAGGGACTTCAACCGTTGGATTATGCCGTGGTTTTGCATGTGTGAGCCTTCATTGGTATAGGATCATTAATGCTGATGATCGCCATGGTCGTGGCTATGCCCATCGGAAGCGGGAGTCGCCGCCGGCTTTTCTGCGGCCGCAGGCGCCGGTGGGACCGCCGGCTTCTCCTGGGCTGCCGCTTGTTTCTCTTCTTTCGGCGCTTCCGCCACGGGATTGTCTTTTTCCAGTTCTTTCAACGTGGCTTCGGCGCGCGCCAGGACCTGCTCCGCGCTTTGAATCACCTTTTTGGGTACGATCTTTTCTTCTACCTTCCCGGCGTCCACAAATTCGTATTCTTCATGAGGATGCGGCGTACTCACGGGGATCAACCCCCAAAACACCATGATCAACACGATGCCGGTTCCGGTAAAGGCCGTCAGCAAGAGTGGCTGATCTCGCGGAATCCGGAGAAGATCCCATTTCGAGACCACGTCCTGAAACGCCCCCTCGACGGGCGTTGACGCGCGAACAAAGCGTTGCGCCAAGGCACCCAATCCGAACAACCAGCCATACACCAGGACGATCAGGACGATAGTGGCCGGCAATCCCCACATGACCAATTCCAAGCTGATTTTTTCCGCAATGGGAATCACGATGACGTTGCTTTCAACAAAATGCAACGTGGCATGGACCGCGGATTGGGCAAGGGACTTGACCCCGCTCATAATCATAAACAACAGGGGAAGATAGACGACGGAAAAGACCGCCCACAGCCCCCACAAGCGCAGGCCCATTCCCTTTGGCGGGTCCACGCTCAACCGTTCCAGAAAAACGGTCCGGGAGCACAGACCAAGCGCCCAAATGTCGATGGGAATGGAAAGGACCAGCAACGCTTCAAGACCGGTCCCTTCCCAGGGATGAACGCCGGACGCCAACATAAGCAACGCGGCCACCATCTTCAGGGGGAAGCCCGTCCAGAAAGTTGGCCACAAAACCAGGAGCCCGAGTTTGGCGTTCGACATACTGATTAATCCAGAAATTCTCTATTCAGAATCGCGGAAACCGTGAAAATCAGGATCATCGCCATAATGGCGATCCAGCCGATCAACGCAATCGGCCGTTTAAAAATATTCCGCTCCGGATTCCTGTCAAGAAAAGGCAGCGCCGCCAGCAACCCCATGAACGCTCCGGGAATCGCCACGGCTCCCAGAAACTGACCGAGTTCTCCGCCAAAGATTTTCAATCGCAAGAGCTGGAAGAGAAACAGAAAATACCATTCAGGTTCCGGATGATAATCCCCCGGGTCCGGCGTGGCCTCTTCCAACAACACCACCGGCTCAATGAACGTCAACGTACAAATAATCAGGAAGACCGTGGCCATGGCCACGATGTCTTTCCAGATTTGTCTGGGAAAGAAATAATCCGTCTTCGCCTTGATTTGTTCGGGAGTGCCACGGAACGGACCGGCGGGTCCGGCCTTGCGGAACAGGAAGAGATGAAGACCGGCCAGCCCCATCAACCCCGCGGGCAACACCATCACGTGAATGACGAAGAACCGGCTCAGGGTCATTTGACCCGGGGTCGGCCCCCCTTTCAAAAATCGACTCATAAAATCCCCGACGATCGGGGTCTTATCCATGATCTCGACGCCCACAACCGTGGCCCAATACGCCCTTTGGTCCCACGGGAGCAGGTAGCCCGTGAAGCCGAATGCCAGGACCAGGCCAAAGAGGGCCAGCCCGACCAACCAAATCAGTTCCCTGGGTTTTTTATACGCCCCCCACAAGAACACTTGCGACATATGGGCGAACACCATCACCACCATGGCCGAGGAGCCCCAGAAATGGTAACTCAGCAGAAACCATCCGTAGTCCACTTCATGAATGATGTACTGCGTACTTGCATACGCATGATCGGTGCTCGGGACGTAATAAAACATCAACAGAATCCCCGTCACCACCTGCATGATAAAGATGAACAACAAACACGACCCGAACGCATAGGCCCATCGAGACCCGCCGGGAACGGGTTCATTCAACATTTTGGCCTGAATGGTTTTCAGGCCGACCCGTTCATCGACGAAATCGACGACTTTTTCAAAAGCGTTGGGTACGTTGGTGGTATTGTCGGCCATGATGACGCTACAGAAGGCGGATTTGGCCTTTCACTCCGGCCTTGTATTCGACGTCGATGATTTGCACTTCCCCGGCGGCGTTGACTTGCATCGGCAGGACGTCGAGAGGCCGCGGGGCCGGACCATCCAGCACCTTGCCCGCTTCATCATAGATACTTAAATGGCAGGGACACAGAAAGACCCCGTCAGGAAAATTCTTTGTCCTGCGCCACTTGTACCCGCATCCCAAGTGCGGACATTTTCCGGAAAAACCGATGTAGGGCGCCTTGGCCTTATTCACCCACACCATGTCTCCCTTATGGTCATAAAACTTTTTGTCTTTCCCGCCGTAGACCGCCTTTTGCACTTCAGGCGTGGCCTTGACCACCCAGATGTTTTTTTCAATCTGCTGTTCGGGCATGAAGGCTTCTTTGAAGCCCCGCGTAAACTTGAACTGGTAGCCGATGTTTTCCTTTTTGATTTTGCGGACGTTCCCCACGGAAAACCAAGAATTGTCGAACGGCTTATACATGGGCTTCATGAGATATTTCAAAACGGGGAACGCCAACGGAAGGGCGATCAACGTTCCGATGGCGTGCGTCATGTTCATGAAAAAGCTGCGACGGGGCATCCCCTGCTCCAACCGGGGATAGGGCACGAGAATTTCGCCGGGCTCCACGTGAAGACGGTCTTCCAGGTGCGCAATTTCCACGTCATGATGCGTGACGTAGGCATCCCGGTCGAGTACGGGACATGCCCTGAATTCCTCCAATGAACCCCGTAAGATGATTTCTTCTTCGTGCGGGATTTCCTGGACCTGGGCGATCGGAACCTGGCGATCCACGCCGTTCCCTTCCCTGACCACCACGTGACTGATCTCGAGGGATAACGGATCGACGATGACCTTGGAAATACTGCCGACTTCCCCGTCGGCGCACCGCGCCTTTGCCTTAATTTTGGGTTGCATCAACCACCAGATTATTTCATTTTGATGGGCTTCGGGGTATTGACCGACGTATCTTTCAACGTCGCCAAAAAGGCCACCAACGCGTCGATCTCTTCGTCAAACATCAAGTCTTTATATTTGTTCGGCATTTTGCCTTTCTTGTACTGCTTGTCGAATCCTTCGGCCTTCCAACTCTTGGGGTCGAGAATCTTTTCCCTGAGGGCTTCAGACGTCATGAGATTGCCGATATTGTCCAACTCCGGCCCTCGCTTCTTACCACCTTGCCCAAAGAGTTTGTGACAGTTGTAACACTCTTGCAGTTCCCATTGCTCTTTACCAAGCGCCACTAGGTCCCCGGCCGCTGCCGTTGAGGTGGGCGTCGCGGCTTCCTCCACGACCTGCACGCCGCCACCAAGAACTTTCAATTGTTGCTCGATCGAGACGGCGCGCTCATTCAGGGCTTTGGCTCGTGCGATCAATTCTTCGGCTTTGCCTTGCTGAGTCCTTGCCCGGCGCGCTTTCAGGATCTTCTCGATCTTTCCTTTTTCCACTTCCGGGTCGTACTGAGGCAGGCTGGTCGCCCCGCCGATGTACACCCCCGAAAGCACCAGATAAAACAACACCAGACCGATGATCGCCTTGATTCCCTCAAGACGACTCAGAGAGGGCGCATCAAGCAGGATGAACACGCCGGCGCCGAGCATGGCATAAATGAAGAACATGACCTGAAAGACGAAGGGGAAATGCGTGGCTTTGGCCACCCCTGCCAGGATCACCCCCAAGAGGACGCCGACGATGCCTTTTTTGATGATGTTTCGCGTCAAACTTTGCTCAGCCATACTTGCTTCCCACCTCCGTTACTCCGCACCGGCAGGCACCGGAGCCGCTTGCGGGGCATCGGTTTTCTGCCCGGTGGTTCTTAACGTCACGACAATGGCAAAACTCACCACGAGATAAAAGACCAGGGTCACACCTGTAATCCACCAGGCGGAATACGCCAAGGTAGGCGTGAAGGCTTCGGGGGTAAAGTCCGGCACAAGGTTATACACGTGGAAATACTTTCTCGTGAGGGATCGAACCGTGCCCATCAAGCCCATCGTCCAGATGGCACTGAACGCCAGGAAGATCAGGACGAATTGGGACGTGAAGTCGATCTTCCCCCAGATAATCGTCCCGCTCCTGATGGCCCGGTTGTAAAGAAGGTAGTTGACGATGGTCAGAAAGACCAGCGTAAACGCCGCCGCATTTTTTGCCGGCATCAGGGCCAACTCACTGGCCCACGAGGGAAGCTCCAATTCTTCAGTGGCCAACGCTTGTGTCGCCACAAAGCCATGAGGCGTCATCCAGATGGCGTTGGCGACCACGATCATCAGAAAACCGACCTTGATCATGGTGAAGGAGGACACCGTAAATCGCAAACCCGGCAGCTTGCTCAGAATCGGCGGAAGCACGATCAGCAAAGCCAGGAAGATCAGCGACTGCCATTCAGGCGGCGGGAACAGTTTCCAGGCAACTCCCATGACCACCGGAATGAGCACGACGGCAACCATGACCATCCCGGACATACGAACCTGCTCCACGCCTTGAATCCGTTTCATGCTCAGCCAGATGTAATAATTACTGGCGAGAAAGATCAGACCGACCATGGCCCCCTGCATTTCAAAAAACATCGACAACTGGTCCGCCATCATGTACGGGCAAATGGACGCATCATAGTCACAGAGTTCATAGGCCAGGAGATACCCCATGAAGGGCAGGAACAGAAGGGCGCCCACGCCGATCATGTTCCCCACAAAGCCCATCCAATCGTAGTATGAGCGCTCTTCATCCGTCTTGGCCCCCATATACATATACGCCGCCACCAGTCCCGCAATAAATCCACCGAACGTCACGTTTCCGACCAACCGATGCAGATTCAAGGGCATCCAACTGTAATTCGCCACCTTATCCCACAAACCCGCGCTCTGGACGAACTGAATCAGAGAGACCCCCTCCGCGGATTTGGCGGGCGTATTCATGAACGCCGTGGGACCGTCGATGACAAACAACGTCACCGTGCCGACGACGTTCAACAAGACCCCGAGAGCAATATGCCGGGCTTTCTTTTCGCCCTTCAGCGCATCCCAAGAGTAAAAGTACGTATACAATACGATCGTCTCCAGAATAAACAGGAGCGGATACGCCACGGCGAAAATCATGAAAAAATGCTTGATGAGCCAGGTGGTGAAATCGGGATAGGTAGCGAGCAGGACAAAAATAAACAGCCCGCCGGTTAGGGCGGTCATACTGTACAGGATCACCGTGACTTTGGTGACTTCCTTGGCTAACCGGTCATATTTCGGATCCTGGTTTTTATAGCCCAGCCATTCCGACACCACGGCGAATATCGGGGCCCCCAGAATAAACGCGGCAAACAAAATGTGGAGTTGGGCCACGATCCATACCCCGGTCCGATTTCCGGTATAGGGAAATTCCACAGGCGGGGGAGCCGGAGCTTGGGCATAGGCAATGGCAAGCCCCCCAAGCAGAAGGCCTGGCAAAATCACAAAACTGCGGATTAAGGTTTTCAAGGGTGGTGGCCTCCTTCCGGTTTATGCCGCAAAAGAACGTGGAAATCGCCCGCGTTACTGGGGAGATTCTCCGCCGGCCGCTTCTCCGTTCGGAGCCGCCGCTTCTCCATTCGGAGCCGCCGCTTCCTCAGCCGCCGGCTCTGCAGTTGCAGGAGCCGCTTCTTCAGGAACCGCCGCCTCTTCAGTTGCGGGAGCTGCCTCGTCAGCCGCCGGAGCCACGGAAGCCGCCGTGCCTTGGGGCACCCATTTCTTTTGCGCAACGCTGTACTCCATGCCTTTCAAGCCGAACGTGGCTTCAAACGCAATCACCTTCCACCGATCATCCTCGGAAAGCTTGGATTTCCAAGCCTTCATCTTTGTTCCCTTGACCCCTTCGGACACGCGCCAGAACCATTGGGAGTCAGAGAACAGCTTCATAAAGTCACCTTTGCGAAAATCTCGAGCCCCGGCCTTCACGGGTTTGCCGTCTTTTCCATGACAACTGGCACAATTGACGTCGATATTTTCCGCCCCGGTGAAGATCGCCTTCCCTTGCGCAATAATGTCCGGGTTATTCCAATAGTCTGCCGGCATATGTTTATCGGCATATTCCGGGGGCGCCGGGGGCGGTGGAGCCGGCGGTTTGGCTTCTCCGCAGGCTGACAACGTCAATCCCAGTGCCACAACGGCAACAAGACCCTTCACTGTTTGGAATGTATCCTTTTCCATAACCCCCCCTATAGTCGCTTTGGTCTGTCAAAAAACGATCTGTACGTCAAAAACTCTGCTCTTTTCTTTTCCCTGAGAAACCCGTGCTCAACCTCACGAGGGAAATTCGTTTCTCCACATCATGCATTTCGGACAAAAATTTCCCCTGGCCTTTTTGCCTCTATCTGCCTACACAATCAGGATGACCGGTGGTCACGTTCTTAAATGCCATGGCCCCCTCGACGAGCCACAACATAGTCATAACTGGGCGGGATAGCATGTGACGGGCCGCGTAGAATCGAGTCCGGGACTTGCCACTTCGGAGAGCCTATCCAGATAATCAGTTTTTCCTTTGGAGAGACCACACCTCAGTCCTTCAGCAACCGTTTGACGGGGAGAAAAATTCTGGGTAAAAAGGTCCGTGACTTCTAGCATACGGGGCTTTCATCTGTCAATAATCAGGGCCTGAAAAGGTCCAAGGTTGCGAGAAATTCAGCCCGTCCTTTTACTTCTCCTGCCGGCGTGTTTGAACCCACGCTTCCCAGGATTTTCCGGAAGCCGTATCGTACCCCGTAAAATGGAAGGCGTGAATCTCGTGGCAGGGAATCCTCCGTGGGCCTGCCTGACCGGGTTGAAACATCTCCACATAGGAATGCGGGCCATCGAGCACGCGATTAAACAGATAGCCGCTGATACATTCCCGGGACTTCAATTCCAGCATGATGTCACCTCGGTAGCCGAAAGCCGATTCAATGACTTTCAGCAATTCCTGCTCAGAGTTTGGATAAACAACCGCTCCATGGAGGCTTTGTTCGGCAGGATCTTCCGGCCCATCCTGAGACATAGACATCCCTACAATGGGAACCGGGAGCAGGTCCATCAGGTCGCGTTGGGAAACAACATCGCCTTCACGGTTCCGGTCAACCCGGACCATGAACCAAACGTTTCCTCCACGGCCGAGGCTTCGAACCCGCAATGCACCATACAATCCCGGCATTTCTCATTGCGCCCGACGCCGTACCGGTCCCACGCGGTCGTCTCGAGCAATTCCCTGAAACTCGATACGTATCCATCCTGCAAAAGATAACACGGCTTCTGCCAGCCGAAAATATTATAGGTGGGATTTCCCCATGGGGTGCATTGATAATCACGTTTGCCCATAAGAAATTCCAAAAACAAGGGGGATTGGTTGAATCGCCACCGGCGTTTCCTCTCCGCAAACACTGCGGCAAACAGTTCCTGCGTCCGACGCCGCTTCAAGAAGCCATGCTGGTCCGGCGCCTTTTCGTAACTGTAGCCCGGAGATATCATCATCCCCTCCACGCCAAGATCCATCATTTCGTCAAAAAAGGCCCGAACCCGAGGCGGATTCGCATCGCTGAAAAGGGTCGTGTTGGTGGTGACCCGGAATCCTCGTTTTAAGGCCGCTTTGATCGCTCTCGTCGCGACGTCATAGACCCCGTCACGACAGACGGCGAAATCATGTTCTTCACGCAACCCGTCCATGTGGATACTGAAGATCAAACGGTTGGAAGGGGTATATTCATCCATTTTGCGTTCCAGCAGAATCGCATTCGTGCACAAATAGACAAATTTCCCGCGGCGCACCAACCCTTGAACGATCTCCGACATCTCGGGATGAATGAGCGGCTCCCCGCCGGGAATGCTGATAATGGGAGCGCCGCACTCTTCAGCCGCAGCCCAACATTGTTCGGGCGTTAACCGCCGGTCCAGGACGTGCTCGGGATATTGGATCTTTCCACAACCGGCACAGGCCAGATTGCACCGAAAGAGCGGCTCCAACATCAACACCAATGGATAGCGTTTAACGCCCTTCAGTTTTTGCGAGAACACGTAGCTGGTGACTGTCAGCATCTGGGAGAGCGGAACAGCCATGGTTTTCCCAAGACCCTTTCTATTCGACTCATGAGATGAAATGGCAATGGAGGCGCCGAGCGGGATCGAACCGCTGAATCGCAGTTTTGCAGACTGCTCCCTTAGCCACTTGGGTACGGCGCCCGGGCAACATTATAACGAGGCCCTCAACCCCTGACAAGGAGAGACCGGTCACCGCGGCTGTCCGCCGCAAAGCACCATGCATTGGGACGACGTGAGTCAGCGCGAGGACAGAACGGGGAGTTCACGACCGGATGACGAGTCAGAATCCGCAGCAATCGGGGACGGGGAAGAAGACGTCCCCGCAGGTGAGTCATTCTGCTCCAACGCCATCAATTCAACTTCTTCGATGAGGACGTCCATCAGTTGTTCCGACGGCACTTTCTTAACGAGTTTCCCTTTTTTGAACAGAATGCCCATGCCCTGCCCTCCCGCAATGCCGATATCCGCCTCCTTCCCTTCGCCGATACCATTCACGACGCAGCCCAAGACGGACACGTTTAAGGGCATTGTAATATGACTGAGCCGTTTTTCCAGTTCATCGGCCAGTCGCACCACGTCAATCTCGACCCGGCCGCAGGTCGGACAGGCAATGACGTTCACTCCGCGATGACGAAGCTCCAAGGATTTGAGAATTTCAAAACCGACCCTCACTTCTTCCACGGGGTCGGCGGCCAGCGAGACTCTCAAGGTGTCTCCGATCCCGTGAGACAACAGCCAGCCCAATCCGATGGCGGATTTGACTGCGCCGGTGCTGGCGGTCCCCGCCTCGGTGATCCCGATATGAAGGGGATAGTCCGATTGATGGGCAAACAACCAATACGCGTCAACGGCCATGTGCACGTCCGAGGCTTTCAACGACACCTTCATGTTTGTGAAGCCCATATCCTCAATGGCATGGACGGCATTCAAGGCCGATTCTGCCAGGGCCTCGGCCGTGGGATACCCGTACTTCTCCAACAGGGGGCGCTCCAACGAACCGCCGTTGACGCCCACCCGGAGGGGAATACCCCGGTCTTGCACGGCTTTGATGACTTCGGCCAATCGCCACCATGGCCCGATGTTTCCGGGATTGATGCGAACACAATCGACGACTTCGGCCGCTTTGAGCGCCAGGCGATGATCGAAATGCACGTCCGCTATTAAAGGGATCGAAGTCTGCGCTTTGATGTTGGGCAGGGCCGTCGCGGCCTCTTGATCGGGTACGGCAACACGCACAAGCTCGCACCCGGCCGCTTCCATCCGGTGAATTTGCTCAACGGTTCCACGGACGTCACTCGGATGAGGGACAGTCATGGACTGGACCGCAATGGGCGCCCCCCCCCCGATCTTGACTGAACCGACCTGAATCTGTCTGGTTTTTTTTCGCGTGATCCTCATCGCAAGGCTTCTTCAGGTCAAGACCTATCGAACGGAGACGCGCGCAACCAATTGTTTGGCTTGTTGATAAATGCCGTCAGCCGTCAACCCGTATTTCTCGCGCAGGAAATCCTGCGGACCCTGTTCAATGAACCAGTCAGGCAACCCTATACACTTGGTCGGCACGTTGACAATGCCTTCCTCGGAGAGGACCTCAAGAACCGCGGACCCGAACCCGCCCATTGCCGAGCCTTCCTCTATGGCAAGCAGACACTTCACCTGTCTGGCCACGGTGCCGATCAACCCGGCATCAATCGGTTTGACAAAGCGGGCATTCACGACCGCAACGGAAATCCCTTCCCCCTCCAGCCGCTCGGCCGCCTCCATCGCTTGATGCACCGCGATACCAATCGCAAGCAACGCAATATCCGTCCCCTCTCGCAACAACTCGCCCTTGCCGAGAGGCAGGGTTTCCGGGACCTGGTCCATTTTTACGCCCAACCCCGAGCCCCGAGGATACCGAACGGCGGCGGGCCGATCGGAACTGATACACGACTTGACCATATGCTGTAATTCATTTTCATCCTTGGGGGCCATGATCACCATGTTCGGCATATGCCGGAGATACGCAAAATCAAACACCCCGTGGTGGGTCGTCCCATCCTGCGCCACGAGTCCTCCCCGATCGATGCAGAACGTCACCGGCAGGTTCTGCGTGGCCACGTCATGAATAACCTGGTCATAGGCGCGTTGCAAGAAAGTCGAATAGATCGGGATCACGGGACGCATGCCTTGCGTGGCCATACCCGCGGCAAACGTCACCGCATGTTGCTCGGCGATCCCCACGTCATACAGCCGGTCGGGAAAGGCCTGCTCAAAGGCGGTCAATCCCGTCCCTTCACACATCGCAGCGGTAATCGCCACGATACGCGGATCTTCATTGGCCAATTGAACGAGCGTGTTGACGGCAATACTGCTATACGAAGGTTTTGCGGCTTTACTCTTGGGTTTTCCCGTGTCGCGGTCAAAGGGTGAACTGGCGTGGAACCACACGGGATCGCTCATCGCCGGCTTATAGCCCAGGCCCTTCTTGGTGACGACATGCAATAAGGTGGGACCTTCCAGCTTGAGTACGTTCTCCAAGGTCGGCAGTAAATATTCAAATTCGTGACCGTCGAGGGGCCCGACGTACCGAAATCCCAATTCCTCAAACAGCATCCCGGGCGACACCAACCCTTTTGCCAACGATTGAGCCCGGCCGGCCACTTTCTTCACCTGTCCGCCAATGCGGGGGATCGTCTCCATGAGCCGATTCGCCTTTTCTTGCAGACGAACGCCCAACTCACCGGTAATGGTCCGGTTCAGATAGGCAGAGATTGCCCCGACGTTTTTCGAAATCGACATTTGATTATCGTTCAAAATCACCAACAGATCTTTCCGGCTATCACCTGCTTGCTGAAGCCCTTCGAGGGTCAGTCCGGAAGTCAACGCACCGTCTCCCACGACGCAAACGACCTTGTGAGACTGCTTTTGTTGTTCCCGGGCTTCCACAAAACCCACGGCTGCAGAAACACCCGTACCCGCGTGACCGGCATTAAACGTATCATAGACACTTTCTTCCCGCTTGCAAAACCCGCTCAATCCGCCGAATTGCCGAATCGTATGGAACTGCTCTCGTCGACCGGTCAACAGCTTATGGGCATACGTTTGATTGCTGGTATCCCAGACAATCAGATCATCGGGCGTATTTAACAGGTAATGAAGCGAGACGGTTAATTCAACGACGCCGAGATTGGAAGCAAGGTGCCCGCCGACGTTCGAGATCACGGCAATAATCTGGTCGCGAATTTCCTGGCATAAATCCGGAAATTGTTCAGGCGACAATTTTTTGAGATCGGACGGCCCTTCGATTCCTTTCAGGAGAGACATAATCTTATTTCACTTCCGAATAATGCATTGTGATGCACTATGATATATCGGATTCAGTGAAAATTCAATGACGTGAAGACTCAGTTTCACAAAATAAAGGGATGATGTCAAGAAATCCCACTAGGAAATGCTACCATCCTGTTCCGACCCTTCTCCCACCCGCGAAAGCCGTCGATGCGGAAACAACGACGGCAGACGGCTACAGGACGTCCTAGGACCCGGACACGGCGGTCTTCGCCCGTAATTTCTCAAGAAGACCCTCTGCCGATTCGGCCTCGATAATACGTCCAAATTGGCTTCGAAAATTTTTGACCAAACTGACGCCGTCTATGACCACGTCATACACCTTCCAGGCATTCGCGCTCTTCAGCAAGCGATAATAGATAGAGGCGGTCGACTTGTCCGAGGTCACCGCGGTTTGAACCTCCGCAAAATTTCCTTTTCTCCGTTCCTTGAGATAGTGAACCTGTTCGCCGGAATAGCCATCAACGTTTCCGGCGTACGTCTTGGATAAGAAGCGCTGAAACAGCCGCACGAATTCTTTCCGGTCGGCTTCGCTGAATTGCCGCCAATGTTTCCCCAGGGTTCGTTTCCCCATTTCCCTATAATCGAAACGCTTTCCGATGATGTCTTCCAGAATTGCCAACCGTTCCCGGGACTTTTCCGGCGACTTGAGAGACTCATCCTCCATGATCTTCAGGGCCTGATCAATGGTCTCTTTCATCGCCTCCATGGCTGAACCTGGCTCCACAGCCGCGGAGAGTGACGAAGAAAATCCAAAGATCGACAACCCCAGAGTCAGTGCGCTGATCAAGATGGGGATGCGTATGTCAACCGTTCTCGCAATTCCTGGAAGTCGCTGAGGCATAACCATTTCCTTTCTTGTCAACAAGTCCGGTCAATACGGGATTTTTCAACATGGATACCATCTCGACCCGGACTCAAACCGGGTCGATGCTTTAGCTGCTATTTTCCGTCATGGAGAAAAAGATTTCAAAGAATCCAGCCAACCGGACCGAGGCCGCGTTTTTTTGCCGACGCAGTCGATTGAACCCCGACCATTTTCCCGGAGTGGTGGCCACGGCCCACGTCCCTTGCACGAACGTGCCCGGCCGGCGAAACAGATTGAGATCGAAGGGTAAATCTTCTTCTAACAGGTCAGAAACCGACCGGACCACGCAGAACGGGATGCCATGCCGGGCAGCCATTGACCCGATAGCCGCACTTTCCATATCCAGGCTGCTCGCTTCAAAAGCCCGGCCAATGGCCCATTTGTCTCTAGCCGACCAGACGATATTTCTGACCGTAACCAACCGACCGGAGAGAACCGCGCTCTTGGATACCTTCGCCGCTTGGCAAGCGTGTTGCCGATACGAGGCACTGCAGAGAATAGAGGAATCGGGAACGAGCCCCGTGAGACTCGAATCCTCCCGGACGACCTGTTCGGGAATCACCAAATCGCCGATTTGCGAAGGAACCAAGGCGCCCGCAAACCCCGAGGAAATAAACACGGTCCAGGGTCTTTTCGGAAACACCGCCTCACACGCGGCCCGCGCATTTGCCAACCCGATCCCGGTTTGAATGACGGCAATGAAACGGGAAGCATTCGCCCATCGACGCCACTTGACCCCGTTGATCCGCTCAACCTGGCTCGCAGGCAACGCCTGTCCAATGGCGCTGAACTCCCAAGGGGTCGCGGCAAAGACAGCGATATTTTCCAGGGAAGACTCCGGAAACCGTTGAAGTGAGAAAAGATGACGCCAATCAGGACTGCCGTTGCCTGGCTGATTGCGCGACGGATTGCAGCGCTTGAGCCTTCGTTTGACGGCGCATCCGAACGTTACGATACATGGCCAGCGCCCACATGGGGAAGTACTTGCTGTAGCCGTGATACCGAAGATAGAACACCCTGGGGAATCCGGTGCCGACGTGGAATGGTTCTGACCACGTCCCATCTCCCCGTTGGTGACGAAGCAAAAAATTAATGCCCCTTGCGACGCTCAAGGAATCGGACAAGCCCGCGGTCAACAAGGTCAGCAGGGCCCACGCCGTTTGCGAGGGGGTGCTTTCGCCTTTCCCGGCCCACGCTCGGTCGGCATACGACAAGCAGGATTCTCCCCATCCGCCGTCCAGGTTTTGTTTGGATTCAACCCAGGCAACGGCGCGTCGAATCCATGGCGCGGACATGTCCTCTCCAATAGCCTGAAGGCCAACGACGACGCACCAGGTCCCGTAGAGATAATTGACTCCCCATCGCCCATACCAACTGCCGTCGGCTTCCTGTTCCCGTCGAAGGAACTCAAGCGCCGGGGGCACGGCAGGGTGTGACCCGTCATAACCCAGGGCGCCGAGCATCTCCAGACACCGGCCCGTGAGGTCAGCCGTGGGAGGATCAAGCAACGACTGATGATCCGCAAAGGGAATCTTGTTGAAAATCAGTTGATCATTATCCCGGTCGTAGGCCGCCCAACCGCCATTCGAGCTTTGCATGGCCAATGCCCACTGCAGCCCTCGCTGAACGGCCTCATCCCGGTCGGCAGGCTGCAACGGCGAAACTTTCGCCAAGGCGGTCAGGACGGCCGCCGTATCATCGACATCGGGATACAATTCATTTTCAAACTGAAAATACCATCCGCCTGGCGTAGCCGTGGGAGAAGAGACAATCCAATCTCCCACCTTCCGCGTTTGTCGGGAGCACAACCAGGAAGAGGCGTGCGACAGCGCTTCATGGTCAAGGGGGAGACCTCTCTCAATGAGCGCATTGACGGTTAACGCCGTATCCCAAATTGGAGAATGACACGGCTGCAAGTGAAGCGTGGATGGTCCATCCACTGAAGCCGGCGCGTCGATTTCCAATGCCTCGATTTCTCGAAGAGCCTTCTGGATCAACGGATACGACACCGGGTAGCCAAGGGCCATCAAGGCAAAGATCGAATTGGCCATGGCCGGGTAAATGGCTCCAAGCCCTCCCTCACCTTGCATATGGTCCAGCAACCACGCCTCGGCGTGCTTCATGGCTTTTTTCCGGACAAACCGCAGCGGATGCTTCTCATAGACCTTGAGAATCCGGTCAACCCAGACAAAAAAGTTCCGCCAACTGATGAGTTCGGGATCTTTTTGAAACGGCGGGACGTCGCGATAATTGACTTGCTCACGAGGCGTACTGAACAACTCCTCAATCCCCTGTTCCGGGGAGATCCGGCATTCCCGACGCACGGCATACACGATCAGGAGAGGAATGACGACGGCCCTGGACCAGTACGAGATGGCGTAGATGTTAAAGGCAAACTTCTTGGGGGCCAACACGACTTCGGGGGGCATGCTCGGAAGCCCTTTCCAATCGTATTGTCCGAACAAGGCCAACGCAATTTTCGTAAAAACGTTGGCTGAAACCACGCCGCCTTTGTCCAGGATCGCCTGGCGAGCTCGACACATCGCCGGATCATCTTGTGGGACCCCGGCCAATTTCAAGGCAAAGTAGGCTTTGACCGAGGCGCTGACGTCCATGGGGGCTCCGGTATAAATCGGCCATCCACCGTCTTCAAGTTGGGTGCGTTGAAAATAGCGGACCATTCTGGCTTCCCGCTCTTTATCAACGGCCCCGATGTACCGGCGCAACATCAAATACTCCGAGGTCAACGTCGTATCCGCCTCCAATTCCTGCACCCAATAGCCATGTTCCGGATTTTGTTGGTCGAGAAGCCACCCCGTGCTCCGCGCCAAGGCGTCTTCCACGGCTTCCGCGTGGCCTACGGTTGATGGGGCGGACCGGCCCTGCACACCGTCCACCTCTCCCGCCACTCCACGATTGTTGGAGATCAGTTTCAGGGAAGGGTTATGCGGCTTCCGGTGACGTGGTTGGGCCTGATGGGGGGCAGAGGGAAAAAAACTCTGGGACAACCGCCCCAGAAAATTTATCAAAAGATCCATGTGTCAATTAACTGGTATCGACAGGATGCGTCGAGAGAAGCGTGTAGGTCCAACGACCGGGAATTTCACTCACTCTCCCACATGATCAGGGGTTGGTGGCTTATAACAGACCCCCTCGAAGAGAGTCAAGGATATTACCGCTGGAAGAAGGGAAAAAGGGGGAGAAAGGACAAGCAACTAGGAGGCCACGTCATTCGTGACGTTCACCAACGTTTTATTTTCGTCGATGGTCCACACGTCACAGGTCGGGTCACCATCGATATTGGCGGTTGCCACGGCCGTAAACCCTGTCTCCGACACGACATCCAAGGTGGAAGCCGTACAGCCCGGCGGAAGGGTTCCGTAACTGCTGTTCCCCAATTCGTAATAATACAATTGAGAGGAGCCCGTCACGGCGAACCCGATCTGATTGAAATCGTCGACGTAGACATTATGCTCGGCAAAATACGCCGTTTCGCTGGTATGAATCGCGACCAGGTTGGTTTTGGCTTCCGATTGTTTGGCCCGGGCCTGATATTTCAGAAAATTCGGAATGGCAATCACGGCCAAAATGCCGATGATGGCCACGACAATCATCAACTCCGTCAAACTGAACCCATACCGGTCCCGAATCGCATGAACCGCACGCGCACGCTTCCACCCGTCTTGTCTCGATTCAATCATCACGCGCTACCTCAGGGGTTGACTCGCCGTGTCGCGGGCGAACTCACGTGTCCGCCTGCCCGGGGAACGGGAACTCCGGATATGACGGAGTCCGCATACTGGCTCACTTGAGCGTCGTCCTTCAACGGCTCCTGCCGCAAATGAGGCGGATTGCCAAAGCCCACTTCACGAAACCGTTCGATGAGTTTTTCATTATGAGGATCCAATTCCAGCGCACGGAGCCATGCAGCTTTGGCCGCATCCTGGTGATCCTGGATCAAATAAATTTCTCCTAAATGCTCAAAAATGACCGGGTCGTCATGGACGAGTTCGGCTGCTCGCTGAATTTCCCGAAGGGCTTCGGCCACCCGCCCGACTTTGAAGAGCGCCCACCCCAAGCTATCGACGTACGCGCCATTGTCCGGCTTGAGTGCGACGGCGCGGCGCGTCAATTCCACGGCTTTTTCCACATTGATGCCTCGATCGGCGTAACTGTAACCGAGGTAATTGAGCGCGTCGGTATGATCGGGATTAAGGGCCAGCACCGCTTCCATTTCCCGAACCACGTCGGGGAACCGGTTGAGCTTATCATACGCGGCGCCAAGGTTAAATCGCAGATTTTCATCGTTCGGGTGATATTCCAATCCTTTTTCAAACGCAGACGAGGCCCGTTCAAATTGATCGGCCTGCAGGTAACTCAATCCCAGCAAAAGGTGCGTTTCCGGGTTACCGGGTTTCAACCCGGCCGCCCGGGTCAGGTGCTGCACCGCTTCATCATAGCGCGTGAGTTGATACAGTAAAATTCCGAGATGAATGTGACTGTCGTAAAACGTCGCATCCAGGTCGATATTGGTCCGGTAGGCGTCAAGCGCCCCTTCGACGTCGTCGATTTGCTCATACAGCCATCCCAGGTAATCTCGAACTCGAAGCTCGGATGGATGGGCTTGAAGGATGCCTTCCAACTCCGTAACGGCCCGGCGGGGCTCTTCCATTTCGACGTAGACCAGGGCCCTTTGGATTTGCACCTTCACGTCCTGGGGCTGGTCCACGATCATCTGCTCCAGGAGACTCAAGGCTCGCTCGTAGTCTTTTTGTTTCATCAGGAAACGGACAAAGTCCTTGCGGAACGTCTCGTCGCGAGGCGTTGCCGAGGCCACGAACTGCTCGTAAAGACGGATCCCTTCCTCAAGGTTCCCGTCGAACTCATACAGCTTCAGCAGGGCCTGGTAAGCCGGTTCAAACCGCTCGGCCCGCTCGATCGTCTGGCGGTAGGCTTCCTTGGCCTCTGTTCGTTTCCCCTGGGCCTCCAAGGCTTTGCCTCGGTAGAAATATCCGAAATGGGATTCCGGGGCATGGTCAAGACCCCGGGCGAGGACCGTTTCGGCCTCCCCGGGTCGCTTGAGATTGAGCAGTAAGACACCTTTGTCAAAATAGGTCTCCCCCCGTTCGGGATTCAAACGGATCGCTTCGTCATAGAACCCCAACGCACGGTCAAACTGACCGCCGCCTGCGTAGATCCTGGCCATTTCAACCAATACGGGCGCATCCCGCACCTGCGCTGATTCGACTTGATCCAACATCGCCATGGCTCTCTGCATGTTCCCGGACAAAAATTCCAGGGCGGCCAACCGCACGCGCAGGAATGCCGAATCGGGATCGAATTCCAGGGCCGCCCGATACTCGGAAACGGCCTTGGGAACGTCATTCGCGAGTTCCGCCAGGTAGCCTTGCAAAAAATGATAGTACGCCGGAGAAGGAAGGGCGACGGATTCGGGGTCAATGGCAGCGCCGCGCTCGGATTCGGGGACCGCGGCGCAAGACACCACCAACAGGGGAATGAGGAGGAACATCACCAGCACCCGTTCCTGCCATCCGCCGGGCTTTGCGCAGGCCCCTCCGACATACCTTCTTGGGAGTCGTCTCAACTGGCTCATTGCCCTTTCTCCATCCACGACGTCAGGAGTGCTGGGTCTCGAGATCGGCGAACTTGGCATATTGCTCCTGGAAAGACAGTTGCCGGTCGCCCGTCGGGCCATTGCGATGTTTCCGGATCAAAATATCGGCTGTCCCCCTTTTTTCCTCCGTATCAGGATTATAAACCTCCTCGCGATAAATGAACATCACCACGTCCGCGTCCTGCTCAATGGCCCCGGATTCCCGCAAATCGGAGAGAACGGGGCGTTTGTCCGTTCTGTTTTCCACGGCCCGGCTCAACTGGGAAAGCGCCACCACCGGGATATTCAATTCCTTAGCCAAGGCTTTGAGCGATCGACTGATGTCGGAAATCTCCTGCTGTCGCGATTCGGAATCACTGCGGCCCTGCATGAGTTGGAGGTAGTCGATAATCAACAGGTCCAAGCCGTGTTCGGCCTTGAGGCGCCGGGCTTTGCCGCGCATTTGCTGGACCGTCAGCCCTCCGGAATCATCGATGAAAATCCTGGCGCTTTCCAAACGATCAGCCGCCGCACACAAGGCATGCCAATTCTCAGAAGTCAGTTGCCCCGTCCGAAGGGCGTGAGAATCCAGGAAAGCCTGGGAACTGAGCATCCGAAGCACCAACTGGGCCTGAGACATTTCCAGGCTGAAAATCCCCACGGTCAGATTCGCGCGAATCGCGGCATATTCGGCCATGCCCAGAGCCAGACTGGTTTTCCCCATACTCGGACGACCGGCAATAATGATGAGGTCGGACGGTTGCAGCCCGGCGGTGATATCGTCAATCACGCGATATCCGCTGGGCACGCCCGTAATGCGTTCTTTCCGGCTGAAGAGTCGATCGACAATCTCAATGCTCTCCTTGACGATTTGATGCATCGGGACAAACGACCGGCCCAAGCGACCCTGGCCCAGCTTGAAGATTTCCTGTTCCGCGTATTCCAAGAGGTCTTCCGACTCTCCAAGTCCGTCATACCCTTTCGTCACAATTTCCGTCGCGGCCCGGATCAACCCGCGCAACAGGGACTTTTCCCGCACGATTTTGCAGTGGTGCCGGATATTCGACGCGCTGGGTACCGCCTGGACCAATTCAGCCACGTACGCCGCGCCGCCGACCTGCTCCAATTGGCCCTTGGTTTTGAGCAGGTCCGTCAACGTGATCTGATCAACCACTTCATTGCGGTCAGCCAGTTCGATCATCCCCGCAAAAATGGTTCGATGCGCCCCCCGGTGAAAGTCTTCTTCGACGATCACCTCAAGCGCTTTATTGAGCGCGCTGTTTTCCAGCAAAACGGCCCCGAGGATGGATTGCTCGGCATCGAGGTTCTGGGGCGGCAGCCGAAGATCGGAAACGTCAGACGTGAGCATGCGTACCTTGAAGGATCAGGTCGGGAAGGTCTTGGAGACAAACGGTTCGTGCGGTCTTTGCCTGTTTTGCCAGGACCCCGACTTCCCGGGTCGGGACGGAAGGCAGGCCCGCCATCACGGCCCACGACGCGCCCGAAGCCCGGAGACGGGCCCGGATCTTGCGGAGCCGGGTGGAATCCCACCGGGACACGGTTTCCTGGTACACCACCAACCCGTGCGAACGAAGGAACTGACTGACGTGGAACGCCTCTCCAAAATGAGAGTCGGGAGCCGCCACCAACACGCTGGGCGTTTCGAGAGCCCATTTATCTCCCTCCTTCCCCAGCGCCAGGAACAGGCGGTCCAGATCCAGGGCAAATCCCGTAGAAGGGAGATCCTGGCCGAATTGTCCGATTAAATGGTCATAGCGTCCGCCGCCTCCCAGTTCACAGCCGACGTTGTCGGAAAACACGTCGAACACGACGCCGTCATAGTAATCGAAACCGCGAAACTCTCCCAGATCCAGGAGCAGGTGTTCCTTGACGCCGGCCGCGTTGAGCCGCGCATAGACGCGGCTCAACCGTTCAATGGGAGCCAGCAACCGCGCATTGCGACCGGCGAGGGCCCGGCCCCATTGCAACACCTCTTCGCGTCCGTACCGCCCCGGGGCTTCGAGGATCGGACGGGCCTGTTTGGGTGAGACGCGTTCGGCTTTCAGGATTCGTTCCAGCTTCGGCAAATCCTTATGCGCCGCGGCGAGTTCCGCCTGCTTGCGCCCCTGTTCCGAGAGCCCCGACTGCGCCAGCAACGCCTGGTAAAAGCCAACGTGTCCGAGAGAAATCTTGAAATGGGACAAGCCCACGGCCTTCAGGGATTCGATGAGCAAGGTCAGAATTTCGGCATCCATCGACGCGTCATCGACCCCGATCAATTCGACCCCCAACTGGAATACTTCGCGTTCCCGTCCGGCGTGTTCGGGCTCGTAGCGAAACACCGTGGAACGATAACTCAATCGGAGAGGAAGTTGTGGCCCGGCCATGCCCATCGCCACGATTTTCGCGATCTGGGCAGTCACGTCGGGGCGAAGCACCAAGATACGGCCGGTCGTCCAATCGGCGACTTTGTAACATTTTTCCAGAATATCGGCCGGCAACCCGGCCGAAAGCACGTCCAGGTACTCAAAGGTGGGGGGGATGATTTCGCGATAGCCCCATCGGGTAAACCCCTCAAATAACGCCTGTTCCAACTGACGTACGCGCTCGGCCGCGTCAGGCAAGAGGGTGGTCATCCCGATCGGGATCAGGGAACGGGGCATGGCCCCTGAAGTAACCGTGCGGCGCTCCGGGCGTGGTTGGAGGCGGCGAGCCATTGAACAAGAGGGACCGTTACGAGACGTCTGACAGATCCACCAAGCGAGCCGAAACAACGTCCGTTTCGCGTTTGATGTTATCCAACACCTGAAGGGACGGCGGATGATCCAAACTAATGACCAATAACGAATTGTCGCCTTTCTGTCCGCGGGAACATTGCATCTGGGCAATGTTCACGTCGTGTTCCCCGAGAATACGCCCGACCGTGCCGATCACACCGGGACGGTCGATGTTGTAGATCAAGAGCATATGGCCTTTGGGAACCACCTCGACCGCGTAGGCGTTACTTTCAACGATGCGAGGATCCTTCTTGTTATACAGGATGCCGTCCAACTGATGCGTGTGCGCGCCGGCTTTCACGTGAAGACGGATCAAACTCGTATAATCTCCCGCGTCGCTCCACTTCACCTCCTTGACTTCGATCCCGCGTTGCTTCGCAAGAACGGGCGCATTCACGGCATTCACCGTATCCTGTAAAATTGGCGTCAACAGGCCTTTCAGGATCGCAACCGTCAGGGGCGCAAGGGAAAGCGCCGCCACGTCTCCCCGGTACTCCACCGTCACCTCTTCGATGCCTTCATCAATCAACTGCGCCTGAAATGATCCCATTCGTTCGGCCAGCCCGATGTACGGGTGGAGTTGTGACAAGGCGTCCGGGGGCACCGACGGAATGTTCACCGCGCCGCGAGCCACGCCTTTATTGAAATAGTCGACGAACTGTTCGGCAATCGAGATGGCGACGTTTTCCTGGGCTTCCCCGGTCGAGGCCCCAATATGAGGCGTGCAGATGAAGTTGTCCAGGGTCAGCAACGGATGGTCCGGCTTCACGGGCTCTTCCACAAACACGTCGAAGGCCGCGGCGGCGACTTTCTTGCTTGTGAGGGCTTCAAACATATCGTGCTCGTCGATGATCCCGCCGCGCGCGCAATTGACGATCATCACGCCGTCTTTCATCTGTCGTATGGCTTGGGCATTAATCAACGAACGGGTCTCATTGGTCAACGGGGTATGAACCGAGATAAAATCGGCCCGTCTGAACAACTCGTCCAATCCCACCGACTGGATGCCCATTTCCCGCGCGCGCTCCGGGGACAGATAGGGATCATAGCCGATCACCTGCATGGCCAGACCCTGCGCCAACTTGGTGACGTAGGCCCCGATCTGCCCCAACCCCACGAGGCCGAGAGTTTTGTTGTACAACTCCGTCCCCATGAATTTGCTCTTTTCCCATTGACCCGCCTTGGTCGACACGGCGGCCTGGGGAATTTTCCGGCTCATGGACACCAGCAGGGCCACGGTGTGTTCCGCCGTCGTCACCGTATTCCCACCGGGCGTATTCATCACGACGATGCCCCGGCGGGTGGCGGCCTCACAATCCACGTTATCAAGACCCGTCCCGGCGCGCCCGATGATCTTGAGCCGGCTGCCGGCGTCAATCACCTCGGCCGTCACTTTCGTGCCTGACCGAACGACAATGCCGTCATACGCTTTGATCTCTTCCAGGAGCTGCTCCTTGGGCAACTTGGTTTTCACGTCAACGTGGAACCCGCCCTGTTCAAGAACGGCCACTCCTCGTGGCGACAAACTGTCACTGACCAGAATGTTCATGATCGATTCCTTACGCTTTCCGTTTTTCAAAATCCGCCATGTAGTCGATTAAGGCATCCACGCCGGACTCGGGCATGGCATTATAAATGCTGGCACGCATGCCGCCCACCGAACGATGCCCCTGCAGCGTGGTCAATCCGGCTTGGGACGCTCCTGCCAGAAACTCGCCGTCCAATTCCGGATCGGCCAGGACGAACGGCACGTTCATCCATGACCGGCAGGAGAGATCCACCGGGTTCCGATAAAAACCGGAACCATCGATCGCGGCATACAGCTTTTTGGCCTTGCGTTCATTGCGTTCGGCCATGACCGAAAGCCCCCCTTGCTCCTTCACCCACTTGAAAACCAGACCGGCGATATACAGGCTGTAGGTCGGTGGCGTATTCAACATGGAATCGGCTTTGGCCTGTTGCGCGTAATCCCACACACCGGGGGTCATCAACAGGACGTTGCCGATCAAGTCCTCCCGCACGATCACCAGCGTGACGCCGGCCGGACCGATGTTTTTCTGGGCGCCGGCATACAGCAACCCAAACCGGCTCACGTCGACGGGACGGGACAGGATGGTCGAAGACAGATCACCGACGAGCGGAACGTCACCGGTCTCGGGAATCCGGTGAAATTCAACGCCTTCAATGGTTTCATTGGGCGTGTAATGGACGTACGCGGCATCGGCATTCAACGCCCAATGGTCAAACGGGGGGATGGTCGTAAATTGCTCGCCTTCGGAAGAAGCCGCAACGTTCACTTCGCAATACTTCTTGGCCTCGCCGATGGCTTTTTTGCCCCAGGACCCGGTCAGGATATAATCCGCCTTGCTTTTCCCGCGCAACAGATTCATGGGAATGGCGGCAAATTGCCCGGTGGCCCCTCCTTGCAAAAAGAGAACCTTGTACGTCTCGGGCACGCCCAATAAATCACGGACGTCCCGTTCGGCCTCGGCATGAACCGAAACAAATTCTTTTCCACGGTGGCTCATCTCCATAATGGAGGCCCCGGCCCCGTGCCAATCCGTCAATTCGGCCTGGGCTCGTTGCAGGACGGCCTCAGGCAACATGGCCGGGCCGGCACTGAAGTTATACGCTCTCGGCATGAAAAACTCCCGGATGAGATAACGTGAATGGACTTACCAAGCGGTCATGGACGTTAACGGCTCTTAGAGTAATGGACCTGAACACTGCGTGCAGATGAAGAACAGAAAGAAAGTACGCTATCATATGGCCTAGGGGGGGTCAAGAATCACGAGGACCGAATCAGCCGTCGATCCCGGGTCGTTGCGTTGCACATTCGAGAAGAAGCGCCTCTCTTGTCATCACGTCATCCGTTTGCATACAATGGGGGTCATTCTGACGACCGGAGGAGCCGAAAAGACGAACATGAACGGGGTACGTTTCGAACGTCGCGGTGAAGGCGACTATTACAAAGTCATCCTGCATATCGGAAGCACGTACGTGCCGGTCAGTGACGAGGACGTGGAAGCCTTGAAGCAGGAAAGCACGTTGTCAGGCCCGTTTCTGGAATTCTTCCTGGACCGGGTAGGCTACTCCTCATACCTCAGAGACCAACTCAAAACGGAATTGGAAAAAACCGGGAATTCGTCCGAACAGCTTTCCATGCTCCGGCAATCCATTCAGGAACTCTGACCCTGCATCCAAGCCCTGAACATTCTCTTTCTGTGATTTGTCATTCTTGTATGTGTTCAGTAATTCGTTGACAGAGTGACGGAAAGACAAAACCAAAGACGCTGGACCCCTGACCTCTCTTTCGGTCATTCCCGACATCTTTAATCGGGAATCCAGGGTCTTTTGCCTTGCGAATAAAGGAAAAACCAAAGACACTGGATCCCCGATCGGGGTCGGGGATGACAGAAAGAGACAATGAATCTTGTCAACGCCTGCCCTGCCTGCCCTGCCTGTCCTGAGCGAAGGGAATAAATGAACACATACAAGGATGACCATTCTGGTATTTCGCTTGGAATGACAGCCGTATCATGTTTGCAGGATACCCGCCTGCCTCAATCGTGATACCCGCCGACGATCTTGTCGATAAAATTCAGGATGGCGGTTTTCTTGACAGGATCCTTTTCCAGTTGCAGAGCCTGTTGATAATGATCTCCCGCGATGGCGGGTTTCCGTTTGAGATCATAGACCCGCCCCACGCCGAACGTCGCCCTCGCGTCGTTGGGGTCGGCTTTGATCGCCACGCTGAAACTGTCGAGCGCCGCATCGACCTGGCCCTTGTCCAATAACATCCACCCGACTTCGGTGGCCGCGGGTCCGAACTCCGGGTTGAGGCGTAAGGCTTCCCGGTATTCCCGCAAGGCAAGGTCGTGCCGGCCTTTTTGGTCATAGACCCCGGCCAGCGCATAGTGGACTTCGTAATCTTCCGGATTCAATTGCACCGCGGTTTTATATTCACGAATGGCCGCGTCGATCTTCCCCTGTTCGGCCAACGCACAGGCCAAATTCACGTAGCCCAAGGGATCCCCGGGCGCGAGTTTAATCAGTTCGCGATACTGGGGAATGGCCATTTCCAACTGGCCGTGCTCCTGGTAGGCCGCGCCCAGGTTCAACCGGGCGGCCGTATAAGCCGGATCCAATTTGACGGCTTGGCGATAGGCCTTGATCGCCTTATCCGTTTGGGCCATCCGTTGATGGATTTGCGCCAGGAAAAAATGGGGGAAAGGCGAATCCGGGGCCAATTCCATGGCCTTGTGATAACGGGCAATCGATTGCTCGGATTGGCCGGACTGCGCCAGAAACATCCCATGCAGCAAGTGCGCGCGGCCCTCCTCCGGATAAGTCCGGCTCAGGCGATCGACCCATTCACGGACGTTCGCAATATCCGCCTCCTCCTGTAACGACTTCGCATACATCTTCCACGCCAGGGCAAACTCGCCTTTCAACAGATACACGACGTTCAAGGCAAAAAACGCCCTGGGTCCCGCGGTCTCATCCTGCGTCCAGGCAGTCGCGGCATCGAGCACCGCGTCCCAATCCCCTCGCAGCACGGCTTGTTCGATCGTCTGTTCTTCGCTCATCGCTTACCCGTTTCTCTCATCACCGCAGGGAACAACGATCGTTGTTCCCTGCGACGCACCCCTCACCCGTTCTCTCATCACCGTAGGGAACAACGATCGTTGTTCCCTACTCAGCGCGTCAGCGTATCCTCGACGTCGGGCGGGGTGGCGGCAATCAATTCGCCCAGGTGAGGATACTGTTTCATGATTTGCCGTTTCATCTCCCAGGCCACCGTGCGGTAGGACCAATGGCCTTTGACCCCTGACCGGAGCTGACACATGTATTCCGCCTGGGCATAGTCCATTTTAAAGACACACCGAACCCTGAACCCGAAGGGGATCGCGTAAATCGAGGCTTCCTGGTCCATGCCCCGCAGCCGTTCGATATCCTGTTGAACCGCGTCCATCGCCATGTGATATTCCCGGTCCAGTTCGGCCTCATACAACGGGGACGGGATCTCGTAGCCGTGCACGGTGGTAAAGTTCTGCTGGATCTGCTGGCATCGTCGATGCCGGTGCAAGTCCCGCCACCCCCCGATGTCCATCAACACGTCGAAGATGAGAGGATAGCCGCACCGAAATTCCTTGATCAATTCGTCATGGGACCCGCGACGGCGCAACGCCACGTCAAGGATTTCCCGCTTGTCCTTCTCCGGCCAGTCCCGCACCAATTCCAAAATCCGGCGATACGGCGCCTGACTCACGCGATACAACAGACTCGTGACCAGTTCGTCCATCAGCGAATGCGGTTCGAGGAGATCAACCGGCACCGTTTGGCCGGCCCAGGCCGACGGTTGATCCAAGCCTGCCTTGCGAAAGATCTTCTTGGCGTGCCGGGACAGGTCCCGGTAGACCTCCGTTTGGTATTCGTTGGCCTTGGCGTGACGGGCCAACGTCGGCGCCAACGGTTCCGCGGGCGTGACGGGCTCCCCGCACAACTCTCCCCACACGTTGGAAGGAGCTCTGGCACAGGCTTCCTGCAATTCTTGCCCGAGAGCCTGAAGTTCGGGCAGTTGCGTCGACAGGAACCGGGTCATTTGTTTTTCCAGCGTCCTGATACTGACCACTTCTCCGACGTTCGTCGTGGAGGCCAGGGGCAGCAGGTACCGGGTGATATCGTACACGCGCGCGGCCAAAGTTCGCCCGTAATTCGCCTCGCTCATGGAATCGGGTCTGGGATAGCGTCGTTGCAAATGGTCCAGCAGCGGATCATGGAAGGTACGATAGAGATTGAACAGGCTGCCGAGAATCCCGCGATAGAACGCCTCGGGTTCGGAATCACGGATGGTTGACGGCACGTAACAGCCGGACACGGCAAAGTTCTGATACCGGCTGGATTTGGCCTGTCCATCCCACAGCGGTTCATCTTCCAGACGAATGGCCGCCAGTTCGGAAATGCCTTCCAGGCACACGGTCACGTGCCCCAGGTCGGCGATGGACGCATGGCCATAGGCAAAATAAAACTGTTCCCAAAACTTCCCGGACGAGTGCCCATGGACCCACCGCAAACTGTCTTCAATGGAATCCGGGGAACGGCTGTACCGGGCCAGGGCATAGGCCGCCTTCTCAGGCGGCATCGGCGCAAGGACGATCACCCGGCGCGCGGGTTTTTTCTCGACGGTCACGTTTCCTCCAAACGCTCCGGCTTCACGCACCCCGCCGGAAGCCATTCACTATAATCAGGCCGCCAAACCAATCTCAAGTCGCGCGCGATCATGACCGCTGCCGGACAACGCCACAAAAATCTCTTGAAACGACTTGCCATGATGTCTACACTCGAACGCAACCACCAAAAAAGCCACAGAGGACGACCCGGGCCGGAACTGGTCCGGCCGGGAAGTAGCCCCCACTGGAAATCCACCGGAAAAACCGAAGCGCGCGCGGTGATGAGCACAGGTGACCGACAATCCATCCACGGCCAATGGTCTTCCCGTTTAGCCTTTATCATGGCGGCGACCGGCTCCGCCGTCGGCCTCGGCAATATCTGGAAATTTCCCTACATTACAGGGGAGAACGGCGGCGGAGCCTTTGTCCTGGTCTATATCCTCTGTGTGGCGGGATTGGGCATTCCACTGCTGATGGCGGAGGTGATGCTCGGACGTCGCGGCAGGCAAACGCCGATCAACACCATGCGGACGCTGGCGGGGGAAGCCAACGCCAGCCAGGGCTGGCAACTCATCGGGTGGGCCGGCACCCTGGCCGGCGTCCTGATCCTGTCGTATTACAGCGTCATCGGCGGATGGACCATCGGGTATATTGTTCACGCCGCCATCGGTGATTTCTCGGGCTTGACCGGAGATGGGGCCACGAGCCTTTTCGGAGACTTTGTCGGCAGCCCCTTGGCACAGGTGGGGTGGCATACGGCGTTCATGGCCATCACCATCGTCATCGTGGCCCGGGGGGTACGCAATGGACTGGAAAAAGCCGTCACCGCTCTCATCCCGATGCTGGTTGTGCTGTTGCTCATTCTTCTGGGCTATGCCATGACGACCGGCCACTTCATGCAAGGGCTGACTTTTTTATTCTCACCGGACGTCACCCACCTGTCGGGGACCAGCGTACTCACGGCCCTGGGGCACGCGTTTTTTACCCTGAGCCTGGGCATGGGCACCATCATGGTCTATGGGTCCTACATTCCCAAAGACACGTCCATTGCCGGCACGTCCATCGCCGTGGCCGTGGCCGATACGGTGGTGGCCCTGATCGCAGGCATGGCGATCTTTCCCATTGTCTTTGCGAACGGTCTCGCACCCGGAGCCGGGCCCAGGCTCATTTTTGAAACCATTCCCGTGGCGTTCGGCCACATGGCGGGCGGGACGTTGTTCGGCACGCTTTTTTTCGTGTTGTTGCTGATTGCCGCCTGGACGTCAGCCATTTCATTGACCGAACCCGCGGTGACCATGCTGATCGAAAATTTCAACGTGACCCGTCGCGCGGCCGCGTTGTGGACCGGGCTGGCCACGTGGCTCTTAGGGTTCGGCACGGTCTTGTCGTTCAACGTCTGGGCGGACGTCAAGGTATTGGGATTGAACTTCTTCGAACACCTCGACTTTCTCACCTCAAATCTCATGCTGCCGATCGGTGCGATCAGCATGGCCCTCTTTGCCGGTTGGGTGATGTCGAAAACCATGAGCCGGGAGGAACTCGACATGAAGAGTGAAGCCGGCTATGCCCTCTGGCACGTCTTAATCCGCATCGTCGCCCCCATCGCGGTATCAATTATCCTCCTCCACGCCATTGGCCTGTATTGAAAAGGGGAAGGCTCCCCTCCTGTCATCCTCTTTGTTCTCCTCCTGTCATCCTTGACTCCCCCTCCTGTCATCCCCGACTCCGATCGGGGATCCAGTGTCTTTGCCTTTATCTTTGCCTTTATCTTTATCTTTCCCTTTCCCTCATTCCGTCACCGCTTGTCCTGCTATCCTGCCTATCCTGCCTATCCTGCCTGTCCTGCTTGTCCTGAGCGAAGCCGAAGGAAGCGAAGCGAACGGGCCTAGCGTAGGACGTCGCGTAGGACCCCGCGAAGGGAATGAGGGCAGACCGACAGCGGTGACAAGCCCGGTGAAGGCGATGGCACGGCACTTGATTCTTGACTTTTCAGTATAAATAACTTGATTCTTGATCTTTCAGTATGAATAATAGGCGCCTTATTCATCGGCGCAGGGAGTGCGGCTGTGTACCTTGGATGCTGCACCTGTGCCCACTGGAGGGCAGACCATGACAGCAATCGGACGCGAAAGACAGGCGGGAGTACAGGGCATTGCCTCGGCATGCATCGTCGGCGGCATGGGAACGCTCCAGCTCGGCCGGGCGTTGCCGGCGTGGCGCAGGCGCGGACGCTTTATCAGCATCATGTCTACGTCTGCAGCGATTATTGGTATTGCTCTATTTTCCAGATGGTAATTTTAAGTCCGAAATCAGTCCGATGATGCGTTTGGAACAAGCGATTCAGGAGAATGCGTAAACCATCAATTGGTTCCGTTAATCCAATTTCCCGGAGTCAAATTTAAAAGAGGAGAACACAAAATGAACGTTCCCATGTTGGGGGCTTCCCTCTGTTCGTGTTTCATTTGCCTTGGCACTGTGCGCCGTTTGTCGGGTTTGGCGGTTATGTTCCTTTTGGGTCTGTCGCTGCTGCCGGGCGTTGTCGGCGTGGCGCAGGCGCAGGATCTGGCACTCAATGCGTCGACCTTTTCGAGTGCGAGCGAGAGGGACAGCGGTCACACCGACCACACTTTCCAGGTGACCTTGACGCAGTCGGTGGCGGGCAATGTGGGTTACATGCTCTGTTTCTCGAGCGCGTCCGGTGGCGAGAACTATGCGACCCGCAACGACGACTTCCGGTTGATCAAGGGGGGAGTGGTGCAGAACGGCCGCCCCACGTGTCACAGGTCGGTCATCAGGGCGGGCCAGACGAATACCGCGACGGGGGACCTGATCGGTATCCGGGTACTGGGCGACACGGATGTGGAGCCGGACGAGAAGGTGGACGTGGAGCTCAAACCTCTGATCTACCTGGGTGACGGTCGTACCTACGGTAATAATGTTCCCTACGACTACACCGATCGCAGCCAGATGAAGTACGGGGTCAGGCTGACCGCCGCGAACGCCCGGCAGTCCTTCACGATCCTGAACGACGACCGGCCCCGGGTGATCACCCCCCCGCCCCGGAAGACGTTCTATCATCATTCTATAGTCGTCTACAGCGATTCCGGTTCCGAAGACACCAATGAAAGAAGAACCAGCACCACCAGACGGCAGATCAGGGTGCAGCTGGTCAAGAACCCCAAGTACAACATCTCGGGGCCGGTCACCTTCAATGTATGCATTTCCGGCGGCACGGCGACCCGGGATCACGACGGCACCTGGGGTGCGGGCGAGGACTACCGGTTGCTCGTCGGTGGCGGCACCGTGAATGCCCGGTGCCGGAGCAATCTAGGGTTCGGTTCGGATGGATTTTCCTCAGACAGGATCGAGATCGATGTGAGGAGGGATAATGACGCCGAGCCGGACGAGACGGTGGTCTTGACCGTGCAGTTGCTTTCGTCGGCGCATCGGGAGTTGATACAGGTCCATCCGGGGACCTACACGATCAGGAACGATGACTTTGGGGTGACGGACACGGAGGTGACGATTGACAGTACCGGCGGGGCGGTGGACGAGGGCGGGTTCGCGGATTTCCGGGTGAAGATCGCCACTCCGCCGGGCGGGTCCAGTGTGCGGCGCATCAACGTGGCGGCGCGGGTTCCCTGGACCAATGAAGTCTGGTCGAGCACGATCATCACGGCCGGCCCGGACGCCTGGTTCCGGGTTCCCACGTACGGCGTGACCGGGGACTACCATCTTTGCGCCTGGGTGCGTCCGGGCAGGGACTACACGATCGGCGGGACGTCCGGAAACGCGCCGCCGACATCGACGGACCACCGGCGGACGCTCACCGACGGCAACGGCAACCCCCTTCATAACCCGGCCTACGGGACCCGTTTCAACGTGAACGACGGGAAGGCGTCGAGCTGCCCGTCCGGGCACACGGTGCTGGTCCGTGACACGGGGAGTGCCTTCCAGATGGCCATGGACCAGTCCCAGGCCGATCAGGTCCCCACGACGGCGGTGACCAACCTGCAGGTGACGGCGGTTGACGGGAACACGGCGAGGGCGACGTGGGACGCGGTTCCGCACGCGACGTCCTACCGTGTGGAGTACGAATCGACCAGCGCCCTGGCGTATCAGGGGAACTACATCCAGAAGGGCTCGAACGGCCACACGGGCACGAGCTGGACGTTCGACCACGACGCGGCGGAGCCGATGACCCTCACGGTGACGGTGACGCCCGAGTTCCGGGAAGACGGCAATGTGCAGCGGTTCGACGCCCTCGCGGGCACGGCGACCATCGAGGTGGGTCCGGGCGGCACGGGGACGCAGTCCGCCGCGGCGCAGGACACTGTTGCGCCGTCCGCGTGCTATGCGGACGTGAAGCCGGCCGTGGAGGGCTATGCCGGGGAGACGCACTACGGCAATGCGCACGTGACGCGCTGGAAGCAGGTGCTGGCGGCGTTCGGGGACGACAACGGCCACGCGGCGATGGACGTCGCGGGGGCGAAGCAGATGCGGGAGCAGTACTCGCCGGGCCGCTGGAACCCAGTGGTGGAGGCGCTGGAGTGCCTGGAGAACGCGGGCAGCGTCAATCCCGAGCCTGAGCCCGAACCCGGGATCACGATCACGGGGGGCAGCGGCATCACCGAGGGCGGCGATGCGGTGTTCACCGTGCATTCGAACCCGGCGCCGTCATCGGACCTGGCGGTGACGGTGAACGTGGATGACGACGCGGCGGGTGATTTCCTGACCCAGGGCGATGAAGGAATGCGGACGGTGACGGTCCTCGCGGGCCGGACCTCGGCCACGCTGACCCTGGCGACGGAGAACGACGGCATCGACGAGCCCGACGGCAATGTGTCCGCAACGGTGGCGGACGGGACCGGGTACACGGTAGGCATCCCGGCCACGGCGGCGGTTGCGGTTGCCGACGATGACGATCCGCTGGCGGTCACGCCGGTGGTGAGCATTGCGGGCGGCGGGGGCATTACGGAAGGCGGTACGGCGAGTTTCACGCTGACCGCGAATCCCGCGCCGCAGGGCGAGATTACGGTTACGGTGGACGTGACCGACAGCGGCAGCTTCGCCTCAGGGGGCCAGGCGGGGGCGAGGACGGTGACCGTGGGCACGTCCGGGACGGCGACATTCACCGTCACTACCACCGACGATACGGCTGACAAGGCCGACGGTAGCATCACGGCCATGCTCCAGGCCGGCACGGGCTACACGGTGGAGGACTCTCCGGACGATACCGCCTCAGTTGCCGTGAGCGACAATGACGATCCAGTGATCGGCATCTCCGGCGGGAACGGGGTGACGGAGGGAGCCCCGGCGACCTTCACCCTCACGGCGACCCCGGCGCCGCATGCGGCGCTGACGGTGAGCCTCGCCGTGACCCAGAGCGGCGACTATACCGCGGCCGGTCAGACCGGCACGCGGGAGGTCGTCATCCCGACGGAAGGGAGCGTGACCCTCGAG
>JAJDVY010000036.1 GCA_022825885.1 Nitrospirales bacterium | reverse complement strand
ATGGAGGATTGAATCACATTTCAAACCGAATCCTACTCTGTGGACCTTGCAATAAGGTCAAGAGCAATAAATTCACCTTGTCAGGCTTGCGGAAAGAGAATAAGAAAAACGGTTACATGTCAAGTTAAAAGGATAATTCCCCTAATTAGCACCTATTTAGCATTCAAATAGCAGCTATTTAGACCTATTTTGCATCTTTTTGGAGACTTATTCAATAGATTTGGATGCCGGATGCATTCTTTTGTGACGATAATACAAGCGGCACCGGTTTCTTCTCACGGGCGGACACGCAGGTCCGCCCCTACGTCCGGTCATGCCGTAGCGGACAGGTACTTACGAAACGCGGATAGGGCTTATTAGGCTCTGCGCGCTGAAGCCACCGCGTCGGCCACATCCGCTTCGGACAGGCCCAATTCGGCCAATTTGGCGCGCACGGCGCCCGCGCGGGTGATTTGCACGGGAGTCAGCACGATGCAGCCGTTTTTTCCGGTCACGTCAAAATACTCTGTCCCTTCAAAATCGGACAGAATCGCTTTCGGCAGAGTCACCCGGTTCTTTGAAGTTAGTTTGGCGAGCATATGAACTTTGGCAATATGTGGTTTCGAAGGGCTGTTGGGAAGGGGACGCCGTGCGTCGTCCCTACTTGGCGATGGATGATGCGACGTTTGGGGTGAGTGGATTGACGATGACTTGTCTGGTTTTTGGCACGACGACCAAGTCCATGTCTTCCATTGGGATTGCTCCCAGTAAGGGTATGTCTCCCATGACCAGGGCGCCGCTGAACCCGATCCGGTTCTTGTAGCGTAACTCGACTGGGCCGACGTAGGGAACGAGTTTCCGGTTTCCGTCCGCCAAGGTCACTTCTTTTGTATCGGTCTCTTCGAGTCGTAGTTGGAGTTGGATGTGTGGCGGAATGCACAGGTGGACTGCCCCCGTATCGGCGAGTGCGTCGATCTCGACCGCTTCCAATTCGGGCCGCCTGGGATTGCGCAGTTGAATTTTTGCATTCGTCAGGCCCATGCCATTTTCCCCTTTGCAAAAACTGTGGCTAAATTATGGCAAATCCGGTAGTGGGCTTCAAGGAGTGGGAATTACACCTCATGCGTTGACAAAATGAGAAGCTAACTCTCTTCTTTTTGGCGGCCTCTCCAAGCAGCATGAAATGCCGCAGCTACAACTACAGAGAGGCCGTCAAGCAGCATCAGGTAGCTTTGTGCAGCCCTCCTCCCTCACCCTGCCCTCTCCCAGAGGGAGAGGGATAAATACAAAGGAAAAAGACACTGGATCCTCGATTAAAAATGTCGAGGATGACAGGAGGGGGAGTCGAGGAGGATGGAAGGAGAGCCCCAGTGCTTGTCCGGCAGGCAGGCTTTAACTGCCGTTCTTGTGATTCTCCGTATCGAGGACCGGGAGTTCGATGGGTAACGCTTCGGACCCTTTCAGGGTTCCGCGTTTGAACAGCACGTGCCCTTTTCCCCCGCGGCTCACGGGTTGATATTTCCGCGTGGTGATGGTGATCGGACTGCCTTCCTGTTTCAGGACGATCAGTTGGTCCTGTTTCCGGGACAACACGCGGACGGCGATGACCCGGTCCGTCGGGTCGAGTTTGATGACCGTCACCCCTCGTCCGGGACCGGAGAGCATTCCCACTTCATTGGTTTTGCACAGAAGTGCGCGACCGCGTTGCGAGGCGACTGCGAGGATGGGCGTTGCCGCCGACGGGTCCAGGGTTTCGACGCTCACGACTTCTTCCTGGTCACGGAGTTTCATGAATTTTCGACCGAGCCGGGTCGAGGGCTCCTTGAAAGAATCCAAGTCAAAGCGCACGCCCATGCCGGCCGTTGACACGGCGATCCCTTGTCCCAGGGAGCCGTTGCCTTCCGCCGCTGATCCGTCGAAAAGCGGGAGCGCCAATGCCGGAGGTTTTCCGGCCGGGGCAGATGATCGGGGGGCCGGAGGGCCGCCACGTAGGGCGGCCCCTACAAGGGCCGCGATGATGCGCTCTCCGTCCTTGAACTTGAACAGCTTTTGCGCGGGGTCTCCATAGCCGCTTCTGGCCGGCGGCAGATCGCCGATGCGAATGGTGTAGGCGCTGCCGAAATTTGAAAAACACATGATGGCATCCACCGTGCTGCCGACCAGGGCGGTCAGCAGGGCGTCGCCTTCCCGGAGCCGCGTTTTCGAGAGGTCCTTGACCATCCCCACGCGGCGAATCCACCCGTCCGTTGAAATGGTGACTACGGCGTCTTCCTTGACGATATAGGCCTCGGGGTCGAATTCGACTTCTTCGGCCTGGCGACGTCCGATCCTAGTCCGTCGTTTGTCGCCGTACGTCCCGGCGAGAGCTTGGAGTTCCTGTTTGACCACGTTCCAGACCTTCGTCTTCGAGGCAAGGAGGGTCTTGATGTCCTTGGCCTGCTTCTGTTTGTCGGCCAGTTCATCCAGCATTTTCTTGATTTCGGTGCGGGACAGTTTGTAGATCGGCGTGTCCAGGATCGCGCTGGTCTGGGCGTCGTCGAGCCGGAATTCGCGTTTCAGTTTTGCCGCGGAGTCCGCCTTGCCGTCGCTTTGACGAATGAGGGTCAGCACCCGGTCCAACGCGTCGAAAATGATCTGAAAGCCCGAGAGGAGATGGATGCGTTGCTCCAGGACTCTCAAGTCATAGGAAAACCGGCGCGTCACCGTCTCAAAGCGAAAGTCGATGAACTGTTCGAGGATTTCTTTGAGCGTCAGGCAGCGGGGGCGCGTGGCTGTGGTGCCCGGAGCCGGAATCAGACACGTCAGGTTGACGGAAAAATTATGCTGAAGCGGAGTGTTTTTGAACAGATAGGCCATCGCCAGGTCGGCATCGGTGTCTTTCTGCAGCTCCAGCACGATGTTGACGTCGGTTGTGGATTCGTCGCGCACGTCGACCAACTGGGGCACTTTTTTGACGGCGATCAGTTCGCCGATGCGTTCCACGATCGTGGCTTTGTCCACGGCAAAGGGGATCGAGGTGACGACGATCCGGGATTTGCCGCGCGCGTCCGGGACCACCGTGAATTCCCCGCGCACGCGCACCAGGCCCTGGCCGGTCTCATAGATTTCACGAAGTTCGGTCCTGGTGTTCAGGATTTCTCCGCCGGTGGGGAAATCCGGCCCTTTGACCGATTTCATGAGTTCGGCAATTGTGCAGTCCCGGTTGTCGATCAGGGCCACGGCGCCGTTGATGACCTCCGCCAAGTTGTGCGGCGGGACGTTGGTGGCCATGCCGACGGCAATGCCGGTGGACCCGTTGACCAGCAGGTTGGGGAACGGGGCGGGCAGGACCAGCGGTTCTTCGTCCTTGCCGTCGTAATTGGGCTGGAAATCGACGGTGTCCTTGTTGAGTTCGCTGAGCAGTTCGACGGCAATCGGGGTGAGTTTGGCTTCGGTGTACCGGTAGGCTGCGGGCGGGTCGCCGTCCAGGCTGCCGAAGTTGCCGTGGCCGTCGACGAGAGGGGCTCGCAGGGACCACCATTGCGCCATGCGCGCCATGGCGTCATAGACCGCGGAGTCGCCGTGGGGATGCCATTCTCCGATCACCGACCCGACGACTTTTGCGCTTTTGATGGGTGGCCGGTCCGGCGACAACCGGTGGTTGTGGAACATGGAAAACAGAATGCGCCGCTGCACCGGCTTCAGGCCGTCGCGCACGTCGGGCAAGGCGCGCGCGGTAATGACGGACAGCGCGTAGTTCAGGTACCGCCGGCGCGTGGTTTGGTCCAGCGGCACCGTGGTGACGGGTGCCGGGGTTGCCTCCTTGCCCGGCGTGCGAATTTTTGATCGGGCCATCAAGTCTCTTCCGGGTTCATGTCGGGTTGCGCCGGGTTCCCGTTCCCCCAGTCCTTTCCCATCGGGGGGAGGAAAGAAGGGCGATCTACGGACCCGGGGGTAAGTGACCGATACGGTTTCGTGGACCCTGCGTGGGGACCGGACCAGGGTTTTTGCGAAGGGGATCACGAAGCGGCTCATTGATGCGGGATTGCACCCACCGGGGATCCCACCATTCCACGGGATTGATCTGGACTCCCTGAAGAAGCAGGCTGAAATGCAAATGATCGCCCGCGGCCAACCCCGTCATGCCTGATTTTCCGATGACTTGCCCTTTGCCGACCACGTCCCCTTTTCCCGCGGCGAACGACGAAAGATGGGCGTACAACGATTGGAGCCCGTAGCCGTGGTCGATCACAATCGTGTTGCCATAAATGCCGAAATACTCCGCCATCACGACTTTGCCGTCATTGGCGGCTTCCACGGGGTAGTGTTTGGTCACCGCCAGGTCGAACCCCAAATGATACTGCCTGTCCACGACTTTTCCGTCGTAGCGGTATTCGCGATGATCGGCAAATGCCGCTTCCACCTGGGAGTTGGATAATTGGATGAAAGCCCCGTTCCACAGGAACTCAGGCTGGCTGTCCGAGGCCAGGGCCGTGAGTTGCTCGGCCGTCCGTTTTCGCAAGACGTTGTTGACCTGCAGAAAGTTGCGAAGCGGATCGTCCAGGTCTTCGATCCCAGGGGTTTGGGCAATGATTGGGCGAACGGTCCGTTCGATGAACCGGTCGGAAATCTTGATAGGTCGGGATCGCCATTGCTTGGGGACGATGGGGACGTCGAGTCGCTGTTCCGCGTGATTACCCAAGCCATCGTCCGCCACGAGGAGCACCGGAGTCGAAGCCGGGAGGTCATGAGGAAAAGCGAAGAGGGAGAACGCGGTGAAGGCGCGTTCGGGGTTGGGATAGCCCGGGAAAAATTCTTCGCCGATTTGAACTCCGTATCGTTGCGCATCATCGGAGACACGGTAGGCTGCGACTCCCGCTCCGCCTTGTGAAACGGGCAATGGGCTTGACAGGACTTCCAGACGGGGAGGGGTAAGTTTCACGTCGAGGTCTTGTTCGATTCTTGCCCAATTCCCCTCGAAAAAGCCTCGCCAGGAATAATCCCGGGCTGCAATGACCAATTTGACCTGCCCTCGACGCTTCGGAATGGCGTCGTCACCGAAGGGGACGATGGTGAGGTCGTAGGTTTGATGGGTGTTCTTTCCAATGGAAAGGAGTGGTTGCGGGGAAAATTGTTCTTGCGCCAGGGTGTAACTCTCGAGATTCTGGACCAGGCGGACGGTCACCTCCTGGAGACCGGTTCCGGTATCCTCAACGTGAAGAACCAACGGGGTTGTCGGGCCGGCTTGGGCGAAGGGCTCAACCAGCGTGATTTGAGGCGGCGTCCCGTCTCCCCAGCGATAAAAGGCCGTCATGGCCAGGTAGAAGGCGACGATTGCGAGCGCAATCGCGTAGAAGAGAGCTTTCTTATTCATGGCTGACACGTTGAAGGGAAATAAACAAGACGCAAGCGGAATATCAAGATACCATGATTCGGTCAACTACACAAAGAAAGGCTGGTTCGAACCGGTACGTGGGGCAAATGGGCGTTGTCAGTGACAGGCTGTCTCGATTGGTCTGGGCTTATTCGCTTGTTCCGGCAGGGGCAATCCTGTAGATGCCTCCTCCGTGGTCCACAACGTACAGTTCGCCTGCGTGATCCTCTCCGAAGGAAGAAATTCTTAACCCCGAGGCCAGCAGGACGTGAGGTTGTCCGTCGATCAAGCCCATGATCCGGCCGCTACAGTAATCGCCGAATACGTAGATGCCTCGCAGGAAACTCATGCGTTTCCCCCGATACACGTATCCGCCCGTGATCGCACAGGAAGGCGATTCATTGCGATATTCCGCCACGGGGAGCGTCAGCCCGGTCGTGCCGCAGCCCCGGGGAGGCTGAAAACAATGGGTTCCCTCCATGACCCGCCAGCCATAGTTGTTTCCCGCCTCCACCACGTCGATTTCTTCCCACTGATTCTGTCCCACGTCCGCGGCCCACAATTGGCCGGTCCGCCGGTCGAAAGAAAACCTCCAGGGATTCCGAAACCCCAGGGCAAAGATTTCCCGTCCTTTCGGTTGCCCGGCAAAGGGGTTGTCGGGAGGGATGCCATACGGTTGGCCCCGGTCAACGTCGATGCGCAACATCTTGCCCAGCAGGGTGTCGGGGCTTTGCCCTCGATTGCCCGGGTCCCCTCCCGCTCCGCCGTCTCCCGTGGCAATATACAGATACCCGTCAGGCCCGAACGCCACCATTCCGCCGTTATGGTTCGAATAGGGCTGAGGAATCACCATCAGAATTTTTTCATCGTGAAGGGCCTGTCCGGAATTTTGAGAAACCCGATATTCGGCCACGACCGTGGCTCCATCGGGATTTCTTGTATAGTTGACGAAGAACCGTCCGTTTTCCATAAAGCGGGGATGGAACGCCAATCCCAGCAGCCCCATTTCCCCGCCAAAGTTGACCCGTTCGGAGATGTCGAGAAATGCCGAGGTTTGCAGGGCGCCGTTGCGAAGGATTCGGATTCTGCCGGGCTGCTCCACGATGAAGAGCCGGTCGCTGTGGTCACCCGCGTGCCCGATAAAGACGGGCTGGGTGAGCCCCCGTGTGAGGACGGGAGTCAGGGCGACGTCTTGCGAGGGAGGCCGTTCCGCCAGCGCCCATGCGGCATGCGCCGACAGCAGAATGGGGAGAATGAGACAAACGCCGTGCGCGCCGAGGATTGCACACCGTTTGGTGACCTTGTTATAAAGTATCACTAGATTGATCGGGCAGACCATGATTCTCAAATATGAAAATGATCCGTTGGATTCAGAACATGCCGGCGGACACTTTTATCACGTTTGTGAGGGACGTATCCAGGAAAGGGCCTTGTCGGTCCCTCCGCCTGACCAACCCTATGAATGTCCGGAATGCGGCATCGATCTTGAGACGGAAGACTTTTTTCTGGCCCAGCAACGAGGCTGGTCGTAGCGGTTTCTGCGATTCGGGGTTCGTGCGTTACGGAAAACGGATATCATGATCAACGTGATCGTGACGTGCCATCGAGTCCCGAAAAGGGGTGTCGTATGACCGGGAGCCACGGTCGCAGAATGGTCTCGGTGATGCGTGGGATCATGATGTTGTGTGAGGCCTGTTACCAGGACGTGCTCGATGAAAAATTGGCTGATGACCGCAACTACGTCGAGAACTTCGAGGCATTGTTCGACGTCGTATGCCCGGGATGTGAAGACATCAACCGCCCGTTGGTCGATGACATGTTAGGCAGTTCCGAGTAAACGTTCCCTCCACCGGCTCTACTCTGAGAGGGATCGTTTGCAGAGCACCTCATAAGTGATCACGTGCATTCACAGTTCTTCTTGGGAATATCTTAGGAATAAGGAGTATCGCATGACGTCTTGGAAGCACGTGCCCCCCGTTTTCGCGAGGGCGGGCTTGATTCAGACGGCCTTTCTCTTGTGCGTTTCGTGGCTTCCGTCAGTGGTTCTGGCCGAACCCGTGGACTCTCAGGCCACCCAACCGGCCGAGGCCACACGACTGGCGCAGCAGACGGAAGAGGGTGCCATTGAACGTGCAGGGTTGCGTCCTTCTGAAGATCTCACCCCCCCGCCGTCTTTTCCATCCGGCCCGGACGGCGCCCCCCGTGACCCGGCCGAGCACAAGCCTCTCGGAGAACCGGACAACCATAAGGACGAAGTTCCCATCATGGAGGAAACGGTCGTCGAGAGTACGTTTGATGATCCTTTTGCCGTCGAAGGCGAACAGGTTGAAGATCCCTGGGAACCGTTCAATTCGAGGACCTTTACACTCAACTACAATATCGACCGCTATGCGCTGAGGCCGGTGGCCAGGTTGTACTCCGGCGTCATACCGCCGGACGTTCAGGATTCGCTGGCCAATGCGTTTGATAATCTGGGGTTTGCCTCACGATTTCTCAATAGCCTGTTCCAGGGAAAATTCGACCGGGCCGGAACGGAAATGCAGCGGTTCCTGCTGAATTCGACCCTTGGCGTGGGAGGGCTCTTTGACGTTGCCAAGTACATGTTCGGCATTGAAGCTCCGCCGGCGGAAGATACCGGTCAAACCCTTGCGACCTATAAGGTGGCTTCCGGTCCCTACATGGTCCTGCCGTTGCTTCCTCCGATGACGGTCCGGGATGCAGTGGGGTACGCCGGCGATATTTTCATGAACCCGGTCAACTATTTTATCCCGTTTGCCCCGAACATAGGTCTCAATGCGACGGATCAGTTGAATAAGCGGGCCATCAACCTCGATACGTTCGAAGGGCTTGAAGAGTCCACCGTTGATTTGTACGGAGCCGCCCGGTCTGGCTATCTGGATCGCCGGACCAAAGAGATTCAGGAATAGCCTCACGGTGGCATGAACATCGTCTGCGGCATCCGGAATTTGTCATTCTTGTTTCTTCTTTCTGTCATCCTTGTATGTGTTCACTAATTTCTTGACAGAATAGAGGGACTGATCGCCCCAGAATTGTCATTCCGAGCACCCAGAATTGTCATTCCGAGCGTAGCGAGGAATCTTGTCGTTGCAGCCGTCGAACGCCCAAAACAGCAGATCCGTTCGCCGGTCCGTCGCGTGGCTTCCTTCGGCTCCGCTTCCTTCGGCTTCGCTCAGGACAGGCAGGACAAGCTCAGGATGACCACTGGTGCGTGGACTGACGGATGGGGCCCCCTCCCTCACCCCATCGACTGAAAGGGGCAACGAATTACTGAACACATACAATCCTCGATCCTCGATTAAGAACGTCAAGGACAGGCTGTTTTTAATCGAGGATCCGGGGTTTTTCTTTTTCTCCGTCTGTAAAAACAAAAGGACACTGGATCCCCGATCAAGTCGGGGATGACAGAAGGAGCGGCGGGGATGACAGAAGGAATGGTGGGGATGGCAGAAGGAACGGCGAGGCTGACATGAAGACAGGCGATTGCGTGTAGGCTAACCGAAAATGTTCGAAGAAGAAAAAACCTTCACCCTTCGGTTGAATCTTGTCGCTGAGTTCCCGGAAGATTACGAGGGCGACGAGGATGAGTACGCCTGGTTGCATGATTGGGAGACCCGGATCAAACCTGAATTGCTCAAGACCGTGGTGGCTGCCTTGCGGTCTCATCCTTCATGGTCCGTGCACGTTCGTAACCGGGGAATGGCGGCGACGGATGAAGTGGAAATTGCTTTAACAAAAACGTGTTCGACGGATGGGCCGTCATTGCCGGAGTGACCGGAAAGGCAGAGGGAGCGCCATGATCGAATTCGTCAGGCGTGTGTTCAAACCATGGAGGGTATGCTGCGCGGTGGTACTGGTTGCCGCAGGTCCCGTCCTGGCGCAGAACCTCGTCTTTACCCCGGTCCTGTCGGCGCCCGTCGGGGCCCATCCTGAAGGACTCACGGTGGGTGATTTTAATGAGGACGGGCATTTGGACGTGGCGACCGCCAACAGCGAGTCGGACGACGTCTCGGTGTTGTTGGGCAATGGAAACGGCACGTTTCGCTCGGGCTATTCCTTCGGCGTGGGACAGAGTCCGATGTTTCTGGCCACGGAAGACCTGGACCGCGATGGGACGTTGGACCTGATCGTGGCCGAGACCGGGTCCGATCGTGTCGCCGTTCTGTTGGGCAAGGGGAACGGGTTCTTCGAGGAACCCGTTCCGTATCCGTCGGGGAAAGGTCCGACGTTTCTCACGTTGGGTGACGTGGATGGGGATGAGGATCAGGATATAGTCGTCGTCAACAGCGGACGGTTCGGACATTATCCGCCATTCAGTTGGTCGGTCCTGTTGAACAATGGGGGAGGGGCGTTTGCGTTGGCTCAACACGTCGAAGAGCAGGACCGGAACGGTTTGTTCCCAACTGGCGCTTCGCTGGAGGATTTGGATGACGACGGGTTCCCGGACCTCACGTTGACATGGAGCCAGCCGAGTTGGCGGACGCCGAACGGATACGTGTCGGCGTTGCGAAACCGGGGCCAAGGCACGTTTGCTGCCTGGAGAACCATTCAGGCCGGGTTCACGTTGAGTGCCGTGACCCAAACGGACGTGAATGCTGACGGGAATCTGGATCTGATCGTGACGAGTTTGTTTACGGACAGCATCAAGCTGCTGCTGCAACTCAGCCCCGGCCAGTACACCAAGCCCGCCAACATGGAAGTAGGGTTCAGCCCCGTGGCGTTGAGCTACAAGGACCTGGATGGCGACGGCTATCGCGACCTGATTGCCACCAACCGGGCCTCGGACAGCACCTCGATCCTCTTGGGACGGGGAGACGGGTCGTTTCAGCCGGCTGGGCACTATGCCGTAGGCGCTGTGCCGACCGCCATGGGGATTGAGGATTTCGACCACGACGGGTCGCCGGACATTGTGACGGCCAACAGCGGTTCGGATGACGTGTCGATCCTGTTGAGCGGGAAGGCGGTTATCCCTTCCATCAGCCTGAGTGCCGAGGCCGTCCGGTTTTCAGTGGACGTGGATACTCCGGCCCGGCGCACGCATCAATTGACCGTCTCCAACGTTGGGCTCGGCTCCTTGAGCATAGCCGATATCGTACTGGAAGGGTCCCGGGCTTTTTCCATTGAACGGGAATCCTGTGCCGGGGCGACCCTGGCGACGGGTAAATTCTGTGCGTTGCCGATTCATTTCGAGAGTACGGCGTCCGGCAGGCACCAGGCGTTGTTGCGTATTTTCGACAATGCGCCGGGCGGTCCAAGAATCGTGACCCTCAGCGGCACAGTCAAAGGCTGACGCCGTGCGCCGTCCCCCGCGTCGATCTTGCGCTTCCGGATAACGTTCATGAGGCAGTGTGTGCGATGAGCCCGGACGAGGAACAATCTCCCCTTTCCATCGGCATTGACGTCGGCGGCACCTTCACCGATTTTGTGGTGTATGACCACGGCTGCCTCAAGACCTTCAAAGTGCTTTCGACTCCGGCCGATCCTGCGCAAGCGGTGCTGGAAGGGTTGCGGAGACTATCCCTGTCTGCCGGCCATGTTGTCGTGCACGGCTCGACTGTGGCCACCAACGCCTTGCTCGAACGCAAGGGAGCGCGCACGGCGTTCGTGACGACCCGGGGGTTTCGGGACGTATTGCAGATCGGCCGGCAAACCCGTCGAAATCTCTATGATTGGTTCAGTGGCGGAGTCCCCGCGCTCGTGCCTCGAGACCGGTGCCTGGAGGTTCCGGAGCGGGTCGATCATCGTGGGCGCGTGTTGCGATCCCTGGCGAAACGATCGCTCGCGTCTCTCATCGAGACGCTGCGGGAACAACGGGTCGAGGCCGTGGCGCTCTCCTTGTTGTTCTCTTTTGCAAATCCCGAGCACGAACGACGGATCGCGCAACGTCTCCGGGAGGCCGGATTCTTTGTCTCCGCCTCGCATGAACTGATCCCGGAATTCCGGGAGTTCGAGCGGGCCTCCACCACGGTGGTGAATGCCTACGTCTCCCCGGTTCTCAATCGATATGTGGAAACCCTCGAACGATCACTCGCAGGTGGTTCCTTCCATATCATGCAATCGAACGGCGGGCGGATTCAGGCGGCCCAGGTGCGACAGGAGGGGGTCCGGTCAATCCTGTCAGGACCGGCGGGCGGGGTAATCGGAGCCGAGTACCTTGCGCGGCTGGCAGGCTTTTCGCGGCTCATCACGTTTGACATGGGCGGCACGTCCACGGACGTGTCCGTGGTCGATGGCGCGATTCACACGACGTCGGAAGCGGAAGTCGCCGGCATGCCCATCCGCGTCCCGGTCATCGACATTCATACGGTCGGCGCCGGAGGCGGGTCCTTGGCGCGAGTCGATGCCGGAGGGGCCTTGCGCGTGGGACCGGAAAGCGCCGGGGCCGACCCTGGCCCTGCGTGCTACGGACGAGGCGGACGAGCGGCGACGGTCACGGATGCCAATGCCTTCCTGGGGCGGTTGCCGTCCACGGGCCTGTTGGGCGGTGAGTTGCCGTTGGATCTGGAAGCCACACGTGAGTCCCTGGCTGCGCTCTCTCGGGAATTGGCAAAGGACGATGCCGGTCCTCCCGTTGACTTGGAGGAGATGGCTCTGGGCATCCTCCGGGTTGTCAACGCCGAGATGGAGCGTGCGATTCGCGTCATATCAATCGAACGCGGGCACGATCCCAGGGAGTACGTGCTGCTCTCGTTCGGCGGCGCCGGAGGAGTCCACGCTTGCGAATTGGCGCGATCCCTCAACGTCGGCCGTGTGTTGATTCCCCTGGCGGCCTCGACGTTATCCGCCTTGGGCATGTTGACGGCAAACGTGTTTCTGGATTACGTCCAAACGGTGATGTGTTCCGGTGAGACCCCGTTTGAAGAGTTGGAACGCCGGTTTGTTCCCATGGTGGAGCAGGCGCAGGAAGACCTGGCGACCCAACGGGTCCCTGTTCCCGCCCGTCACGTTCATTGTGAAGTGGATCTCCGGTATCAGGGGCAATCCTTTGAGTTGACCGTGCCGTTTTCCCCGGCCTTTCGAGCGGCTTTTCATGAACGGCACGCCAGGCGCTACGGGCATAAGGACGAGGCCGCGGGTCTCGAAATCGTGAATCTTCGGGTTCGTGCGGTCGGAGACGTGAATCCTCCGCGGATCGAAACGCGGGCGCCGGGGTCGGCCGATTCCTCCGCAGCCCGGTGTCATGAACGCCGCCTCGTGTTCTCCGCCGGGTCCCGGTCCGTCCCGTTCTATGATCGCCGTCGATTGCGTCCCGGCCATCACGTTCCCGGTCCCGCGGTCGTCTTTCAGGACGATACCACGATTCTGTTGTCGGAAACCGATCACGCATGCGTTGATGCTTGGGACAACGTGTTGGTCACCATTGGAGAGGCTCGTGCAAAAAGCCGTTGAACGGGAAGTCTTTAAACATTTGTACGGTTCGGTGGCGGAGGAAATGGGCGTGCGCCTTCAACGAGCGGCGTTTTCCCCCAATATCAAGGAGCGCCGTGACTTTTCGTGCGCCGTGTTCGACGAAGAAGGACGACTGGTGGCGCAGGCCGCCCACATCCCGATCCATCTTGGGTCCATGCCGCTTTCCGTGGAAGCCTGTCGCCGGCACCTGACCTTTGCGCCGGGCGACGTGGCGATCCTCAATGACCCGTTTCACGGTGGGACGCACCTGCCGGACATCACAATCGTTGCCCCGGTCTTCGTCGAGAACGACGGGCTCCTCGGATTCGTCGCCAACCGCGCGCATCACGCCGACGTCGGAGGGATGTCTCCGGGCTCCATGCCGTTGTCCCGTGAATTGTATCAGGAAGGAGTGATTATCCCGCCCGTGAAACTCGTGGACGCCGGCAAAGTGAACCAGGCCCTGTGGGATTTCTTTCTGGCAAACGTGCGGACCCCACGGGAACGTGCCGGTGATTTGCATGCACAACTGGCGGCCAACCGGATCGGGGCGCAACGGCTTCACGAATTGGCGTCCCGCTACGGAGTGGAGCGCGTTCGGGACAACATGACCGACTTGTTGACCTATAGTGAACAATTGACCCGGTACGGCATCCGGCAGTTGCCGGACGGCATCTATCGGTACGAAGACGTGCTGGACGACGACGGCTTCGACGGCAACCCGATCCCGATTGCCGTAGCCGTGACGATCGATGGAGAAGAAATGTCGGTCGATTTTGAAGGGAGTGCGCCCCAGTGCGAAGGCAGCGTCAACGCGGTCTATGCGATTACGGTATCGGCCACTGCGTACGTATTTCGCTGTTTGCTGGGCCTGGATATTCCCGGGAACAGCGGGTGCATGAGACCCATCCACGTCCGGGCGCCTGAAGGGTCGGTGGTCAACGCCCGGTTTCCCGCGGCGGTGGCCGCGGGCAACGTGGAGACGGCCCAGCGCATCGTGGACGTCCTGTTGGGGGCTTTGGCGCAGGCCTGTCCCGACCGTGTGCCGGCCGCGAGCCAGGGCACCATGAATAACTTCACGATCGGGGGATGGGACCGCGAAAAACAACGGCCGTTTGCCTACTATGAAACCTTGGGCGGGGGCATGGGCGCCGGGGCGGCATGTTCCGGAGCCAGCGGCCTCCATTCCCATATGACGAATACGATGAATACGCCGGTCGAAGCCTTGGAGTATGCGTATCCGTTTCGGATATCCCGGTACGTCCTTCGGGACGAGACCGGCGGCGCGGGAGTCCATGCGGGAGGAAACGGGGTCATCCGTGAAATCGAATTCCTGCAGGAAGCCCAGGTAACGATTATCTCCGACCGGCGCAAATCAAGGCCGTTCGGGTTGGCCGGGGGAGAGGCCGGGCAATCCGGTCGAAACGTTTTGATTCGCAAGGGCCGTGAAAAGCGGCTCCCCGGCAAAACGACGTTGTCCGTGAGTAAGGGGGACCGGTTAAGGATTGAAACTCCTGGCGGCGGCGGCTATGGTGCAATGAAAAAAAAGACGTGATGAGGCAGGAGGGTGGTCTCACACACTTTGTCATTCTGAACGAAGTGAAGAATCTTTCCTCAACAATCGAGCGGTTCAACGACGAGATTCCTCGCTAGACCCGCTCACTTCGTTGAGGGCAAGCTCGGAATGACAATTCCATTGTGTTCAGTCCTCCTATCCTGTCAACGAATAACAGAATACAGACGGGAGTCCTGGAACATGAAAATCACCGATCCTGAGCGGTTGGAAATGTTGTATGAACGTTTTTGCGACGTGTGTCTCGTCGAAAAGGAAGTGTGGACGGAAATCTTCATGCCCCGGCAGGTTGAAAAAGGGGTGATCCTGACCAACGTGCAGGAGAAATACGAGGTGGTGATCGACGATCCCGCAATTGAAGACACGCTCGATGCCAATATCCCTCTCGGCAAATCCTCGTTACGCGCGGCCATTCAGGAATACAGGGATCACATCAGTTTTCACAAAACCGAGACATGAAGCGAAGCTTCTCGCCGCTTCACGCCGGAAAGACCATCTGCCCGGGGCAGCCGCGAACCGCGTGGAAATCAAGGTTTCATCGTGAGCCACAGCCATTACCGTACCGAGCCTGAACGATCGGACCGGATGCCGTCCTGCATCCCGTTCCTGATCGTGAACGAAGCCGCCGAGCGCTTCAGTTTCTACGGCATGCGTACGATCCTGATCATTTTCATGACGCAATACCTCCTGAACGCGGATGGTGCCCTGGAGGTGATGAGTGAACCCGAAGCGCGCTCCTATTATCATCTTTTTACGTCCGCGGTCTATTTTTTCCCGGTCATCGGGGCCGTGATTGCGGACGTCTGGTTCGGGAAATACCGTACGATCATGTCGTTGTCGCTGGTGTACTGTCTGGGGCACTTGGCCCTTGCGGTGGATCAGACGAGGCTTGGCCTGGCCGTGGGACTCACGCTGATCGTCATGGGTTCCGGGGGCATCAAACCCTGTGTCTCTGCGAACCTCGGCGACCAGTTCAGTGCGACCAACAGCCACCTGCTCAGCAAGGCTTTTTACTGGTTTTATTTCGCGATCAACTTCGGCGCGGGGATTTCCACGCTCCTGACTCCGTGGTTGCTGAACCATATCGGGCCTCATCTGGCCTTTGGCGTCCCCGGACTGTTGATGCTGCTGGCGACGTGGGTATTTTGGTTCGGGCGGCGGGATTACGCGCATATCCCCGCCAGGGGGACCGCGTTTCTGCACGAATTGTCGTCGCGTGAAAGCCTGCTGGCCATGTGGCGGCTCACGCCAATCTACCTGTTTGTGGCCGTGTTTTGGGCGCTCTACGACCAAACCGGATCGGCGTGGGTTCTCCAGGCCAGAAACATGGATCTCTATTGGATGGGAGTGGAATGGCTGCCTTCGCAGATTCAGTTCGTCAATCCGTTCTTGATCATGCTCCTCATCCCGGTGTTTGCCTACGGCGTCTATCCCGCCGTTGACAAGGTATTTCCCCTGACGCCCCTGCGGAAGATCAGCATCGGGTTTTTCGTGACGGTCATTGCCTTTGTGATTTCCGCGGTGATCGAGATGCAGATTGTCTCGGGATTGCGGCCGAATATTGTCTGGCAGATCGCGGCGTTCGTGGTGATCACCGCGGCGGAGGTCATGGTTTCGATCACGTGCTTGGAGTTTTCCTATACCCAGGCGCCCAGGGCGCTGAAATCGTTTGTCATGGCGCTCTTTCTCCTGTCGGTGTCACTGGGGAACGCCTTTACCTCGCTGGTGAATTATTTCATCCAGAACGACGACGGCAGCGTCCGGCTGGAGGGTCCGGATTATTATTGGTTTTTCACGCTGGTCATGCTGGGTGTTTCGATTCTCTTCATCGCGGTGGCCAAACGCTACACGGGCCGCACTTACCTGCAAGGCAGTGATGCGTAGCACATGTTCGGTCATTCGTTGACAGGATGAGAGGCACGTTACACCAGAATTGTCATCCTGAGCCGTAGGCGAAGAATCTCGTTGTTGCAACAACACGTGCCCCTAAAAGCAGATCCTTCGCTACGCTCAGGATGACAGATGAGGCGTGTTTAGCATTTGGCAGGATGATGCCCTCTTCCAAATACCCAGCAGAAATTGTCAACGAGTGACTGAACACGGACGCGCTGACAAGGCAATCAGGGTTTGGGTTTCTGACTCAGATACAGGACCTGGTTGACGCGGAAGGCCTGGGTGTACTGGCCGGCCGTGATGTGCTGCGAATGGAAACAGCGCCCGTCGAAAATGATCAGGCGATTGGGCTTCATGCGGATGAGGAAGAGGAGTTCCCAATAGGCGTTGCCGTCGTTGATATAGGTATTGTCCCGGTTCGCGAACAATGGGTTGAAGATCATGCTGTTCTGAAAATTTTCATAACCTTCCGCACTGTTGAGAAATTCATCGCTGAGTTCCAGTTTGTCGGCCAGTTCACGGATTGCCTGCTCCGGCACGATGGGGATCCGTTCCAATCCCGTGGGCACGTGACGGTAGAGGCCGGTTCCGCCCATGCAGGATTCGGCGGGGTTCAGGTAGACCATGGCGGTGATGTCCTGGTCGATATGGGGTTGACGCTGTCCGACGTTGAGGCGGTACTCGTGGTTCGTGATGCCCTGAAACACGACCGGCTGGGGGTCGAAAAACGGGTAGAGCCTCATGCCCCAGAACTCACTGATCGCATCCACGATCGCCCCGGTCCCGACGTTGACCGAAGCCCGCACGCCGGGAAAGTTGCCGACGATCTCGAATCGATCGGTATACGGAAGTTCCAGTGCCCGTTGCAGGACCCGGTCGGGATACCGGTAGAACCCGTCCACCATGACGACCTTATGCCGGCCCAAGCCGACGTGTTCGACGGAGACCTGGCAGTCGGAATTGATCGCAAAGGTTTCGGGGGAGGGTGGCACGAGCGACTTTCTGTCCGGGTCAAGGGTGCTCTCATGGTGCGCCATCGGGTCCCCGTGCGTCAACGAGGCCGGCCCCGGTGTCTGATGGTGTCGAGTCGTCAACCATCGGGGCGTTCCGTGATACAATAGATTGCCCCGTGATGTTGCATGTTACTCATCCACGATCTCCTCAAGGAGGGAAGAGGGTATGACCGCACCGTACCGCGACCTGCTGGCCAGGATTCGCGTCTGTTTTCCGCAGCCGGTTTCCAATCGTGTCCACGACAGCTACTTTGTCCATAGCGTCATGCGCGCGATGGATGCCGTGGACGCATTGAAGAGTGAGCGCCCCATTCTGGGGCAGCGCATGCCCCTGGACTACGACGAGGCTCGAGATGCAAGTCTGCCCGATCACGGCATGAGCGTCGAGGACGTCACGGCCGAACTGGTGTCGTATTGCTCGGGTTTGACCATTCCCGGACATCCTCATACGCAACAGAACGTGATCCCTCCGCCCACCATCTCCTCATTGATCGGGGTTCTCCTGGCTTCCTTGTATAACCCCAATCTCGGGTGGGATGAATACAGCCATCGTCTGGCCCTGGCGGAAGTGGAGATGGTGGCGATGACCTCGCGTCTCGTGGGATACGTGCCGGAACGTGCCGGGGGAGTGTTCACCTTCGGCGGGACAGGTACGACGCTCTACGGTGTCAAGATCGGACTGGAGAAAGCGATTCCCGGCGCCATGGCCTCGGGGGTGCGGGAGGAAGCCGTCATCTTTGCCAGCGAGGCCAGCCATTACTGTCGCTACAACATTGCCGGGTGGTTGGGCCTCGGAGCGCAGAGCGTCATGACGGTTCCGACGGACTCACGGAACGCCATGGACGTCGAGGTGTTTCGGGAGCAAGCCCGGGGAGTCCTTCAACGAGGGGGGAAAATCGCCGCGATTGTCGTCACCATGGGGACGACCGATGCCTTTGGACTCGACGACCTGGCCGCGGTCGTGGCCGTGCGGGATGAATTGGTGGAAGAATTTCAACTTCCGTACCAACCCCACGTGCATGCTGATGCCGTGATCGGCTGGGCATGGTCGGTGTTCAACGACTATGATTTTGAGCGGAACCCTTTAGGATTCCGGCCACGAACTCTTCGTGCGTTGGCGGGGGCCCGCCTTCCCATCCATAGTTTGTCTCTGGCTGACAGCGTGGGAATCGATTTTCACAAGTCGGGGTTTGCCCCGTATATCTCGAGTCTGGTGCTGTTCAGGGATCGAGACGACCTGGAATTGATTCACCGGCCTCAAGAGCAGATGCCGTATCTGTATCAGTTCGGCGCTCATCGGCCGGGGATGTATACCGTCGAGACTTCCCGTGCGGGCGGGGGGATTCTTGCGGCCCTGGCGAATATGAAATTATTTGGGAAGCAGGGCCTCCAAGTCATTATCGGCCACATTGTGGAGATGTCACAATTACTCCGCGAACATTTGGAGGGAAATGACAGCACCACGGTCCTGAATCGGGAGAATTTCGGCCCGGTGACGCTGTTTCGGGTCTATCCTCGCGGGATCGACACCTTCCGGATCAAGAAAGCGGAACGTTCGGACGTGGCCTGCCGGGAGATGCTGCAATCGCACAATGAGTACAACCGGAAGGTGTTCCAATACGTCCATCAAGAGGCGATGGAAGGCCGGGGTGCGGTGTTATCCTTAACGGATTGCTATCGCACCTCGGACTATGGCGAACCGATCGTGGCGTTGAAGTCGTTTATCCTCTCCCCGTTTGTGGATGAAGAAGGGATCGAAGTGGTGGTGCGGAAGGTGCTGGAAGCCCGGAGCCGGATTGAGGAGTAGCTCTCTGACGCTGCGGTCTAGTGCTAGTGAGTGTGGTCGCTCAACAGGTCGAGAAAACGCGGCGCCAGGATACGGCTCTGAATCATCAGTAATCCGCGTTCTCCCAGTTCCCGGTAACTGAGACTGATTTCGGTTTCCTCGAGACGCCAGGAGTATTCCTGGTTCAGCCCCCGGATCATCGAGCCGCGGTTGTGTTGAAGTTTCCCGTATTCCGACTCCAACGCCTGCTTGATCCGGTTGTGCGTTTCTTCGGTTTGGTATCGGATCATCACCCGGGCAAATTGGGAGTCGATGGCATAGAGCTTGATGGCTTCCACCGGTCCGTTCGCAAAACGCGGCGGGCCTTCCTTGTATCCATATATGCCGACGCGACCGTCAGGCTCGACGAGCACAAGTTGAGGAAGTTCAGCCAACGTACTCCCCCAGGGAATCCCCTGAAAGCCCGGTACGGGGGCGGCCACCGGATTTGCGGCGAGAAGCACGACAGGCAACCAAAGGAAGAAGACCGGTAGCGGAACGAGATACGGGACGCGACGTGGCACCATCCCGCCACACTACCATCCTCCTCTTGAGAACTCAACGGAAGTCCGGCTTTTCGTGACGATTCCCCCCGCCGGTTCGACTGCGGGCGGTGCCCTTGTCTTCCCGACTCCCCCTCAAGGGGGGAGTGATTGTGAAGAGGGAATCAGAAGGCCGCGTTGGCCGGAACCGGCACGGCATGAATGTCATCTTGTCCGATAAGATCGGCCAGTTCGCTGACATGCTTCTCCGGGGGACCCATCAGCGTCCAGGCTTCGGGGTTCTCCAGGATCGCCTGGACGAGTTCGGTGTGGAGGCGGTGGCCCGAACAGGTACCGACAATATGACCGATGACGTGGATGCCCAAGAGAGACAGGTCGCCAATGAGGTCCAACACCTTATGGCGAACGCATTCGTCAGGGTAGCGAAGTTCCTCTTCATTCATGATGCCGGTGTCCGAAAACACGATGGTATTGTCCAGAGACCCGCCTTGTCCCAATCCGCGAGCCCATAAGGCCTCCACTTCATGCGAAAATGCAAAGGTCCGGGCATGGGCAATATTGGCCTCGAAATCCACCGTCGACCACTCATGTTCATACGTTTGCTGTTGGATCAACTGATGATCGTAGTCGATCGTATAGGTGATCCTGGGGAATGGAGAGGGCAGAATGGAAATCCCGCGGCTGCCGTCACCGATATGAATGGGTTCTATAATTTTGATATAGGTTCGAGGACGTTCCTGCGAGAGTACGCCCGCCAGGCGAATGAGCTTGGCAAAGGGCGCCGCACTGCCGTCCATGGCCGGAACTTCTTCAGAATCGATATCGATGAAGGCATTGTCGATGCCCAACCCCCAGAGCGCAGACAGCACGTGCTCGGTCGTCTGGATTTGGAACCCGTTGGACCCGACCACGGTGCACAGTTCCGTCGATCTGAGATTGCGAATCGACGCCTGGCACGTCTCGACGTGACTATTGACTTTCCGTCGGAACACAATGCCGTTGTCCACGGGTGCCGGGGAAAGACTGACCTTCGAAGGACGTCCCGAATGAAGCCCGACTCCGGATGCGGAGATCGTTTGTTCAATCGTCTGTTGCTGTTGTCCGAACATGTCGTTTTGCTTCTCTGAATTGGAATAAATATTCCATAAAAAAGCCGTCTTTTAATACCATGCAAATTGGAGGCCAAATAAATTTGGGGTGAATATTTTGTAACTGCTTGAAATATAATGATAGTGGAAAAACTGAATTTGCACGTTATTGATATTGATGTAAAAAGTCAATAGCACTGTTGTAAAAAGGCCTCACAGGGGAGAGCCATATTCAGGATCGAAAAGGCTCCAATAAATATCGCAAGGACTCAGGGAACTGTTCAAGTGCATCGGTGCGTGCGAGGCCGGTAATGATGCCACGGTGTTTCTTGTGCAGGCCGGCATCGACAAAAGCCCGGACGTGGAGTTGCCATTTCAAGGCATCATCGCCGAGTACTTGCGCCTGCTCCTCGGCTGTCTTGGCCTTGAACAGGTCGGAGAGACAACGCAGGGTTTTTTCGACGCTATCATAGGGCGGAGCCAGCTTCAGCTCGGCATAAAAGGCTTCCAGGTTCTCGCGGAATTCGCTGAGAAGAGCTTGGTGGTTATCCTGCAGTTTCATGACGGTAATGGAGGGCGGGCAAAGAAGGGGAACAGCCGCGACGAGCTTGGTCTGGGCGTCGCCTCGTGATGCGGTTTAGGAACCCCTGATTTAATCAGAGGTTCCTTTATTCAGAATTGCTGAATCCGTCCAGGTCATGCTCTTTCCCGATCATGACCAGGATGTCGCCCTTTTCGATCATATCGCTGGGGGAGGGAGTGAAATTGAAGGTATCTTCCTTCTTGAGTTTGCCCTTGATCATGCGATTGACCTGTTTCTTGATGCCGATGATGTTGAGGTTGTGCTGTTCGCGGATCTTGGTTTCCTCGATACTCATGCCGGAAAACCGGTCCGGCACGGCAATTTCCTCGACACTGTACCCGGGCGCCAGTTCCAGGTAATCCAACACCTCGGGCGAAACCAGACGGTGCGCGAGCCGGACCGCGGCGTCCCGTTCGGGGTAAATCACTTCGGTCACCCCCAGGTTGCTGAGGATTTTCCCGTGAACGTTGGTCACGGCCTTGGCGATGATGGACTCGATCCCCATTTCGTGCAACGTCTGGACGATGAGGATGCTCGCCTCGATGTTTTCGCCGATGCTCACCACCGCCACGTCGACGTTTTGGGTGCTGACGGCTTTCAGCGCGCGCTCATCCGTCGCATCGCACTGAACCGCGAACGTCGCGATGTCACTGATGGCTTGAATCTTTGCTTCTTCGCTGTCGATGGCCAGGACTTCACAGCCCTTTTGCACCAACGATTCCGCGACGCTGTATCCGAATCGACCCAGGCCGATGACTGCAAACAGACGTTTCATGACGTGAGGTGACTCATGTAGTGGTGGAGCCCGTAGGGACCAACGATCGTTGGTCCCTACTTCGGCGGCGCATCCGATGCTTCCACGTGTTTCAGGAACGGGCTCAACAAGTCAATAGGCACGGGGAACAGGATTGTGGAATTTTTGTCGCCGGCGACGTTCATGATGGTTTCGAGATACCGTAATTGCAAGGCGGCCGGATTCCGGCTCAGGATGCTGGCCGCGTCGGACAGGCGTTGGGAAGCCTGGAATTCCCCTTCGGCATGGATGACTTTCGACCGTCGTTCCCGTTCGGCTTCCGCTTGCCTCGCAATCGCGCGCTGCATTTCCTGGGGAAGGTCCACGTTTTTGACTTCCACGGCGGATACCTTGATGCCCCAGGGTTCGGTCGCCTGGTCGATGATCCGTTGCAAGTCCGCGTTGATTTCGTCCCGTTTCGAGAGCAGGTCATCCAACTGGCTCTGGCCCAGGACGCTCCGCAGGGTCGTCTGGGCGATCATGGAGGTGGCATAATAATAGTCCTCCACCCCGACGATGGCTTTTTCCGAATCCACCACGCGAAAATAAATCACGGCGTTGACCTTGACCGACACGTTGTCTTTTGTGATGACGTCCTGGGGGGGCACATCCATGGTCACGGTGCGGAGGCTTACGCGAACCAGTTTGTCGATGAACGGGATGATGACAACGACGCCGGGGCCATTGACGCCAATCAAGCCCTTGGCCAGACGGCCGAACCGAAAAATGACGCCGCGCTCGTATTCGCGCAGGATATAGAACCCTTTCGAGATCAGGATGATGAACCCAAACAACAGGATGAACAGCATCATGGGACTGAAATCCATTGGTTAGTGCCCCTCTTTTTCCGATTCGAGGGGTTTCACGTGGACCGTGAGGCCCTCAATTTGGGTGATTTGAATGGGCTGCCCTTCGGTGACCGGCGTCGAACTCACCGCGTCCCAGATCTCACCCTGGATCACGATTTGTCCGTTCGGCGTCAGGTTCGTTTTCGCCGATCCAACGCGGCCGATCATGCCTTCGCTGCCCGTGGGCGTCTGCCGTCTCAAGGCACGCACCCCGAAATTCACCACCAGCAACGTAAACCCGACGGCCAACGCGATAACGGGAAGCATAACAGACCAGGAGAGCTGATAATAGGGGAAATCCTGGTTGAAGAGAAACAGCGACCCCAGCACCATGGCCGTGACTCCGCCGATGGCCAATACTCCGTAACTGGTGACGGTGACTTCTAGGATCAACATGACGATGCCCAGGATGAACAAGAGGACCCCCGCGTAGTTTACGGGAAGGGACTGGAGAGAATAGAACGCGAGGATCAGGCTGATGGCGCCGACCACGCCGGGCAGAATCGCGCCCGGGCTGTAGAGTTCCGCGATCAACCCGATCGTGCCGATCGTCATCAGCACGTAGGCGATATTCGGATCGCTGATGGCTTTCATGGTTTCGAGCCGCCAACTCATGGGAAAATCGCTCGTGCGCGCGTCCCGGGTCTGAAGGGTGACGGGGTGTTCACCGAGGGAGAGTTCCCGTCCGTCGAGTTGCCGCAACAGGTCATTGAGGTTCGGTGCAATCAGATCAATCACGCCCAGTTCCTGGGCCTGCGTGGCGGTGGCCGAGACGCTTTTCCTGACGGCGTTTTCCGCCCATTCGACGTTCCGGCCCCGGCGTTCCGCAATCGACCGGATATAGGCGATCGCGTCATTCTCCACTTTTTCCTTCATCACCTCGTCCATTTCCCCGCCCCCCATGGCCACGGGGTGGGCCGCGCCGATGTTGGTCCCCGGCGCCATGGCCGACACGTGCGCCGCCAGGGTAAGGAAGACGCCGGCCGACGCGGCCCGCCCGCCGGTTGGGGCCACGTAGACGACAATCGGCAGTTGGGCCCCGGTCATATCCTTGATCATCGAACGCATCGACGTGTCCAGCCCTCCGGGCGTATCGAGTTGAAATACGAGCAACTGGGCGCGTTCCCGCTCGGCATGGGCAATGGCTTCGTGAAGATATTCGGCTGCGACGGGATTGATGACGCCTTCATAGGCGGCGGTGACCACCAGGGAAGGTTCGGCCCGGGAGAGATCGACGTGACAGGAGAAAAACAGAACGAGCAGCGCGAAGACCGCGCGACCTTTTCGACTATGCCACAGGGAGCTACGAACGAGCGAAACCAGGGAAGGCGTTGTGCGAAAGATAGTCAACGTGGAGGAAACCTCCTACAAAAACCATCTTACGAGCCTCTCCCAAGCGTGTCAAGAAAACGGCTATATGTTCAGTGCATCTGCAGGCCAAGTTTATTGAGAGATGACCTTGGTAGAAAAGAAATTCCCGACGAACGTGCCTTGGCTTCCGTCCGGGTGACTGAATTGTGCACCTATCGTTCCCGCCACAAGACGGGGGTCGCCAGAGCCATCAGAAGCAGGACGGTTCGAAAATTGCCCTCCCCAAGACCCCTGGGCATTGGAAACAGGCAAATTGCCTTGCACGTCAGTGAAAGGGAATGGGCTCAGCACCGGATCGCCTATGACGACTGCGACCTCTGTGCCTGTGAACGTGCCATCAGGGTTAATGGGAGTCGGCGCAAACTTAATGGAAACCAAGCTCAGGTTGGTATACAGTTCGGTCCTATTCACGGTCGGATCGACGCTGATGACCCCTGTTGATTCGAGGTTTTCGACACAGCCTATGCATCCGTGGATGGTGCTGGCCGCAAAGTCGGCTGTGAGTGTGGCAACACCGGAAAACTCTCCTGTTTCTTTGAGTCCATCCAAAAGACGAGGATCACCGAGATCCTGCCACATGGGCCCGTAGGTATACGAGTACAGGCCTGCCGCACGGCCTCTGTACGTGGCGGTTCCATCTATAGGCAAGCTTGGAGCGCTGGAGAATTCAGGACCATCAATAAACGCTCCCATGTTGACGCCCGTAATCGAATCCGTGGCAAGATCTCCTTCCAGATGCATCCAGTAGCCACCGGCCAGGTAGTCCGTGGGATCTTCGTTGTGCCAACTGACTGACACGTAAGCCGCCGAAGTGCCGGTTTTCCGATAGTCAAAGAGGGTCCAGTCGCGTAAGTGGTGTCGGCGAATCGGAGAAGGGGGGAGTGAGCGTTTTTGCAATAACTCCTCGGTTTCTTGGGTCTTGGAGTCGAATGTATAGCTGTTGTCATTCTGGTCCGTCGTGGTCAACGTCACACTGGGTTCCATACGGTCAAACGTGACGGATACCATATCGTTTGTTATGTAAGGTGGAACGTATGAGGTGGAATCGGCATGAGACGATTGGACAATCCCCGTATCCGTAAAGCGCGGCTTGTGTCCGCTTACTTGGGTTGCCGCCAGCTCTATGGCCGTGTGTGGCAGGATCCGAGCATCGTTAAGCGTAGGTGGGGGGGGGGGGGGGGGGTAATTCCCCCCCCCCAACCGGCCAAGGCCAGAGTCCCCAATGCAAAAATGGTATGGAGTAAACGTT
>JAJDVY010000043.1 GCA_022825885.1 Nitrospirales bacterium | reverse complement strand
GGACTGTCTGAGCTTGCCCTGAACGAAGTGAACGGGCCTAGCGAAGGAACTCTCAATCAGCGACCGACTACCTACAAAAAACAGATTCTTCACTGCGTTCAGAATGACAACCTTCGGTTTTTCTTGGGGGCCACGCCCGGGTGCCAATGGTTTTGGGTCCTTTTGCCGAAACAAAAGGACCTCGTCGTGTGGGGCCGAAACCCCGCATGTAACCCCAAGACGCTGGATGCACAACTGCTGGAATCCAACCAGTTTGGCCAATATTATGAGATACGCGGGACACTCACCGGACCAAATGGCGGGACCTTGGCCGTTCGCACGATTTGGATAACTGAACACTTGTCGGGCATCACGAAGTTCGTTACACTCATTCCAGACAAGAGGAAAACCTGATGAAGTTTGAACCGTATACAGAAGCGGCCCTAACCGTTGATTTGCCGCAGTACCGGCTGTGTCGTGGCGACGTCGTGAAGCTGGTGGAGCACCATGTTGCCCTGGATGGCACAGAAGGATACTCCATCGAAGTCTTCAACGCGGTAGGGGAAACCATTACCGTCACCGCCATCCCCGCCTCGGCACTCGAAGCTCTCCGCCAGGACGAAGTTCTCTCCGCTCGACCGTTGGCCCGGTAAAGGATGACGAACACGAACGTCACGGCATCAAGCAGCAGCCCTTGCTGGCATTCTCGTATGTCTTTAGCAGGATTCCAGAGTCTTTCGCCGTCGCGAGAAAACAGGGCGGGCACCGCCCCTACACGCAGACACCATGATCCTGTAGGGGACGACCTGTGTGTCGTCCCGTGCTTTGGCAAAAAACGGAGGAAAAACCAAAGACCCTGGATGCCCGATCGGGGCTTGTCCTTGACGTTCTTAATCGAGGATCGGGCATGACAGGACGCTGGATGCCGGATCGAGCCGGGCATGACAGCAGGCTGGACCCCGGATCAAGCCGGGCATGACAACAGGAAGGGGCCGGGATGAAGGCAAATCTCAGCGCCAGGGAACGAACCGCGCTGATCGCTGCCGCACAGAAAATGGTTAAGGATTACAGAAGACGCCAATGAGAAAACCATTCGATAAAATCATGACCGGGCTTGAGGAGGCCCAAGCCTACCTGAACGGCGCACGCGATGGGTTCAAGGTCCATGAAGTTGAGGTGCCCGAGCCTAACGTCATGGCGATCCGTGGCAAGACAGGATTGTCACAACCGGCCTTTGCCAAAAGCATCGGTGTGCCGTTGGGAACGCTCAAGAATTGGGAGCAGGGTCGCCGCCGTCCTGAAGGACCGGCCCGAGTATTGCTTGCGCTGATCGAAAAACGGCCGTCGATCGTTCAGGACGAACTCGTTCGCTGATTCACAAGATTTGTCCCTCCTCACCCGGCCCTTCTCCTGTCATCCCTGTATGTGTTCACTAATTCGTTGACAAGATTCGTTGTCTCTTTCTGTCATCCCCGATCCTCGATTAAGAACGTCAAGGACAGGCCCCGATCGGGGATCCAGGGTCTTTCTCCTTTGCAAGGAACAAGAAAACAAGGCGGGCACCGCCCCTACACGCAGACACCATGATCCTGTAGGGGACGACCTATGTGTCGTCCCGTGCCTTTCCAAACAACGCAGACAAAACCAACGACACTGGATACCCGATCGGGGTCGGGCATGACAGGACACTGGATGCCCGATCGAGTCGGGCATGACAGAAGACTGGATCCCGGATCGAGCCGGGCATGACAAGGACCGCTGGATGCCCGATCGAGCCGGGCAGGACGGGAGGGGGACTAGAACTGGCGGACCCAGCGCATTTCGACGAGGTTGCGGGTGTAGTCCCACAGTTGGGCGTTGGATTCGCGGACCTGGTTGGAGAAGGCGACCTGGGGGCTGAAGCCGAACACCGTCACCGCGCGGTTCAGCAGCGTGGCCTGCAGGATGCGGGTCTGGTCTTCACGGGGAGTGGAATTATCCAGCGTGAAGGGGAACCACCCGTCCTCGTACTCATCCCACCGGAACTCGGCGCTGGCCCCGACCGTAAACCCCCACGGCAGCGCCACGTTCGTCCCCACGCGCGTCCAGTACCCGGTACTGTTCCACCGGTGCGCCAGCGCGCCCTGTTGCGAATAGCCGACCTGTGAATTGACCCGCACCGTCGGCAGGAGCACGTACGACGCCCCCAGGGAAACCACCGTGAGCGACCCTTCCAACCCCCGCTGCTGCTGGTATTTCCGGTCCTGCCAGGAGGCCCGTCCGCTCAGCCACAGACCCGGCAAGAGCCGGTGCTCCACTTCCAGGCGCGTCCCGAAATCATAGTTGAAGCTGTTACCGCCCCACCAGCGCTGGCTGGCCGTCGCCAACAGACTCATTTCGGTATTCCGGGTGATCAGCCAGCGCGGCCCCGCGTAGCCGCTGATAAACGTCTGGTCGAACTGGCTGCCCTTATACTCCCGGTGGTTGACGTTGACCCCCGTCCGCAGGCGCCAGCGGTTGGTCAGGGGATACTGATATTCGCCGCCGCCCCAGCCCACCACGCCGATATCGGAACTGGCGCGACCCGTCTGGCCCCGGCGGAAGGGCAGGCCGTTGATATAGATGATGGACGCATCCGACGCGGCATTGATATTCGTATCCGGGGCAACGGAGAACCCGAAATACCCGTTCCACCGGCGACGGGCCCGCATCACGTTCAAAAACCGGTTCACGTTCGCCACCACGGGCTCAGGCAGTTCGCCGACCAGCACCCGCTCGAAATGTTCGCGGGCCAGGCCATCCTGCTGCTTGAAAAAGAAGGCCAACGCCAGATCCAGGCGCACGCGCACCAGTTCGGGCCGGCGGATCAGGATGGACCGGTACGCCGCAATCGCCTCGTCGAGCAGGGCGAACCGTTGGTCCTCGTTCAACCCGGAGGCCTGGGACAGCCGGCTGGCCGCCGTGCCCAACAGAAACTGGACCTCCGTCTCAGCAGGACGAGCCTCAGCCAACGGCCGCAAAATCTGCAGGGCCTGAGGAAACTGCCCTTCCTTCACCAGCCTTCGCGCCACCTCCACAAGCTGATTGACCGACATCCGCCGCGTTTCCCCCTTTCCCCTTCCGTCACCCTGCCCTCCCTCTCCTTCCGGGAGAAGGGCAGGGGCCTCTTCACTCCCTCTCCCTTCAACCCCTTCTCTGTCATTCCCGACGTTAGTAATCGGGAATCCAGTGTCTTTGTCTTTCCCTATCTCTCCTCCCTCCGACGACGGAGGAAAATACTGCAACCCGCAATCCCCACACGGCTGCGGCAACGCCTCTGGAGTGAACAGAACCAAATCTCCGGACCTTTCCTGCCCTCTCTCTCCATCCTCTTCTTTTTCTCTCGTCGTTGTTTTCTCTGTCATCCCCACTGTTTTCTCTGTCATCCCCGACCCGATCGGGGATCCAGCGTCTTTGTCTTCGTCTGTTAAGAGAACGACTCTGGATTCCCGATTACTAACGTCGGGAATGACAGAAGGGGTGAGGGAGGAACTCTTCTGCGCCTCCGCCAGAACCGGCAGCGCAGGAAACAGCATCACAATAATGAGGGCGCAAAGAATCAACGGCATGGCAATAAGAAAAAAGAAGCATGGAAATGGGAACCAGAACCTCCAAAGGGCCTGTGCTTATAACCCATTCCCCCGCTCAAGTCAAAAAAAAGAGGGAGCGACCGTCTTGACGGCAAAATCTTCTATTGATACAGTCCTTGCTCACATGCAGGCAAGCTACAAGCAATATTTTTTTGCCGGCCCGTCGCTCATTCCGGAGCACGGGACAATTCGTTCAATCCACAACCACGCATCAGGCATTCCCCAAAATCCCCGCTCCCGACAAGTGTGACGATAATGAGCACGAATGGCGCAATGCAGACGAATCGTGGAAAGGATCGTCTCATCGTCGCACTGGACGTTCCGGACCATGAGCAGGCGATTGCCTTGGTCCAAGAGCTGGATAACGTCTTGTTTTTCAAAATCGGACTCGAACTCATTGTCGCGGGAAACATACCTGACCTTATTGAGACATTGCAGAGTACACGCTCCGGACAAGGCGGCATCTTTATTGATTTGAAGGTGTCCGGGGATATTGGCAACACCATCACGAGATTTGTACGAGTGTGCGCGACGCACCGTATTACATTGATCACGTTAGGCGGTCCGGCAGAACATACGATCAAGTCCGGAGTCATCCAGACCGCCGTAGAAGCAAGAGGGGAAAGCGATTGCCCAAAAATTCTCGGCGTCCCGTTACTGTCAAGCACAACGCTTTCACGTGCGGACACCGATGGCACCGCTCCGTCGGGAGTATCAAGTGATGCTGAGTATATTGTGCAGACGGGAAAGGCGCTGATTGATGCGGGGTGCGATGGCCTGATTGTGTCAGGACAAGCGATTCAAGCCTGCAAGGACGTCTTTCAAAGCCATGACGCCCTGCAGGATAAGCTTATTGTCAGTCCGGGCATCCGTCCGTCGAACACCGGTGCGGACGACCACAAACGCTTTACCACTCCCGCTGAAGCCATAGAACTTGGGGCAGATTTCCTGGTTGTCGGCAGACCCATTCTGAACGCCTCAAATAAAAAATCAGCCGCCCAGCGCATTATCCAGGAAATCGATGACGCGTTAGCTCGCAACCCCTCGCTCGCCGGATAGCCCTCTCGACCCGTTTCTCCAAATCCTCACACTCTCCGCTTTCAATGCAAAGCGCGAATCGAGATGCCGCCATGTCTTTTTCATGGCCTTGAGTCTTCTTCCGTCATCCCCGACCCTTTCTTCTGTCATCTCCGATCCTTTCTTCTGTCATCCCCGACCCCGATCGGGGATCCAGTGTCTTTGTCTTTGCATGCGGGGTTTCGCCCCCACACGACGAGGGGAGGATTGCGGGGTTTCGGCCCCGCGCGACGAGGTTCCTTCGCAAGGCCCGTTCAGGGCAAGCTCAGGACAAGCCATTTTGTTTCGGCAAAAGAACCCAAAACCAGTGGCGCCCGGGCGGGGCCCCCAAGAGGGGGTGCCTTTGCCCCGGTCCCTGTTACTTGGGCTGCGGAACTCGCTGCGCTCAGACAGTCCTCGCCGCCATATGGAATGGACGGGACCGGGGGCGCAGCCCCGCCCGCAGGCGCCAAGACAACGGCAAAAGGCAACGACACTGGATCCTCGATTACGAATAGCCTGTCCTTGACGTTCTTAATCGAGGATCGAGGATGACGGAGAAAAGCGTAAGGGCGACGGAAGAAAGCGCAAGGGCGACAACCCCTTCTGTCATGCCCGGCTCGATCGGGCATCCAGTGTCTTTGGGGTTTCCTCCGTTGTTTGGGAAGGCAGAGGGACGACACCCTTCGGCTCCGCTGTCGCTCCGCTCAGGGCAGGCTGCAGGTCGTCCCCTACAGGATCGGGGTGTCTGCGCGTAGGGGCGGTGCCCGCCCTGTTTTTCTTGTTTCATTCGCGACGGCAAACAACGACGCTGGATGCCCGGACGGGTTTTTCGGGCGTCATTCACATTTGAACTCTAAACGGTCTGGCAGTATGATGGTTCTCCGTAGAGCGCCGTACGCAAGGAGGTCCTTATGAGGTACAAGATCGCCCTTCGCCACTCTGACGAAGGCTACAGCGTCTCGGTGCCGGGCTTGCCCGGGTGTTGGTCCCAAGGCCAAACCGAAGCCGAGGCTCTTGCCAATATCGAACTCGCCATCCGTGAATATTTCAGCGTCGTCGAAGACCTCTTGGAGAACGCTGAAGTCCGAGAAATCGAACTGGCCGTCTAGCCATGCCCAAGCTGCCGGGTGTCAATCATCTGGATGCGGTCCGCGCTTTGGAGAAAACGGGTTTTCGTATTGTCCGGGACGCTGGATTAACCATTGAAGATTTCCGCAAGCTTTTGGCATAGCTTGGTCATTCGAGAGCCTTTGGGTCTTTGCCTGTCATGCCCGACCGCTCCTTCTGTCATCCTTGTATGTGTTCACTAATTCGTTGACAAGATTCGTTGTCTCTTGCTGTCATCCCCGACCCCGATCGGGGATCCAGGCTCGTTGCTTCACGGACGAAGAAAAACCAAAGACACTGGATCCTCGATTAAAAATGTCAAGGATGACAGACAAAGGCGAAAAGCCAAACCGTGGCTTCGTTTCAGATCAAGCCTGGGATTCTGTCAACGAATTAGTGAACATTTACAGGGATGACAGACAAAAGCCAAAGCCATGGAATCCCGGCTAATCACGGTAGACCGACAGGTACACGGTGTTAGCTTTCTTCCTGTTCCACGGAAAGCGGTATAACGTCCTGATCTGGCTGGAGTACTGTCCGATATTGGCCTGCTGCCAGAGTCCCTTTTCAAAATACCGCCGGCCCTCGCGATCCCTGAGAAAGCCTGCGATCCGCTCTTCCGCGAAAAAATCGACGGCCCAACTGTTCGTCCACGTCGGACGGCACTGCCGGACGTAGTCATCGACCTGGTAGAGCAAGGCTTGCACCTGATCCAGGTCGGCCATGACGGATTCATTGGTGCGAAGAAAAAGCAACTCATGGCCTTGGGGAATCTCGATGAGACCGATCGCGTGCTCCAAACGCCTGCAAGCCGGTTTATCCTCGGCATACACATCCGGTTCGCCGGGATCGTCTTTCGGGATAACAATGGTACGGGGAGCATCCTCCCGGCACACCAAGTGCAAAGAAGGATGGACGCACTCCCACTCAAGCCGGACACCGAACAACCTGACGTCCTCCAATAACGTCGGCATCCACTGGTTCAGGACCAGCTTGCCTTGAACCGATTCGCCCGGGACCAACCGGATGCCTTGCGATCCGAACTTGCCGGGGAAAGAGTCCTGCTGCATGCGACTCCGTCGCGAATCCAGGCGAAACGCCGAAAGCCACCCGGCATCATTCGGGGGAAGCCAGGGCAAGTCCCGGAGATTCACAATGACGGGATCAGGGTTGTGATTCGTCAGATAAACGTGAACTTCATAGACCCGTTCCAGGGGTTTCTTGAGAAACACGTCCATGGCCAGTGAGACGCGGGATTCCGGCTCAGGCTCCACAGTCTGTCCGGACGAGGCAGACGAACTGCCGGGCAGACAAAGGCAGAAAACCAAGACAACACAGGGGATCCGTTTCATGGTGACAGCGTCCGCATCGAGTATGGCAAGGTGCTGACAGTCAGGGGGTATCCTCTCGAAACGCCGCGTTCTTTCATCTGTTCCTCACGCTATGGTACATTAAACAAAGGCGTCTCGTGCAAAATTTTCACTCCATGGTTTTTCCATCATGATGATACACGCCGTCAAAAAACGAGCTGGGTGGCAACGAGCCGGGTGGCTGGGGAGTTCCCTCACAGTCGTGCTCTGTGTCGCGCTCCTCGGGTCCGCAACGACACAGGCATTTGCCGGCGAGCCACGAGCCAAGGAGATCGACGAGATCGCCGCACTTGCGGAAGCCGAGTGGATGGACGGAAACCCCAGCCAGGCCTTGCACCTTCTGAATCCTGCGCTGCAAAACCATCCGAACACCGTCAGGTTGCAAAAATTACGTGCGGATATTCTGACCACGGCGTCCCGTCGCCCCCGGGAAGCCGTCGAAGCCTATGACGTCATACTCGACGCGAACCCGGAATCCCTGGAAGTCCGCTGGGCCAAATGGAGCGTCTTGCTCCGGTCTGGACAACAGGAGCAGGCCATTGCCGAATTTCAACGGATCGCGCAATTGGACGCGCAGAATCCCATCGTCGCTCTCCGGCTGGCACAGGAACTCCGAAAAGTCGATCGCCTGGAGGAATCCCTGGAATGGTATAAAAAAGCCGTGGCCATGATCCCGGACATGCCGGGGTGGCGGTTGGCGCTCGCACGGGCCAAGCTGGACGTCCTGGATGGCCGCGGGGCACGCGACGAAGTCGAGCACGTGCTGCGAAACGTGGAACCCGGATCTCCCGAAGAAGCGGCCGCCCACAGTCTGCGATCGGTGATCTACGGGGCCACCAAAGAGCGAGGCCGGCGCTTCGAGCCGATCCTGAGCCCCGGCGGGACCGCGGCGGAGCGCAAAGCGTGGTCCGCCATTCGCGCGGACGCATGGAGACTCTTCGACGCGGGTCGCTATGCGGAAGTCGAGCCGATTTATCGAAAGCTTCTGGCCCTCAAACCCGACGATTACGCTGCAACGCATGAACTCGGGATGACCTTATTGGGGCTGGGCCGGTGCGATGAAGCGATCAAGATCTTTGAAGGCATGTCGGCGATGAACCCGTCCGACGAAGTCTATGCGGACGCATTCTTTCGGATCGGCCGCTGTCTGATGAAGATGGAAAAATGGACGGAAGCCCTCGCCTATTTTGAAATCCTCTATGACGCCGCGCTTGAATTTGATGAACAGACCAAGGAGGTTCCGCCGAAAGCCGATCTCAGAGTACTGAACACGGCGACCCTGGCCATGTGGGTCAAACGGGTGAAGGAACACATTCCCGCGGATGAGATACCGAAACAGAATCCGTTGCTTCCCCCCGTCGACCCCGATGCCCCGGTTCCGATGACCGAAGAAGAGCTGTATCACAAAATAGCGACCGAACGGCTCACCCCCGCGAAACAGATCTACACGCGGGCATCCCTAATGGGGCGGGACGCCGATTTCAGCATGTTTCGTTACGTTATCCCGGCGAATCGCGTCATGCGTGACGATCGCCCCACCGGCACCCATGAATTTATTCCGATCGAGCCGCACGACACCTTTCCGGAAACCCAGGAAGAAATTTACTTGATGTTCAGGCTCGTGACCGCCTCCTATGACGAAATGCCGCTCATCGTCGAATGTTTCCTCGAGACGCCACAATCGAACGCGAACCAGCTACCGTTGGCCCGTGACCACGTCATCATGAACATGGGCGACCAGACCGGGTATTTTATCATCACCCGGCCTGAATCAGGATGGACTCCCGGACTCCACCGGTGCGGCTTGTACGTCGGCAGTGAACTGTCGGCCTATACGCACGCGGACGAGATCCGGTTTCGTATTACCCCGCAGGCTTCATGACCGGCACGGCCCGACGGTGTGCCCGTACACGGACGTGTTCCTCTGCTTGCCGGAAGGAAACACAATCTGGTAATGCATCGCGCGGGGATTGGCTTTCTTGAAATCATCGAACCGGCCCAACGCATGATGCAATTCTGGAACAAGCCCCTCGTGGGCGCCGTCGCTTTCCTGGTGCTGTGGGGAGCCTGCGTCAACGCATCCGCCGATGACGATGACGCCGTTCGGGTCGTCGCCGAACTCCAGGAATCGATCATCGCCATCATGCAAGAAGGACGCAATCTCGGCTACAAGGGACGCTATCAGGGCATCTCCGCGACTATTGAAAAAACGCACGACCTCGATACGATCGCACGGCTGGCCGTCGGGAGACATTGGAAAGGACTCGATGCAAGCCAACGGTCCACCTTTGTCGAGACGTTCAGGAACCTGAGCATTTCCACGTACGCGGGACGGTTCAAGGATTATGGAGGAGAACAATTCTCCATTCTTTCGGCAACGTCCCTGAAAAGAGGAAATCGCAAACTGGTCACCAGCCACTTTGTGAAATCCGACGGCGAGAAAATCTCGTTCAACTACATCTTGCACCAGATTCATGACCAGTGGAAAATCATCAGCGTCAGCGTGAACGGCGTCAGCGACCTGGCCTTGAAACGCACCGAATACGGAGGCATTCTGCGCAAAGACGGATTCCCAACCCTCATCGAACGCCTGGAAACCCAAATCAAAAAAAACGCGGAAGGACTCTAGCGCATACTCAAGGCGCTCAGGCTCTCCGACGGTTTAATGAGAAGCATGGCGAATGCCATCGTGAAAGCGAACGGAAATGCCGCCATCCTGTGGTGGGCGATTGGCTGGTCAGTGTGTATCGCGCTGACCGGATGCGCCGTGACGCCGTCAGTAGAGCCCGGGGCGGCGGATCACGACCCGCTTGAGTCCGTGAATCGACCAATCTACCGGGCCAACGACTTTCTCGATCGTACGATCGCCAAACCGGCGACCGCAGCGTACGTCGCCTATACTCCACAACCCGTCCAAAACAGTGTCTCCAATTTCTTCGATAACCTGGTCTATCCCAGCGTCATCCTGAATGACTTTCTTCAGGGAAAAGGGTCTCAAGGACTCGATGATTCAACCCGGTTTTTCGTGAACTCGACGTTCGGATTCCTGGGAATTTGGGACATGGCCACGCCTCTCGGTCTCGAAGCCCATGATGAAGATTTCGGGCAAACCCTGGGAGTGTGGGGGATGAACGAAAGCATCTATTTGGTTCTGCCGTTCATCGGACCCAGCACGGTACGAGACGTGCCGAATCTGGGCGTCACGACCGTGACCAATATCCTGTTCTATGTGAATTCCCCCGTTGCGGTCCCCATCGCCCTCCTGGGCTTCATTGACCAACGAGTAAAACTGGACGAGGCCGTCACGTATCGGGATAGCACGGCGGTTGAACCGTATCTCTTCACGCGGGAAGCGTATCGGCACCATCGCAGATTCCTGATCTACGACGGCAATCCTCCCATTGACGATGACTTGTCCCTGGACGATCTCTTCGACGACCCTGACGTTGAAGACGAAACCCTTCAAGAAAAGACCGGCAAAGCTCCGGACTCCTCAGACCCAAAAAATTAAGACCGTTTCCAGGCCTATATCCTCTCCTTTTCTTTCCTTTTCTTTCCTTTTCTTTCCTGTCCTTTCTCCTCCTGTCCTGTCCCCTCCTGTCCTGTCCCCTCCTGTCCTCCTGTCATCCCTGTATGTGTTCACTAATTCGTTGACAAGATTCGTTGTCTCTTTCTGTCATCCCCGACCCCGATCGGGGATCCAGGGTTTGGGGGGGGCGTTATTTGGAAAGACGCGGGACGACACGTCCCCTACAGGCTCATGGGGTCTGTGAGTAGGGGCGGGCCTGGGTGCCCGCCCTTCCTTTCTTTTCTCCTGCGGGGTTTCGCCCCCGCACGACGAGGTTCCTTCGCGCTGCTCAGGACAGGCTCTTTTGTTTCGGCAAAAGGACCCAAAACCAGAGGCGCCCGGGCGGGGCCCCCAGAAAAACCGAAGGTTGTCATTCTGAACGCAGTGAAGAATCTGTTTTTTGTAGGTAGTCGGTCGCTGATTGAGAGTTCCTTCGCTACGCTTCCTTCGGCTTCGCTCAGGACAGGCAGGACAAGCGCTTCGCTCAGACAGTCCTCGCCCCTATAATGGAAGGGATGGGACCGGGGCACAGCCCCGCCCACAGGCGCCAGGACAACGGCCTCTTCCTGTCATGCCCGATCCTCGATCGAGTCCAGGACAGGCCCCGACCCTCCTGCTGTCATCCCCGACCCCGATCGGGGATCCAGGGTCTTTGCCTTTATCTTTATCTTCCCCTTTGCCTCATCCAGTCAACGCCCGTCCTGAGAATGGCGAGGCACTTGATTTCTGAACGATCAGTTGGCATAATTAATGCTCTATCTCTATATTTGGATGCATCACCCATCGGCACAGGGAGAGCGGCTGCCTACCTCGGAGACCGTGCCTGCGCCCACCGGAGGGCAGACCATGACGGCAATCGGAAGCGAAAGACAGGCGGGAAGACAGGGCATTGTCTCGGCATGCATCGTCGGCAGCACGGGCGGTTTGACAATAGAGGCCGGCACTCCGCATGATAGGCTTGGGTTAAGCCAAGCCAAGCCAAGCCAAGCCAAGCCAAGCCAAGCCAAGCCAAGCCAAGCCAAGCCAAGCCAAGCCAAGCCACCTCATCTGCGTCGGGGCTTCGGCCATGAGCGCGCCGGCATGGGGCCGCTCCCGACCGTCCGCCTTTCCGTCTGAGTCTTCCGCTTCCACCCGCCGTCTGCGGCTGGGCCTGCTGTCGGCGCTGTTGTGCCTGCCGCTGCTCGCGGGCCTCGCGACTCCCGCCGTTGCGCAGACGCCGACGGCCAACGCCGACGGCTCCTACACGGTGCCCCAGAACTGGGCGCTCAAGCCTTCCGCCATTGCCGCCGGCACCAAGTTCCGGCTGCTGTTCCTCACCGAAGCGCGCAACGCGACCCCGACCGATATCGCCACTTACAACAGCTTCGTGCAGAACGAGGCCGCAAACGGCCGTGCAGCCATCCGACCCTACAGCAGCCGGTTCAGGATGGTCGGCTCGACCGCCACGGTCGATGCCCGCGACAACACCATGACCACCGGCACCGGCGTGCCCATCTACTGGCTGAACGGCGACAAGGTCGCGGACGACTACAACGACTTCTGGGACGGCTCCTGGGACGCGCAAATGGCAAGCGACACGCGCGACGAGAACGGGAACGCCGTAGCCGGCAGCAGACACTGGACCGGCACCCAGACGGGAGGGTCGAACGGCGGGACGAAGCACAGCACGGAATATCTCGGCGCCACGAATGTCAGACAAGGTCAGTGGGGCACGAGTACAAACCCGATCAATCAGATGGCTGCGCCGTCCGGCGACATCCGACGCACGCTGGGCCTCTCGCCGGTGTTCATGGTGGGAGCACCGCTTGAATTGGTCTCCGTGTCCAGGGAGCGCCTTAGGGTGCAGGAGAACGGGGAGGGCACCTACACGGTGGTGCTGAAGAGCCCGCCCTCCGGCAACGTGGTGATTTCGGCAACCTCGGGCGCGACGGCGACCGCGACGGTCTGGCCCGGCGCGCTCCTCTTCAGTCCCAGCGGCGCCAACGCCTGGAACATCCCGAAGACGTTTAGCGTCACCGGCGAGGGCGCGGGCTCGACCACGATCAGCCATGCGGTCCAGTCCTCCGCCGACACGACGAACTACCCGACCTCGATAACGATCCCTCCGGTATCGGTTACGGTGGTGACACCGCAACCCCGCGCCGAGGTCTCCCTGATCTGGACGGAGACCATTCCGCCCCGGCCACAGAATGCGGTTGTGGGCGGCGCGTCCGGCCGTAAGGTTGGGAAGGAGGTCCGGGAGACCGATTCGGGCATGAGGGACGTGTTTTTCTACGTCCGCACCGAGCGTCTGCATTCGTCGAAGCTGCCGTTCCGTGTGTGCATGTCGGGCAACGCCACGCAGTCCACCACGAACAGTCCGCAGCCGCAGGTAGAGGACGACTACCAGGTGGTGGTGGACGGCGCGGTGCAGGGCAGTTGCTTCGACACGTCGATCCCGGCCAATACGCGCTACAAGCGGATGACGATCCGGGTTCTCAACGACGACCGTCTGGAGGACCGGTCCCGGGACACGGAGCAGGTGATCCTCACCCTGTCGCAGGCCCCGGGCAACCCGCTTCCCTACCCCTGGGAGGTC